>DAOTJS010000020.1:0-39068 GCA_035448825.1 Fidelibacterota bacterium
GTCGAGTTACCAACTCGACCTACATTTTCTCTTTTCTCGACCTCGACCTTGACCTGAGACAACATATTTTTATTGAAAAAAATAAATTAATATGTATATTAAGACTGTTGGTAAAAAAGAACGAAAAAGGACTATAAGCAATGACCAATAATCAACCAACAATCAGTAATCAATGATTAGTAACGAATAACCAATGACTAATGACAAGCAATCAACGGTGGTAGGCGGTTCCAGACTGGGGCAAATACTGGTCGAGAAGGGCGTAGTCAGCCCAGAAATTCTGGAGCAGGCGCTCAAAATCCAGAGCGATGGGGATCCCTATAGTTCCAAAAGACTGGAAGATATTCTCGTATCCAATTTCAAAATTGATCCTGATGCGGTATTTGGCACGCTGGCGGAATTGTATGCTTTCCGCACCTATCGAGTTAATCCAGAAAAGCTCGATCCGGCTCAAATAAAACATACTAAGGAAATATTAGCCAAATTTCCGGATGAGCTCAAAAATCAACTTCTTTATTACAAAGTTCTGCCCTATCAAGTAATTAATGGTTCCAGGAATAGATTGCTGGTATTAGCCTCTAATCCGACCGAGAAGGTCGTTGAAAAAATTCCACTTTTAACCGAATTTAAAAAATATGAAGTGGTTTATACTCCTCTTAAGACTATTGAGGAATTGATTGATTTAATATCCCCGCGCGAGAATGAATTTTTAGACCTTTTAAAGGAAGCGGTAGTTGAGCCGGAAATAAGCGAAGAAAAACGAATTACTGAATTAGACGAATATTCTCTGGATGAGGAAATCAATAAAAGTCTATTAGTCAATCTTTATGAAGGCTGTTTGATCGAAGCCGTCCGGAGGAAAGCCAGCGATATTCATATAATTCCTTACGAAAAAAATAACGTTGACATTTATTTTAGAATTGATGGCAGATTACAATTATGGTATCGGCAGGAAAATGTTTCACCGGAGGCAATGTCGGCGGTGGTCAAAGATCGAACGATTGGAGTTGATCGTTTCGAAAGAGATACCGCCCAGGATGGGTTTTTTCAGCGGAAAGTGGATAACTATTTGATTCGCTATCGGGTTTCGGTTCTGCCTATCATTTCTGAAGAATATGAAAGGCGTTTCGAGAGCATTGTTATCCGGATCATAGACGATAGAAATGTAATCGCCGACTTAAAACTATTAGGCTTCTTACCCCAGGCTGAAGCAGATTTTCAAAGAGCCATAAGTAAATCCAAGGGAATAGTAATTCTTACAGGACCAACTGGTAGTGGTAAAAGTACTACTCTTCTGGCGGCTCTCCATCATGTAATGGACGAGTCGAAAAACATTCTGACCATTGAAGACCCGGTCGAGTATGCTATCAAGGGCGCCAGGCAATTAAAGATTGGTCGAAAATTAAGTTTTGAAGATGCTATTAGAACGATCCTACGGCACGACCCGGATATTGTGATGGTTGGCGAAATCAGAGACAAAATCACGGCTGATGTAGCGGTTAAACTGGCTAATACCGGTCATTTGACCTTTACCACTTTGCATACGAACGATGCCCCCAGCGCGATCTCACGTCTCTATAAAATGGGCGTCGAACCATTTTTATTGGCTTATGCTATTAATATTATCGTTGCCCAGAGATTGGTGCGCAAGCTCTGTCCTTTTTGCCGGGTGCCTTTAGCGCCCGAAAAGTTCCCCGCCGCATTGGAATTAGGTTTGACGGAAGAAGACTTGCAATCCGGGAAAATATTTGACGCTGGTCCCGGATGTAAGAAATGCAATAGCGGCTATAAAGGCCGCATTAGTTTAGCCGAAGCGCTTTATTTCAGTCCGGAAGTTAGGAAGTCTATCTTGGGCTCGGGTGCCGAAGTCAACGAAGACGAAATCAGAAAAATCGCCGAAGGTCAGGGAATGCTCTCGATCCTCGATTCCGGATTAGAAAAGATCAGAGAGGGCGCTACCACCATTTCTGAAGTTTCTTATGCCGCCTCGGAGGGTTAGAATTGGGTTATCCTCAAATGTTTGCCTTGATCGGTTCGATTGTCCTTTTTACCTCAGTAGTATTAACGATGAATACCTCGATCAATAATCAGAGACAAATCGTCTATCAATCAATCTATATGAATCAGGCGGTGAAATTAGCCAGTAAAGTTTTTGATAAAATTACCGTAGAAACGAAAGGGAAATTGGTTAATTTCGATGATATTAATAATACTTATTCCGGCACCGATTCTGTGCGAATCTGGGCAAACGATGTCTGGTATATTTATCATGTTAGTAGCCATTATACTGATTCCAGCGGAGTGGATGCCGGCGGTGAAACTGATTACCAGAGAGTAGATGTAAGAATCTGGACTAATCCGTTTGTGATTCTGGATACTCTAAAGTTTAATAACCTTTATTATAATCTTATGTAGTATGACCAGTTTATTAGATGCGATCTTTGCGACAAGTATCGGCGGTTTATTTTTGATTACCATCTTTACGACCCTTTTTAATTTGCAGGCTTCTTCGCAGGACACCACTTTCCATGTGACGCTTAATAATGCGGCTGAGGTTCAATATCAGGAGTTAGATAACTACCTGGGGAAAGTTGGAGCTGGAGTTGAAAGCGGACGCATTTTAGCGGCTGAGCCGGACAGTTTTGTGTTTAAAACCAAGTATGATTTGATTAATGACGTAATGGGTTCTACAATCAATACGATTAGTATTTCACGCGGAGATAGCTCCAGCCGGGGGTTTCCGATTAAAGTAAAGCAAAATGGAACGCTTGTGCCTGGCTCAAATGTACCCTTATGGTTGAGACATTTGAAATTTTCCTACTTTGATATTAATGAGAAACAAATTACTACCCCGGCCGATTCGCTAAACTATATCCGCTTGTTAAAAGCTGACCTGCAATTTTCCTTTGAAACCAGCTATGTTGGACCCGGTGAGCGGAACATTTTAACCAATTTGACTTTTTGGAAATATTTCATAAATTTTTATTTATGATAAAAATATACTTAAAAATGACTGTGAGGAGGAATTAAAATGGGTAGAGCAATTTTAATTGGAGTGATTATTCTTACCGTGACGTTCACGGCGATTACGGTGGGTGTCCAGAAGCGAGTTAGTAATATTCCCGACCAGATAACCGAGAGTATGGATTTTATGAATTCTAAGAATCTCCGTGATTTTGCACTGACCTATTCGTTGAAAAAGGCCTACGCATTAGATGACGATGATGATTGGCATCTGTTAGGATTCTTAAGAGAGAACTTAGACTTAAATTTTAAAAATAAGTTATCTGATTTTTTTGGTGGCACAATTGATAGCATTCGCTATATTGCGCTCAATCCGGATGGAGATAGTATCCGGATTTCATCTTTTATCACTCAGCAGATTGGAAAAGGAGAGAAGAATTTTAAGACCGAGGCGATGGTGAAATTCGTAATAGAGAAACATCCAAAAGACGAGGTATTCGGCTTTGATTTCGATGAAACTGACCCTAATTTGGTTTTCGATGGCTCCAGCAACAACAATAATGGACTTTTAGGAAATGGTGTCACAGATTATAAACCTACCAGAATAGCCAATGGCAAAAATGGCTCGGCTCTCGATTTCGACGGAAGTAATGATTACGTGTACGTAGGGAACGATATTATCGAACCAGAAGCCGGTGAACTTACTGTCGGTACCTGGGTCAATTTTGCCAGCGTTGGTACGGATTGGGGACTGTTAGCTGCTGAGAAAAAGAGCACCAGTGATCATAACCCTATATGGTCGGTAAGAGCCCGTAAAATCTCAGCGTTTAAAATTCTTGGAATTACTATTATACCAGCAAGTGTTAAAGTTGCTTTCGATATTTATAATGGCAGTGGATCGTATGGCTATGATGAAGTTGACATTAGCAAAACTGAATATGAAATGAGTGATATAGACGGTTGGCATTATGTCGTAGCCACTTATAAGGAAATCAACGCTAATCAGGCAAAAATTTCTATTTCGATTGCTGACCTGGCATTTGATAACAAGAGAGTTAAAATAACCCAGAAATGGCGGGGTCGCACGGATGATAGCTATGTTACCATCGGAGGTGATGTTAATCAGACTACCTATACAAGTTTCTTGACAGAGCTACTGGGTTCGCTTTTTACAAGGCTAAATTGTACTAATGCCACATTAGATGAGGTTAAGATTCTGAATAAGGCTCTGGATGATGATGAGATCAATGATCTCGTTACTAAAGGAGGCTTAAAAGATTTAAGATTAGCCTACTGGATTCAATGAGGGCTATCGGATATTATCGTTAAGCAATCCATAGTTTTTTGAAAATTAAGTAGTAAAGAGTTGCCGCAGGTGTACCAAAAGGTCATTGGTTTACCCGGTAAAATTTGCCTGATGGAGCAATGCCAGTCTTTCACCGGGAAATTGGTTAGTGGTGGAGATTACTATGATTATATCGAAAGGAGAATGGCTTTAGAGCAATTTTGAATGTCGAATTTGAAGTGTATCCAAGAATGTTATTTTATCGGAAACAGACGATTTTGTTCAGAGGTAAAGAAGAATTTGGCGAAAGTTATTTTTCTGATTTGATGGTTCGCCGCTTGACACTGTGGGCTGATCGTTGTAATTGGAATAATGATGATGGAAAATAAAAATAAGGGAAAAATTATATGAGTGATCAGGAAGAATTGATGCGTAAGTATGAAGAGGTCGTCGAAGTGGCGGCTTCCATCGCGAGTATTGACCATGACATCAATAATCAATTGATGGTTTTTGCCCTGGTGGAGCGCCGATTACAAAATGCGGCCCAACAATATAATGACGAGAAATTATTACGAAGCAGTCAGCAGGTAGCAGAAGCGCTCGATAATATAAAACGTATCCTGAGCAGATTACAAAATCTAAAGAAATTAGACTTAATCAAAGAAAGAAGAGAGAAGCGAGAATAGTAAATTATGCAAAGTCATATTTTAGTCGTAGACGACGATAAAACTATCAGAATGCTCTGCAAGGAAATCCTTGAGGAAGCCGGATATAAGGTCACCCTGGCCGCCGATGGCGAGGAAGCCCTGGAAAAAATGGATTATGATGATTTTGATCTATATCTGGTTGATATGGTTATGCCTAATATGGATGGCTTGGAGCTGATGAAGAAAATTAAGCAAAAGCAACCTCTGGCAGTTGTGATGATTTTAACCGGATTTTCCAGTATCGAAGGGGCAATCAAAGCCGTCCACGCCGGGGCATTCCAGTATTTATCGAAGCCAATTAATATTGATGAACTGCTCAATGCGGTCAAGGAAGGCATAAGATATTCCCAGGATTTGTATGGGCCTCTCCTGAAAATTTTCGAACCGGGGACGGAACCGGTCGAAAAAGGTGAAACTGCTATTTTAAGTGGATTTTCAGAGGAGGACAAGCAAGATTTTTTGGCGCTTGGTTCGATTTACAGTTTCGAAACTGGAGAGAATATAAGAGTTACCGATAAAATGGCCAGTTCGATTATTTTAATTGAAAGCGGCGAGGTGTCCGTATGGTTAAGCAATACTTCGGTGGATTATCTGAAAAAAGGAGATACCTGGAACGAAGAGAGTTTCGTCATCAATAGTCCAACCACCAGTGTATTGAGAGCGGAGACGCCGGTAAGCGCCCGCTTTTTTGAGCGTAAGAAATTACTCGAGTTCTTTGCCTTCAAGGGAGAAAAGTTGCTCAAAAAATTTATGATTAACCTAATAAATTGCCTTTACCTAAAATGGCGAAAGTCAATCCAGCGAATTATTATGCTAAAGCTGGTTACGACGGAAAGTGAATGATGTCCAATTTAACTTAACTTCACTTTTTAAGTTTTCTGTACATGCGGATTAGATTAGGATTAACCAATTTACATAAGTCTTTGAGGTAAAAATGGGATTATCTTTTACACCTGAAATGGAAATAGCTTTACCAGAATATTTGATGGGTACAGCCAGGTTTAAAAATATTAATAAATTAATTACCTTCAATTCCGCTTGGAAAAAGGAAGCTTATGATAATTTAAAGAGCTTATTGAGAAAGATGGAAGAAATAGATGCTTCCGATATAGATATTGGCGGCTCTCTGCTAGATGTGAAAATCTGGTATCGAGTATATGGCCGAAAATACCCCGATCCGGAGGCCAAGCGCTATTCCAATGATGAAGTCACCGCTATTTTGCTCAGTATCTTGTCCGATGACCAAAAAATTATTCTATTTGATAAGAAAAATATTGATTTTTCATTGGGTATAAGTTTTGGCGAAAATGAAGAAGCCAATCGCTTTCGAGGCGATATATATTACGATAATGACGTCCTGGTTGGCAATTTCCGAAGAGTGAATCGGGAACTTTTCCCGATTGAGAAATTGAACATTCCCGATCCGATTTTGAAAAAGCTTAATCTACGTCACGAAAAATCGGGCTTAATCTTAGTGACCGGCATCACCGGTTCAGGGAAAAGTACTACTCTTGATTCGATAATAAATTTAAATAATAAAGAAAATGAAGGCCATATAGTAATTATTAGCGATCCCTTGGAATTCATCCATAAATCTAATAAATGTATTATCCGACATCGAGAAGTCGGCGGCGATGTCTTGAGCTTTCGAGAAGGCACAATTCAGGCTCTAAGACAAGACCCCGATATAATTATTGTAGGTGAGATGCGTGATGCGCCGACGATTGCTACGGTTCTGGAAGCTACCGATTCCGGCCATAAAGTATTCACGACCTTACATACTAGTTCAGCGGTGGAAAGTATTCATCGAATTATCGCCGAATTTCTACCTGAAGAACAAGAGCGCATCAGACTCAGGCTGGCGGATACCCTTAGCGTGGTAATTTCTCAGAAATTAGTGCCTGATCGGGATGGTAAATTGACCTTAGCCAAAGAAATATTGTCGGTCACCGATTCGGTAAAAGCTGCTATTCGGAACAAAAATATTGGTGAGATTTACCAGATGATCACTGAGGGCAAGAAGTACGGAATGGTTACAATGGAACAAGACCTTTATAACTTATATAGTAAAAAAATTATCAGTAGAGAAAACGCTCTCGACTATTCCAATAATAGAAAAAGAATAGAACAGCTTTTTTCGTATCAGGAAATTATTGTATAACCCGATGAATGAGTAAAAAGTGAAAAATTTCTTTGGTATTTTTCAGGATGGATTAGATCTACAGATAGCTCATCTCGTAAGGGATGAAGATATAATTAAAATCCAAAGTTTGGGTGAAGTTACTCTATCTGAACACCTCTTTGGCAAAAAAGAGATTGATAAAATACCGACCATCGAATTAAGCAATACCGACCTTGATATACAGAGCGATCTTGATCTTAAAGAAGAAGGATCTGATTTACCAGAAATTTCCGAGTTTGATGAACTTGAAAGCGATAAATTAGCAGATGAGATAAGAGAAGTTAACGAAGAACGAGGGACTTCTACCTCAGAACTCCAGCGATTTTTAAGTAATTTTTCACTCGAAACCGGCAAAATAGCGCTCAATGCCAACGAAGAGCAAATATCTTATCATACTTTTGATGCGCCCCTATCGCTCTCAGCCATCAAGAAAAAAATCAAGTCTGAGATTCTAAGTGAAGAGGAAGTAAAGTCCAAGAAATATGCCATCGGAAGCATACCGAATTATGACGGCACGACGCTGGCATTTTTACACAGGGGGGAATTCGATTTACTTAATGCAATTCTCAAAGTCAGACCACTGATCTCGCAAAAGAGATTCATCTTTAGTTTTATTGACACGAATGAAATTGCCTTGATGAATTTAATTAGAGCCAACTATAGTTTTCCGGAAACCGATTATGTTTTAATAATATACGTAGGTTCGGAGTATAAAGCGGGTATTGTAATGCGAAATAATACCCACGTTAAAACCTTCAAAATTATCGGCGATACTAATTCCCGGGCAGAAAATATCAGGCAAGTGATTTATTCCAAGATCATTCTTGAACAGGACGTATCCAATATTCCACCAGTACAACATTTGATTCTTACCGGTAATATGGTGCGAGATGAAGACCTAAGATTTTTTAGTAGCAAATTCGGCGAAACAACGGAAGTCAGCCGTTTCGAGTTCAAAAATATTAATATAGCCACTATCAATCGAAAATATTCACCGGAAAACATAGCCAAATATGCTATACCAATTTCACTGGCATTAAAGACGGCCGATCCTAAAAATAAAGCTTTTTATAATACTAATCTCTTACCGGCAAAAATTATTGAGAATCAGAAACGTTTCAAGATTGGTTGGTATGGCTTTATCCTGTTTATCGCCATCTTTTATTTTACTTATTCCGGTACTCTCAGAAATCTGGAAGACAAGCGTGAGATTGTAGAACTACAACGCCAAAATTATAATATTGAAGCCGAATTAAGGCATAAAAATACCATGTTTGCCAGAGCCAATGAACTCTCTCAGCAGATTACCAGTAAAAGAAAAAGTATGGATAAAATAAAAATTATTTCCGGTAACAAGAGTCAATGGCATCGTACAATAATAGCCTTCTCGGATGCCTTTTCTAAAAACCCTATCACATGGGTTAATTATCTGAAGAGTGATACCAGTGGCTTTATGATTCAAGGTGTTACTAATCGTAAAGAAAATATTGCCTATATCACCAGATATTTCCCAGGGAGCATAGTTTCTGATGTAAAAACATCGGAAGTACAATCTATTCCCGTGCTGTTATTTGTTATGAATTTTTCCTATGCAGATCAGGAAAAATGGGTGATGGAAGTCCCTAAACCCGCGCCGATAATACCGAAAGCCCAAGAAATTCCAGCTAAACCTCCGGCAGATCAGGAGAAAAAACCAATCGCTAAAGAAAGTGCTCCCAAATTATCTGAGACTAAATCTTCCAGTGTAAGCAGTCAGCCACCGCCTCCCCAATCTACCCCACGAGTTACTCCCTATACTGTTTATCGAGAGGCGGCTGAGACTTATCTATCGGGAAATATTCAGGAAGGTTATCAGAAACTCTCCCAATTTGTCGAGAAATATCCGGATAGCCCCTTTACTTATGGTGCGAAATATCTAATTGGTGAGTGTTTATTCCTGATGGGTGAAACGACTCAGGCGAAAGATGTTTTTGAAGAAATTGCCAACCAAGATGGGGCTAAAACTCCGGATGCCCTTTTGATGTTGGGGAGATGTTATAATGCCCTCGGCGATAAAGCCAAAGCCATAGACAGCTGGGGAATGCTAATCACAAAGTATCCGCAACATAAATTGGCGAAAATGGCAGAGGAAAAAATCAAATACGTAACAGAACATTAGTATGCCTTATAAAATAAGAAATTCAATAGCTCTGGCGGTGATCTTACTGATAGTTATTATAGGGAGCGTCGTATCAAATTCTAGCGCGGAGAAAAAATTAGAAGGTTTAAAAAAGAATAATCAGGAACTTACTAAACGCCTGAAAATGCTTAATAGTCAACTGGAAAGTCTGGGCGAAGAAGAAGATCTTCTGCGAGAAATACAGGAACTAGAATTAGAAATAGCTAGATTTAAAAAAGCCATAGTAAAAGAGGATAACCCCACCATTACTTATGATTACCTTACCCAAATATGCCGGAAATTTTGCCCTGAAATGGTTTTTAATTACAAACCAAGTAAAAGTGGCGAAATTCAAGGAACAAAATATAATGATTATTTGATCAACGGTATAGTTCCCTTTAATTCTTTATACACTTTCATTTATCAAATAGAAAATCAACCCAAGCTGTACTTGGTAGAATCATTAGAAATAAGAGAGCAGCTGGCTGTGGAAAGTGGTATTCCTTTTACGCTAACCTTACGGGCATTTTATGATGAGAATGGTATTGAACCCGAAAGTATCCCAATAAGAGAGATTAAAACGATAAATATAATGTTTAATCCTTTTTATCCCGGAATACATATACCAGTGCAAATAGAGGAAGAAGAAAAATATTTGAATACTGAAGAAGCCATCCTGGTAGGTTTAACCCCATCTATAGCATTTTTTAAAGATAAAAATGGCCGAACCATTAGCCTATCAATCGGTGAAAAAGTAGCCTACGGCTATTTATCAAAAATTGATTGGGAAAACCAGTCAGTCACTTTTAAAATAAATAGGATTGGTGTTTATGTAGAAAAGACCATCTACCTGCAGGGGAAAGGATAAAATATGAAAAAGAAAGTATTATTTATTTGTCTATTGCTATTTTTCAGATCTACTAACTCTCAGGTAAATCTCGGTAAAAGTCCGTCCAGCGATGAACTGATTACCATTTCACCCGACGTACCGGTAGCCGAAGCTTTTAAAATGATCGAAGCGCTGGCGCAGAAGTATGAAGGACGCAAAATAGTCAATATGAGTACCTACACTGGACCTATAAGCGTTCCTATTACTCAAATTTACTGGAAAAACGCCCTGAGTCTGATCGCTAATTATAACAGATTAGTAGTAGAGGAACTTCCTGGGGCGTACACCGTCAAGGATTTTGTAGTGGAAGAAAAAGTAGCTGAAGCGAAAAAAGCGGCGGAAGAGATAGTTCCGGACACCAAGCAAGTCCGGATCAGCTCGATATTTTTCACAGCCGATAGATCCATTATCAACAGTCTCGGGATTGATTGGTCAACGATTTATAATGGCACTGTCGCGGCTTCGCTAGATTTTACGGGTGGGTCGGAAGTGTTAAGTGATATAATATCTGGGACGGTAAAGACTACCTTAGAATCTGGAGAAGCTTTAATTGATCTAAATGCCCTTTTCAAAATGATCGAACATTATAATAAAGGTACGGTGATCGCCCGGCCGAGCGTCACGGTAATTAGTGGAAAGCAAGGGTATTTACAGATTGGTCAGGATTTTTCTGTGCGAACTACTGATTTTTCGGGCAACATAGTTGATCGGTTTTATTCCGCCGGGCTTATTCTGGAGGTGACTCCGACAATTATTCAAGACAGCAGTAAAGAAGCCATCCATCTGGTTGCCAGAGTGGAAAAAAGTGATGTTCAACCATCACAGGTACAGGTAATTGTCAATAAAAATCAAGCTTCTACTGAAGCCATTCTATATGATGGCGAGGAAACAGTAGTCGCCGGACTTTATAATACCGAAGATATTGTAGTCCGTAAAGGAGTTCCGGTATTAAAAGACCTCCCTTGGTGGGTTTTAGGATTGAGGTATATATTTGGTTACAGTAGTCATGAGAAAAATGAGAAAGAAATCATAATTATCCTGAAAGCGGAACTAGTCGAACCTATTGAGGAGCGAATGGCAAAAAGGGAATCAGCCCGAGAAGTAATCGAGAAATATTATAAACCCAAGGAACACATTGACTCCTTGTTGTTTGCACCAGAGAAATAATGAAAATTATGATTGGCAACAATTGAAAATGAAATGTCAATTATCCGAGATTGGGGAGATTGGATGAAAAATAAAGTGAAAATTATTGAGTTATTATTTTTGGCAGGAATTTCATTGTTGATGATTTTTGGTTGCGGCAAAGTCACTTCGCCCAAGGGTGTTGATATTCCCGAAAATCCCAAAATTAAGAAGATAAACGATGCCACTATCGAAATCAGCTGGGACTATAACCAATCTGATCAGGATATTATTTTTACCGTCGCCCGAAAAGTCGGGGATGCTGTTTGGAATCTCGAATATGCGAAAACTTTTGATAATTTTTTAGTAGATACAATTCGGACCAGAGATAGCCTGGTTTATGCCTATAAAATCAAAGCCGCAAGCGACACATCCGAATTGTCATCGGAATTTTCCGAGGTGGTAGCCTATTTTTCGCAAAAAACAACTCCTACGGAACTTACAATATCCGTCCTGGCGTCTGATACAGTTGAAGTAAGCTGGAAAGACAACTGTATTGGCGAGGAGGGTTATAAAATTGAGAAGAAAGTGAGCAGCGGGAATTGGATCAAAGATTACAAAACTTTCAACAGAAACGTGACTTCCTTTAGTGATAAAACTTCCTTTGGTGATTCAGTTTTTTACCGAGTTTATGCCTTTAGCGGTATATCGGTGTCGGGCAGTGCGGAAGGTTTTATCGTTTCTACCTTCCCTGCTCCTTATAATCTTAAATATGAAAAACTTGCCATTGACAAAATCAAACTTACCTGGCAAAGCAAACCATCTAACATCAAAGGCTTTAAAATAGACAAAAAAGTCGGCAGTGAAAGTTGGCAGAGTGCGGCTACTATCGATACAAATCAAACCTGGTGGATTGATGAAGACGCCGAAATCAACGAGATACTTCGATACCGAATATATGGATTTTCGGAGGAGCGTTTCTCAAATTACACTGAAACCGGTGAAATAGATAACACCTTCCCGGCGCCTTCTAATTTAACTTTAGCGAAAATTGATGAAGATATTGTGAAAATCACCTGGCAGGATAATAGCAAAGGTGAAACCGGATTTTATCTCGATCGCAAAGTTGGAACAGCTGATTGGGTTGAAGGATATGCTCGGGTAGATAGCAATCAAACCACTTTATTGGATAATATCTCTGAGCCGTGCGGGACTTTTTATTATCGGGTTAGCGCATTTAAAAATCAATATTATTCAGAGCCTACGGATGCGGGGAAAATAAACGTACGGTTAAATTTGGTTAGTTCTTTAGCCACTAAAGGCACTGCCACTGAAATATTTATTTCGGATTGGAAAGCCTATGTCGCTGACCAGTATAACGGCTTGGTCGTTATAGACTTAACCAACCCATCTTCACCATCCCTTGTAAAAAATTTAGGTTTGCCCGATCGCACTATGTCAATTTATATCTATAACGGTTTAGCCTACGCTACCAATCACAGTGGCGGTTTGAACATTGTGGATGTCAATTCGCTGGAATTAATTGGCAGTTGCCAGACCAGCGGCGTCCCAATTGATGTTTTTGTAACGGGAGGGCCGCCTTATGCCTATCTTTGTGAAAAAGAGAAAGGTGTGTCCATCATTTCCATTCTGAGTAGCACGCCTCATATAATTTCAAATATTACACCGCCCAATACCCTGGCTAATGAGAGTGCCAATAAATTGTTTGTGACTAATGGCTATGCCTATGTGGCTTACGGCGTGCGGGGATTGACGATATTAGATGTTAGCGATGTTCAAAATCCCCAATATGTTGCGGATTTTCCTACTACGAGTATGACTCAAGATGTTTTTATTCAAGGTAATTATGCCTTCTTAGCTGATGGAAGAGATGGATTGGTGATAGTTGATATATCGAACGCCAATGCACCGGCTTTGGTATCAAGCTGCCCGACCGACGGTTTCGTTTATAGTATTTTTGTGCGCGGCGATTATGCCTATTTAGCCGATAAAGAAAAAGGCTTAATCGTGATTAATATTACGGATTTGGCCAATCCTTTTATTTTAGGTAGTTTTGAAATGTCAACCACTCCCAACTCTGTTTTTGTTGATGGTAGTTATGCCTTCGTCACCGATGGTGATGGCTTGAAAATTATTCAAATTGCGCCATGAGGTTAAAGTGATAACCGGCATATTATCGCTGATAACCAATAGAGTTGATCTCCACATTGGAGCATCGCGACCAGATAGCCGGAATTCCTGTCTCAACGCATCAACGCTTTTAAATCCAAAAATCATAATTAAAATTGATTAAGTAAAAAAAGGACTTTTATTTTATAAAAAAAGGTTTATATTAAAACAAAATACGGAGGCGAAGCATGTTAAAGAAGATTTTTAACGCCGGTTTGATTCTTGTGGCACTATCCGGTCTGGTATTCGGAACTACTATAAATGTTCCGAGTGATAAAGCGACTATTCAGGCTGGGATACAAGAAGCGGTAAATGGAGATACTGTATTGGTAGCCGAGGGCATTTACAAGGAGAATATTGACTTCAAAGGCAAAAAGATTACGGTTGGCTCTTTGTTTTATAGTGACGGTAATAGCACTCACATCCAGAATACGATCATTGACGGTCAAGCAAAAGGATCTGTAGTTAAATTCAGCGGTAGTGAAACTTCCAGCTCAATTTTGATTGGGTTTACGATCAAAAATGGAAGCGCTGACTACGGTGGTGGTATTTATTGTTATAATGCCAGTCCTACGCTAAAAAACTTAGTAATCCACGACAATGTAGCCAAATATAGTGGCGCGGGAATTCATTGTTATTTGTCCAGCCCAACTCTGGAAAGAGTCCTTATCTACAATAATAAAGCCAACGAGACCGGTGGAACGGGAGGCGGTATCTGCTGTTTCAATAATTCTAATCCGGTCTTGCGCAATGTTACTATTGCCAAAAACACTGCCAAATCCAATGGTAACGATATTGCCTGTCAGTATGCATCAACCATCACAATCGTCAACTCGATTATCTGGAGTGAATATCTGCCTGATCCAATTTATATTGAAGGAACGGGAAGTGTCTCAGCCACTTATTCGGATATTAAAAATGGTACGGGGAAAAGTTATTTTGGTACCGGATGCATTAATAGCGACCCACTTTTTGTGGATTACAGTGGTAACGACTTTCATCTTAAGTATAATTCCCCGGCGATTGACGCGGGCAATCCCGACCTTGATGGCGATGGCACTTCCTGGACGGACGATACAGATGATCAGGACCCGGACGGAACCAGGCTGGATATGGGAGTATATTATTTCGTTCGCACCGGGATTCAGGGAACGATCACTATTAATGGCGGCAGTGGCAAGGTAGTAGATGCGGTCGTAAAAGCAACTTTGACTACAGATCTTTCTAAATCATATACCACTAATTCTGATAAAGACGGCAAATATTTTCTGCAGTTATCGCCTGGAAGCTATAATGTAACTATTGAACTAACGGGGACTTTAATAGGCTACTCTTCTGATCCGACAGTGCGGAATGTCGTCATTTCAGATAAATTGGTGAAAAATGTTGATTTTACCTTGAATGCTCCGCCTCCCGGTTCAATTATCGGAAAAGTAACTCTCGAAGGAATCGAAGATGTATCATTATGTACCGTAACAGCCACCAGTATTACTACCGGGTATTCAAGTTCAAGTCATCCTTCCAATAATCCAGATCATTACGGCGAATACAGTATATTAGATTTACCGGCTGGAGCCTATAGAGTTTCGGCCGCATTAACCGGATATGAAACTGAAACGGATACAATTAACGTAACTTCTGGCGCTCCAACGACGCATAATTTCCATCTGCAATATGTGGTCGTCGAAGGTAGTATCAGTGGGACAATTTCCCTTAAAGCCGGAAGCGGGTTACTAACTGATGTGGAAATAATCGTTTCAAACGATGACACGACTTATCATTTTCCAGGGGTAGTTGACGGTGCAGGTCATTATGAGGTTACAGTATGGCAAGGCGTTTACGATGTAACGGCTTCCCTTGATGGCTATGCTCCGGTGACAATCAATGACGTTCAGGTGGTGGCCAATAATGTTAAATCAGGTGTTAATATGCGTCTGATTAACTGGAGTAAAATTACCGGAACTGAATTCAATATGATCGAATTTGTAGTAGTTTCTTTAGAAGGTAGTTTTTTTACCAAAACTAAGAGCGACCAATTAGCCGCCTTTGGAAGTGGTGGTACTAGTGACTGTCGCGGAGTCGCCACCTGGATGGAAGGTAATCATCCTTTCTGGGAAAACTCCTGGGATATTGACGGCTATTGGTATATCACGATGGTAAGTGATAATAACTCGGGAACTGATACGATTAGTTTTAAGATTTTTGATACTGAGACCGATAGCATCTATGAATGCAACGAAAAAATTGTTTTTGTGGATTGCCAATATGATAATAGTATCATTTTGACTATTGATGGTGCTATCAAAGAGCAGAAATTCGATTTAGTTAAAAATTGGAACTGGGTATCTTTTAATTTATCTCCGGAGGAAACATCCCTAGATTCAGTATTTGCTGACCTTACCGACGCATCTTTAATTTATCAGGTAAAAAATCAAGATAGTTCAGCTACATATATAGGTGGTTGGGTTGGCGATCTATCAGACATTACCCAAGGCGAAGGGTACTTGATAAAAATGAATGATGCCTTTCAAGATTTTACGTTTCGGGGACAACTTATTAACCCGGTAATCAGTACTATTACTCTGGTTCAAAATTGGAATTGGATTGGATATTTACCCCAGACGGCATTGCCGCTCAATACCGCGCTGGCAAGTATTCTGGGTGGCGATACTATAATCGTCAAAAACCAAAATCAATCAGCTATTTGCATTGGCGGCAATTGGATCGGTGACCTTACCGAGATGGCGCCCGGAATTGGTTATAAATTGAAAATAACAACCGACGACAGTTTAACCTATTTAACCTATCCTCTGGTCACTGGTGCCGTATCTAAACCACTGGCTCACAAAGAAGCCGGTTCAAATTTAGCTGGTTGGAAAGTAATGCCGGGAAATAAGAGCAATATGATTGCGCTAGTAGAACCGGAGATTGACGCTGAAAAAATAACTGATTCCGAGAGATATACAATTGGAATTTTTGACAGTGATGGTAATTGCCGGTCAATCGGCAAGAAAGAGGAAAAATGCTGGTATTTCACCATTGTGGGTAATGATGACGGAGAATCTTTAAGCTTCAAGATTTGGGATGCGAAGAAAAAATGCGCTCTGATTGCCGAGCAAAAAATTCAATTCGTTTCCGATGCTTTAGTGGGCGCGCCCGGTGAGCCGCTATTCGTCAAATTTAGTGGGGCTGAAACCAAAGACGTATCTTTAGCTCTGCCGGCTAAATTAGTGCTGGCACAAAATTACCCGAATCCCTTTAATCCGGTTACTGCGATTAGCTACACAATTCCCGAGCCGGGTTTTGTCAATTTGAAAATCTATGACTTAAAAGGTAATCTGGTAAAAACTCTGGTAGATCAATTTCAGAATTCGGGCAATTATACCGTGGAATGGAATGCCGGAGATTTAAGTTCAGGCATATATTTCTACAAAATCCAGTTTGGCGGTCAATCCCTAATAAAGAGATGTTTATTAATTAAATAACCCTAAATAGGATGTAAAAATTTTTACAATAAGGAAGTAGGGATTCGTGATCACTGGATTAATTCTGTCCTTGAATTTTTAATAAATCCTAAAAGCACCGTTTAAGCGGGTTTAGGAGGACAAGGAAATGTTAAGAAAAGATAAATTTCAGTTTATCCGAATTTTTAGCTACGCTCGGGAGAGGCGGAAATTTGCCGGTTTCTTTTTATTGTTAATGTTTCCACTGATAATTTTTGCCGATCCTCCGAGTTGGCAGCCGATTAGCGGCACGCAATATTCGATGATTGCGATGGTGGAAATTAAGCTTTATGATAATGTCTTTGAAGGTGGTGAAAATAATGTTGCTGGTGCTTTTGGTCCGGGCGGTGAATCTGATTGTAGAGGAATAGGTTCCTGGATCGCGCCTAATCCTCCTGCACATAATGGTTTTTGGTATTTCACAATTGTCGGTAACAAAAATGGCGAAGAGATAACTTTCAAAATATATGACGCTGGAACCGATGTGGTCTATAGATGTAACCCGACATTGACATTTGTTGACAATTCGACCGTTGGAGATCCGGACTTTCTCGAGCTCTCGGTTCAGGAAAGTGCTATTTCGGGAAAGGTAAAGTTAGTGACCACTACTCCACCGGCAGGTAATATCGTAAATGTTGCAATTTCAGTTGGTGACGTTACGGTTAATCCCGATGCTAATGGCGAATATCATCTGGCTGTTTCTCCCGGAATCTACGATGTCACCTCCAGTTTAGATGGTTACACTACGATTACCTTAAAAAATATTCTGGTTGAACAAAATACGGTTACCGAGAATATCAATATGACCTTGATTGATTGGGAGCCAATTAGGGGCAATCAATATAATATGGTAGTTGTAGCACAAGCCAAAATCAACGGCAAAATTGTCAGTGGCGGAAATAATAACCAATTAGCAGCTTTCGGTCCCGCAGGTGATGAAGATTGTCGAGGGATAGGGAATTGGATCGAGCCTACTCCTCCCTACGAGGGCTACTGGTATTTTACTATTCGGGGAAAAGAAAATGGCGAAGAGATTGGCTTCAAAATTTACCTGGAAGAACTCGATGCAATAGAGACAATTGTCCAGACTATTTCGTTTAAGAATGATACTACCATCGGAAGTCCGGCTGAGCCACTGGAATTGAGAAATCGTGCAAAACAAGAATTGTCTTTACAAAAAGATTGGAACTGGGTATCGTTCAATATTCATTCTGATAATCCTCTGGTAGATTCAGTTTTTTCCAGCTTAACCGGTAGCATTTTTCAAATTAAGAGTCAAAATAAGTCCGCGACCTACTATCATGCTCAGAATAAATGGGTAGGTGATTTAACCCAAATTGAAGATGGAAAAGCCTACCTCATCAATATGTATCAGGCGGTTGAACATTTTTCGGTTTCCGGTACGCCCATAAATGCGTCCACTCCAATCGCACTGGCAAGCGGATGGAATTGGATTGCCTATTATCCGCAAAATTCGATAGCGGTCAATTCGGCTTTGCGGAGCATTGTCCCGGGCGCTTTTCAGGTCAAAAGCCAAACCCAGTCGGCAACGTACTTCGATCCACCTGGTTTTTGGGTAGGCGACCTCAGCCTGATGGAGCCAGGTCAAGGGTATAAATTAAAAGTAACCAGTGCTTCAACTTTAATTTATCCAGAAAGTCTTATGGCTAAATATCTGAGCAAGCGAATGGATATAGCCAACTCACCCGATTGGCATCAGATTTCAGGCACTCAATATAATATGGTTCTGATGGCAAGTGTGAAATTGGATAATGAAAAGTTTGAAAACACTAACGGCAACAAGGTAGGAGCATTTGGTCCCGGTGGTGAAAGTGATTGTAGAAGTGTTGCCCTTTGGCAAAAGCTTTCGGAAGATCAGGACGGATTTTGGTATTTTACCATAGTTGGTAACGAGCAAAACGAGGACATTAGTTTTAAGTTGTACGATGGTAAAAATGATAGGGTAGTTAATTGTAATCAAACTATAAAATTTATCAATGACAACACTACCGGCTCGCCGACTGAACCATTTATTATTACAGCGAATACCAGTGACCTAATAAACCCGAGAGTACAGACTAAATTTAAGTTAAACCAGAATTATCCTAATCCGTTCAATTCCAGTACCCGGATTAAATTTTCGCTGGAAAAAGAGAGTAATGTGAACATTACGATTTATAATCTGACCGGCCAAAAAGTGAGGACGCTGGTTGACGCGAAACTGAATTTGGGCGAGTATCAGATTGCCTGGGATGGACGCGATGATTGGGGGATGCCCGTTTCATCCGGAATTTATTTATACAGGATGAAAACGGATAATTATTCTGAACTAAGGAAGATGATTTTAAGCAAGTAGAGACTGCTTAAAAAGTCAGAATATAGGCAAGCCGCGCAATAGAATTGATATTGAGTTTCTTTCAGACGGGTTAAACCCCTTTGGGGTTTGGGTGGTTTTCAGGATTTTTTAACTCAGGATTAAATCCTGAGTTAAGCAAGTTCAACTCCTGACGGAGTTGTTGGTCATGTCTTCTGATTATATATTTCATTTACCTATCTGCTTGGGTAGTTTTTGGCCTTTTTAGACTCAGGATTATAATCCTGAGTTAAGCAGGTTCAACTCCTGACGGAGTTGTTGGTTATGTCCTCTGATTATATATTTCATTTACCTATCTGCTTGGGTAGTTTTTGGCCGTTTTAGACTCAGGATTATAACCCTGAGTTAAGCAGGTTCAACTCCTGACGGAGTTGTTGGTCATGTCTCATAATTATATATTTTATTTAACTATCTGCTAATACCGGCTGGTCGGGATTGAATCTGCTAAAAAAATAGAAAATAACGATGAACTCGGTTAAGATATTTTTTGTAAGTGTTTTTGTAAATATGCATAAAATGGCGCTCCTCCGCCAGGATGACAAAATGGGAAATGATAAAGTGGATGATTACTAAAATCAACATAATGAGTGATGCCGAGGCGATACTTATTCCAAGAAGGGTGATAGAGGTAAAAAGATAGATCGGATTTCGGGAGATATTATAAAATCCCTTGGTTTTAGATTTATCGCCGGCTGTTTTGAGATAATTAAAATAGCTAATCACCAAACAGATATATCCCACGAGAAAAATGGCTACTCCAACGTAAAACCAATTGGTATTGAGCTGGAGCGGGACAAATATTGAGAATAGAAATATTGCAAATAATAAAAAGGTGCCGGACCAGACTAACTTTTTCTCCTTGGGATTGCACCACGAAGTACTCGATAAACGTCGGCGCGCCTTTTTATCGGTAGCCATTATTGTCCAGCTAGCCAGAAATATTAACAGAACGCCCAACCAGGCATTCCAAAGACCGGCTTTAAGATTTCCGAAAAAGTACATTTTTTTAATCCTTTCTGTGAGTCATTACTGAAGTCGTTGAAGAGAACATAGAGCTTGGAGCTGAGAGTAGCATCGGAATTAAAAACCTAAGAGTTGCTGCATTATCTTTTTGTTGTTACAGTAGTTCATCGCAGTTTCCACGGTAATCGTACCGTTCTTAACCAGTCGGTACAAATCCTGTTGGAGTGTGAACATGCCTTTATTTTTGCCTTCAGTAATCATCTGGAAGATTTCGGTAATGTTATTATTTCGGATGGCGGCTTGAACGGAATAATCCACGGATAGGATTTCTTTAGCCAGGGTTCTTTTACCTTCTTTATTGGGAACCAATTTTTGGGAAATTACTACTTTTAATGTATCTGCCAAGCGGAATCTGACCCTTTCCTGTTCATCCGGCGGGAATTCAGCAATAATTCGGTGAATGCTTTCGACAGTCGAACTGGTATGAAGCGTAGAGAAAATCTTATGACCACTGTCGGTTGCTTCCAGAACTGCCGAAATGGTAGCCGGGTCGCGCATTTCGCCGACGATGATAATGTTAGGGTCCTGTCTCAGTGCTTCGATAATGCCATTGCGAAAACTCAACACGTCATCGCCCACTTCGCGATGGGTGATCAATGACTTATCGGAAGTGTGGACGTATTCGATTGGTTTACCGATGATGACAATATGGGCTTTGTTTTTATGATTATTCATATCGGTTATCGAATCCAGAGTAGTGCTTTTGCCCGATCCGGTTACACCGGTAACTATGAATAAGCCGGACTTTTCATGTTGAATGTCGAGCCTTTTGAGAATCGGTTCGGGAATCTCTAAACTTTCTATTGGAAATATTTTTTCGGCAATGTGTCTAAAATTGATCGCGAGGTTATTTCTCTCGTAGTAAATATCGCCGCGGAATCGGTAGGGTTTTTGATCCTGACTGGCGGAAAATGCAAAGGCAAAATCAATATTTCTTTCGTTAAAAAGCACCGCCTTCTGTTGATCGGATAAAATGCTCAGGGCGATTGCGGCTACCTCATCATTGGTATAGGTAGGCACTTCCTGGCTCGGCTCTAAATTTCCATAGACGCGGTACCAAACATAATCGTTGGTTCTGGGTCCGCCGAGATTTATATCGGAGGCACCTATTTTTATCATGTGAAGCAAAAGATTTTTTAGATGCTCATAAGATTCTTTTTTCCAGGCTATATTTTCCGCCAGGTGATGGTTGATTTTCTCAAAGCGCTGAGTACCCGTCTCATATTCTTGCAACCCACTCTTTAAATTTTCGGCAAATGATAGACTCATAAGATTCCTTTTTATTTTTCAGGTGATATTTTCACTATTTCATTCGCAATATTGATTAGCCACGCTCTTTCATATTTTAATTTAAAAATTTCATTTTCCAATGAATAAAATGGGGGGTAAAACGATTGCGGATAACTAAGGTTTTTAACTTTGCATGATTGCATGGGTGAATGAATACATGAATGCCTGAGCGCATGAATGAGTAGGGTGTAGAGACATTTTAATTTCTTATAAGCACTTAAGAGCACTTAATTTCTTACTTTTCTTTGTCTGCACTCAACTCAAGTCGTCTGACGCTGACTTAAATCAAGTGCTCTTAATTTTTCAGATTCAACATTAGCATTTTTGTCGTGTCTTTGCGTCTTTGTGGTGAAAAAATTGATGTTCTTTTTTCCTTTGCCGAAAAAATAACCAAAAAAGGCAACGGCTAAAGAACACCTAACGGGGGTTCGCTCAGTCCCAGCGAATGGAATTTAAGGCGCAAAAGTTATCACTTTGATATATTGTTAGCGACATAGACAAAAATGATATCCGATAACAAAAGGTCTATTGAAGCGCTGAAAATTCCATTTATTCCGCTGTGACTTCGCTCCCCAGCCGGAGATGTTCTTGAGGCCGTATTATTTTGTTTCGGTCGTTGGCAGCTTGGGTCGAGTAACTTGAAACCCTGCCTGCTTGCGCAGTCAAGCAGGCTGTTTCCTTGACCTCTTTTCTCAGCCTCAGCCTCGACCTCGAGCTTGACCTTAAACTCTTTTCCGTGTCTTTGTGCCGCCTGTGTGGGATTCTCTCACCAGAGACTCCTCCTGAGCCTCAGGAGAATTCGGGGGCTAATTGTATACATCAAGATTACTTAAACTGTTTTAACAGTTTCTAATTAGCACTTTTCTTTTTTTCTATTTTGTTAATCTTAGCTTTACTCGAGGCGTCACTCTTCGATGGACTCAGAGTGACATTTCTTATCTGTCATCCTGAGCTCGTCGAAGGATGAGGTTATCGGAAAACCACTGGTCGAGTTACCAACTCGACCTACATTTTCTCTTTTCTCGGCCTTGACCTCAATCTCGACCTCAACCTCTTAATTCAAGAGCGGGCATAGTTGGTAAGTTATTAGCGGAATAATTTAAATTTTGCCATCAGCCATAATAATTGATTATATTAAAGTATGGATTTACGGCTTTTGAAATTTTAAAATAAGAGGTGAACAAATGAAAATTAGCTTGGGGCCGGCTTTAGCGCTGTTGTTGATTTCCGGCGCGCTTTTGATTGCCGAAGCCGGAATGCAAAAACTACCGGATGGAGTCATTATCGAGTTACCGAAAGAGACTACTACTTCACCTAGATTAATAAAGATTCGGGTCTGCGACGATGACATTATTCACGTCCAGGCTACACCTGGGTCCGATTTTTCGGAACGTCCCAGTTTGATAGTGGAGCAGGCTTATTCCACTCGGTTGCCCGAATCGGTTAATTGGACTTTACAAGAAAATGAGGATACGGTAATTTTAGCAACTGCCAAACTGCTGGTGAAAATATCGAAAACTAAAGGCACGGTTAATTTTCATAAAGCCGACGGCGAACTAATTTTACAGGAGAAAGCCAGCGGTGGCAAGATTTTTACTGCGGCGGAAGTGATGGGCGAACAGACTTATCATATTCAACAGTTTTTCGATTCGCCTGCCGATGAAGCCTTTTACGGATTGGGACAACACCAGAACGGATTGATGAATTATAAAGGACAGTCTGTCGATCTCTGGCAATATAATATCGTGGTAGCCGTGCCATTTTTGATTTCCAGCCGTAATTATGGTATTTTGTGGGACAATAATTCACGCACCAAATTCGGCGATATCCGCGACTTCGAGTCGTTAACTAGTTTCAAATTATATGATAAGAAAGGTAAACCGGGTGGTCTAACTGCCGAATATTTCAAGGACGACGGATTTAAAAAACTATTTACAACTCGCCGTGAACCACGCATCGAACACGAGTTTATTGACGTCAACGATCCCTTTCCCGCCGGATTCGATCAAGTAGCGAGTGTGCGCTGGAGCGGGGCAATCGAATCTGCTGAAACCGGCATTCATAAATTTCGACTCTATTGTTGCGGCTATACTAAAATGTGGCTGAATGACTCGTTAGTTGTGGATAATTGGCGTCAGAATTGGTTACCCTGGACGCATTTTCCGGAAATTTTTATGGAAGCCGGGAAACGCTATTCGATTAAGATTGAATGGATTCATCAAGGTGGGTATATTGGTCTCAAGTGTCTGACACCCACCCGTGAAGATTATGCCAATACTCTTTCGCTTTATTCGGAGGTTGCTGACCAGATTGACTATTACTTTATCTATGGCGATAATCTCGATGAAGTAATTCACGGCTATCGCCAAATTACCGGTCAAGCGCCGCTGATGCCGAAATGGGCAATGGGTTTATGGCAATGCCGCCAGCGTTATCAGACTCAGGAAGAGGTGCTTTCGGTTGTGCGGGAATTTCGCAAGCGCCAGATTCCACTGGACAATATTGTCCAGGACTGGTTCTACTGGGAAGAGGATAAATGGGGCGACCACGAATTCGATCCGGCTCGCTTTCCCGATCCGGATGGTATGGTCAAAGAACTGCACGAAAAACTCAACGCCCACATTATGATTTCCGTCTGGCCAAAGTTTTACGTGGGAACGAAAAATTACCAGCAATTTCTGGAGAAGGGTTGTTTATATATGCGCAATGTCGAAAAGAACCAGAGAGATTGGGTTGGACCCGGCTACGTTTCCACATTTTATGACCCTTATAGTCCGGAAGCTAGAGATTTATACTGGCAACAAATCAATGAGAAATTGTTCAGTAAGGGTTTCGATGCCTGGTGGCTGGATGCTACTGAGCCGGATATTCACTCCAATTTATCGCGCGAGGAGACTCTTCTGCGGATGCACCCGACCGCCATCGGTACGGCCGCTCGCTATTTGAATACCTATTCGTTAGTTCATTGCCAGGGAATTTATGAAAACCAGCGGCGAACCAATCCCGATCAGCGGGTTTTTATTCTAACTCGTTCGGCTTTCGCCGGACAACAGCGGTTTGCCTCCGCGACTTGGAGCGGTGATGTTGCCGCTCGGTGGTACGATCTGAAGACCCAGATTCCGGCCGGTTTGAATTTTTGTCTATCTGGAATTCCCTATTGGACGACGGATGTTGGTGGTTTTGCAGTCGAGTCTCGCTTTGTTAATGCCACCGGCGAAAATTTAGAAGAATGGCGCGAGCTAATGACCCGCTGGTTTCAGTTTGCTACCTTTTGTCCGCTTTTCCGGGTTCATGGAGAATATCCCTATCGTGAAATTTATAACGTTGCGCCAGAAGTTCACCCCGCCTATCAGGCAATGTTGGCATACGACTACCTTCGCTATCGCTTGATGCCCTATATTTATTCACTAGCGGGTATGGTAACGCATAACGATTACACGATTATGCGTGCACTCGTGATGGATTTCGGTCAAGATAAGAAAGTTCAAAATATCGGCGATCAATTTATGTTCGGTCCGGCTTTGCTCATTAATCCGGTAACAGAATATAAAGCCCGCACGCGCCCGGTCTATTTACCGAACGGCACCGGTTGGTATGAGTTGAAAACCGGGAAATATTTCGTCGGCGGTCAGACGATTGTAGCCGATGCACCTTATAATGATATTCCGATATTTGTGAAGGAGGGTTCGATTATTCCTTACGGACCGGAAATTCAGTATTCCACTGAAAAACCCGCAGATCCAATTACTTTATATGTCTATACCGGCCGGGACGCCGAGTTCGAACTTTACGAGGACGAAGGGATCAATTATAATTATGAAAAAGGGCAATTTGCCACTATTCCACTGGTTTATTCCGAAAAAACTCAGACGTTGACGATTGGAAAGCGTCAGGGCGAATTTCCAGGAATGTTGCAGGAAAGAACTTTCCAGATTATACGGATTAGCCCGGATAAGATGACTGGTCTTGACTTTGCTCTCGAGCCGGATAAAACCGTGAGATATAACGGTCAGGAGTTATCGCTAAAAATTAAATAACATATGGGGGGTATTTATGAAAGGGATAGGATTCAAAGTTATTTTGATGATTATTTTTGCATCACTGATTATTACTCAGTGCTCTGATAACCGAAAGGCAGTCAGAAAGATCGAGAATTTTGGTCAAAGTTGGCGATTTAATCTGGGAGATATAAGTGAGGCGAGTAAGCCGGAATATAACGATTCCAATTGGCGGATTTTGGATTTGCCGCACGATTGGAGTATTGAAGGTGAATTTAGCGAAGATCACCCCGCTACGCCGGGTGGCGGCGCTTTACCTGGCGGAATTGGATGGTATCGCAAGACTTTTAGCGTTTCTGATGCAGATAAAGATAAATGTGTTTTCGTTGATTTTGACGGCGTGTACCGCAATAGTGTAGTCTGGATAAATGGTCACTACTTAGGCAAAAGACCGTATGGCTACAGCTCTTTTCGATATGAATTGACACCTTATCTCAACTACGGTGACAAAACCAACATAATGGCTGTCAGGGTTGATAATTCTCAGCAACCCAATTCGCGCTGGTATTCGGGATCCGGGATTTACCGCAATGTCTGGTTGGTAGTCACCGATAAGGTATTCGTAGATCAATGGGGTACGTTTGTTACTACGCCGGAAGTCAGCGCAGAAGCCGCAAAAATCAACATTAAAACCAACGTTAGGAATCAAACCGGTCTCGACCAGGAAGTTGTCTTGAATACCATCATTTATGACGCCGACGGGAAGTTAATTACCAAGGCGAGCACTTCCCAAAAATTACCAAAGGATACCGTGACTGAAATCGAGCAGGAATTATCAGTGAAAAAACCAAAGTTGTGGTCTGATGAACGTCCTTATTTATACCAGGCTGTATCCCAAATTAGCGGAGCAGAGAAAGTCTGGGATGACTATACCACTTCTTTCGGAATTCGTTATTTCAAATTCGACCCCGAAAAGGGATTTTCACTGAACGGTAAGCCGGTGAAAATCAGAGGTGTATGCAATCATCATGATCTTGGTTGCCTAGGTTCAGCAATTAATACCCGCGCCATCGAACGGCAATTGGAATTATTGAAGTCTATGGGTTGTAACGGGATTCGCACCTCCCACAATCCGCCAGCGCCGGAATTGTTAGATTTGTGCGATCGGATGGGATTCATTGTACTGGATGAGGCTTTTGACGTCTGGCGAGTAGCGAAAACAAAATACGATTATCATCTCGATTTCGATGAATGGCACGCGCGCGATATGGCAGACCTGGTTCGGCGCGACCGCAATCACCCCAGCGTTTTTTTCTGGAGCATCGGAAACGAGGTGATGGAACAGTGGG
This sequence comes from Fidelibacterota bacterium, assembly GCA_035448825.1. Lineage (GTDB taxonomy): Bacteria > Fidelibacterota > UBA2242 > UBA2242 > UBA2242 > JAGNGI01. The sequence goes on from DAOTJS010000020.1 coordinate 27,038, forward strand.
ATAAAAGCAATCCCAGCGGCTTGGAGATTACGCAGGAATTAGCCGCAATTACCAGAAATCTCGATCCAACCCGTCCTATCACAGCCGCCTGTAACGATCAGAGTCCCGAAAACCCCGTCATAAAATCTAATGCGCTGGATTTGATCGGCTATAATTATGCGCATGATAAATTTGCCGACTTTCCGAAAACCTACCCGGGCAAGTGCTTTATCGCCACCGAAACCCATTCCGTAATCGCGACCCGTGGCAGTTATGATATGCCTTCGGATAGCATTCGCATCTGGCCGATTCGCTGGGATCTTCCTTTTACCGGCGGTAATCCGGACTTCTCGTGTTCGGCTTACGATAATTGCCACGTGCCCTGGGGTTCAACTCATGCCGAAACGTGGTCAATTGTGAAAAAGTATGATTTCATTTCGGGATTGTATATCTGGACCGGTTTTGATTATCTCGGCGAGCCGACTCCTTACGGATGGCCGGCGCGTAGTTCCTATTTTGGAATCATTGATCTGGCGGGATTCCCTAAGGATAGTTACTATTTTTACCAGAGTGAATGGACTGAGCAACCGGTATTGCACATTTTTCCGCACTGGAACTGGCGAGAAGGCGAATTGGTGGACGTTTGGGCTTATACGAATTACGATGAGGTTGAACTTTTCCTGAATGATCAATCGCTGGGTAAAAAGCAAAAAACCGATGGGGTTTATCAATTAGTGTGGCGAGTCGAATTTATACCCGGCACCCTGAAAGCCGTGGCGCATAAAAAGGGTTCTGCCGATTTGACCAGAATAATTAAAACTGCCGGTGAACCGGCCGGCATTTTGCTGGAGCCCGATCGCAATGTCATTAAAGCCGACGGGAAAGACCTAGCGTTTATTACGGTAAAAGTCGTTGATAGCGAAGGTACGATTGTACCACTTGCCGATAATCTGATTAATTTCGAGGTCGTAGGACCGGGCTTTATCGCCGGAGTTGATAACGGCAGTCAGATCAGCCACGAACCGTTTAAAGCCAACTATAGAAAAGCTTTTCACGGATTGTGTTTAGCGGTTATCCAGTCCAGAGGAACGCCGGGGCAAATTACAGTTATTGCTAATTCCGAGGGCTTAGAGCCGGCTGTTGCCAGAATTCGGGTAAAATGAAAAATTACTGATCGCGTATTGAGATGCTATTTAAAATTTGAAATAATTGGGGGTAAATACATCTCGAATCGGTATTTCAGGCAGGTCTATTTTAGAAAATCTAGCAGAGGATGACAATCTGGCTAAAAAATTATTTCTAATAAAAAGGGTTTTAAAATGCGGACTTTGATATTTAATCGCAAAAAATGTCCAATTTTTGCAATTGGCATTATCTCGCTAATACTCTTTATTACGGTTTTGGGGCAGGAAGATGATTATATTCCGCCTGACTCGAGCGATATGCGCAATATTACTTCCCTTGAATTGGCTCAAGAAATGATTCCGGGCTGGAATGTCGGAAATTCACTGGAAGCTATCGGCGGCGAAACTGCCTGGGGTAATCCGTTGATAACTCAGTGGTTGATTGATTCCGTGAAAGCCGCCGGCTTCAATGCAGTCAGAATCCCGGTTGCCTGGGGAGAACATTCGGATGAATCTACTTTTATAATCGAAGAGTCCTGGCTGGAGCGAGTTGAAGAAGTGGTGTGGTACGTTCTGAGTAGCGGGATGTATGCCATTATCAATGAACACTGGGACAATGGCTGGATTCAACCGACTTATGCCGACTCGGCGTATGTGAAAAACCGTTTGGCGACGATGTGGCAACAGATTGCCGTCTATTTTCGGGATTATGACGATCACCTTTTGTTTGCCGGTACCAACGAAGTGATGAAAGAGGGTAATTGGGGAACTCCCACCAAAGAGTATTATACCGTCCAGAATATGTACAATCAGGTGTTCGTCAATACCGTTCGTGCTACCGGTGGGCGCAATTATTATCGTCATCTGTTGGTTCAGGGTTATAGAACCGATATTAATTGTACCGTCAGTTATTTTGTAATTCCCAAGGATGTCGTTCCCAATCGTTTGATGGTGGAAGTGCATTATTATGATCCCTATAATTTTACCTTAAACGAAGATGACAAAATTATTCAATGGGGAAAGTACGCCACTGACCCCACAAGAACCGAGACCTGGGCTAACGAATCCTGGGCGGACGGCCAGTTCAATAAAATGAAAACTAATTTTATAGATAAAGGCTATGCGGTAATTTTGGGTGAATATTGTGCGACGTCGAGGCTGAATCTTGGTAGTGCCGAACTCAATGCCCAGCATGCCGAATTTCGGCGCTATTATATTAATTACGTTACTTACTCGATGGTCGCTCATGGTCTGGTTCCCTTCTACTGGGATAATGGATTTACCGGCAATCACGGCTCGGGTATTTTTAATCGCGCCGACGGCACGCAGGCTTATCCGAATCTGGTGAAAGCCATTATGGACGGTGTCAATTTGACGGTGTTTCCGGTAGGCGTTAAGGATGAAGACCAACCTAAAATCGCCAATGAATTTGTGCTCAACCAGAATTATCCCAATCCCTTCAATTCGCAGACTATAATTTCCTACTATTTACCGCAAACCGGAAAAGTGACCGTCAAAGTCTATGATTTGAATGGTTGTGAAGTGGCTACTATCATCCGGCAGGAGTTACAAAAGTCTGGTTATTATGAAGTGTCATTTGACGCTTCGCAATTATCCAGCGGCTTATATTTTTATCAATTGTCCAGCGAACATTTCACTGATACCAGTAAGATGCTTTTACTCAAATGAGTCCGCTCTAGATAATTCGAGTTAGCTCCAAGATTTTTGAAATTGAATCATTTTGTTCGTATAATTGATTTGATTGGAAAATAAAATGCTGAAGCGAAAAAGATATGAATTTGAAAAGTAAGATTTTAACGAAAGGTTCTGGATGAGAGTTAACGCTAAAAGAAAAATAGTCCCAATACAGTATCCATCATGCAGAAATTAAAGAAAGGTTCTAAAAAATGTGTGGTTTGATAGCTAGGCGATATGCACTAATTAGGAAGAAATTATAATGGACACATTAACTATAGAACTAACAGCAGCAATTGTTAGAAATCCAGCAACACCGTCAGGCAGAACGAAAGTAGAAATAACCATTGAAAACTCGGTGGGACATCTTAGTGTGGAAAATTTTGAGGGAAGTCCTCGCTCAGTTCACCGATTTACTGTAAGAGATGCAGCTGATCTCGGTTGTGGAGGTGTACAGAACCTCACTGCAGAGCAAGCCAGTTTTATTCTGGCAATTTCTTGTTCTTTAACGAATCCACGTATCCTTTTTTCACCTTTTCAAACTAATTATCTTCCCGCTTCCCTCAAATTAGGTGAGGTACCATCGAAATTTGAGGATTTTGATACTCCTACCAGTAAGCATATTACCATAACGGAGACAATGCATATAGAAGATAGTTTCAGCACGCTTTACATAACTAAACTCAGTCTAGACGAAGCCCAAGTCCTCAATGTAGCAAATAGGCTTCTTACAGCTAGAATTTTTGATACAACAAACCGAAGCCTTTTGGAGTTAAACGTTTTAGAATCTATTAAAAGATATAGGGAGGCTTTAATGTCTTCTAATGGACTATCCTTCTACAAGTCTTTATACAATGCATTTGAAAAAGCGGTGAATGCAGACACAGACCGAAAAGGAAAGACTTTCGATGCTACAGCTTCTGCTTTAACCGGATTAACCCAGGCAGATATTCAGAGTCTTCGTCTCTTTAATAATCGAGTCAAGCATCCATTACGCAATAAGAAGGATTTTGCTGAATTGAGAGATGGTGAAGCACATCTTTCACAATTGGCTTTTAATCTAAAGAGGGTAGCCGATAGTGCAATTCTTTCAAGAATCTAAAGCTGATTTTAGAGCATTCTGTAAAGCTAGGAAACGTTATACAAAATTTTTATAGGTGCCTAAAAAATGAGAAATCAATGAATAATATAGTATTGAGTAGAGTATCCAATAAGAGACTTAAAATGTCAAAATTCAAATTAATAACCTCCTTAGCATTAATTATAAGCGGAATTAATTTGATACCTAAGTATTACAACTATCAAGTGCCAATCACTAATAATTATACCAATATTTATGAAGATTTTGCCCAGATTGTAGCTATACTTTTAGGACTTTTACTTATAGTTTTAGTCTATCAGTATACAATTCTTAAACCTGATCTTTTTAGCGGTTCTGTTAAAAGTGAAAGAGTTAGGATGTTATTAGAACTGTCGGATTTCATCTATTGGTTCGGATTTATGTTTTTTATATTTTTTGTTTTTCCTATTGGAATTTTTTTGACAGTTTTATTATTTAACGGGTTTAATAAATGGTCTTTTTTGTGCATGTTGATTGGTACAGTGGTTTCGTTATTTCTTTTGGATATCTGCTATCAAAAAATAGAGAAATATTGGCGCATCCATAGAGTTTGTGAAATCAAAAGGGATCTTTTCAGGCTATGTTGTGTCCTGATAAGCTTACTGTTTTTCGTATTTTTCCTATGTTTACCGTTTTATGTTCAAATAAATTGGTGGAATTTAAATCCTTTTATAATACTTTTTATTATGAACGCATTGTTAGTTGTAGGGACTGTTTTTTCCTTAATTGGTAATCTCTCATTTCCATTTGTGACTGGTTTAGATTTCTTGAGGTTTAGTAAAGAAATTCAGAATTTTAATAGTTTAATAAGAAAATATCGCACATTGCTTGATGAAAATTCAAATTGTGAAACTAAGGAAGTAGAAAATCTTATAGAAAAATGGGATCTCTTCAAAATGGATCCAAGTTTTCGCGGAAGTAATATAAATCTGTCAAATTTCATTGAAGATATCAAAGCATTAGAAATATCAGTAAATTGCTTAATTGAGAAACAACAATCGTCTCAGAAGTGAATAAAACATGAGGCATTTAGTAAAAAATTGCGTCCACAAAATCACAACATTATTATATTGGATCTGGTGTATAATACAGCATAAAAGATTCTTGTATTACGGCACTCGCCAAAATTCCATCTTCAGCGGGACTTCTTCTATGTTGGAAACAATTTTCAAAATTAGCCCATACACAAAAGGAGTAACAAAAAATGTCAAATCACCTAATAGAAATTTTCGAAGATGAAAAACTTGTAGAAAATGTAAAAAGACGTTTGCCCTATTTGTTCCAACTTGCAGAATTAGCAGAGAAAGATATATTAAAACACCAAAATTATGAATTAATTCGAGAGGTATTAATTAAGTGAATGAGAGAAAAATCATAAAAATTTGTCCCAATTGTATTGAATTGATTGCTTAAAGAGTTTCACAAAACCGATAACTTTATAGGGGGAAATCGTGTTGCGAAGATCTTGGTGGGGTATAATTCTTTTAGGAATTGGAATCAGGATTTTAGTCGGAGCGGAACCTCCGCAGGGCTTTTTTCTGGATGATTTTCAGCCGAAGAAAGCCACAGTACCGTCTTTTAAGAAAGTCACGTTAACGCCGTCCTGTCCAACTGTGACGGTTGAAATTGATTTTGGCGATACATTGACCAGGGTTCCCAGATATATTTACGGTCATAATGCCAATGTCTATATGACCCAGATGGTCAATGAACCAACCTTGATTGGTTACCTGAAGCAACTTGCGCCGCAAATCCTGCGCTATCCGGGTGGAAATTTGAGTAACCTATTTTTCTGGAATAATCAGCCCGGTCAACTGCCGGAGGATGTGCCCGATCCGCTTTATGGCGGCGTCGAAAAGCCCTACCGCGAAGAGTTCTGGTTCGGGCGGAATGATACCGCAATCACACTTTCAGTTGATAATTACTATAAAATGCTGGAAATGACCAATAGTAGCGGATTGATTTGTGTGAATTACAGTTATGCTCGATATAGCAAGAGTAAAAATCCGGTTGCCACTGCGGCAAAATATGCGGCTGACTGGGTGCGCTATGATAATGGTCGAACGAAGTACTGGGAAATCGGCAACGAGAATTTCGGCAATTGGCAGGCTGGATATAAAATAAATACAGCCGATAATAAAGACGGTCAGCCGGAAATTATTACCGGCGAATTATACGGACAGCATTTCAAAGTTTTTGCTGATTCGATGCGTGCCGCCGCTCGTTCGATTGGCGCGGAAATCAAGTTGGGAGCCGGTTTGCTCGAATCGGCGCACGACTGGCATACACCGACGGAAAAGACCTGGAATTCCGGCTTTTTTAAGCAAGCCGGAGACGCGGCCGATTTCTTCGTGATTCATTCCTATTACACACCTTGGAATGAAAATTCTTCAGTCGGTACGATTCTGAATTCCGCCATACCGGTGACGCGGGAGATGATGACTTTTATGCAGGAGACTGCCCGAATAAATGAAGTAAAAATGAAACCGGTAGGCTTGACCGAGTGGAATATTTTTGCCGTCGGTTCGAAACAGCAGGTCAGCTACATCAATGGCATCCATTCCGTTCTGGTGCTGGGTGAATTGATTAAGGATAAATATGGTCTTGCTTGCCGCTGGAATCTGGCGAATAACTGGGACGATGGCAACGATCACGGGATGTTTTCGCAGGGCGGTGAACCGAATGTGCCGCGCTGGAATCCCCGACCGGTTTTCTATTATATGACTTATTTTCAGCGATTTTGTGGTGATCATCTGGTAAATGCCAATGTCGTCGGTGATAGCGACGTGGTCGCTTATGCCTCGAACTTCAGTTCCGGCGAAGCCGGGATTATTCTGGTCAATAAGGGAAATTCTCCCCAATCGGTTGAGCTGGAATTTGCCAATTTTCAACCCGGTCGGCGCTGCTACTGGTATCTTCTGACCGGCGGAACGGACAATGGCGATTTTTCATCGCAGGTTTTCATAAATGGTTTTGGTCCAGAGCTGCCGGCCGGTGGACCTGCAAATTTTGAAAAAATCAAAGCCTTTTCTACTAAAATCAAAAAGCCCCTGGTTTTTGATTTACCGTCTTTTTCGGTGCAATATCTGCTAGTGGAAAGTAGTCACAAACCTTAGAACTAAGTCATTGTGAATAAATAGTGATAGGGGTATTAGATAAAATGAAAATTATTACCTTAAGTTTTACAGCTTTGATGACATTTTCAGCATTTTCAGTGATGAAGAGTTGTAGTGGAACCAATATAGTTAGTCATCGTCTGACAAGTCCAGATGGTAATATTACTGTCGAATTTGATGTATCCCAGAAAGGGGAGGCTACTTACCAGATTGCCTATCACGGTAAGAAAATTATTCAGGTATCCCAGTTAGGCTTGGTGCGGGAAGATGCCGATTTTAGCGAAGGTTTAAAGCTGGATTCGGTTTCGACGTCCTGCCCGATTAATTACGATTATCGGATGCCACATGGCAAAAAAAGTCATTATGCTTATAGCGGTAATGAGAAAAGGTTTTTTCTGACCAACCGGAACGATCAAAAAATTGATGTAGTTTTTCGCGCTTCGAATGACGGAGTAGCCTATCGTTACATTTTCCCAGATACTGCGGATGAACCCAAAACCATTGCTAGGGAGATCAGCGAGTTTCATTTTTCACCTCAAGCTAAAGCGTTTATTCAGCCATTGGCGGCGGCTAAATCGGGCTGGTGCCAGACCAATCCTTCCTATGAAGAAATTTACCAGCAGAATGTTGCGATAGATAAGTTGCCATTTAGAGCACCCGGCTGGGTTTTTCCGGCGCTCTTTCAGGATGGCGATTTCTGGATGCTGATCAGTGAGACGGCGCCCGATCGCAATTACTGCGGATGCCGGTTGCAACAGGATTCGACGAGTCATATTTTTTATATTGATTTTCCATCGGATTTGGAAACTTTTCCGGGTGGGATTTGGTTACCGACTTCACCTCTACCATGGAGCACCCCCTGGCGGATTATTACGATCGGCAAAGGGTTGAAAAATATTGTCGAATCAACTCTCGGAACGGACCTGGCCGAACCGGCTCGATTGAAAGAAATTGACTATGTCAAACCGGGTCGCTCGTCGTGGAGCTGGGTGCTTCTTAAAGATGATTCCACAGTTTTTGAAGTGCAAAAAAGATTCATTGATTATGCCGCTGAAATGAATTGGGAATATTGTTTGATAGATGCCGATTGGGACTGGAAAATCGGTTATGATAAAGTCGCGGAACTGGCGGCTTACGCTCAAGCCAAAGGCGTTGGAATTCTGCTCTGGTATAATTCTTCCGGTGACTGGAATAGCACAACTTACAGCCCGAAAAGTAAATTGCTGACTCATAGCGATCGCCTTAGAGAATTCGCACGCCTCAAAAAGATGGGAATTCGCGGGATTAAAGTGGATTTCTTCGGTGGTGATGGGCAATCAATGATGACCTACTATCAGGACATTTTTGAAGATGCGGCGCAATTCGGTCTGGTGGTGAATTGTCATGGCGCTACCTTACCACGCGGTTGGCAGAGAACGTATCCCAACCTGCTGACGATGGAGGCGGTGCGCGGTTTTGAATTTATAACTTTCGATCAGGCTGATGCCGACCGGGAGCCGACTCACGCCTGCCTTTTGCCCTTTACGCGCAATGTTTTCGATCCGATAGATTTTACGCCGGTTTGCTTTTCGGAAATACCTAATATTCGGCGAGTGACCACGAATGGTTTTGAACTGGCTACTTCAGTTATATTCTGGTCGGGAATTCAGCATTTTGCGGAAATTCCGGCCGGTATGGCGCTTGTTCCGGATTATGTCAGAAATTTTATAAGAGAAGTTCCGGTTAGCTGGGACGAGACTTGTTTTATTGACGGTTTTCCGGGCCAATTCGTAGTGCTGGCAAGGAAGTCGGGGCAAAACTGGTATTTAGCCGGAATAAATGGCGCCGATGGCGCTAGACAGCTGAAATTAAATTGTAATTTTCTGGAAGAAGACCATACCGGTCAACTAATTACCGATGCGGCTGATGGACATTCTTTTATGATGAAAGAAATTCGGGTTTCTCCTCGAAGCCCTCTATCAATTAAGCTGGAAAAACACGGTGGTTTTGTAATAAAATTTGATTGATTACTGGATAAATCCTAATATTGAACTGTTTTTCAAGAGGAATATTATTGGCAGGTTTCTTTATGATTGATGGTAAAAAAGCAGGTGAAATTGCCGGGAGTTTGATCAACTCCTGAAATAACTGGAGGAATTTATGAATCGTCGGATGTTGACAATTATTTTGACCTTAATGCTGATTGCAGGATGCAGTAAAGATAAATCCGAAGCGGATATTTCTATTGATTCAGCGGAAATAACCGGAGAATCAGTTGTGCCGCCCGGTCCTGAATGGTTGCATAATGCTGTGTTTTATCAAATTTATCCGCAGACATTCTACGATTCCAACGGCGACGGCATTGGTGATTTGAAGGGGATTATTGAAAAATTGGATTATGTGCAGAGTCTCGGCGTTGACGGATTCTGGGTTAATCCATTTTTCGAATCACCTTTTAATGACGCCGGGTATGATATTTCCGATTATTACCAAGTGGCGCCGCGCTACGGTACCAACCAGGATGCTCGACGTTTATTTGGGGAAGCCGAAAAACGCGGACTAAAAGTCCTTTTCGATTATGTCATTAGCTACACCAGTATCGAACATCCCTGGTTTCAGGAATCTGCCCGTCAGGAGCCGAATAAATATTCGAATTGGTATATCTGGACGAACAATACCTGGCTGGATCCACCGGAAGCCTACCGCGATGTTTTTATTAAAGGCTATAGCCGACGGAACGGGCAATTTATGCGCAATTTTTACTGGAGTCAGCCGGCTTTGAATTTCGGTTTTGCTAAACCGGAGTGCGATTGGATGTTGCCGATAGACCATCCGGATGTGCTGGCGTTGCAGGAGGAATTGCAGAAGGTTTTGCGTTTCTGGATGGATATGGGTGCGGACGGTTTCCGGGCTGATATGGCAGGGGCATTGGTCAAGAATGCTCATATTGGCGAAAGTGATCCCGAATATGCGAATCGTGATGAAGGCACCAAAATATTCTGGCGGAAAATCAGAAAGATTATAGACGAAGAATATCCCCAAGCTTTTATGGTGGCGGAGTGGTCATATCCAGTAGCTGCACTCGATGGAGGTGGTTTCCACGCCGATTTTTTTCACTGGTTTACGGGTTACAATGATCTTTTACAGAAAGAGAGCTGGCGGATTATGAATGGCCATTCCGACGGCCATAGTTTTTTTGATCGGGAAGGCAAGGGTGATATTACTCAATTTTTGGCTAGTTATTTAGAGCAATATCGCCAGACAGTTGGCAAGGGCTATATTAATTTGCCGCTGGGAAATCATGACCTTTCGCGTTTAAATATCGAACGTACCGACGACGATCTGGAGATTATTTTTGCTTTCTCATTGACAATGCCCGGGATTCCATTTATTTATTATGGAAATGAAATTGGAATGCGCCAGCTTTATGATTTACCGAACGTCGAGGGCGCCTATCCACCGCGCGCCGGAGCGCGGACTCCAATGCAATGGTCTCAAGGTAAAAATTTGGGATTTTCGACTGCTGATCCGGCAAAATTGTACCTACCGGTTGATCTTGTCGCTGATGCTCCTAATGTGGCTGATCAGCAGAACGATCCTAATTCATTATTAAATCGAGTAAAAAATCTTATCCAATTACGTAAGAGTTCGAAAGCCTTGCGAGCTTACTCCGAATTTGTGCCGGTTTATGCCAAAAAAGGAGAGTATCCTTTTGTCTATGCCCGGGCTTGTGAAGGAGAAACAGTGCTGGTTATTTTGAATCCGGCTAATAAAGAAGCAACCGCCCGATTCAGTCTCAAACCGGTATTTTCTCAGTTTGAATTATTGGCTGGAAAGGAGTCAAGCCTCAATCTGGAAGGCAAACATTACCAGCTGACAATTCCAGGAGTTAGTTATTCGATTTATCGAATGGGAAATTAAAATGGGGGATAATTCCCTGTGATGCGGTTGAATTTATGAATGATTGCCTTGGGCATCAAATCCTATGGGTAGTATTCCGAGAAAAACGTCAGGTTTGACCATTGCGCTAATCTTGCTGGCTTTAAATAGCAAGGTTTTCAGCGCTGGATTACCGACTTTGCGTTTTGAGCATCTTTCGACTCAAGACGGCTTATCCCATAATTCCGTGATCGAGATTATTCAGGATCGGCAGGGATTTATGTGGTTTGGAACCTTGAATGGTTTGGATAGATACGATGGATATAGCTTCACGGCTTACCGACCGATTCCGGGAGATACGACCAGTCTTTGCCATAATGTAATCAATGCCTTGTATGAAGACAGTCGCGGAATTTTGTGGATTGGCACTCTTGACGGCTTGAATCGCTATGATCGGGCGCGAGATTGTTTTATTAGAATTCGTCACAAATCTAACGATCCCAATTCGTTAGTTGATAATCGCATACGTTGTATTACTGAGGATAATTACGGGCAAATCTGGATCGGCACGGAGGGCGGACTAAGCTGTTATGATCCCCGGACGGACACTTTCCGGAACTATCTACCTGATCCGAATAATCCTAATGGCCTGGGTGATTTTATTATTCATGACATTTACAATGATAGTCGCGATCAACTCTGGATTGCGACCGAAAAGGAAGGAGTTTACCGCTTTAATCGGATAACTCAATCCTTTACTTGCTATCGTCACGAAACTACGGAATTACCCAAAGCCGGTACCAGTGCCGTTATTACTATTGGCGAGGACCGATCGGGCAATCTCTGGATCGGCACCTGGGGTGACGGACTGCAGCGATTGGACGTTAATACACAAAAATTCCGGAAAGTACCGATTTTTTGCAAAGGCAAAAAACCATCTACCACTAAAATAATCACAAAATTATTAATTGATCAATCGGACCGGATGTGGGTATCTACTTATGACGCTGGATTATTTGTCATACCCCAGATTCCCCGATATATTACAACTGCCAGTATCGAAGGAATCCAACATTACCTTTGCGAACCTCTTGACGAAACGAGCATCCAATCCAATGCGCTCTGGACGGTTTATCTGG
>DAOTJS010000021.1:0-36390 GCA_035448825.1 Fidelibacterota bacterium
CTGACGGTTTTTGAGGGACATCGCCTCTTACCGCTTGAAGGAAAAGGAAAATAGGGAAAAGAAGCTGAGGTCGAGAACTTAAACAGCTCTCGCAAAGAGCGCAAAGTACGCAAAGTTTTCTTACTTATTAATGCCATTCTCGCAAAGGACGCAAAGTTTTTTTTGACTATTGTACCAAAACCAATTTTCATCCCGACGGATCGGGACAAATTGGTTTTATCAACAAGACGCTGAAACCAATTTAGCCTCGCCTGCGGCGGGTCGGAAATTGGTTTGGCTAGTACAGGAAATTTCACCCTGAGCCCGTCGAAGGGTGTCACTCTGAGCCTGTCGAAGAGTGAGAAAACCGGAGACGAGTTACAGGTAACCGGTAACAATAGCGTTACTTAAATAGCTCTCGCAAAGAGCGCAAAGGATGCAAAGTTTTTTTTACCTATTAATGCCATTCTCGCAAAGAGCGCAAAGTACGCAAAGTTTTTTTTACCTACTAATGCCGGATCAGTGACCTGATCTGAAATCTCAACCTCAACCTCGACCTTGACCTTAAACTTGACCTCAACCAATATTTAAAAAAGCTTGATATTTTCATTTAAAGGATTAAAATTGCTTTGTAAAATCGGGATTGAGAAGAATATGTATTTTCAAATGACAAAAAACGGGGAGTGAAAGATGCCAAAAAGAAAACAGTTTTTTATCCTCACAATAGGATTTCTAATCCTGGGTTTGTTCGCCTTCCCCGAAATAGCCAGCGCCGATGGAAACATCTGGCATGTTGCAACTTCTGGTAATGATGAAAGCGGTAATGGCACTACAGAGCTTCCATGGAAGACCATCCAAGGAGCAATAAGCAAAGACGCGGTAACTAATGGTGATACAGTAATCGTTCATGACGGCACCTACACTGAGAATGTGAATGTGACCAAAAGCCTGATCATCAAATCCGAGAACGGCTATGCTAATACCACGGTTGTAGCCGCAGACGCAAACGACTATGTGTTTGAGGTAACCGCAAGCAGTGTAACCATCGGCGGTGAGGATTGCGGCTTTACCATATACGGAGCGACTGGGGAGGATAAATCCGGAATATTACTTGATATTACCGTAACTGGCTGCACAATTCAGGGCAATTGCTGTGGCTTTGATTATAATCATAAGAATAAATATGGTATTTTGCTGTATTATTCAAACACCAATACCATCTCAGGTAATACCTGTATATCAAATACAGTAGGTATTACTTTGTTAATGTCATCTAATAATACCATCTCAGGTAATACATCTAATTCAAATGACTGTGGCATTAATTTAACATTTTCTGAAGACAACATAATCTCACACAATACTTGTAATTCAAACAGTGAGTATGGAATATTTCTGAATAATTCGAGTTATAACACTACTTATCTAAATAATTTATCAAGTAACTCTTCTGGAAATTCTTATGATGTCGGCACTAGCAGTACCGGCAACACCTGGTACTCACCCACTCCGCTATTTTACCACTACACCGGCGACGATTACCATAAGAACCATCTCGGTAATTATTACAGCGATTACGGAGGGAGTGATGGCGATGGCGATGGAATTGGAAGCACTGCTTACAGCAAAAGTGGGATGACTGATGGCTATCCACTAATGGCAACCTCAGACCACTATTCTCTGCAAGCCTGGTGGCTTAGCGGCGATAGCCAAATGTATCGCGATGATCTGACGAAAGCTCCGGACAGTGTTATTATAAACGGTGGTAATTCGCAAATCTGGATCGCCGACCAGGCAACCATCGCCGATGTTAGCTTTTCAAGTACGGGTAGCTGGACCGGTCAGATAGTCTTCACTTCAGCGCCAGCAAGTGGCGAGACTTTTACAGTTGAGATAGGTTTCTGGGATGGGAGTGATTTTACCGCCGGTGGTCCTGATGCAACTATAATTGGAACTGGAACTGATTCGGTATTTACTTACACGACCGATGCCAGCGGTTTTATGGTCCCCACTGGAAACTATTTAGCACTCAGGATTACAAACAGCTCAGGTTCTGATTACGCTGTTCAAACCGGCGGAGCCTGGAGCTATTGCTCCGCGCCAGATGAAAGTCAAGACTACTCGCTTCCGGTCGAGCTCACTTCCTTCACTGCTACTCCCGGAAATGGGATCATCACTCTCAGTTGGCTTACTGAAAGTGAAATCGAGAACCTCGGTTTCAATATCTATCGCAGTACAAATACCAATTTAGAATTTATAATTTTGAATGCAGAATTAATTCCAGGAGCGGGAAGTAGTTCGGAGAAGCATGAGTATCGTTATGTTGATCATGATGTCAAGAGTGGAATAACTTACTGGTATAAGTTGGAAGATGTTGACTATAAGGGCAAAACTGAACTGCACGGAGCGATTTCCGCCACAACGCTGGGACCGAAGGAGTTTTGTTTACACCCGAACTATCCCAATCCGTTCAATCCAGTAACGACTATATCCTACGACTTACCGAAAGATGTTTATGTAGAGTTAACCGTCTATAATATGCTAGGTGAGAAGGTTACCACACTGGTTAAGGGTAATCAGCCGGCTGGTTATTATAGTGTAGAATGGGATGGCCGAAATAGTCAGGGCAGAATAGTGTCGTCCGGAATGTATTTTCTCAGGATTAGCGCCGGTAGTTATTGTAAGACGAATAAGATGGTGTTTGTCAGGTAGGCTGAGGCTGAGGTCGAGAACTTAAACAGCTCTCGCAAAGAGCGCAAAGGACGCAAAGTTTTTTTTGACTACTAATGCCGGATCAGTGACCTGATTTCAACCTCGACCTCGACCTTAAACTCTTTTCCTTGCCTTTGTGCTTTAGTGGTGAAAAAATTCCTGTTTCCTTATTCCTGTCTCCTGTCTCCTGTCTCCTGTCTCCTTTTATCCTCCGCGCTGGTTCTCCGTTTCTCCTCTCAACCTTTACCTCGACCTTAACCTAAACCTCAACCTTAGTTTTAAACATCTCTCGCAAAGAGCGCAAAGGACGCAAAGTTCTGTTACCTATTAATGCCATTCTCGCAAAGGACGCAAAGTACGCAAAGTTTTTTTACCTACTAATGCCGGATCAGTGACCTGATTTCAACCTCGACCTCGACCTTAAACTCTTTTCCTTGCCTTTGTGCCTTAGTGGTGAAAAAATTCCTGTTTCCTTATTCCTGTCTCCTGTCTCCTTTTATCCTCCGCGCTGGTTCAACCTTTCTCCTCTCAGCCTTTACCTTGACCTCAACCTCAGCTTATCCTTACCCAGCGACTGGTCATTGAGATTTCAGTACTCCTCGGTTATATCACGTCCCGATTTTCGTGAATAAACCCGAAATTCATCAATATTGACATTGCTGTCCTCGACCAATTTTATGCGGATAAAATTTCGTAATTGAATTTTCCGGAGAATCTTATTAGTCGTATCTTTTAAATAATCCGCAAAATCGGGATTCACGTGTAAATCGAGGCGTTTTTCATTGGACTTGAGCTTGAAGCGCTGAAACCAGCTTTCGAGCTTGGTAACCATAGAACCTTTGGAAGTAATTCGACCAGAACCATGGCAAGTGGGACATTCTTCGCTAACGGATTGGAGCAGATTCAAGCGGGTACGTTGGCGCGTCATTTCGAGAATGCCATAATCGGAAATATTGGCGACGGATACCTTAGCCCGGTCTTTCTGAAGTTCGCGCTTTAATTCCTGAACTACTCGCCGTTTATTTTCTTCCATCTCCATATCAATAAAGTCAATGGCGATTAAACCACCGACGTCGCGCAACCGTAATTGTCGAGCAATTTCCTTTGCCGCCTGCAAATTGATTTTAAGCGAGTTGACTTCTTGGTCATTTTTACCGATAAATTTGCCGCTGTTGACGTCAATAGTCGTCATCGCTTCAGTGTGTTCAATGACAATAAAACCACCGCTTTTTAGCCAGACCTTTTTATTTAAGGATTTTTCGAACTCCTTTTCAATATTATACTGCTCGAAAAGAGGATTCTTCGAGTGGTAATATTCCAATTTATTGACGAATTCGGGAGAGGTGCTCTTGATATAAGACAAGATATTGCGATACAGGTCTTTAGTATCTACGATGATTTTGTCAACGTCAGGAGTCAGTAGATCGCGAATTATCGTCGAAGATAATTCCATATCGGTATAAACGCAAGCTGGTGCTTTGCTTTTTTTTACTTTTTCTTCAAGTTGCTTCCATTTATCCATCAATGAATCGAGGTCGGCGCGTAAAGACTTAGCGTCCTTGCCCGCGGCAACCGTGCGGATTATTAAGCCGAATTCAGGTGGTTTAATAGACTTGGCGATCCGTCGTAGGCGACGTTTTTCATTGGGATTAAGGATTTTTTTTGAAATGCCAATATATTCAGCATGGGGAACCAGTACCAGGAAACGCCCCGGTAGAGAAATATTGGTCG
Source organism: Fidelibacterota bacterium (assembly GCA_035448825.1). Classification (GTDB taxonomy): domain Bacteria; phylum Fidelibacterota; class UBA2242; order UBA2242; family UBA2242; genus JAGNGI01. The sequence continues at coordinate 4,423 of DAOTJS010000021.1, forward strand.
TAACGCGCGGCCCTTTTTTAGCAAAAGGTTCCTTGATGACTTGTACCAGAATTTCCTGATCTTTTTGTAAGTTGATGTCGCCCCTGCGCAGGTGAATTTTCTTCGTCGGTTTCAAATCATCTTCGATATCCTGCTCATCCTCTTCTTCGTCTCGGCTGATGTTTTCAATATATGCCAGCGAAGACGAGTCCTCGATCTCGGAAAACGGTAGGAATGCGTTGGATTCATAGCCGATATCAACGAATGCGGCTTGGATCCCTTCGATTACGTTTTCTACTTTGCCCTTAAAAATTGAACCGACCAGGCGATTTTTATCTATTTTCTCAACGAAAAATTCGACCAGTTCGCCGTTTTCTAAAATTGCGATCCGGGTTTCTTTAGCCGTTTCGCTGATTAAAATTGTTTTTTCCATTTACTTGTTCCTAAAATTTTTATTCGACAGACGCCAGATAAGTTTTTTGCCGAATGACCCGGCAGTAAGTTTCATCAATATTTAACGTCTGTAAAATTTCTTTAACTTTTGCAGTGCGTCCGTTAATTACTTTAATGTCAATCCAAAGGTTGCTACCTTCGCGGCGGATAGTTTCTACAAACGGACGCAAGTTTAATTTCTGTTTATTTCCCCCAGTTTCGCGCTGGAACTCGATTTCCTGTGCCGCCAGGAATTCTTCAATTCTCCGTGGTAGCTCACGATCAATACTGTTATTGATCTGAACTAAATACTGGAAACCGGTCGTAGCCGCAAATACCGATGGCAATTGCCAAGAAATTTCCGTGCATCTGACCACTTCGAATCCATCCGGCAGGGCTCGATTCAGTCGCTCAGCGAGATTTTCGGTAGCATTTTGCAAACAAATATCCATTATCTCATCTTCCGAGGCGTAGCCAAACGGGAGCGGATAACCGGCTGACAGCTTCGGGCGCGGATTAAAACCCTGCGTGAAAATCGGCTCCAATCCGGCGCGGCGGAGAATAGCCGGCATTATGCGCAAAATGTCCCGATGGGAGGTGAACACAGCATTGCCAAATTTACGATAATGCAGGCGGTATCGTATTGAAATTAATTCGGCATCAGTTTTTACGATGGGCGGATTTGGCTGAGGCGGCAAACCTTCCTCGGCGAAAATCATTTCCGGACCGCCGCTAAAACAAACGCCACATTGATTACAACCATCGCGACAGTCGGAAGTGTTGCTCTCCTGCACGGCTTTTCGGTATTCATCCAATAAATATTCACGATTTACACCGCAGTCAATATGTTCCCACGGTAACGCTTGTTCCGCTGCCAATTCGCCGGTAAACAGTCGCTTATCGAGATTATTGACTGGGAAAGCCTCGTCCCATTTTACCGGATCAAAATATTCCTGCCAGCCGTCGAATCCGGCTCCTGCGCGCCAGGCGGTTTCGATGACGCCGGCGAGGCAGCGGTCTCCCCGCGCTAATGCGCCTTCCAGTTCCGATGCCCGCGGATCGCGCGCCATTACCTTGACATTTTTCAAGGCGCGCAAACGGGGTTTCAGGTAATCGATCTTGCGCTGAATTTCGACCGGCTCATCCAGCGCCACCCATTGGAACGGCGTCATCGGTTTGGGAATAAAAGTCGAAAGCGTGATATTCAGTTCCAGACGTTTACCGCTAACTGCCAGAACCCTCTGAACGAGAGAAATTATCGCCTCTAGATCGGCGTCGGTTTCAGTCGGCAGACCAAGCATAAAATAGAGCTTCAGCAATTGCCAACCATACTGGCAAGCCATGGCCACCGCTTTTAACAAATTATCTTCGGTTATTTGTTTATTGATTACGCGACGCAATCGTTCGGAACCGGCTTCCGGCGCAAAGGTCAGTCCCGAACGGCGAGTAGCTGTCCCCAACCTGGCAACTGTTTCGCTGAAACTGTCGAGTCGCAATGATGGATAGGAAAGTCCAATTTTCTGAGCTTCCAATATCGGTTCCAAATACATTAAAAGCGGCATAATGCGACTATAATCGGAAGTCGAAAGTGACAGAAGTGAAACTTCGTCGTAACCGGTTTGAGGAACAGACTGGTCAATTTGACGAATAATATCCACCGGCTGACGCTCACGTACCGGACGATAGATCATTCCCGCCTGACAAAATCTACAACCCTCGGTACAACCCCGCATCAATTCTATCACCAACCGATCTTGGGCAATTTCGACCAATGGCATCAACGGCGCTTGGGGATAATAGTCACTCTTCAGTGTCCGGATTTTATTCGCTCGGATGATTGCTGGCGCAAAAGATGTCGCCGGAACTGTTCGCCCATTCTCGACTTCGTAAAACGCCGGAACGTAAATTCCTGCGAAACGGTGGAGAGCTTCTTCCAAAATCGCTAGGCGAGGTGCGCCCCGACGACGTCCTTCTGCCAGAAAACGCACCAGCGGCGCCACAATTTCCTCAGCATCACCAATCACAAATAGGTCGAAAAATGGCACCAACGGTTCAGGATTGTAAGCGCCACTGCCGCCGCCTATGATGAAGGGATCGGACGACTTTCTGGCCTCAGCTTTCAGGGGGATTTGAGCTAGATCGAGCATCGTCAGGATATTGGCGTAGGTCAATTCATAGGGCAAAGTGAATCCCACCACATCGAATTGATCGAGACTGGTGCGGGTCTCCAGGCTGAATAGTTTGAGTTGCCGAGATCGCATCTGGCGACTCATATCCGGCCAGGGCGCATAAACTCGTTCCGCGGCTATGTCGGTTTCTCTATTTAAAATATGATATAGAATTTGGAAGCCGTAATATGACATTCCGACGTCATAAAGATCGGGAAATGCCAGCGCAATTGTCGCCATAGTGCGACTGTGATCTTTGCGAATAGCATTTAGTTCGTGGCCAACGTAGCGGCCGGGTTTTGCGACCTGCGATAGAATAATTCTCATCAGGTCGTCCGAATTAGTAAAGGTTTTCAATTTTCAATACAATAATAACAATTCTGAATGACAGATAGACAATAGGAATTCAATTACCAGAAAATTTTAGAGCTATCGAGCTGGCTATGTATTTCATATTTCAATTTCCGGCTAACCCCAATTCCGGGGCGATACTTTTCAGAGCATCAATGACATTTTGAATGTGTTCGGTTTCGTCCACGCCGAGTTCAGCGATGCCCTGCTTGATTTCCTCGCGATTGACTTTGGCAGCAAAAGCCTTATCTTTGAATTTTTTCTGCACCGAGCGCGGCTCGACTTCAAAAATGCTTTTAGAAGGACGCACCAGAGCCACGGCGATAATGAACCCACTCAATTCGTCCACTGCGAATAAGGTTTTGGCTAGTAGAGATTCACGCTGGACGCCGGTGTAAGAAGCATGTCCCATAATTGCCGTTCGCATTTCTTCCGGGTAGCCTTCACTGGCTAAAATTTCATTGCCGCGATAGGGATGATTCTGTTCATCGGGATACATCTCATAATCGAAATCGTGCAGTAGTCCGGTAATTGCCCAAAATTCTTCATCTTCGTTAAATATTCGGGCATAATGGCGCATAGCGGCTGAGACGGCCAGGGCATGTTTGCGCAAACTCTCGGTTTTAGTATAGCGGCAGAGTAATTCATAGGCATCCTGATAGTTCATTTTTTCTCCTGATTAATTTAGTTCATTTCCCCATTCTCAATCGTCAGTGGTAAGAACAATCCGCGCCTTTGCAGAATTCTTTTAAAACGACGCTCATAGATTAAACAATAGGCTCGCTCTTTATCGGGAAAACGCTGGAGGATTTCCTGTTTGACTTGTTCGAGCAGGCTGACTGCTTCCTGTTCGTCTAACGACATAGTTTGCAGGCGGTGGGTTACTCGGTCGGTATAAACCCTCAGCCACAGCATTCGTTGATTTTCCAAACGCAATTCTTCCGGATTTGGTAAAGATTTCATCACCCAGACGATTTTCCCAGTTGATAAATTTCGGGACGCCGATCCTCGAAAATATCATTGAGCGGCGTCAAAGATTTGTCTAACGCCTCAGCCGGATCTATATCGCGCACTAAAATGCCGGGGCGATCGGCCTCGAGTTGTCCCAATAGTGCGCCACGCGGATTGGTTATCTGGCTTTTCCCGGTAAAGGTCAGTTTTTTATCGCCGAGCATTTCACTGCCAATGCGGTTAGCGGTCGCGGTAAAAACGCGATTTTCCAGACTGCGGGTGAGCATCGCCGTTTGGCAATAAGGTAAAACCAGATTGGCGGGATGGGCAATGATTTGAGCGCCTTGCAGAGCCAGGGTGCGCGCCATTTCGGGAAAAAACCAGTCGAAACAAATCATCACACCAACTTTAACGCCCTGAATTTCGATTACCGGAGGCGTTTCTGTTCCGGCAGAAAACAATTTTTTTTCTTCATTAAAAAGGTGCACTTTCCGATAAACGGCGCAAATTTCACCTCTGTCTAACACCACGGCGCTGTTGAAAATTTGATCACCACATTTCTCAGCTATTCCGAAAACCAGCGCCGTTCGATGTTGACGGCTTAGCTTACTGAGTGCTTGAACCGTGGCGCCTTCTTTGACATTTTCCGCCATAGTCTTTAATTCTGCCACACTGCTAAAGAGATAACCGGTGGTGCATAGTTCCGGCAAAACCCAGAGATCAGCCGCCTGGCTGGCAATAGTTTGGCTGATATTTTCGATATTGGTATTAATCTCGCCCCAAATCGGCGCGAACTGATCAACGGCAATTTTCATAATGATATAAATTAAAAAGTGAAACCAGGTGCAAAATGATCATTTGAAGAAAATGCAAATCAGGGAATTTTGACTTTTATACCTAATTCGGAATAAATGTTGTATAAGCCGTCGCGACTAAACTTGACATCCGGATGATTGGAGGGTAAATGTTTCTTAAGCAGTTTTAAGGAGCGGTTGTAGCAATATTCAGCGCGCGCCAAATTGCCCTGTCGTTCGAAGAAAGCACCGAGTTTAGCAAAAACGCGACCGGCGTTGGGATGGTCGAAACCGTAATTGGCTTGCAGAAATGAGAGGCTCTCCCAGAGTAAATTTTCGGCTTTATCGGGAAATCCGAGTTGTTCTTCCAATTCGGCCAGCTGGCAGAGATAGACCCCTTTGCGCAAACGCCAGAACTTGTTTTGCACTCCTGCCAGGTCTATCAGTTGCACTAAAAATTCATAAGCCCGGGCTAATTGATTGTGATTAGTAAAAAAATTGACCAGATTTTCCAGAGTAGGAATCAACTCGTGCGAGGTACCGCCGCAGACGGCGATTTTGACTTCCAGAGCTTTCAGATAATATTCTTCGGCCGATTGATCCTTATTAAGAATATCACAAATCCACCCCAGATTGTTGAGTACTTTAGCCGTTTCGAGATGTTGGTGACCGTAATTACTTTCGGCGTAGCACAATTCTTCTTCGGCAATCCAGAGTGCTTCTTCATACTGTCCCAGGGAAATCAGTTGCATTATTTTCTTATCGTATTTTAATATAGGCGTCATTAAAAAGCCTTTTTAGAGCAAACCTTACTGATTAAATCTTCAATCATAAGGCAAATTTAATATCACCATTAAAAATAACTACCAATATTTTTCGGTCGAGTGGACAATTTGACTTGTTGAATTGAATAGTCATATTAAATTTAATGTATGTTGATTTTCCGAAAGAAAAATGACTAAACAACATCTCGCGAAGGATATTATTACCCAATTGTGCGATCGCACCCTTGATTACCAGGAGGAATCCACAGCATTTGAACATTGGCGCATCTGTTCGGATTGCCAGACTAAAATACGAACAGCAATTGATTGCACTCCGCCCTGGCCGCATAATTTGGCTCACAATACCTACCTCTGGGCGATCGCGGTCTCAGCCCGCTGGCCATTCTGGCTAATCGGCTCGAATGAAGTTTTGCTGGCTTTATCATTCTCGGAAAAAGAGCATCGCCGAGAAATTGAATTCCTGCGCGGGCAAGGTTTTGAGTTTGACGGTTCGCCTGAGCCAATTTTCCTGACCGAAACGGCTGAGATGATCTACAATTTTCTGGAAACCGGTCAACCTTATAAAGTCGCGGCTCTTAATTTTTATCTTGTTTCCACGACTTTCGCCAGACAGGTTTTGACCTGGACCGGCTTAGTGCCTTTCGGCAAAACTACCAGTTATGGCCAGATAGCCGAATGGATGGGTCGTCCTGGAGCCGCCAGGAGTGTCGGCGGTGCCTTGCATTCCAATCCGCTGGGACTGGTGATTCCCTGTCATCGAGTTATCGGTGCTGATAGCGCCCTCACTGGTTTCGGTGGGGGATTAGAGATGAAACGAAAATTGCTGGAACTTGAGGGTAGCTACCCGAAAATTCAGACTGGACAATTTAAATGAACCGTTATTTAAGGACAGCCTTTTCTAAGTATCTGTTCCGGTGTTTTTGCAATCATAAAATACTTTTATCTTTAATTCTGTTATTTAGCCTTTTGCTAAGCCCAATATTGATACCGATTGAAGCCGCCGAATTGTCATTGCAAGGTAATTGGCTTTTCAAGTTGGGAGACGATTCGACCTGGTCATCTCCCGCTTTGAATGACTCGGACTGGTTGCCCATTCGCGTTCCGGATTACTGGGAAAACCAGGGCTATGAAAATTATGATAGCCTGGCCTGGTATCGTTATCATTTCCGGGTAGATTCGACTTTATTACGGCAAGACTCGCTGATTCTTTATTTGGGAAAAATTGATGATGCCGATGAAGCTTTTCTCAATGGTGTCTGCATCGGCCGGAGCGGAGCCTTTCCGCCGGAAACGCTTTCTACTAAAAATACCGTACGGCGCTATTTATTTCCCGCTCATTTATTAAAGTTTGACAACTTGCTGGCTGTCCGCGTTTACGACGAAGGCGAAAAGGGCGGAATTTATAGCGAACCGCTGAAAATCGTAACGATCGAAAGTCCCAAAACTCCTTTACCGTCAGGGAAAGTGCTCCAAAATTCGATCAATACCATCCCTTTCACCAACGGAATAGCCACCTGTTGTTACAATTTAAAAACGCGGACATTCACGAATTTTCAGCCCCATATTTATCGCAAATTCGATGAAAAGAGTGAAACGCCCAATTTAATAAGCCAGGCGAGAGTCGTCCTTTTTCGGAATCAGGAAGAAATACCGTTAACTAATTTAGTGACGATCGAGGTCGGCTACCTGGAGGGCACCGGAATTGTTCGGCACATTCTGGGTGGTGACGGCTTCAAATTAACCATTTTCGGTTTTTGTCCTTTCACACTGGATAAACCCTTCTGGATATTTTATGCTCTTTTAGAAGGTGAAAAGATTAACGAGCTCAGTCTGAATTTCAGCTTCGTTTCTGAAAATTTCAATCTGGACATCGGTAAATGGGCTTACCAAGAAAATGATCGCAAGTGGCTAATCGTTTATATTTTCTATAATCCCAATGCCAGTGATGCCGAGCAACTTTTCTTGAGAAAATATAAGAATGAACATCCTGGCTGGCAGGCTTTAATCGAGGAAATTGACTGGTGGCAAAATTGGCAAGCTAAGACTTTAATGCCGGAAAATATTCAAGACGATGATAGAAAGGTCTATTTGCAATCGCTGGCAGTATTGAAAATGGCTCAATGTCGTGAGCCTTTTCCGGCAGGCGGTCAGATTATTGCCAGTTTGCCGCCCTCTACTCAGAACAGTTGCCGACCTCGAGATCAAGCCTATGCGGTCGAAGCCCTTTTATTGTCCGGACATAGCGAAGAAGCTCGCCAGGCGCTTCAATTCATTATGAATGGGCGCTGTGGACGTTATAAAATATACCAGAGGAAAAACCAGAATCAGGGAATTGGGGTAGATTATGCCGTCTCGATCTATCGTTATTTGGGCAATGGCACGGAGGAAAGTATCAGTGATGAAAATGGACTTACTACTCATCTCGACAATTTTGGGTTGACCATCTGGAACATATATCGTTATGTCGAGGTGACCGAAGACCTCAAATTTTTAAAATATTACTGGCCAAAAATTTCGCGCTATATTGCCGATGTTTTACCGACTTTAATTGACGCTGACGGCCTGGTTCGTGCCGAGCCGGGTCCCTGGGAAAAAACTCTGCCCTTCAAGCATTATACTTATACTTCAGCCTGCACCTATCGCGGTTTACTGGATGCAGCCCGTTTGGCGCGCCAAATGAACGACGAAAATCGCGCTCAATTTTACGAAGAGACGGCCGTCAACCTACGAATTAATGTTGAAAAAAAACTGACCGATCCCCAATTAAAAGCTCTAAAAGGTAATCTCGAAGATTCCGATCCCAATTTGTACGCCGACGCTTCAGCCGTCGAAGCCTTGAACTGGATTTTCAATCCTCAGGATCAAATTACGCAAGGCACGCTTGAACTTTTTAAAAATTATCTAACTCTGGCAAGTGCCCAGCGCGGCTATTGCCGAACCCGGCAGGATCTGATTACCAATAATCAGGAATGGGTTTTTGGCGATTTGCGGATCATTTCAGTCCTTCGAAAGGCCACTCGTTTCGAGGAAGCCGCCAATCTGGAAAACTGGATTACCCGGCAAGCTCTAAATAATTTCGGTTTGCTCCCGCAATATTTTAACATTCGCAATGCCGATTATCTCGGTACCATGCCACGCTGTGGTTTGGGCGCCGGAGCGTATATCATTAATTTCTGGTAAAAATGATTAATTACCGACGTTATTACAGAATAGCCTTTGGAATTTTTTTACTCCTATTTTTTACGACTTGCGCGAAAAATCCTTTCACTCCGGAAATTCGCGATATTCTAGCTCATCAAAACCGACGCAGTATAGAAAAAGTTGCCGATCAATACTTGAATTCGCCTGCAGCTGAAACCCGTTATCGCCTGTGTCTGGCAATTGCCAATAGTCGGGATACTTCGCTGGTTATACAACTCGCTACTTTGCTGGCAGACCAATCGCCAACGGTGCGAACGGGAGCGGCTTTTGCCCTTGGTCAACTGGCCAGCCAGACGGCGGAAAGTTTGCTCGTCCAGCATTTGTCCAGCGAAACTGACGCCGAAGTGCGTCAGCAAACTGTCATAGCGCTTGCCCAATTTGGCGATCTCTCGACTTTGAATTTTCTGCTCGAAACACATCCAGAATTAATCGGGCAGGCTTTGATTTATTTTTTTCAACGCCAAATTTATAATTCAGCCAGCTTGAATTATGCCGTTTCCCTTTTACAAAGTAATCAGCATTACGAATCTTACCAGGCGGCTTCAGCTCTAAGTCGGGTGCAAAATCGAACTGTGATGCAGGAATACGCGGGGACTCTTCAAACTGCGCTGAAAACCGCTAACCGAGATACTAAGATAAAACTCATTACCTGCTTGGTACCTTTGAATTTTTCCAGCAAGGCAGAAATCTGGCCACAATTGTTAACCGACAGCATTCCGGAAGTGCGTATCGAAGCCGCGCAAAACGTTAACATTGTGGCTCACAATCCGGACATTTTACATCGAGTTTTTAATGATTCAATTCCACAAGTTGTAGCAACGGCTATCGAGAACCTGCCGGATTCGCTGGAATTAAATCCTCGTTTTCAAGCCTATTTCAGGGCTTTGGCGCATCATCCATCAAGAGCGGTGCGAGGTGCTTTAGTAAAATATTTAAGTCATTCCGGTGGTCAGCAGGCGGTTCGAGATTTTGGTCTCTGGCCAGTTGAGAACAGTTTGCTACCGGCTTTTGCGGAAGGCTTAGCCGCCTCAGGAAAACCATCCGGATTGACAATTCTTGACAGCCTTTCCCGACACCAATATCGGTCAATATCTACCCCAGCCTATTTCGGTTTGATCAATATGGCTGAGCAATTATACCGACAGAACAGCATTCCTTCCGAGCAATACTGCGATTATATTGTAACCGGTTTACAAAGTGACGATCCGGTGAAAATCGCTGTCGCTGCCGCCGCTCTGCGCGATTCTACCGCAAATTGCGAAGGTATAGTGCCCTTGCTTTATGCTCCCCTGAAAAAATATAAAAATGCGGAATATGCCGACGCTATTATTGAAATTTTGAAAACAATAGCCATTATTCAGCCACCAAATGCCGTGCCGTTCATTCAGCCGTTATTGAACGCCCGCGATTTTCACCTTAGAGATTTAGCCTATCAAATTTTGCAAGAAATTTATAGAACCGATATGCCGCAAATTATAAGTGATTATCGCGGTGCTGGGCGACATTCTAACCTGGATATGCTGAAAAAATATGGTCTCCGCCCGACAGTTTTGCTCGAAACCGAACGTAGTAATATTATTATGCGGCTGGACGGCTATTATGCACCATTTACTACCGATGCTTTTCTGTCTGCCGTAGAGAGAGGTTTTTACAATGGGCTGACTTTTCACCGGGTTGTGCCCAATTTCGTTGTACAGGGCGGCGACCCGCGTGGCGACGGTTGGGGCGGTCCGGGTTATACACTTTTAACAGAACGATCGCCGATTGAATTTAATTACGGCGCAGTGGGAATGGCTCGGTCGGATTATGATACCGAAGGTTCACAGTTTTTTATTACTCTAAGCGATCAGCCGCATTTGAATTATCAATATACGCGATTGGGGGAAGTCATCTGCGGAATGGACGTGGCTAAGCGTCTCGAAGCGGGCGACCGTATCCTGGCAATTTCCGCTATTGCAACGCGGTAACGGTGAATCAATAGAAATGGGTCAAGACTAAGAAAAGAGGTCAAGGTCAAAGTTAAGGATGAGATGAATAGTGAGAGGAAGTAGATTTTGCATTATGATGTCTAGGATTGTAATGCTAGGTGGTTATTTGTAAATTGTCGTTAGTCTCGAAAAGACCATTTGAGAAAAATTTATTTGAAATCTAGAGTGTAAAAATTCACAGGATTAGGATTGCCATCCCGCAGGAGCGGAATCAATGACAATCTAAAATAAAAAAGGTGAAAATGATATGCTAAGAGAATATCGCTATCGCTGTTTAGCGCCCAACGGGAAGACGGTTCAGGGCGTGGTTTCCGCCAGTAATAAGACCAAAGCGCGGCAGATGATTCAGAAGGTAGCCGCCAAGCATCATCTCAAAATCGTAGCGATTCAACCGCGGCGGAATTTTATCTACACGATCAAGACTCCCGACGGCAAGAAAATCAAAGGCAAGCAGTCGGCGTTTACTAAAGAAGAGGTTGCCGAAGCACTGGCGAAGATGGGTTATCAGAAAGCCACAATCCAGCCGGTGTTATTCGACATCAAAATGAAGCCGCCATTCAATAGCATATTGATGTTTATCCAGCTGTCTTCGTTTCTATTAAACGAGCAACTTTCTTACGACAAGATTCTGCGGATGCTGGCGGATGAAGAGACCAATCCGACTTTGAAGGAGACATTGCGGAAGATCGAGAGCGAGTTAAAGAAAGGAAGGGAAGGCACAGAAGTGTTCGGCCAATTTGCCGATGTTTTCGGGCGTTTTCCGGCTTATATGCTCGGGCTGGCGACCAAGAGCGGTAATATGGCGGAAGTGTATGAGGCGACGGCGAAATTTATGCAGAGAACTGCCGATTATAAGAAAAGCGTAAAGCAGGCAACGTTAACTCCGCTGTTGACTGTTTTGGTCACAATTGCTACGGTAATTTACTTCGTGGTTTCCATTTTCCCCGCCACAGCTGAGATGTTCATCAAATTCGGGATGGAATTGCCGCCAATGACCGCAGCAACGATAAAATTAAGTGATTTTTTTGGAGCTAATTGGCTCTGGATGTTTCTGGTAGTGGTGATCCCAATCGTAGGAATATTTTTATGGTGGCGCACGCCGGGTGGGCAAGTCTGGCGGGATAAGATGTTGATTAAATTGCCGGTAATCGGGCCGCTTTTACATAAATCGAGTATTGAAATATTTTTCCGCGTTTTCTCGGCAATTTATTCCGGTGCAGAGAGCAATATCGAAACTTTAAGAGCGGCCGCCGAAGCCTGTAAAAATGCGTACATCGAGAAGAATATCAAGGAAATTACGATTCCCAAAATGCTCAAAGGAATGGCGCTGGTACCGGCGCTCGAAGAAGCGAAAGTTTTTAATGAGGCGACTTTGAGTAGGTTGCGGTCGGGCGCAGAAGTCGGTAATGTGCTCCAATCGGCTAATATGATAGCTATGTTCTACGAAAAAGAAACTACCTACAAGATGCAGAACTTGATCAACTCGATTCAAGGGTTTATTGGAATGTTCATCGCGCTGGTGGTAGTGTTGTTGACGCTAGTATCGGCGGAAGTAGCATTTGTCTCGCCGCCAACATCGGGATTTTAAAGAGGCTGAAGCTGAGGTCAAGACTAAGGAGAGACAAGTTGCAGGATGCAGTCTGAGCTAAGAACAGACACCTAAAATTATAGGGCTGCAGGATGACAAGAGCATTACCCCGCTTCAATGATTGTTCCAATCGCTGTAAATAGTTTAAACTACCTATACCAGGAATATTGGTAAGTAATCTGACAATCTTCCGGTAGGAATATCAGCTGGATTAACTACCATAAATTCTATCCCTAACTGCTCTAACTCCTTCTGAATCCAAAGACCACTATAACCGGGTTCCTATACTCCCTGGTAACCTGCCTGGCCTCAGACAGGGTTGTCCGTTAAATTCAATTACTTACATTATCTTATGATAGGCTCTTCTTTCATTTTTTTTCTTTTCTCTTTTAACTTAATACCGAGAGCCTATCTTTTTTACCTTTTTAACATACGGTCTGAGCTTATTTTCCCAGTAATTAGCAACTATTAACCAAAGTTGCCTATTTTAAAAAACTATTTTATTGACTAATTTTGGCACGCTTTAATTATGAATATCGGTAATGTGAATATAAAATTCAGAAGTTTGAATATAATGCGAAAAGTTTCGATCTTGATATTAATAGCTATTTTATTTACCATCAGTTGGGCTGATAATTTATTTTTAAATGTTATCAACATCTCGGCTGATTCGACCGGCAATGTTCTGATCGTTGACAAGTCTCACCAAAAAATGTTTGTGGTAAGGAGTAATGCGCCCGGCGCTCAGGAAATCTTAAAGCAGTACCGCATCACAACCGGACGACGCAATGGCGACAAGGAACGCGAAGGTGATTTGAAAACACCAGAAGGTATTTATTACATCAATGGTCGGATTCCGGACAGTCAGTTGACCGTTAAATATGGGCCGCTAGCTTTTTCTCTAGATTATCCGAATTACGTTGATCGTTTACAGAAGCGCAACGGATCGAATATCTGGATTCATGGCCGTGATGAAGAAATTAGTGATTTTATTACCGAGGGATGTATTTCTCTCGATAATAATCATATATTGGACCTTCGAAAATACATCGTCATTCGCCAAACTCCAGTAATTATTCTGGATAATTTAGATAAGTATAATGTCGAGCCGGAGAATTTCAAAGCCGCAATGAATCATTGGACGGAGTATATCAATAATTGGGCAAAAAACTGGGATAGCGGGGCTATTGCGGAATATTGTGATTATTATGCTCCTAATTTCATTGATGAGAATGGTCGTAATTGGCAACAATTTAAGTCTTATAAGATGGACTTAGAAAAACGCTACCAGTGGAAAACTGTATTGATTGACGAAATCAGCGTGCTGGTCTCGGAGCCGGAAGCGCATTTGAAATTTCGTCAGCGTTATCTCAGCCCAACCTTTTACAGTGAAGGGCAGAAACAGCTAATCCTAATGCCAATTGATTCAAAATGGAAAGTGGTGCGGGAGACTTTTCGTCCGACAATTCCAAGCCTGACGACTGAAGAAATGGTTACCCAATTTTTAACTAGCTGGGAAAAAGCTTGGGAAAGGAAGGACATTGAGGCTTATATAGATTTCTATGCAAAGGAGTTCACCAGCGGTGAATATGACCTGGCCAGCTGGAAAAATTACAAAGCTCAGGTTTTTCAATCGGTGAAAAATATCAGTGTCAAATGGAGCGCTTTGAAGATTCAAACAGTTCAGGAGCAAGTCTGGAAGGTTACTTTCAGGCAGGTTTATCAAAGCGATGATTACCGGGATGTCGGTCTTAAGACTCTGACAATTAAAGGCTTGCCGGGAAATTTAAAGATTATCGGAGAAGATTGGGTTGCAGAGAAATAGAACTCTAGGAGCGATTTTGATAATTGGACTGGCTATGTATTGGCAAGCCACTTCCAGTTTGTCCGCTGAAATCAAGCGCCCATCGCAGGAACACAAGGTTTACTTCGAGAACACGCCGAACGAACTGCACGTTTATAAACTTTTTGGGCGTTTCGACGGTAAAACTATTTTCATCTTGGGCGGCATTCAAGGCGATGAACCCGGCGGCTACTTATCGGCTGACCTTTATCCCGATCTGGTGCTTGACAAAGGTAATCTGATTGTCATTCCGCGCGCCAATTTTCATTCGATAATTTTGAATAAGCGGGGTGTCAATGGTGATATGAACCGGCGTTTTGACCGTAACAAATCCACAGATATTGAAGATCAGATAGTAGAAATTATTAAACAGTTAATGTCCGAAAGCGATTTATTTCTCAATTTGCACGACGGTAGTGGTTTTTACCGCGAAACCAATATTGACAAAAATCATAATCCACAATGCTTTGGCCAGTCAATTATCGCCGATGCCGACCGAATGGTGTTCAACGGAGACACTATCGAACTCGAGAAAATGGCTCAAAACGTCATAAAAGGTATCAATTTGCGAGTTGAAGACCCTGAACATAAATTTACTTTCTTAAATACCAATACTTTAGCATCTGATACGAAATACCCGGAACAAAGAAAGTCGGCGACTTATTATGCGTTGACGACTTTCCACATTCCCGCTTTCGGTATCGAATCATCGAAAAATCTCGAGAATGTCGAGCTAAAGATTCGTTATCACAATTACGCTATCAATGAATTTTTTAAGTTAATGGGCGTCGAGCCGGAACACCCGGCCGTTCTATTCGAGCCGCCCAAACTGATTTATCTCCTAATCACGATCAACAATAATGAGACGAAAATCGTCGAAAATAATGGTTTCATTCAAGTTAATTATGGTGATGTTCTGCGCATTAATCACATAGAATCCAATTATAATCGTGGACTTACCTGTGATGTCGTTGGCATCGGTACGGCTCAAGATTTCCAAAAACCGATTCCCATTCTGAAGCCGACTTCTATCATTGTCCGACGTGATAATAATGTGATCGGCAGTGTTAGCGTCGAAACTGTCGGCTCGGCATTTGACAGCATTACCTATTTGATTGAGGTCAATGGCATTCAGCATAAGCTATCCGATAATCAAACGTTGACTGTTAAGCGGGGTGATTTAATTAAAATCGTTGAAGTACTAATTCCCGGATTGAACAGTTCTGATTTACAAGTCAATCTTAAGGGTTATGTGCCGCCGGGTAGCTATAACGACGGTGAAGATCGCAACTGTTTGATAGATACCCGTAAACTGCAATGGAAGAAATATTCAGTGGATGGTTTGGGTAAAAAGTATCCAATTGTCGTAACCTTCGATTCAGAAGAATTGACACGGGCTTATATATACATCCGGGATTGAAAGTTAGAAGATATTTGTTAGACTGGAATGGCTTTTTAATTGACATTAAGCGGCTCTTGAAGTTAAATTCACATGCTTTTTATTAATTAAATACATAGATATACTTTGAGGTGATTCTGAATGTTTAAAAAGACTGTCGTCCGTTTTATTATTATCGGTGTGGTTGTTCTTCTGGCATGCTATTCATTATATTGGACCGTTGCTTATCATTCCTTTTCCGCCGAGAAACGGGAAGCACTGCGGGCGGATGGTTCGCTGGATAAATACGAACGCCGGATCATTCGGCTGGGCCTTGATCTGCAGGGCGGTATGCATATTGTAATGGAA
The DNA here is from genome assembly GCA_035448825.1 of Fidelibacterota bacterium. GTDB lineage: Bacteria > Fidelibacterota > UBA2242 > UBA2242 > UBA2242 > JAGNGI01. The sequence continues at coordinate 20,250 of DAOTJS010000021.1, forward strand.
GTTGACCTGCCGAAGCTGATTGAATCTCTGGCATCTAATAAGACGCCTCAATTTATGGCGCTTCTTGATGAAGCTAATAACGAAGCCATAGCCAATGAGGCCGATTTTTTCGATGTCTTTCGTCGGAAAATCAATGAATCGGACATAAAGTTAGTGCGTCATTTTAACGGACGCGGTTTCAAAAATGACGAGATTATAAAGAGTCTAGAAGATGAAGCTAAAGATGCCGTTGACCGGGCTATGGAAGTGATTCGTAACCGCGTTGATCAATTTGGCGTCTCTGAACCGTCTATCCAAAAATCCGGGAAATACCGGATTATTGTCGAACTGGCTGGTATCCAGGATATTAGCCGGGCCAAAGAATTGATTCAAAGTACGGCTTTACTAGAATTTATCCTGCTGAAAGACGCGGCGGTTACCCAGCAATTTATAACGGCTGTTGACAATTATTTAAAAACTGGCAAGCCGATCGAAGTAATACCTGAAACTCACGAAGAAGCGGATTCAATCGTAGCACTGAAAGAATCTAAGGACAAGGCGATCAGCGTTGATGAACTACTTGGAATCACCTCTCCCGAAGCCGGACTAACTGCCGAACGGGCTGATACAGGCTTGATCGTTGATGAGGAAATCTATAAAGACCGGCCGTTTTCTTCTTTACTGAGAAATATTGACAACCAGATTGGAGTTCCGGAGCGTAACGTTTACGCAGTCAAGAAAATTCTCGAAGACCCCAATGTGAAAAAGCTGATCCCCTTTGACTCCAAATTCCTCTGGTCAGCCAAACCGGAGCGTCGCACTCTTCAGGACGGTCGTACCGAAAATTTCTATATTCTTTACCATGTCCACAATGAGCCGGCTTTGCTGGGAAAGTACGTAACCAAAGCCTCGGCTTCTGTGGGTGGCGCCGGTTCGCAAAGCAGTGGCCGCCCGATCGTGAATATAAATATGAATAGCGAAGGCGCTCGCATATTCGCCAAAGTAACCGGTGCCAATATCGGCAAACAGCTCGCCGTGGTACTCGATGATAAAGTTTACACGGCACCTTTTATCAAAGTTAAGATTCCGGACGGTTCAGCTTATATTGAAGGAATGGCTGATATGGAGGAGGCTAAAGATATTGCGATAGTGCTCCGTGCCGGAGCATTACCGGCTCCTATGACCATTGTCGAGGAACGAACAGTCGGTCCATCTCTCGGTAAAGACTCTATCGCCGTAGGTATCCGAGTTGGCATTTTTGCTCTACTTGTTATAATGCTCTTTATGTTTTTTTACTATCGTCGTTCCGGATTATTAGCCGATATGGCGTTGATCCTGAACCTGGTTTTTACGCTGGCGATTATGGCAATGTTACGAGCGACTCTGACTTTACCCGGTATCGCTGGTCTGGTGTTGACTATTGGTATGGCAGTAGACGCCAATGTATTGATTTTTGAACGCATTCGCGAGGAACTGGAACGCGGGAAAACTGTAAGTGCGGCAGTCAGTAATGGCTACTCACGGGCTTTGTCAGCGATTCTAGATTCAAATATTACGACTCTGCTAACGGCTATAATATTAATGCAGACTGGGACGGGTCCGGTCAAAGGATTTGCCGTGACACTTTTCTGGGGTATCGCGTCCAGTATGTTCACAGCCATTTTCGTGACTCGCACTTTCTTTAATTGGCGAATTGAAAAACATGCTGTTAAAACTCTTAGCATTTAAGATCGGGATAAATTGATATGAGAAGAATTATTAAAGAAACTGATATTCCTTTTATTAAATATAGTAAAACCGCTATAGCGATTTCGCTCGTGATAATTGTCATTGGGCTTATTTTTTTAATTTTTCGGGGATTGAACTTCGGTATTGATTTTACCGGCGGTACTCTGATTCAGGTCAAATTTGACCAGCCGCGAACCGTCGAGGACATTCGCGATGCTCTGGCGACTATCAACCTCGAAAATAGCATCATCCAGAAGTCTGGCGAAAACGAATTTATCATCCGGGTACCGCAGGATACGTCCAGTACTAATCTGGTAGACGTCATCAAATCTACTCTGGGAGTCAGCGACCAGGACATTTTACGTCAAGAACAGGTAGGCCCAAAGATTGGGAAAGAGCTACGGAGAGCGGCCCTGATGGCTATCTTTTTCTCTCTTATTGCTATGGGTATTTATATTGCTATTCGATTTAAATTCCAGTATTCCATCGGCGTAATTCTTTCATTGCTACATGACGTATTAATTACTTTGACAGTTTTTACTGTTTTTCAACTGGAAGTATCCCTATCAACGATTGCGGCTTTTCTGACGATTATTGGTTTTTCGTTGAACGATACAATTGTCGTATTTGACCGCGTGCGTGAAAATCTGAAACTACGTCGTAACGAAACCTATGAGAGAATAATGGACATCAGCATCAATGAAACCCTCAGTCGGACGATTATTACCAACATGACAACGTTCTTTGCGGTGCTATGTTTACTGCTGGTGCCCGGTGAAGTGCGCATCTTTGCGATCGCTATGACAGTTGGCAGTATTGCCGGAACATATTCGACGATTTATATCGCTGGCCCGGTGGTAGTTTTTTGGGCGCGTAGGTTCAAGCGCTCAGCTAAATGATTTGCATAAAACAATTAATAAAAAATGCTCCCCTTCACGGGAGCATTTTATTTTTAGGAGAATAGAATGCCGTTAACTGCGGTGATTGGTGCCCAATGGGGCGATGAGGGTAAAGGAAAAATTGTTGACATATTAAGCGAGTCGGCTGATCTGGTAGCACGTTTCCAGGGAGGCGCAAATGCCGGTCATACGGTTCAGATTGATTCGGAAGAAACCATTCTGCACCAGATTCCCAGTGGAATATTGCGACCTCAGACTCATTGTCTCCTTGGTAATGGAATGGCTTTCGATCCGGTTGGCTTCAGGAATGAAATAGATGAAATCCAGCGGAAAGGGATTGACGTCACCAATCGGCTGCATATTTCCCCGCTGGCACACGTTGTCACACCTCTACACAAAATTCTGGATGCCTATTATGAAAGTAAAAGCGGTACCAGAGCGATTGGCACTACCCAACGCGGCATTGGTCCCTGTTATACGGATAAAATCAAGCGGAGCGGTATCCGAGTCTGCGATTTATTTAACGAAAATGACCTAAGAGAAACCATTGCCTCTCAGATGGCTCTTTTGCACCAGCAGGGGATATTGACAGAATCAGATGAGCATAAATTGGCAGTTGACGTCGAAGTATTTTTAGAGGCGGTGCGCGCGATAATTCCTTTTGTTGACCATACGATTTTTCGGATTCATTCTTCTCTGGAAAATGGGTGCAATGTCCTGGCTGAGGGGGCTCAGGGAGTTATGCTGGATATAGACTTCGGCACTTATCCTTATGTGACGGCGTCGAACACGACTGTTGGGGGTATTGCTACCGGATTGGGTATCGGACCACACTTAATAGATTCTATAATTGGGGTTTTCAAATGTTATGCTACGCGAGTGGGTGCCGGCCCTTTCTCAACCGAATTGAACGATGAAATCGGGGAGCATCTCCAATCGCGCGGAAGTGAGTTTGGCGCCACTACTCGCCGTCGGCGCCGGTGCGGCTGGTTCGATGCCGCTTTGGGTAAATATGCGGTTAAGATCAATGGATTTTCCTCCCTGGCGTTTACTAAATTGGACGTTCTGGATGATCTGGCAGAGATAAAAATTTGTACCCATTATGCAAATGGTGAATTTCCGTTATTGGATTTAAGGAATGCTCAACCGGTTTACTTGACCCTGCCCGGTTGGCAGAAATCCACGACTGAGGCGCGCTGTCTGGACGACCTCCCTTCCCCTGCCCGCCAATATCTCCAGACTCTGGAAGACCTGCTGGAAGTTAAAATCTCCTATATCTCGATTGGTAAGGAGCGCCATCAAATTATTCTGGTGTAAGTCTCTAAATCCCCGACTATTCGTCGAGAGATCTCGAATATAGCATTGCTTTACGGCTTATTTTTAAGTAAATTATGCCGAATTTTGTGGTAAAGTGTTGCTAAAGAATATCAAGAATTTCAAATCATTCCGAGAATTTATTTTACTGGTTTTAGCAAGAATTAACGGGCAATCGCTATATTGTTTTATTCCGACAATACTAAAATATCAATAAAACGAAAATCAGGATTTTCGGATGCGTTCCAAGATGATTGATCCCCAAAAGCTAGAAGAAGATTACGAGTACGAAAAAACTTTGCGCCCTTCAGCCTTCGAAGAATTTGTCGGACAGAAAAACGTAGTCGAGAATCTTAAACTATACATTTCAGCCGCGCAGGAACGCGGCGAGGCGCTGGATCACGTTCTATTATTCGGACCGCCGGGTTTAGGCAAAACCACTCTGGCATACATAGTTGCCAAAGAACTGGGAGTGAATATTCGTGCCAGTTCCGGACCGGTAGTCGAGCGAGCCGGGGATCTGGCTGGTATGCTGACCAATCTGGCGGCGCGGGATGTATTTTTTATAGACGAAATTCATCGCTTGAACAACGTGGTGGAGGAATATCTTTATTCCGCTATGGAAGATTACCACATTGATATTATCATTGATAAAGGACCGAATGCGCGCAGTATCCAGCTTAACCTCGAGCAATTTACTCTAATCGGAGCTACGACCCGTCTGGGACATCTGACCTCGCCGCTCCGCGATCGTTTTGGAGTAATTTTGCGAATGGATTATTATAATCCGGATGAGCTATTCCAGATTTTGATGCGTACGGCTAAGATTCTCAATATTGACCTGCGCCCGGATGGGGCCACCGAAATTGCCAAGCGTAGTCGCGGAACACCCCGCGTCGCCAATCGGATTCTGCGCCGCACGCGTGATTATGCCCAGGTCAAAGCCGCGGGCGTGATTGATAAAAAAGTTGCCGAAGAATCCCTGAAGATGTTGGAAATTGATGAATTAGGTCTGGACAATTTAGATCGCCAGATTCTCTTGACTATTATTGATAAATTTTCCGGAGGCCCGGTAGGATTGAACAATCTCTCTGTCGCAATTGGCGAAGAAGCTGAAACCATCGAAGATGTTTATGAGCCCTACTTAATTCAGCAAGGCTTAATTCAGCGGACGGCCCGCGGACGCCAGGCAACCCCAGCAACCTATAAATATTTCCATAAAAATATAAATAGCTCTCAGCAAAAGCTGTTTGCTTAGGAGGAATATAAATGCGCCTTTCCGATTTTGATTATAATGTACCCGAAGAATTGATTGCTAAATATCCCGTAAATCAGCGTGATCATTCCAAATTGATGGTCATAGACCGCAAAAAACAAACAATAACTCATAAGAGATTTTACAATGTGATAGATTATCTGAATCCCGGTGATCTACTGGTCGTCAACGAAACCAAAGTCTATCCTGCTCGGCTTTGGGCCGTCAAAGATCGCACCGAGGCTAAGGTCGAGGTTTTTCTTTTGCGTGAACTGGAGAATAACCTTTGGGAAGTTATGGTTAAACCGGCTCGCAAGGTTAGGATTGGCAACAAGCTGACTATTGCTAAAGGCGTTCAGTGCGACGTTATTGACAATACGGTTTCGGGCGGTCGCGTTGTGCGCTTCAACAATATTCCGAGGGAAACCCTCTATAAATTGATTGATGAAGTCGGGCAGTCACCGCTTCCGCCCTATATTGACCGGGAGCCGACCGAAGAGGACAAGAAAACATACCAGACCGTCTATGCCAAGAAGCGGGGCGCAGTTGCCGCCCCGACTGCCGGTTTGCATTTTACCGAAGAATTGATGCAGAAAATAAGCGATAAAGGCGTGAAAATTTATCCCATCGTTCTTCATATCGGTTTGGGTACTTTCCGGCCGGTGACCGTCGAGGATTTATCCCGCCATCGAATGGATTCCGAATATTTCGAGGTTTCGGCTGAAACGGCTCTTGCTATCAACGATGCCCGTTCCAAAGGTAAAAGGATCATAGCGGTAGGCACTTCCGTCGTGCGAACGCTCGAGACGGTCACGGTTTCAGGATTCCAGATTACTCCGCGGCGCGGTTGGACCGACAAATTTATTCATCCGCCTTACGAATTTAAGATGGTTGACGCCCTGATTACTAACTTTCATCAACCCAAGTCCACTACGATTATGCAAGTTGCGGCTTTTGCTGGTCATGAGCTGATTATAAAAGCCTATCAGGAAGCCATCAAGAAAAAGTATCGCTTCTTCAGCTACGGCGATGCAATGCTAATAATTTAGTTTGACAATTTTGTCCACCAACCCTTCTTTCATCAGTGGAATTGTAGTAGCCGCCGGGCAGGGAAAGCGCCTCGGACTGACGATTCCCAAGCAATTTCTAAAATTTCAAGGCAAACCGCTTCTAGCTTACACCATTGATAATCTGCTAAAAACCGGGGTTCTAAATGAACTTATTGTTGTCGTCAGTGCCGACCGCATCCATTCCCCAGATTTAAAAGCCTGTTTGCCGGCGCAAAGCACCGTTCCGATCAAAATTGCCGGCGGTGGTGAACATCGCCAGGATTCGGTCTTTAACGGTTTGCAAGCCCTTGATTCACGAACGGAGATTGTGATTATACACGACGGAGTCCGCCCGTTTGTTGCACCGGAACTGGTTCAGAAGACAGTTCACCTTTGCGCAGAATTTGATGGAGCTATTCTGGCAATTCCGACAGTGGATACTTTGAAGGAAGTAGAAGATGGTCGAGTTGTAAGAACAATTGAACGCAGTCGCATCTGGCAGGCTCAAACGCCGCAAACTTTTCGTCGGGCAGTTCTAGAACGTGCTTATGCCAATGCTCGCCAAAATGCGATTTTAGCCACTGATGACGCTATGCTGGTGGAATTGATTGGTGGAAAAGTCGCTGTCGTTAAAAGTATACCTGACAATTTAAAAATCACTTGCCAAAATGATTTGAAAATGGCAAAATCCATCTTGGAACAAAGAGAGTCTTGAAATGAAATATCGCTTTGGCAGTGGAATAGACATTCATCGCTTTTGTAGCGGTCGCCCTTTAATTTTGGGCGGGGTGACTATTCCTTTTGATAAAGGTTTACTGGGACATTCCGACGCGGATGTCTTGACTCATGCTATCATTGACGCTCTGCTGGGAGCCGCCGCTCTGGGTGACATCGGCACTCATTTTCCGGATACCGATGCGCAATATAAAGATATATCCAGTTTGATTCTTTTGGAAAAAACTAGTGATTTAGTCACTTCCGCTGGTTTTCAAATCAGCCAAATTGATGCAACTGTCATCACTCAAGCACCAAAAATGGCGCCGTTTATTACCGAAATTCGCCGAAGTCTGGCTAACTGCTTGCAAATACCGGTCGGTAACATTTCCGTAAAAGCCAAGACGACTGAAGGTCTGGGTTTCATCGGTCGCGGCGAAGGGATGGCGGCTCTGGCTACCGCAACTCTTATAATGTTACGAACTTTCCGTTAGCGTTAACAATGTCAATTACCCGGCGTGATTATCAGAGAGTAAAAAAATTGAGGAAAAAGGTCAATGGTTAGAACGCGCTTTGCGCCCAGTCCGACTGGATTTTTACACGTTGGCGGGTTACGCACCGCACTCTATAATTTCTTGTTTGCCAGAAAGTATGACGGGCGCTTTATTCTGCGAATTGAAGATACCGATCAACGCCGCAAAGTTGCCGGGGCAGTCGAAAATCTGCTACAAACTCTTGATTGGGCCGGCCTAAAACCGGACGAAGGTCCGCAAATCGGCGGCGACTTCGGGCCATATATACAGTCGGAACGACTTCAGCTTTATCGGAAATATGCTCAGGAATTGTTGGAAAAAGGAGACGCTTACTACTGCTTCTGTTCCTCTGAGCGGCTGAAAAAGTTGAAAGAATGGCAAGTTGCCCAGAAAATACCACCGCGCTATGATAATCACTGCCGCAACCTGTCGGCAGAGGAAATCCAACGTCATTTATATGTCGGGGAAAAGTACGTCATCCGGATGAAAGTACCAGACGCGGGTTCCATTGAAATTGATGATCTAATCCGGGGCAAGGTGACCTTTCCGGTCAGTCAAATTGACGACCAGGTTCTACTTAAATCTGACGGTTATCCGACATATCATCTGGCTAATGTGGTTGATGATCACTTAATGCAAATTAGCCATGTCATTCGCGGCGAAGAATGGTTGCCGAGCACTCCCAAGCATGTTTTGTTGTATGGCTATTTCGGGTGGGAATTGCCGCAATTCGCCCATTTATCGTTATTATTGAACCCGGATAAAAGTAAGCTTTCGAAACGACAGGGTGATGTTGCGGTTGAAGATTATCGGCGCAAAGGCTATCTGCCAGAAGCTTTGATAAATTTCCTGGCTTTATTAGGTTGGAATCCGGGCGACGACCGTGAAATTTTCAGTCTCGACGAACTGGTTCATGAATTTTCGCTGGAACGCGTCAGTCGTAGTGGTGCGATTTTCAATATTGAGAAACTCAATTGGATGAATGGTATTTACATTCGCAGTTTGTCACCGGAACGTCTCTGGAATTACGCTAAGCCATATTTAGAAGAATGTCTACATCAGTCTGGCGTGGATGAGGGAAAGCATTGGGATGAAGCTCGATTAAAGGCGGTATTGAACTCAGTAAAGGATGGGTTGTCTAATCTTTCCGAAATTCCTCAGAAAACGGCTTTTTATTTTGCCTCGTCAATTGCTTATGAAGCGCCTGAAATTCAGGAATATCTAACCACGCCGGAATCCGTAGCAGTCCTGAAAACTCTGATACCTTTGATCGATTCTGCTAAACTATGTGAGACAGGCAGAACAGAGTCGGATTTCGGCAGTGACAGCTTTATAGCGGCAGTCAGAAATGTTCAGAAAGCAACCGGCATTAAAGGGAAACCGCTCTGGATGACCCTTCGGGTGGCCTTGACCGGCACCACGCAGGGTCCGGAAATTCACCAAATTGCCGGTATTATTGGTCTTGAAACTTGTAAAAAACGTCTGGAAGCCGCATTGAATTATGCCGAAAACCACCTCAATTAAAATCAAGTCCAACGCCAAAATTAACCTTGCTTTGCGCATCACCGGGCGTCGTTCGGATGGTTATCACAACCTTAGTACCATTTTTCAGGAAATTGATTTGCACGACGTTCTCACCTTCACCCCGGCTAAAGCCTTCGAATTGAAAACAAATTACACGGCACTTTCCGGCAAGACAGACAACTTGTGTACCAAAGCCTATCGGAGAATGGAACAGATCGCTCCTCATAGTCAACCCTGGCGGATTACTTTAAAAAAGAATATCCCTATTGGAGCCGGCCTGGGTGGCGGCAGTTCCAATGCGGCTACGGTCTTAAAATTTTTAAACAAAGCCTGGCAAATCAACCTGAGCGATGATAATCTGGCCCGTATCGGCTGTGCAATCGGCAGTGACGTGCCGTTTTACATCCAAGGAAAAACTCAAGGCGCCAGAGGGATTGGTGAAGTGCTCGAGCCGCTAATCCTGCCGGAAAATTTTGCCATTTTGCTAGTTTTACCGGAGATAAATATTTCGACGGCCTGGGCTTACCGGCAGTTCAATCCCAGAAATGCCAAACCGGCTTACGACTTTGCCGAACTTATCAGCGACGGACGGGTTCATTGGGAAAAGTTTGAAAACCAATTTGAGGAAATCGTCTTTCCGGCCTACCCCCAGTTGGCAAGGGTGAAGGAACAAATCCTAAATACAGGCGCCCTTTATGCCGGATTGTCGGGAAGCGGTGCGGCTCTATTTGGAATATTCAGAAATCGTACAGCCGCTTTGAAAGCCGCTCAACAATTGCCCGAGTGGCACACAATAATCACCAAACCGGTAAAATAATAGTTACTGGTCATTAATCATTAATTAATAGAAAAATAGAAAATAGGCTGAGATCGAAGTTAAGATTAAAGGCTGAGAGAGATTTGCCATTTGGATAGGTATTCTTGAGCCCGTCGCCTTTTGTTATCCTGTTATACTGAGTTTATCGAATGATGAGCTTGTCGAAGGATTAGGCACTCCGTCTAGGGGCACCTTAAGTCAAGGACTCTCTTTATATTCCTTTAGCGCTCGGATCAAGGCTCCAGCATCAGTACGAACACCGGAAAACTTTATATAAAATCTGGGTTAATGGAATATTTTAGCTGCTAATTGTTCAGAATTTCGCAGATAATTTTAGGTTTTAATTACGGATTAAAACCTCAATATATCTGGAGAGATTCCTTTAATTTTAAGTTAAATTTCTCTTTAAAATTAGTCATGTCGGAAGTACAAAGATCAGGACGTAAAAAGATATGGCAAATTAGTCATTAGACTCCGTCTGGAGGAACGTAAACGTTTATGAGTATAATGCCATTTCCAATTCTGGCCAAATGTCCGTATTGTGGTTATCAAAAAACAGATATTTTTACCATATTTTTTGCTCTCAATAATATTTTCTCCGTATTTATCTGAATATCAAATGCTATAAAAGTTTTTAGCAGCTAAAATATTCCATTAACCCTAAAATCTCATCTTGTCAATCTTGTCGCAAATAATGCCGTTTTACTCGTACCTGAGTGCCTCGATCGGATCGAGTTTGGCGGCTTTCAGCGCCGGATAAGTTCCGAAAACTACACCAATCAAAAGCGAGAATCCCATGCCGACGAATATTGACCAGAGGGGAATCACCGGCGGCAGTTTTAACGCCTGAGCAATTAATAATCCTACCAATACTCCCAGTAAAATTCCGATCAAGCCGCCAAGCAGGCAAATTCCTACGGCTTCGGTCATAAATTGAGTAAGAATATGACGTCTCTTAGCACCAACTGCCTTGCGAATCCCGATTTCGCGAGTACGTTCCGTCACCGAAACCAGCATAATATTCATAATGCCGATACCGCCGACTACCAAGGAAATTCCACAGATAATCACCGCCGCAATGAAAATAAAACCGGTTAGATTCCGCAAGGTATTCATAATCGAGTCAGCCGTAACTACTTCGAAGTCATTCTCGGCTCCGGGCGGGACTTTGCGCGCAATCCGCAGAATCGCCGTCACCTGATCCATCGCATCGAGAATCATCTCTGGGCTTTTAGCTTTTACGGCAATATTGATGGAACCCCAATCACCGTAGGTTTTGATGAAGGTCGAATTGGGAATTGTGACAATGTTGTCCTGGTTGCCCATCATCGCCTGACCCATTCTTTCCATCACCCCAATGACTTCATAGCGAATGCCGTCAATTTTGACCTGCTCGCCGATTGGATAGGTGAATGGAAATAATTTTTCGGCTACATCGGTTCCCAATACCACCACTGCCCGACGATGTTGCACATCCATCAGGCTGATCATTCGTCCTTCGCTGATATTGCGCCCGTTGACATCCGCCCAATACTCATCGCCGCCGTAAACCAGCACGTTGGGATTAGTTGCTTTGTCTTTATACTTGACGGTTTTGCCCCAGCGATAAAATTCCGCTGAAACCGCCGAAACCAGGGTAGCGCTCCGCTTAATAGCTTCAGCATGTTCATATTTCAAATCCTTACGCAAGCGATATTTTTGATCGAGATGCCCCACCTGAACCGCTGGAAATTTCTGAATCCAGAAAACATTTCCGCCGATAGAACTCAGGCTCTTGGTCATATAGCGATCCAGAGCATTTATAATGGACATCATCCCAATAACCGCCGTAACGCCGATGACGATTCCCAGCGTCGTCAAGAACGTGCGCATCTTGTTGGATTTTACCGTCTGAAAGGCGAGTTTTAAGCCTTCGTCAAAATTCATCTTAACCTTTAACCACACGTAAACGCGGATTTAATTTGTTGTTATTTTTAGTCATTTGTAGTCATTCAATAGTTCTTCTGTGGTTATTCAGTAGTCATTCGGTAGTCATTCAGTTGTTATTTGTAGTTATTTATTGTCATTTATTGTCAATTTTGTTATTTGTAGTTATTCAATTGTAATTCGATAGTCATTCGATGGGTATTCAGTTGGAAATTTGATGATTACGGTTTTCAATTTATTCATACCTCAGGCATTCGATTGGATTGAGGCGGGCGGCTTTGCTCGCCGGGTAAATGCCGAAAAATAAGCCAACCACTGCCGAAAATCCCAAACCCATAAAAACCGACCAGGCGGGAACAGCCGAGGGGAACGGGGTGATTTTGCTGATGATTAATGAGACGATAAAACTCATAACAATGGCGATGATTCCGCCGACACCGCAAATGATTACCGATTCGACCAGAAATTGGAAGGTAATGACCTTACGCTTGGCCCCGAGCGCCATTCGGATGCCGATTTCTTTGCGACGTTCCGTAACTGAAACCAGCATAATATTCATAATGCCGATTCCGCCGACGAGTAGGGACAGCGTCCCGATCCCGATCGCGGCGGTATAAAGCCCACGAGTCAGTCTATTGTACATATCAGTCAGCACTTCCTGTTGATTAACCGAAAAATTATCTTCCTGGGTCGGTGTCAATTTGCGGGCAAGGCGCATTAGAAAACGCAATTCGTCTTTGGCTTCTTCGACTCTGGCAGGATCACTTATCTTTACCGCAATTGAAATACTACGGTGCCAGCCAAAGTTTTTAAAAACGGTGCCCAGCGGGACATAAACCTCGGCGTCGAGACTTTCGCCTAAGAAACTACCGCGTTTCTCGGTCACACCGATCACGGTATAGGTCGTCGCGCCGATTTTAATCTTTTCGCCAATGGGATTGCGATTTTCGAATAATTTATCTTTGATCTCCCAGCCTAAAACGACATTATTTTTGTTACGTTCGATTTCGGCAAAAGAGAAAAAACGCCCCTCCTCAATCACAAGTCCCGTGACCACATCATAATGGTCCGAGACGCCATTGACTGAAATGCCATTTAGGGTTCTACTGCGATAACGAATATCCTGACGCGTACTGGTAGAAGGCGAAACCGCTTCCGCTAATCGCATCCGTTCCCGAATAAAATCGGCTTCCTTTAATGTCAGCCTCGGGCGATTGCGGAATTTGGAAAAATCTTCCGTAGTCGCCCAGGGATATCTCTCGACATAAAGAGCATTGCTACCAAGATTGGCGATTTGACTGGCAAATCCGCGATTCAATCCTTCAATGATCGAAGCCACCGAAACGACCGTCAGAACACCGATTACGATTCCGAGTGTCGTCAGAATAGTGCGCATTTTGCTCTGCATAAGCGCACGCAAAGCAATTTTGACATTTTCCCAGAGTTTAATAAAAAAGGAAATCACGTTTTCAATTCCGAATATCTTCGGCGATATTACCGTCGCGTATATGGACAATCCGCTTGGCTCTTTCGGCAATGTCTTTCTCGTGAGTTATGATTACGACGGTATTGCCAGCCTCATGCAAGTCTTTAAAAATCTGCATAATTTCTTCACCGGTGGCGGAATCCAGATTGCCGGTTGGTTCGTCGGCCAGAATTATAGATGGGTTATTGACTAATGCGCGCGCAATTGCCACGCGTTGGCGCTGACCGCCGGAAAGTTCATTCGGTTTGTGGTTTTTGCGATCAGAAAGGCCAACTTTCTCGATGGCGGCTTCAGCTAATATTTTCCGTTTGGCGGCAGGTATGCCGCTGTAAATCAACGGTAATTCCACGTTATGCAGAGCGTTCACCCGCGGCAGTAGATTGAAGGTTTGGAATACAAAACCGATTTTGCGATTGCGGATTTCAGCCAGCTGATCATCATCCATTTCATGGACCGGCACATTCTCCAATTCGTAGCGACCGGAAGTCGGGGTGTCGAGACAGCCAATAATATTCATCAAGGTTGATTTTCCGGAACCGGATGGTCCCATAATTGAGACATACTCGTTCGGCTGGATTGAGAGATTCACACCGCGGAGCGCATGAACCTCTTCGCTACCGACTTTATATATTTTGACAATATCTTTTAATTCGATTAAGGAATCCATTAGCCACCGAAATAGAAATTGAAACGATAGATTACATTATCAAGGTCCAAATCCGGAACGCCTTCAACGCGATGATGATCCATCCGCCAACCTTTTTGATCCATCCGAGTATAGATATAGCCGACATTTCCACCTACCGCAAACCAGCGAAAAACATTGTAACGAAAACCGACCGTCGGCATAAGGGTAAAATAATCAGCTGAAAGAGAACTGCTATAATCATGAAAAGTATGAGAGGTGGCTAGAGTATTGGGAGTATATCCGGCAATTAAACTATCCCAGGAAACGATCGAGCCATGTTGATAAAAGTCTATGGAAGCATTGCCGCCGCCAATCATTAGACCGAGATACAACTCCGTTTTACTAAAGGGATGAACGACTTTATCAATTGTAAAACCTCCGAAACTAATCGCAAGTTTAACTTCTTTCTGAATATCACCAGGCTTGCCGTGGGCAATCATTTCGCCTCCAGCACCGAGTCCCCCAATCCGGATACTTTTACCTAAAAATGCCCATCCGCCGCCGCCATTCAGTATCATATATTTATCAAAATCAGTGACTCCAATCGGGTTCAGCGAGCTATTCAAATCAGCCAGATTCAACGGCAGATAATAAATATCCCAGCCACCGGCCGCGCCACGGAAATAGCCATATTTCTGTCCTCTTCTATGGGCTTCTTTGTCATTTTCTTTCCAATTCCAATTCCAATCCCAATCGGTGAGCGGAATATGACTTTTCCAATTTTCATCCTCGACGATTTCATCCAGTGATTTTCCTTCTTCTTCCGAAAGTTCATTCTGGAGAGTATCCCGAGTCGGAATAGATTTCAATTCGTCAAAAGGATCCTTGGCATCGGTCGAATCAGCCGCATTTAAGAACGTAGCAAATAACAATCCAAACGATAGCATTAACACCTTTTTCATGGCTTTGCTCCTTCTTTATTCTATTTTGTTTGTGATTTTCAATGGCGAACCGTCCTTGATGTCCTTACTGATGACTTTGTAAGGACCAATAACGATTTCCTCACCTTCATCAAGACCTTCGAGGATTTCAAAATGAGTGTCGGAGCTAATGCCGATTTTAACAGCGCGTTGTTCAGCCATTGGGCCGGTTGATACTTTTAAAGGTTTATTAGTCTTGGTTGTATCTCCGACTGGAGATTTCACGACGAACACGACTTCCTCAGTCTTGATTTGTCCGAAGGGAACCGCAGTCGGTGTCGGATATTGTGATTTTTCTGTTTTTTCAGTTGGGGATTGTTCGCCATGTGGCGGTTTTACAAGCGGTGGTCGCGCCGTAAGCGCTTGGATCGGAACTGCAATCGCATCTTCTTTTACATCGGTAATAATATCCACGGTGGCCGACATACCGGGTCGGAAGCGAGCATCTTGACCGAGAACGGCAATCTTAACCAGAAAATTGGTTACTTGCTCCTGGGTACCGACTCCGGTCGTAGTGGCGGAGTGGGCAATTTCCGATACGACTCCCTTAAATTTCGTATTGGGGATAGCATCCAGTTCGATTAGTGCCGTATCGCCGATTGATACATTGACAACGTCAGTTTCATCCACATCCACTTCCACCTGAACTTTGGACATATCCGAAACGACGAGGATTACGTCTTCCTGAAAGACCGAGCCGAGGGCGATTTCGCCGACTTCTTTTTTCACGCTGGTAATGATTCCAGCCATTGGAGCTGTGATACGGGTTTTGTCGAGATCGTCCAGCGCCTGCTTCAGAGCGGCTTCCGCCTGGACAACCTGGCTCTCCGCCAATTCCATCTGAGCTTCAGCCGCTTCCATATCCGCTTCCGGCGCTAAATTCCTTTCATAGAGAGCCTTGATGCGCTTTAGTTCGCTGGCAACTTTGTTGCGATTGGCTTTAGCTGATTGAACGGTCGAGACCGCCTTTTCGTAGGCGGCTTCGTATTGAGTCCGGTCGAGTTCCACCAGCAAATCGCCTTTCTTTACCGTCTGCCCTTCTTCAACTGTAATATTAATTATTCGGGCACTGACATTTGCGCTAATCTTTACCTGCGAAACCGGCTGTAAAGAGCCGGAGGCGTTGACAGTCTGAACAATGGTCTGGCGCTTGACTTTTTCCGTCTGAACTGCTAATGGTTTTTCCTTTTTCTTGTTCATATTGAGAAAAACAATTGCGCCAATGACGACAATTACAATTACTATGATTAAAACTTTCTTTCCGCCTTTTTTCATAATTCACTCCGGTTGTTGCAATATTCCCATTAAA
>DAOTJS010000022.1:0-32831 GCA_035448825.1 Fidelibacterota bacterium
CGTTTACTACCAGCAATGGCTTGAGTGATGACTTTATAACGGCAGTGCTTTATGACGAAACAACGCGCTATTTATGGGCAGCGCATAATAAAGGCGTCAGCTATTTAACCCCCAGTAGTTTTCGCTGGATTAATGTTTCCGACGCCGATTTGAATTTACCGGAATCGAATCTGATTGTTCGGCTTGGCACGGACGGCAATTCAATTTGGGTTCAGGCTGAAGGCGGTTATTTATTCACTATCAATAAGATACTGGGATTTTATCAAGCAGAGGAAGAATCAGCTTCAGAGGCGGTTAAATGGCAGCCGACTTCCCTTGACGGCGTACCGGATATGAGAAGTTATACCATAGATCAGGATTTTCAAATTGATGGGCGTGGTTTGATTTTAGATCAGAACCTTCGTGAATACAGAGTAACAATTTTTGCTAAAATAAACAATGATATTTATGGTGGAATCGCCGGATTGGGACTTTTTGAGGGAAATGCCAATATTAAAACGCTTCATTTACATTCTTTCGGTCCAATGCAAAATTACCTTAATGCTATGGCTGTAGATGATGATCGAATTTGGGTTGGAGGAGTTCAGAATATTTCGAATCCTATTTTTTCCAAATCGGGAATCTCAGGTTATAATCAGAAAGATGGTTTCTGGGAATATTTTGAGAGTTTATTGATCAGTGAATTGGCTACACCGGTGGTCAACGACCTGGCTTATAAAAATAATCGGCTCTGGATCGGTACCAACCAGGGTTTGTCAATTTACGATCAAAATAAAAACCGCTGGAAGCGATTGTCTATGTCAAGCGGCTTAGCCGATGAAGTCATTACCTCAATTGCACTCGAAGATACGCTTGCCTGGATTGGAACTCCGCGTGGACTGAGTCTCGTCAGTATCCCGAGTTATAAAGTGCGTCGTCAACGTCTATCGCCCCGTCAGAATATCTTGAAAATCTTTAAAATTACCATAGATTCAAAAAAAATTTGGATTAGTAGCGATAATGGAATTTACTCTATTGACAAATTCAATCATAATGTCGAACATTATGATATGTTTGGAGCACAAATAGGTTTGGATGATGCGGTAGCCGGCAATGTCACGGCTATTGGATGCAGTGATTCGGTAGCGGTTTTTGGGCGTTATCACGACCTTCTGCAATATTCGTATAGCAATAAGAAATGGACTAATATTCCCTTGATAGAGCAGTTAAATGAAGCCAACTTTTTTGATATTGCAATTGATGGGAACTATATGTGGCTGGGAACTGATCGAGGTGCATTTCTGATGCGTTTGTCCGATTATTATTGCGAGAATTATACTATTGTGGATGGTCTGGCTGGTAATAACGTCTTTAAAATTTTTATAGATGGCGATTGGGTTTGGTTTGCTACCGATTGCGGTCTGACAAAATATAACTGGAGAAAATATGTCACGCTCACCGAGTAAAATATTATTGATAATTTGTGGTTTATTAACGGTGACTCTTGCCCAGGAGCCGGCCGACTTTAGAAGAGACCTGGAGCCGGAAATTCCGAACTTTATCTACGATGTCAGCATTATGCCAATTGTGACCAGAGATAGTATTAAAATTGATATAATAATCAAGGTACCTTACAGCGCAATCCAATTTGTCAAAAAGGATACGATTTTCATTGGCAAATATGAAATATCAGTTATGTTGCTGGATGAGAAGGAAGTTAATGCCATCAGTAAAATCTGGACTAGAGCTCTTCAAACTACGAATTTTGAGGAAACTTATTCTAATGAACGTTATGACATTAATACACTAACCTATAAGGTAAAACCGAGTGATTATTCACTAACAATTGGAGTGATGGATTTAGATACTCGAAAGACTACTCATCGAAAACGGGAATTGAATTTAAAAAACTATTATAAAAAATCAATTACTCTCAGTAGTATCAACATAATCGAAGATACTATCGCTGACAGTAGTGGTGATAGTACCGATGTTTCTTCATTAAACGGTACGCTAAGCAATAAACGTGAAAAATTCGACATCTCGTTTTTCGTATTATCTGGCGGAGGAAAGGGAACGATTAAATATAGCATTTATAATATGAACAAAAAGGTAGTTCTTGAAGATAAGATTGATCATAATTTTAAGAAGGGGATAGACCACCAGAGAATTAGCATTCCGCGTCATAAGTTGTCTTACAGTAAATATCGTTTAGTTCTTACTGTTAAAATCGGTTCTGAAGAAGTCAAGGCCGAAAAAATAATCCAGATTCGCTGGGCCGGTATGTCTGATATGATCTATAATCTCGATGATGCAATCGACCAACTCAGGTATATCGCCCGGGGTGATGTCATTAGTAAAATGAAAAAAGCCAGTGGTGAAGAAAAAAAGAACCTATTTCTTGAATTTTGGAGGGAGAGAGACCCAACTCCCGGAACAGAAGAAAATGAATTAATGAACGAATATTACCGCCGCGTTGCTTATGCTAATCAAAATTTCAGCGGTTATTTGGAAGGCTGGAAAACCGATATGGGAATGATTTACATCCTGTTCGGTCCGCCGAACGATATAGAACGTCATCCTTTTGAAATTCAAACCAAACCGTATGAAATCTGGTATTACTATGAATTAAATCGAACATTCATCTTCGTTGATGAAACCGGTTTTGGAGAATACCGCTTAATTACGCCTTTGAACTATTATGGTAGTTTTTACTAATGCTCAAATCCCGTAAAATTGCTGTCATCGCCGGAGATGGTATCGGCCCAGAAATTACCAAACAGGTAGTTAAAGTATTCGAAGTGCTGAGAAACTATGGCCAAATTGATCTGGCAATTACTCAGGCACCTTACTCGGCGGAATATTATCTAAATACCAAAGTTTCGATTCCAGATGAGTTTATTGCCGAACTCGAAAAGAATTACGATGCTATTTTGATGGGACCATTCGGAGACCCGCGCCTTCCTGACGGTCGTTACGCACGCGAAATCATTTGGGGCATTCGGAATAAACTTGATTTATTTTTTGGTTATCAGCACGTCAAGGTTTACGATTCCTGGATGAGCCCACTAAAAAATACGCTGGAGGGATTAGCTGATTTTTATATAATTCGCGAAAATCTGGAAAGCATTAATCCCAGACCGGGTGGTAGTTACTATCGCGATACGAATAACGAAATCGCGGTCCAATCATCTCTTTATACTCGCCAGAATGTTGATAGATTTATTCAACGGGCATTTGAATTTGCCCGGAAGCGCAATTATAAAAAAGTCGTATTGGTACATAAAAATACTTTAATGACCAACTTGCACGAACTATGGTTAAAAATTTTTCAGGAAAAAACTACGGCATTCCCCGAGATAAATGCTAATACGATGAATATTGATGCCCTTTTATTTGAACTGCTTAGCGAGCCTACTAAATTTGAAATAATAATTGCGCCAGGCGACCTAGCTGATTCTGTTTACACAGCCGGTTTATTTTTGCAAGGCAGTTATGGAATGGCTCATATCTGTGAAATTAATCCTGCGAAAATCGGTGCGTTTCGCATTACACAAGCATCAGCAGTCAAAATAGCGGGACACAATCGCGCTAATCCTTTAGGAGCCTTCATTGCCACGATTGAGATGCTGAAATTTCTGGAGCTCGATCAAGCGGCTGAAGCCGTAGAACAGTCGCTTATTAAAATTCTACAGAAACACTTAGTTACGATTGATATGGGAGGTTTAATCGGCACGGAGGAATTAGGAAATTACTTCTGTGAATTTCTTAAAGAACAAATTTCAATTTCCCGGTAAAATCACTTGGCCGTTTTGACCCGGTCAATAACTTTTAAGATAAAATATCCGGCTAAGCATCCTATAGCGTAATATATAAAATCACTCCAGATAAAGTAATTTCCGATTAAAGTGCGCCCTAAAAAAGTTTCTCGGATTTTCTCTAAAATTGGTAAATGCCACAATTGCAAGAATTCGATAATTCCAGTGGCAGAAAAAACTATTATTGCGACTCGAAAATATTGCAGGCGCGGGAAAAACAATGAGATTAACAAACACCAGAAAATTTCATATAAAAAATCACCCAACGAGTAGCTTACCCATTTTTGTAAAGGTCCAGAGTAGAATTTTGTATAAAAACCAATTGGGACAATAATCAGGATTATTAAAATTTTAAAAGTATCCGCACGTTTAAATAATTGTCTTAAAGTCATTGGTAATCAGCAAAATTTAATAAGATTGAGTGAATTATTCATAGTTAAATAAATACAAAAATATTTAAAAGTAAATTAAAAAGACGGCGGAAGGATTCAAAATTAATATTCGGAAAATTCTTCCTCGAGACGATTCATAATTTGTCTTTTTGCCAAATTACTATCAAATTACGACGTGATGTATCCGTTAGATAGAAAGACCAAAAATGTCCGAAAAATTTGAAGCCGTCATCGGCTTGGAAGTTCATGCTCAACTTCTGACTGACACGAAAATATTTTGCAGTTGTAGGAATGCTTATGGCGCACCGCCTAATTCACTAACCTGTCCGGTTTGTCTGGGAATGCCCGGCACTTTACCGGTTTTGAATCGGAAAGCCGTTGAGTATGCCATTAAAATGGGGCTGGCGACGGATTGCTCGATTACCGCTTTTTCGCGTTTTGCTCGTAAGAACTACTTTTATCCAGACTTGCCGAAAGGTTATCAAATTTCACAATATGATGAGCCGCTTTGCCGCAATGGAAAGATTCAAGTACAGGTGAATGGCGTAGAAAAAAACGTTGGTATAACCCGAATTCACATTGAAGAAGATGCCGGTAAATCCATTCATGGTTTCGATAATACTTTGGTGGATTTCAATCGTTGTGGCGTTCCGCTAATAGAGATTGTGTCCGAACCGGAATTGCGTTCGCCGGAAGAAGCTTATGCTTATCTTATGAAATTGAAGCAAATCCTTGAATATTTAGAAATTTGCGATTGCAATATGGAAGAAGGTAGTTTGCGATGTGACGCTAATATTTCTTTACGACTGGCTGGAGAGGAAAAATTCGGGACTAAAACCGAAATGAAAAATATGAATTCATTCCGTGGGGTCGAGAAAGCTTTGAGATTCGAGATTGAAAGACAAAAAGCTCTTTTGGAGAAAGGGGAAAATATTATTCAGCAAACGATGCTCTGGGACGAAGCCAAAGGCGAAGCCCGCCCTATGCGTTCTAAAGAAGAGTCCCATGATTATAGATATTTCCCGGAACCCGATCTTGTCCCACTTGAAGTAGACGAAAATTGGAAGACGAAGATATCTAATGATTTACCGGAGTTGCCTGATCAGAAATATTTTCGTTTCTTAAATAAATATAATCTGCGTCATTATGATGCGGCTATATTAACAAGTGATAAATATCTTGCCGAATATTTTGAGAGGGTAAATGATTTAATTAACGATCCTCAGCTGGTTAGTAAGTGGATACAAGGCGAAGTGTTACGTACTTTATCGCAGAAAAATCTTACCCCGAAACAGATTCCTCTCGCGGCGGAAAACCTCGGTGAATTACTTAATCTGATAAAAGCCGGTACGATTTCAGCCAATATTGCTAAAGAAGTCTTCGACAAAATGGTAGAAAATAATGAATCGGCCAAAATCATCGTCGAGCGTGAAAAATTGATTCAAGTTAGTGATGATTCCGAACTGGAACAGATCATTCAGACGGTAATTTCTGAGAATCCTAACGAAGTCGAGCGTTATCGCAGAGGAGCTAAAAACCTTTTTGCTTTTTTTATGGGACAAGTAATGAAGAAAACGAAAGGTAAAGCTAATCCAAGCGTCGCCAATAATCTGCTGAGGAAAGCCCTGGATAATTGATGCTTTATATCTTAATTATTGAAGTTTCGAATATCAAAATTAATTGATAATAAATAACAATTTTCATAATAACTCTGTTTGAAGAATAAACATTGTTAATCCCGTCAGAAATAATCTGCGGAGAGACGGGGATTCCCTGCCTGACTGCTGACGCAGTCACGCAGGCAGGGAACCCCGGGTGGCTTTTTCTGAAAGCCTAATTGTGTTTTGGACATGATCTTTTTCAGATATGTCTAATCTTAATTAAATATCAAACTCTACTGACCTGAAATTATGCGGAGAGACGGGGATTCGAACCCCGGGTAGGGTATAAGCCTACACACGCTTTCCAAGCGTGCTCCTTAAACCACTCGGACATCTCTCCAAAAAGCGATATAGTTTAAATTAATTGAATCAATAAGACAAGAAAAAGTAAAACCCTGCTTATATAATAGGTTATTACCTTTTGTATTCTAATATTTAAATTTTATCATGATTATTATTTGGAGTATAAAAAAAATGAAAAAAGAGGCTTATTTGCAAATTATTACTACCACTAATACGAAAGAAGAAGCTGAAAGAATCGCTTTTATTCTGGTAGAAAAAGGGTTAGCTGCCTGTGTACAGGTCATCGGGCCGGTAACCAGTATCTATCGCTGGGAAGGAAAAATAGAAAATACCACTGAATGGATATGCCAGATAAAAACTATCAAAGATTTGTACAATTCTGTCGAAAAAGAAATACTTTCTAACCATACATACAAACTACCCGAAATAATCGCTATACCAATTACAACAGGATCGAAAAAATATTTGGAATGGATACGGATGCAGGTCACAAGCAACGATTGAATTGACACTTTTTCTCTGGTTGTTCTGATAATAATCTGCTTCTTGAGCAGTCCATTGCTTTAAAATTTAAATACGATTTTAAGTAGCAACCTTAACTAGTATGTTAGTGATTAATAATATTAAGAACATAAGCATTATAACATTTCTAATAATTAATATTGTAAAGACAAATTGAAAACTGCTATAATATTTATGTTATTTATGATAATTAATAAAATAATTTGTAAGTATTTCCTTTAATACTTAATATAAGGCCACATTTTTTGTGTTTATTTATAAATATAACAAAATTAAAAGGAATTTTATATGACATCAAAAGAATTTTTTAAATTTGCCAAACAAAATGATGCTAAAATGGTGGATTTGAAGTTTACCGACCTGCTTGGTACCTGGCAACATTGTACTTTTCCAATCAATTCTTGGAATGAAAGTACCTTTATAGATGGTGTTGGATTTGATGGTTCTTCGATTCGTGGTTGGCAGGGGATACATTTATCGGATATGCTGGCCATCCCGGATCCAGATACGGCTGTGATGGATCGTTTTTTTAAAGAACCGACCGTCAGTGTCATCGCAGACATTGTTGATCCAATTAGTAGAGAATATTACAGTCGCGATCCGCGATTCGTAGCCAGGAAAGGTGAAGCATATTTGAAAAAAACCGGGATCGCCGATATTTGCTATATTGGTCCGGAGCCAGAATTCTTCATCTTTGATGAAGTTAGATATGAACAAAATCAACATACCGGTATGTATCTAATAAATTCCATCGAGGGCGCTTGGAACACCGGACGTTTCGAAGAACCCAATCTGGGATATAAACCAAGCTTTAAAGGTGGTTATTTCCCGGTCAGCCCAACCGATACTTATTACGATTTACGAACCGAAATGGCTCTCGAAATGCAAAAGGTCGGAATTAACGTGGAGGTTCACCATCATGAGGTAGCCACTGCCGGGCAAAGTGAAATAGATATGCAATATATGCCTTTAACAAAAATGGCTGACCAGTTTATGTGGTTCAAGTATATCGTAAAAAATGTGGCAAAACGCCATAATAAAACGGTAACTTTTATGCCCAAACCGATTTTTCAAGATAACGGCAGCGGAATGCACACCCATTTCTCATTATGGAAAAATGGCAAACCGCTATTTGCTGATGCCGGTTACGCCGGTCTGAGCAAGATCGGTTTATATGCAATCGGCGGTATCTTGAAACATGCTCCGGCGATATTAGCCTTTGCTGCACCGACGACCAATTCTTATCGGCGGCTCGTACCCGGTTTTGAAGCCCCGGTTAACCTCGTAATGAGTGCCCGTAATCGTTCAGCGGCAGTCCGTATTCCGATGTACTCGAATAATCCTAAAGCCAAACGCTTAGAATTCCGTTGCCCCGACCCAACTGCTAACGGTTATTTAACCTGGACTGCTATGCTAATGGCGGCTATTGATGGAATCGAAAATAAAATAGATCCTGGCGAACCGCTCGATCGCGACATATACGAAATGACGCCAGAAGAACTGAAAAAATATCCCAAGACACCGGGAAATCTGGCTGAGGCTATTGATGCGCTGGAAAAGGATTATGAATTTTTACTTGTAGGC
The DNA here is from genome assembly GCA_035448825.1 of Fidelibacterota bacterium. Classification (GTDB taxonomy): domain Bacteria; phylum Fidelibacterota; class UBA2242; order UBA2242; family UBA2242; genus JAGNGI01. Next base: position 8,260 of record DAOTJS010000022.1, read on the forward strand.
AATGTATTTACGACAGACTTAGTTCAAACCTGGATCAACTGGAAACGTGAAAAAGAATTACACGAATTGTCTTTAAGACCGCATCCTTATGAGTTCTATCTTTACTATGATTGCTAAATCAGCTCTTTGGGGATAAAAAGCCTTAGAATCGCAAATTTATATTAGAAAATAGCTTTTAATTTATCGTTATAATTACTTGTAATTAAATATATAACAGAATCACAATTAGTATATTTTTGAAAATATTTTATAAAATATATTTGGATGATTATGACAATTATTTGTAACTTACTTACCGGTAAGTAAGGATTGATAAAATGAGATGTGATAATGTAACAAGAGAAAAAATTTTAAAGACGGCGGCCAGGTTGTTCGCCGACAAGGGATTCGAGGCGACTTCAATGCGCGAAATTGCGGAATCCTGCGAGTTGACCAAACCGGCTCTCTATTACTATTTTCAAGATAAAAATACTCTATTCACTGAAATCATCAATGCCATTGCTGATTATTCTGTTAAATTTTTAACCGAAATCTACCAATCGGAAAAAGACCCGGTAAGTAAACTATATGACATTGCCATTATGCAAGTGACCGGTATAAAACGTATTCCTGAAATAACTAAGTTTTTAATTAATGCACCTATCCGCAATATTCCTAATGAAACAAAAATTGAGTTTGTCAAGCAAATGAAAAAAAATAGAGAGATGCTTGTTAATATCATTAACGACGGTAAAGAAAAAGGTTATTTTAAATCCGATTTAGACGTTGATGCCTTTTTGCATTGTTATTTAGGAGGCGTTAATCAATTTATCATGTGGCATATTAAACAAGGGACTGAAGAATTAAGTGAACAAAAAGCAAAGATAATCGTTAGCATACTACTTGATGGCATACGTAATTACTAAAATTATTTAAATAAATATTAGGAGAGTTTAATGAAATTGAAATTGAAGATTGGTGTAATATTTCTAATTACTTGCGCCAGTCTATTTGCGGAAGAACTTAACCTTGACATCAAGACTGCCCGGGAAATAGCCTTGCAGCACAATCCGTCGTTGAAATTAGCCCGCGAAGCTGTATTGAAATCCAGAGCCAGTGTCAACGAAGTAAGAAGTAAAATGTTGCCCTCAGTTAGTGCCTTTTCGCAATTTAAGCACGCCTGGGAAATTGGTGGAATGCCGATGCCAGAAGATTTTAAAAACTTGATTAAGCTTTTTAATCCGGGAGCCGAGCCTCCGGACGTAATGTCTTTTGAAAGAGAGAACACATTTGCAGCCGGTTTAAATTTATCTCAGCCTGTTTTTACCGGTGGTTTAATTCTGAATTCATATAAAATGTCGAAAATTGGCGTAAGAATCACGGAGTCTCAACTCAAAGCTACTGAACAAAAAATATTGAGTGATGTAACCAACGCTTATTATGGTGTCTTATTTGCCAACTCAGCCAGCGAAGTAGCAGAAGAGGCTTTACATTCTGCGGAACAAAATCTAGCTCAGGTTCAGAAGTTTTTCGATGTCGGTAAAGCTTCCCGTTTTGATGTTTTAAGAGCGGAGGTACAAGTAGCAAATTTTAAACCTATGGTAGTGTCAGCTAACAATGCTAAGAAATTAGCCGAATCAAGTTTAAGACTAACCTTAGGAATTGACGAAGATATAAATATAAACTACTTAGAAAAATTGTCATATATTGAATCCGATTTGATCAATACGACGCTGGATGAATTAATCACAATTGCTCTTAATGGACGTTCTGAAATAGCTATGCTTAATGATCGGAAGAAATTGGCCGAAAAACAAGTTGCTTTAACCAAGGCTCAATATTCACCGTCATTAATTTTTGGTACAGCATATCAATATCAAGCCTTCAGGGATGATTTTAATTTTACTTCAGACGACCTAGTAAAATCATTCAATTCCTCAATTAGTTTGAGTATTCCGATTTTTTCCGGTTTCGCCACCAAGGCTAAAGTTCAGCAGGCGAAAATAGCCGTCAAGGAAGCTGACTATCAATCTGAATCCGCTATTGACGGAATAAAGCTGGAAGTCAAATCAGCTTATTTCAAAATGAAAGAGACTAATGAAAATGTCCAAACTCAAAAGAAGACCATTGAGCAAGCTAAAGAAGCCTTGCGATTAGCCGAATTAATGTATTCCGAAGGCGCCAGCACCCAGCTGGATGTATTGAATGCCAATGTCGCACTCAATCAAGCCAAAATGAATTATCAGAAATCGTTATACGAATACAACGTAGCTTTAGCGAATTTAAAAAAAGCCATAAATCAACTATAATTAAGGAGATAAAAATGAAAATATCGAAAAATATTCTGAATCTGATGCTGGTTTTCGGGATAATCTACTATGTGAGTGCCTGTAGCAAAACCCAAACTAGTGAAGAACAAACTGAGACCATTGTTCCGGTTAATGTTGTTACCGCTGAAAGAGGAACTATCGAAGAGAAAATCAATTTTTTGGGAAATATTAAGGGTTTTAGGGAAATCAAAATTTATTCCTTAATTCCTAATAAAATAATCAAGATAAATGTAGATGTAGGCGATTGGGTCAATAAAGGCGCCATTTTAGCAGTAGTTGAAAGTGATAAGATAGAGGAAGCTGTTAAACAAGCCAATGCCGGACTTGAAGCCGCCAAAGCTCAATGCAAAAACATCGAAACCGAGTGGAACAGAATCAAAAAATTATATGATGATAATGCGGTTAGTAAATCGCAGTATGATGCGATCACCACTCAGCGAGATGCCGCCAGAGCTAACGTAAAGCAACTGGAAGCCGCTGTAGCTACAGCTAAAAAACAATTAGAAGATACCAATATCAAAGCGCCGATTAACGGGATTATTTCTTCACGTTTACTAGATGTTGGTGATCAAGCATCTCCTCAAATACCGGTCTTCACTATTGTCGAAATGGATAATGTTAAAATTACGATTGAGGTTATTGAATCCCAGTTTAATAAGATACAGATTGGGCAAAAGGCATATATTAATGTTGATACATATCCGGATACAGTTTTTATCGGGAAAATCTCTAAAATCAGTCCGACATTAAATATTATGACAAAAACTGCAACGGCGGAAATAATTATTCCCAATCCAGGACATAAACTAAGACCGGGAATGTTTGCCAGAGTTGATGTGATCACCGATATTCATAAAGATGCTTTAATTATCCCGAAATATTCTATTATCGAAAGAACTTCGCTGGAATACATTGGCGGTGACATTAGTTCAACAAAGACTATCGTAAATAAATTTGTCTTTGTCGTCGAATCCGGAATTGCCAGAGAAGTACCAATCGAAACTGGCATTGAAAACGGAAAAATAGTGGAAATATTACAAGGGCTAAAGGATGGCGATTTGATTGTTTCATTAGGACAGCATAATCTTTCAGATTCGGTGAAAGTTGAGATTATTGAGAAAGGAAAATCAATATGAGTTTATCTAACCTTTCCATTAAACGAGGTATTACCTTTACAATGATTTATTTAATTGTAATAGGGTTCGGTATTTTTGGACTAACTCAAATAAAATTAGATTTATATCCGAACATCACCATACCAGTTGTCGGAGTAATGACCCAATACACCGGTGTAGGACCGGAAGATATCGAGAATGTTATCACTCGTCCATTAGAGCAAACCTTGGTCGCGGTTGAAAATGTTGATAAAATTATTTCTATGTCGAGTGTTGGTAGTTCTTTGATAATATTGCAATTTGATTGGAATACAGATATTAAACTATCGGAAATGGATGTCCGCAAGAATATAGATTTAATCCGGGATTACCTACCTCCAGATGCTTCCGACCCTATAACCCTCAGTTTTGATCCGTCAATGACACCGGTAATGCTTATCTCAGCCAGGTCAGGTCAACTTGGTATGGCAGAATTAAGAAGGGTAATTGACGATGATGTTCGTCCGCGAATCGAGAGAATAAAAGGCGTGGCTTCAGCTACTTCTGGAGGCGGATTAGAGCGGCAAATTAAAGTGCTACTTGATCCGCAAAAAGTCGCAGCTTTTGGAATACCCGTTCAACAAATTGTCCAGAAACTGCAGATGGAGAATGTCCAGATTCCGGCTGGTATTGTTGATGACGAATACCAAGAATATTCCGTCCGTACTTATAGTGAATATAAAACTGTTGACCAAATTTCTAATACCGTCATCGGAAATGTAAGTGGTACACCGATTTATTTAAAGAATGTAGCGAATGTCATTGATGGATACAAAGAACAGAACCAGATTGTGCGGAATAATGGTGAAGACGCAGTGATGCTTTTTATCCAGAAACAATCTGATGCCAATACGGTTCAGACGGCAAGAGCAGTGACAAAAGAACTACCGAAGATAATGGAATCGATTGGCAAAGATTTGACACTTGAGGTTATCTTTGACACTTCTGACTTTATTACGAAATCGTTAAATAACTTGGTTAGTACCGCAGTTCAGGCATTTATTTTAACATTTCTAGTACTATTATTCTTTCTCAGACACATTCGAAGTTCCCTTGTAACCGCTATTTCCATTCCAGTTTCGATAATAGTTACCTTCTTTGTAATGTATTTACTTAATATGACTTTTAACGTAATAACTATGGCCGGACTGGCGCTTGGTATCGGTATGCTGGTGGATAATTCAATTGTCGTTCTTGAAAATATATTCCGACTTAAGAGTGGCGGGATAGAAATTAAAAAAGCAGCCGATGAAGGAGCAAGTGAAGTTTCAATGGCGATTACGGCTTCAACTTTGACAACTCTGGCAATTTTCATTCCGGTTCTTTTTTTACCTGGGATTTCCGGCGTACTTTTTAAAGATTTAGTAGTTGTTATGGTATCTTCGCTAACTGTTTCGCTGTTAATTGCTTTGACCTTAGTTCCATTATTATCCACCTGGTGGTTAAAGGGTGACAAAAAGAAATCAAAACTTAAAATACTTAGAAAAATGGATTCCGGAGTTGATAAATTTCTTCAAGGACTTCAGGATGGTTATGTAAAAATATTAGATTATTTTCTCGGCCATAAAAAAGTATTTTTAGCTGGATTAATAGTCATTTTTGTAATTACTATTTTAATGTTTCCATTTTTAGGTGGTGAATTTTTACCAGAGGCTGATCGTTCAAGTATTAGAATCAGCGTCGAAAGAGAAACTGGATCTTCTTTAGCCTCGACTGATAGGACATTTAGAGAAATAGAACGAATAATCCGCGAAGAGGTGCCCGAAGCCAAGAATATTCAGGTTAACTTTGGAGTTGGTGAGGGACTTACTGCGATAATGGCAAGTTCCAATTCCGGTAGTATTACCATTCGCTTGCCTGATGTAAATGAGAGAGAGAGGACTTCCTTTGAAATTCAAGATATTCTAAGAGAAAGATTTAAAAAAATCCCAGGTGCTAATATTACTATCGCTAGTAGTGAGGATATTTCATCTATGGGTGGTGGTTTGATGGGTGGCGATATTAGCGTCAATATTTTCGGCTACGATAGATTAATTGCCAGAGAGTTAGGTGATCAAGTGGCAGATATGCTGACAAGTGTAAAAGGGGTCGTTGATGTGACCAAGAGTTATAGTCTTCCCAAACCAGAATACCAGATTATCATTGATCGGGATAAAGCCTCAGCGCTCGGTCTAAGTACTTATCAGATTGCAAGTATAATAGGAACAAGTATAAGAGGAACACGTGCTACCAGATTTCGCGAACAAAGTGATGAATATGATGTTATAGTCCAATTAGACAAACAATTCAGAAAATCAAAAGCTGATATTGAAAATATTTATATTACCACACCAGCCGGAGCGCAAATTCCATTAAATAATGTGGCCACAGTTGTACCTGGAAATGCTGAAGAAGATATTATCCGTGAAGATCAGGAAAGAAGAATTAATATTTCCTGTTCGGTTTCTGGTAGGGATATTCAAAGTGTTACCAGGGATATTACCGCCGGTTTGAAAAAAATAAATTTCCCTTCTGAGTTTAGATGGGAAATTGGTGGGATGGAGCAAGAAAGGCGTGAATCTTTTATGTATCTCTACATCGCTCTAGCTGCGGCTATAATTCTCGTTTATATGGTGATGGCTTCCCAATTTGAATCGTTTCTCGAGCCATTTATTATCATTTTTACCATTCCACTGGCAATGATAGGAGTAATCTGGCTATTATTTATCACTAAAACGAAGCTGAGCGTAATGGCATTAGTGGGATGTGTATTATTAGTCGGTATCGTCATAAATAATGGAATCGTGCTAGTTGACTATATCAATCAGTTAAGGTATAAACATAACTATCATCTGTGGATTGCGATCCTGGCAGGAGGTAGAAGGAGATTAAGGCCAGTCTTGATGACCGCCTTAACTACTATATTTGGAATGTTACCTCTGGCATTGGGTCTTGGCACAGGAGCGGAGTTGTGGGCTCCGATGGCGTTAGCAGTAATCGGCGGATTGACATTTGCCACCGTATTTACCTTAATTTTGATACCCATAATTTACCTTTTCTTTGAGCAAGTTTCATTGAAACGAAAGATAAAAAAAGGATTAGTTGAAGCCGCCGAGCCGATTGGAAGACCAGAAGGCTTTGATATCAATTTAGTAAAATAACCAAATCAAGTAAAAAACGGGTAGAATTACGAGATGGTTTGATTCTACCCGTTTTTCATTTTAAATTTGCGAGCGAATTGGTAGGGTGGTGAATGAAATATTGTGATTTGACTTGTAAATATGCGGAATTTCCAGATAAACTGTCGGATGGTTCAGCCACCTGTCAGACCTTCATTGCAATTCATTGCCAACTTCTGGATAGATTAGTTGATAAGAATGGGATTTGTCCGGCTGAACAAATTGAATGCGGCAAATCAGCCAATGAATAAACTACCTGATCGAATGTTTTTATTTTTATTCACTCATAATTTTTCAGCAAAAGTAGATATTGGCCTAAGGTTGTGAATATTCAATGATGGCCGAACAATCATTCCCGGAGAAAATTCTCGAGAAAATTCGGACTGCTCCGACTGATCCGGGTTGTTATATTTACCGCAATTCAGCTGGTAAAATTATTTATATCGGTAAAGCCAAGAACATCCGGAATCGTGTAAGGTCATATTTCGTTGGTGGTTATAAAGAACCTAAAACCGCCGCGTTAGTGAGTAATATTGCCGATGTCGAGTTCATTCTGACTAATTCGGAAATCGAAGCCCTGATTCTCGAAAATACCCTAATTAAGACGTATCATCCTAAGTATAACATCTTTTTCCGTGATGATAAAACTTATCCCTATGTTCGCATTACCAATGAACCTTTTCCGCAGGTATTTCTGACTCGTACCATCGTGCGTGACGGCTCGAAATATTTTGGTCCTTATACCGATAGTCGTCTCCTGCGGGATACTCTCGAAATCATCAAAAATATTTTCCCCATTCGGAGCTGTAAACATCATTTGAACGATAAAACCATTAATAGCGGACAAATCAAGGTTTGCCTGGATTATCATATTAAAAAGTGCGAGGGTCCCTGTCAAGGACTGGTTTCACTCGAGGAATATAACCGGATGATCAACCAGGTAATCGCATTTTTAAACGGGCGAACCGAAGAGGCTATTGAATATTTTGAGGAAAAAATGAATACTGCCGCAGCGAATCTGCAATTCGAAACAGCCGCCGCCTACCGGGATAAAATTTCCATTCTCAAGAATTATTCCAATCGTCAGTCTGTTGAGTTGAATGATGGTCTTGACCGTGACTTAATCGCCGTTCTGAAAGAAGCCGAAAACTGCTGCGCCGTCATTTTTCGGGTCAGGCGGGGAAAATTAATCGGTCGCGATAAATTTTTATTGGAAGGAGCCGAAAACTATGATTACCCGGTAATTACTCACGACTTGCTTTTGCGCTATTATGATAGCGCAACCAGCATACCATCAGAAATATTGGTAAACTATCTGCCGGAAGAACCAGAAGTACTCGAAAAATGGCTTATGTCTCAAAAAGGTGCTCGGGTCAGTATCCTTCAGCCCCAACGAGGTGATAAAGCCCGATTGATGAAAATGGCTATCCGCAATGCCGAATTGCAAATCAGCGAGTTGCAAATGAAACAAAGCCAAAAAACCGAGTTCGTGCCGAAATCGTTAGTCGCTCTCCAGAATGAATTGGGATTAAAAGAGTTACCGCGACGGATTGAGGCTTTTGATATATCTAATATTGGCGGTAAATTTGCCGTCGGTTCTATGATTACATTTATCAACGGCGCCGCGAAAAGCAGTGAGTACCGGCGATTCAAAATAAAAACTGTAACCGGAAGTAATGATTATGCAATGCTGGCGGAAGTCGTTCAGCGCCGATATAAACGTCTTCTACGTGAAGAAAAGCCTCTGCCGAATCTGATTCTAATAGATGGCGGAAAAGGGCAATTGAATGCCGCTGTAACGGTATTGCAGGAATTGAATTTAGCCGGAATTCCCATTATTGGTCTGGCAAAAAGATTGGAGGAGATATTTGTGCCAGGGAACGATGAACCATTATTATTACCGCGCAATAGCCTGGCGCTCAGTCTTTTACAGCGGGTAAGAAACGAAGCGCATCGCTTTGCCATTACTTATCATCGCAAAATACGGGGAAAAGGTGGAATTTCTACCAAACTCGATGAAATCCCGGGCTTGAGCCTGAATGCTAAAAGGGCTTTATTAAACCATTTTAAGACGATTACCAATATTAAATCCGCCAGTATAGAAGACTTGATGAATGTCAAAGGAATTGGACCTAAACTTGCCCAGAAAATAAAATTATATTTATAAAATAGGAATTTAGATGAAGATTAATGGATTGAATGTCAGAGATTTAGCTGATGAATTTGGAACACCGCTTTATGTTTACGATTTTGATCGTATTCAAGACAATGCTCAGCGTCTAAAAAATGCTTTTTATTCTGATGAGATTAAAACGGCTTTTTTTTATGCTGTGAAAGCTAATTCGCATCCCGCGATTGTCCAATTGTTGAAAGATTGTGGTTATGGCTGTGATTGCGTCAGCCCCGGTGAAATCGAAATTGCACTAAAAACTGGAGTAAAACCATCGGACATAATCTTTGCCGGTAATTACGAAAGTATGGAAGATTTCAACGTCGCCGTCAAAGCGGGAGTGAATATTATTTTGGACGACATTACCTCGCTGGATCGTTTATTACGGATTAATTGTCCTGAAGTAATTAGTTTTCGGATAAATCCAGGGAAGGGGAGAGGTAAGTATGAACAAATTACCACCGGTGGTGAGAAGGCAAAATTCGGTGTGCCACACGAAAAAGCCTGGCTCGCTTATGAAAAAGCCCGTTATGTGGGAATTAATCGTTATGGCGCTCAGATGATGACTGGTTCCGGAATTCTCGATGAAGAACATTTTCCACGGATGCTGGAATTATTGTTGAATATTTTAGGTCAAATCAGCCAAAAACTCGGAATAACTTTTGAATATATTGATATGGGTGGTGGATTCGGGATACCTTACTACGGAGATGATCACGAACTTGATATTCAATGCGTTGGAAGAGAATGCCTCAAGGTACTTAAAACCAAGTCCGAAAGTTTATCAATTGGCAAACCAGCCTTACATTTAGAACCCGGTCGTTATCTCGTCGGTGATGCCGGTTACTTGTTGACTCGAGTTTTGGGAATTAAGGAAAGCTATCAAACATTTGCCGGACTGGACGCCGGATTCAATACTTTGATTCGTTCGGCACTTTATAAAGCCCAGCATCCGGTTATTGTTGACGGTAAAGAAGATGAGAAAACACTTTTTCCGATTAACCTTTGTGGTCAGATTTGTGAAAATACCGATATTTTCACTGTTGGGCGGCCTTTACCCAAATTAGAAGAAGGCGATTTGCTAATTTTTACTCAGGCTGGGGCTTACGGAAGTACAATGTCAATGACCTATAATCACCGACTTCGTCCAGCCGAAGTGGCTATAATCAATGGAAAAGCTGTTGAAATTACCCGACGTGAGATAATGAGTGATTATTGGAATCGGATTAAATATCCTGTAATTCACTGACAATTAATACCTTATTGGAGAATTAATGGCTTACAAAAACGAACCGGAAGTAAATTTAGAAACTGCTATTCAGCACGGTTTAACTGAGGAAGAGTGGAATAAAATTCTACAAATTTTAGGCCGGGTACCCACTTATACCGAACTGGGTATTTTTTCAGTGATGTGGAGTGAACATTGTAGCTATAAAAATTCGATAGCCTTAATAAAAACTCTGCCCAGAAATGGTAAGCGTCTTTTAGTTAGTGCTGGCGAAGAAAATGCGGGTTTAGTTGATATTGGAGATGGAATGGCGATTTGTTTTAAAATCGAGAGTCACAATCATCCATCGGCAATTGAGCCGTTTCAGGGAGCGGCGACTGGCGTTGGCGGTATTTTACGTGATATTTTTACAATGGGGGCGCGCCCGATTGCTTCGCTCGATTCGCTTCGTTTTGGCCCACTAAATGTAGCGCGCAACCGCTATCTTTTCGACAACGTTGTGAAGGGGATAGCTCAATATGGAAATTGCGTCGGTGTACCGACTGTAGCTGGCGAGGTTTACTTTGAGGATTGCTATACCGACAATCCACTGGTCAATGTGATGACTATTGGATTGGTCAAGCATAAAAATGTCGTCAGTGCCGTTGCCAAAGGAGAAGGAAATACGGTAATGATTGTCGGTTCTGCCACCGGAAGAGATGGTATCCATGGAGCGACTTTCGCTTCGGTTGAATTATCTGAGGAATCCGAAAATCGGCGTTCCTCGGTTCAGGTTGGGGACCCCTTTACCGAAAAATTATTACTGGAGGCTACTCTCGAACTTGCCAAACAGGATTTTCTCATTGGTATTCAAGACTTAGGTGCGGCTGGGATTGCCTGCTCGACTTCCGAAATGGCGGCTAGAGGTAAAACAGGAATGATTATCAACCTTGATTCGGTTCCTCTTCGTGAAACTGGTATGAGCCCTTATGAAATTATGTTGTCCGAATCGCAAGAACGAATGTTAGTTGTCGTCAGAAAAGGTTTTGAAGAAGAGACAAAAGCGATTTTTGAAAAATGGGATTTAAACTGCATCAAAATTGGCAAAGTTATCAATTCTGGCAACCTGGATATTTTTATGGATAATAAGAAAGTTGTTTCTCTGCCCGCCTGGCATCTGGTATTGGGTGGTGGCGCACCAGTTTATAGGCGAGAGGCCAAAGAACCAGCTTATTTGAAAAAAGTTCAAGGACGAAATTTAAAGAAAATACCTGAACCAAAGGACTATAATAAAGTACTTTTACAACTTTTATCATCACCGAATATCGCCGATAAATCTTGGGTATATCGCCAGTATGATTATTCCGTGAGATCAAACACAATGGTTAAACCGGGTAGTTCATCTGCAGTTATTCGGATTAAAGGCACTCGCAAAGCGCTGGCTGTTAAGACTGATGGAAATGGTCGTTATACTTACCTTAATCCTTATAAAGGTGGCGCAATCGCCGTCGCCGAATCAGCCAGAAATGTTGTCTGTTCCGGTGCCCGACCGCTTGCAATTACCAATTGTCTAAATTTCGGTAATCCGTACGATCCTGAAATTTATTATCAATTTAAAATGGCTGTGCAGGGCATAGGTGATGCCTGTCGCGTTTTTGATACACCGGTAACTGGAGGGAATGTCAGTTTCTATAACGAGTCTCCTAAAGGCGCTATTTTTCCAACCCCGGTAGTTGGTATGGTTGGTTTAATTGAAGATATTAAAAACGTTACCACTTCCTGGTTTAAAAATGACGGTGACTTTATCATATTATTGGGAGCCTTGAAAGGCGAATTGGGAGGAAGTGAATATCTGAAAGTAGTTCATAACATTATCGCTGGTGATGCTCCCGATATAGATTTAACATTCGAAAAAAGAATCTATAACGCTACCCTGGAAGCCATTCAAAAGGGAATCGTGAATTCGGCGATTGATGTATCGGACGGCGGTTTGGCCGTAGCCCTGGTTGAAGCGTGCATCTCCAATCCTGAAAAGCCGTTAGGAGCGTCAATCTATATTTCGCGGAAACTAAGAAATGATGAACTGTTTTTTGGTGAAAGTCAATCGGTTATCCTCTTATCCATTAGTGAAAAATATTTGCTTGATATAGAACGAATTGCCTCCAAGAATATTATCCCAAGCGTAACAATCGGACGCGTTAAAGATAATGGTCGCTTGACAATTAATGATATTATTGATTTACCGTTAACTGAATTACAAAAAAGTTATACCGGAACCATTCCGGGTTTTATGGATATTTAATAGAATGTATAAATACTCTAGTATCAAATCTCTGAAAATTAGTCCGGATAGCCGTTAGGATTTTTCTTCTGCCAGTTCCAGGTGTCTCGACACATGTCATCTAAATTTCGTTCGGCTTTCCAACCCAGTTCGCGATTGGCTTTGCTCGGATCGGCGTAACATTCAGCAATATCACCCGGTCGCCTGCCAACGATTTTATAGGGAATTTTACGTTCAGCCCATTTCTCAAAAGTCGTAATTACATCCAGCACACTGTATCCCTGACCAGTACCTAAATTGTAAATGCAATAACCTGGATTTGTCAGTAATTTGTCCAATGCTTTTAAATGGCCTTTGGCTAAATCAACAACGTGAATGTAATCTCGTACTCCAGTGCCATCTTTGGTTGGATAATCATTTCCATAAACCTTCAAATAGGGGAGACGTCCCACCGCAACTTGGGAAATATAAGGCATTAAATTATTTGGAATTCCATTAGGGTCTTCGCCGATTAAGCCGGATTCATGAGCACCAACCGGATTAAAATATCGTAAAATTATGACATTCCAATCCGGATTAGCAATTTGAATGTCTTTTAGAATCGTTTCGATAATATATTTAGTAGCGCCATAAGGATTCATAGGGTTAATCGGGAAATCTTCAGTAATTGGAACTGAGGTCGGATTACCGTACACGGTCGCAGAAGAACTGAAAACTATATTCTTGACATTATATTTAACCATCATTCGGCAAAGGTTAATCGTTCCAGTAACGTTATTGTAGTAGTATAGTAAAGGCTTTTCTACGGATTCGCCGACGGCTTTCAAACCGGCGAAATGGATTATTGCTTCAAATTTATTATTAGAGAAAACTTGTTCAAGTTCGATAATATCACATAGGTCATTCTTACTGAATATCAGGTCTTTACTAGTTATTGCTTTAACTCTTTTTATAGACTCTATTTTGCTGTTAGAGAGATTATCAATAACCGTTATTTCGTGGTTTTCGTTTAACAATTCAACCAAGGTGTGGCTTCCGATATAACCGGCGCCACCTGTCATTAATATTTTCATAATTCATCCATTTTAGTTCTTTAATTTTCCAACGATTCCAAGAGGAATAGGCGGCAATGAGATCCCAATCTGAAAATCATCCATTTCACCAATTCCTATAAAAAAACCTGGCTTATAACCTTTAAGTCCAATTGTAACTTGGAATATTTCCAGACGTAGGTTATAAAACTTAGGACCAAACAAAATTAACGACCCGAGTAGTGAATTATTTCTATCATAGAAAAAAGCCACAGCATAATCAAGATTTGGTATCAAAAAGCGATTAGAAAATTCTTCATTAGGCTTTAATTTAGCCACAACAGCACCTGCGGAAAATGATATTGCATCTTAGGGGTAGGAAATTTATGGTAATCATACCATTCTGCTAGTTTACGATATTGCATTCCGTTACCAATCAAATGTAAACCGATGTTGGGCAGAAATTTGGATTCGTTTTTATTTATTCTGAGATTAAATATTTTACAATTTACAAAATTTTTTACGCCATAATTTCGAATATTATCTATAGGATTAAAAATATTATCAATAACATTATTAAAACCAGTTTCATAGGGCTGGTCAAAAACATTTTTAGTGTGGCCGACATTTCTCAAAATATCAAATGAACCATTAATGAACAAACTCACCGGGTTAAAAATTGACTCAGAGCCATAGTTAATGTCAGGATTATAGAAATTATATTCATAATCGTCAGCGCTGACATCGATAAAAAAAATTAACATTAACAAAATAATTTTTTTATACATATCATACTATATAAAATTTAACCAACTCCAACATAATTCAAAATTAAATGATCAAGATTACCAAAACTGAAAACGCCCTCAAATCAATATACGCATAAGATATATTATGTAAACCTATAGATAAATTTTAAGAAGTCAAATAAGATGGAAATTTCAGATTCTCTTACCTTCTATTCCAGTATGAATCAACTAAATTCTTTTTTAGTCAGAATTATAATAATTTTCTATGATTAGCAAACAATAATACTATGAATAATAATCAATCAAAAATATTTAAAGAATAATTATTTAGATAGTTTTGCACCTTTTTCACTTAAGGTTACAGTTGCTGATTTATCTTTCGAATTGCTGATAAAGCCTTTTTGATATAATCGCTCAAAAGCTTCAAAATCAAATCCCTTCCACGCCTTGGTACCAAATATATCAGTTGAACTGGTAAGATACAAAAGTGCTAAAATCATATCATCAACTTTATCTTTATCGTATTCCATTTTCATTATTCTAATCATCTGGAGCATTTAAAGTATTGTTATACATCCGTTCTGGAAAATTCTTAGATTGTAAGTCAACGAATACTCTATGACCTTTTGATTTTTCAATGATTTGGAAGGCATCATATAGTTCCTCAGTAACGGTATAGGCTTTATAATCGAGAGTATTATTTTCGATGGTTATAATTTGATAGAGCTGGGTATTTTCAGCGGCACGATCCATCCAGCGATTTTTATTAATATTATATAATTTCGGACCACTGACAGAAACAACATAAACCGGTCCTGTTGGATCATCAGGATGAATCGGTAAGCGCTCCGGATTATTCCCACGGGCATAAGTATGGTCATGACCGTTTAGGATTAGATCAACCTTATACTTTTTAAAAATTGGATTCCAGGTATCCCGAATTTTTGGATAATCACGATTTTCTGCTCCGCAATAAATTGGATGGTGAAAGGCTACAATCGTCCACTGATTAGAATTATTTTTCAAAATTCCTTCTAACCACTGAGCCTGTTTCTCTAATTCAAGATTTGAATTAAGTATAATAACACGTAATCCCTGAAAATCGAAATAATAGTTAGTCTCAGGGAGTTCCGCGATTCCATTTAAAGGTAAAGTAAATTGCGGTCGCCAGTAGGGCATAAAAAAATGTGTACTCCAATTTCCATCATAATATTCGTGGTTACCGATCACCGGCATAATCGGAATAGTAGCGTTGATCCAGCTAGCGGATACAAACCATTCATTTAAGGCGGAATAGGCACGAGCATTATTGACCAGATCCCCGCCATGGATGATAAACCGCGCATCCGGCGCAGTTTTATAGGCGGTGCGGATCGCTCTTGACCATACAGAAAGTAGATCTTCTTGCCCATCGCCCAAGTAAATAAATCTAAAAGGCTCTGGTTTTTTACTGGCAGTTCGGAATTGAAACCACTCGCTCCATCGTTTTTCTGAACCCACTCGATAAACATATATTGTATTTGATTGCAAACCTTTAAAAGTTACTGAATGATAATTGGCGCTTTTTCCATCGAAATTCAATAGTTCAGTTCTGGCGGGTACTCGCTGAGCTTGATAAACAAAATTGGGTGATGCGTCAGCGCGCGCTATTTCGGCATAAGCCGATTTAATGCTGGTATCTGTCCGCCAAGTTACCGATTGAGTGCTTGTAGGATCATCACTCCAGGAAAGAATTATATGGTCGGGATATTGAGTCGGATCGGGATGATAAACTGCCATGGATGTATCGCGAGCAATTAGAACCGAAGAAAATTGGCTCAGAACCAATATTATCATAATTAATTCTAATAGATTGCCCCAAGTCATTATTTTTCTGGTAATTTTTTGCATGATAAAATTTCTCCTTTTTACCTCTACCCTTTCGACTATGAAAATAGCAATGAAAAGCGCTAATCTATGGAAATCAGCGCTTTCATCACGCCGTCTTGATAATTGGCAACCAGTTCAAATGCTTCGCCGGTTTCTTCAAGTGAAAAGTGATGGGTCGCCATCGCCTTTATATTTAATAGGTGATTTTCTAATAAATCAATAGCTTTTTGGGTGCAATGAGCCTGGCGTCGGACGTTAATTACGGTTATTTCCTTGCGGCGGAGTTCGTGAACCGGGAATGAGATTTCGTCAATTTCAGGAATACCTACCAAAACCAGAGTACCGCCAGGTTTCAGTAACTGAACCGCCTGACTAATTGCCGTCATATCCCCGCTACATTCATAAACAACATCCAGTTGCTGTGGCTCTTGTTTATTAATTCTGCTAACTATATCGGTCAAATCTGGGTTGCCGCTCCACCTGGGATTTAATTGCTGGGCAAATCCGAGGCGCTCTTGAATTTTATCAGTAATGTAAATATTGCCGACGTTTTTCGTCCGCAGGACGTAGAAAACCGACATACCAATTGGTCCGACGCCCAGAATGGCAACATTGGCATTATCCTGAAGATGGGATCTTTCAACAGAATAAATTGCAATCGCCAGTGGTTCGGATAAAACAGCCTCCTCGAATGTCATTCTCTCACTGATTGGATAACAACAATTTTCGGGAAGCACAATATACTCGCACAAAGCACCACTCAGCTGTTTCGGAGTCCCCAGAAATTTCAAATTGCGGCAGGTGTTTTCTCGACCTGAGCGACATTGGTCGCAACTGCCACAATAAACTGTCGGATCAATAGCAATCCGCTGACCGATTTCGACGCGAGTAACTTTATTACCGATTCCTTCAACAATTCCAGCCGCTTCATGTCCGACGATAAATGGAAATTGGATAACCTGCGACCCAATTCGACCATTTTTGTAATAGTGAATATCCGAGCCGCAAACTCCGACCATTTTGACCCGTATCAATACATCAGTGTCTTTAACAATCGTTGGATCAGCAACTTGTTGGAGGCTGAATCGCTTGATTCCGGTGAGGAATACAGCTTTCATTTCAACTAATTTGGTTCCTAAAATAAAATTTGCCAATAAACAAGTTTAAGTTGTCCATGAATAATCACAGCAACTCGCTCCGTATCTGTTCACCACTTTTAGCTGACAATAAAGCCGGTGGAATATCAAATGCTGTTCTAGCACCTATTTCACCGCTCTGTGCTAAACGATAAGCCGCGCGGGCATAGCAAATCAGTACATTTCCGGTAAATTCGGGATTAGAATCTAACTTCAACGAATATTCAATAATATGCTTATTCCCTGCTCCAGTAAGTCCACTGCGAAGTACAAATCCACCGTGATTCATTTTGCCGTGATTTTTCTTTAATTCTTCTTCAGAAATAAAATGCACAACTGTATCATAATCAGCAAAGTAGTTGGGCATATTTATTATAGTGTCCTCGATATACTTTTTATCTGCACCTTCTCCAAGCACTACAAAACATTCGCGGCGATGTTTTTGGCGAGGAGTCAATTGGGGATTGATACCGCTACGAACTGCCACAAGCGATTCCTCGATAGGTATAGTGTATTGGATAGCATTTTTAACACCTTTAATTCGCCGAATTGCATCCGAATGTCCCTGGCTAACTCCTTTCCCCCAGAAAGTGTAACTGTTGCCGTCGGGTAAAATTGCCTCGGCAAATAATCTATTAATCGAAAACAGTCCGGGATCCCAACCCACTGAAATAATCGCCAGATGACTACTATTTCGCGCGGCTTGGTCAACTTTAG
Organism: Fidelibacterota bacterium; assembly: GCA_035448825.1. GTDB lineage: Bacteria > Fidelibacterota > UBA2242 > UBA2242 > UBA2242 > JAGNGI01. The sequence goes on from DAOTJS010000022.1 coordinate 26,041, forward strand.
TGAAATATTGTGGAATTTTAGCGTGCGTATCAAAGCTATCAACTATGTTAAACAACGAAGCAAAAGCCGGGCCTTGCTCCGGCAAATCGGTCGCTGAACCACCGCACAAAATCATTACATCAATTGCTGATTGCATACCGGTTGATTCATTGATACTCAATACTTTAGCTGATTCATTTGCTATAGTAATTTTAGTTGGGTCTCTTCTAGTAAAAACGGCTATTAATTCCGTATCCGTATTTTGAGTTATAGCCTGTTCTACTCCCCGACCAACATTTCCGTATCCGACGATACCTATTCTGATTTTTTTCAATGGTGTATTCCTTTCATCTTTATTTATATTTCTTTATTGAGTTTTTCCAGCCGTCTGGTATTCCGTAATTATGTACAATATCAATAGCTTTTGAACGAGATATATCACCAGGATTGATACCTGGCTCACCTTCCGGAATTGTTACTCCCAGTTCAGCGAAATATTCCTGCCAAACCGGAAAAGTCGCGCCCGTTTTTGGATCAACAAATGTCATTGGTTTCAATTCAAAAAGTGGCTGACTGTCAGTTGATTCGAGAAAAGCATAATAAATTACTTCAGAACAATAGTAAGCCTTATTTTCGATGTCAAAAACATTGTCATAGGGTTTACCAAGCAGTTTTAGAGCTCTCTGCAACGCTGGTTGAATTTGGTGACGATATTTCGATTTGAGTCGGCCAACTAAAACTTTGGGATGATTTTGTGTATCATAACTTCGTGATAAAAATTCAGCAAACGGTGTTAAAGTGACTCCGGCAAGTATGGCTTCCAGCACAACGAGATTGCCGCTGGAATCTTTGGTAACGATGCCAATATGGCTGAGATTTGCACCTTGATAGCCTTTCGTAACCGCTTCAATTGCCTCGTAGAACGGACTGCCATCTAAATCTTGAAACAGTAGGTCACCAACTTGCGGGATGAATTCACCAGTTGTTTCCGATTGTTTTTTAGAACATAAAGTTGCGAACAAGCCAATTGTCAGGATAAATATAAATAATTCTATTTTATTTCTCATTTTCAAGTCGCTATTTTAAGAAACAATCGGTCGAATTTCAAACAGAATACTGAGCATTATTTGTAAAATATCAGAACATTTTATAAAGTTTTTAACGGCTCAGTCATTGTTCAGAGAAATCGTTCGGTATCAATTTGATGGATATTTTGTCTTTGAACTCGAATAGCCAAAAGTCGCATCCGGTGAATTGTATTTCTTCACGAAATTTTATTTCAATTTTTCCCATGCTTGATCACTCGCCCCTGGACTATGAAAATTGTATCTTCGCAGATATTCGTCGAAAGGTCGGCGGCACGTTCCAGTTTGCGACTAATGTCCATTACGCGCAGGGCAATTGGCACAGTTGCTGGTTGTTCACTCATCAATTGAGTCATCTCGGCAATTATTTTATCGCGCAGATCGTCAACCACATCATCTCGTAGGCAGATTTCGTGCGCCGCTTCGGCATCATTATTGATAAAAGCATCAATGCTGTCGTGCAACATTCCGAGCGATTCCTGCGCTAATTGGTTCAAAAGCGGAATTGGTTTAAAGCTCGGCCGCTCGATCAGATACAGAGCATCGCGACAAATATGCACCGCGCCGTCACCAAGCCGTTCGAGGTCATTACTCATTTTCAGAATCATAATAATCGTGCGCAGATCACGCGCTCGTGGCTGATACTGGGCAATAGTTTGAATACAAGCCTCATCCATTCGCAAATCGAACTCATTTGCTTTTGATTCATCAACATTAATGATTTCTTTCAGCGTATTAACGTCCTTAGCACTCAGCGCTTGCAGACTTCTTGTGATCATACTCTCGACTAATGCCGCATATTCGACTATGGCTTGTTTTAATTCTTGAATTTTCTTCGTTAACATATTTTACCTCATCATATTTTCTATTAACCAAACTTGCCGGAAATGTAATCTTCGGTGTGTTTATTTTCCGGTATGGTAAAAATCTTCTCAGTAGGCCCAAATTCGATCAATTCGCCCAAATACATAAACGCCGTATAATCGGAGACGCGCGCCGCCTGTTGCATATTATGCGTGACAATTACAATGGTGTAACGCTGTTTCAACTGCTCGATCAGTTCCTCAATGCGCTTAGTCGAAATCGGATCGAGACTGGCGCAGGGTTCATCGAACAGAATAACCTCAGGCTCCACTGCCAGACAGCGGGCAATGCACAGACGCTGTTGCTGACCACCAGAAAGCCGCAAAGCGCTTTCATTCAGGCGATCTTTGACTTCGTCCCAGAGTGCGGCTTCCTCTAATGAACGGCGAATGGTATTTTCGATTGAGTCGGTACTTTTAATGCCATTAATCTTCAATCCGTAGCTGAGGTTGTCGCGAATGCTTTTCGGGAAGGGATTTGGTTTTTGAAAAACCATACCGACTTTGCGGCGCAAAGTTACAACATCCACACCCGGGTCGTAAATATTATGATTATCGAGTAGAATCCGACCTTCTACCCGGGTATTGGGAATCAGATCATTCATCCGATTCAGTAGACGGATGAACGTTGATTTGCCGCAACCGGATGGCCCGATAATCGCCGTTACCCGATTTTGGAAAATCGACATATTGACATTTTTCAAAGTCTGTTTATCACCGTAGTAAAAATTAACATTTTCCGCCTGAATACGGATTTCCTTAGACAAGTTCATATTTCCTCTGTTTCTGCCGTAAATAAATCGCCAGCCCCGAAACCATTAACACTAGAAATAAAAGTATCAAAGCACAACCATAGGCAATCATCGTCTGGCGTTCTGGAAAAGTACCTTCGGTCATCAGGGCATAAATATGATAAGGCAAAGCCATAACTTCATCCATAATTGAATTAGGAAAGCCCCGCGTGTAAAAGGTCGCCGCAGTGAACATAATCGGGGCCGTCTCACCTGCCGCCCGACCGACGCTGAGAATTACGCCGGTCAAAACTCCCGGCATGGCCGTCGGTAAAACAATTTTGCGAATCGTTTGCCACTGCGTTGCGCCTAATGCCAGCGATGCCTCTCTAAGAGATTGCGGTACGGCGATCAGTGCTTCCTGAGCGGCGGAAATAATCCCCGGCAAAATCATAATACCCAGCGTCAAACTGCCAGACAGAATCGAAACTCCAAACCCGAAAAATTTTACGAATACCGTCAATCCGAATAATCCGAAAACTACCGACGGCACACCCGCTAAATTATTGATGCTCATCCGAATGACGTTGGCTACGGCGCTTTTCGGACTATATTCCGTCAGGTAAATGGCACACGCCAATCCCATCGGCAAAGCAAAAATTATCGCGCCGATGGTGAGATAAAAGGTACCGACTAAAGCTGGTGCAATTCCACCTTTAGTCATCGCTCGTCGCGGCACTTGCGTCAGAAATTCCCAATTGATGACCTTGATACCATTGACCGTAATAAAATAAATGATTGCGCCTAACGTCAGGACTGCGATAAAAATTGCCAGATACAAAAATCCAAAACCGAGATTCTGAATGCGTGAATTTCTTTTCATCGTCCCAACCCCAGTTTCAAGCGATAATTGCGGCTAATTATTTCCGCAATGACATTGAAAGCCATCGTAATTATAAAAAGCACCAAGCCGATGGCAAACAGCGCGTGATAATGGGGACTACCGACTACGGCTTCGCCCATCTCAGCCGCAATCGTAGCCGTCATCGGGCGAACCGGATCGAGAAAACTTTTGGGAATCACCGCTGCCCCACCGGCAACCATTAGAACTGTCATCGTTTCGCCCACAACCCGGCTCATCCCAAGTATAATAGCCGTCGAAATTCCCGAACCGGCCGCAGGAATCACTACGCGCGTCAGAGTTTGCCAGCGATTGGCGCCCAGTGCGTAAGAGGCTTCCCGGAAACTTTTCGGCACGAAATTCAAGGCGTCTTCCGCCAGACTGCAGACCGTCGGCACGGCCATTACTCCGAGAATCAAACTGGCTGTCAGGGCGCATTGCCCAATCGGAATATCGAGCAGGTTTTGCAGAAAAGGCGCAATAATCACCATACCGAAAAAGCCATAGACGATTGAAGGAATTCCAGCCAGGATTTCGATAATTGGTTTCAATATCGAACGCAGGCGAAACCCGGCAATTTCATGCAGAAAAAGCGCACTGCCGATGCCAACTGGAATGCAAAATAGCATTGCTCCCAGAGTGATCCACAAAGTGCCTAATATTAACGGTAAAATGCCGAACTCAGCCGGTTCAGCCGTCGGATACCAGGCTTTTCCGCCGACAAATTCAAAAAGGTTGACGACACCAAAAATCGGCAAACCCTGTTGGAACAAAATCAAAATAATGCCCAACAAAAACACAAGTGAGGCGAATGCCAATCCACCAAATACTGGCTTAATTATCTTTTCACTCTTCAATTTCATAATTCGTTCTCATAATTGCAGTATGACAGACCTTCGCCTGTCATACTATAAATTAATACTGAATTAAAAAACTTTTCGATATTATTTTAAGCCAATATATCCGGCAGTTTCGACCAGCTCCTGCCCTTCTGCACTCAGGATAAAGTCTATAAAATCCTTTACGACGCCTTTGGGTTTGCCATTGGTGTACATAAAAAGAGGTCGCGAAAGTGGGTAGGTTTTGGTCAAAATATTCTTTTTGGTGCAAGTTACATTTTCTACTGTAATAGCCTTGACCTTACTCGAAATATATCCGATGCCGACGTAACCAATTGCGCCGGGCGTCCTTTCGACCGTGGTCGCAATGGCTTGATTGGAGGCATTCATCAGCGCATCTTTACGGACTTTCTCGTCATTGAGAGCTAATTTGCTGAAAGCCTCGAAAGTGCCGCTGGCGGTATCGCGGGACAGCACTACGATTTTCTTATCTTCTCCGCCAACTTCCTTCCAGTTCGAGATTTTGCCGGTGTAAATTTTCCGAATTTGCTCGACAGTCAGATTGTTGATTTTATTCGAAGGATGCAGAATGACCGCAATTCCATCCATAGCTACAATATGCGCTACCGGGGTAACGCCCTTAGCGATAGCATTTTTAATTTCGTCATCTTTCATAGCGCGAGAGGAAGTTGCAATGTCGCAGGTCTTGTCAATCAAAGATGCAATTCCCACGCCGGAACCGCCACCCTGCACCGAGATTGTCACGTCTGGATTAGCGTTCATAAATTCCTCAGCAGATAACTGCGCAATTGGCAGAACGGTCGTACTGCCTTCTATGCGGATTTTGACAGCTTCACCAGCCACTACCAGCGACGCAATCGCTAAAATCAAAATTGATGTGTTAAATAACTTCTTCATTTTTAGTTCCTTTCTTAATTAGAATTTAAATTGAATATCGGCTTGTAACAAAGTTTCTGGCTCAATCGCTCCGTGTAGATTCTCGATTTTGTAGTAATCAAGAGCCAAAACGACGTTTTTACGCAATCCGTACTGAGCAATCAATTCGCTTCCCTTGATGTCGGTTTTTCCGCCGTAAGTATCGGAATCCGGCAGAAAATCCAACCAGGCGTCTTTTTCGAGTTTACGGTAAACATACTTCACCTGCCATTGACCTTTATCTTTGATCTTTTCGGAACCAAAAGTCAAGCCGCAAGCAATGCCATTTTTCGCTGTGTCAGATTCCGCCTGCAGATTTTGATTGATTTCAAAACTGACGCCAATATAGGGAAAGATTATACTATAGATTGCGACATCGGTTGCAAAGTTGAAATTGTTGTAGCCCATTGTCAGGTATTTCGATCCGCCAACGGTATAGTAAGAATTAGACCATTTGGCGTGGTCGAAAGCCAGATCCTTGGTTTTATTAAAATGATAATAAGTCGCGGCGGCTTTTAAACTGTACTTGCCTTCTTTAGCCAGATTGAAACCGGGTTGTAGAACCAACATCCGCGGATTATCAGCGATGACATCTTCTACCTTGCCCTTTTCATCCAGAAAATATATACCGGTATTGAGAAATAGCTTTTTGTGATTGAACAGCGCCGCAACGCCTTCAACTGTAATGTCGCTATCCCACATATAATCGGTCGGCGTCCAAAAAGCGAGGTTGCTGTAAAATTTGCCGAGCAGAACGTTCGCATATTTCGGAAAAGTATAACTACCGTAAGCATAGTCCAGCATAATCGGCTTGGTTTCGAATGAATTATCCAGCGTTTGATTGGTGGAACGCGGATCGTTAGAACCGGTCGCCAAGCCGAAACCGACTTTAAAACTCGGCGTTACCGCGGCTTCACCATTTAGGCGAAAGCGAATTCTCTGGCGCATCCGCGAGACGGAGTCGTCTTCGGTGGCTTCCCACTGATTGCGGAAGCGAAAATCGCCTTTAAGGTTCAGGGTTTGAATCCAAGTCGGTAGAGTAGTTACCTTACCGGCATTCATTTCTGCTCGCATCTCCTCTTCGGTCAAGGTTAAAATTTCCTGAGCCTTGCCGGCATCCAGCACGCCTTTATCAACCAATTCATTAACTAATCGGTCGAGTTCCCCAGCGTTCAGCGTTAGGGCACAAAAGCCGAGCATTGCTAAAATAGCGTTGATTTTCCAAGTCCTCATTTTCATTTTTTCTCCTTTTTTGGTTGGTTGTATCATTTTTCACGCCAATAATTAAGAAACTCGTTTTAAGATTTAGTAAACGAACGGTTAATTTTTGGTTAAGATTTATTGCCTTTAAACGCTCAAGCGCAATAATAACAGAAAAAGGCTGAGGCTGAGAAAATAGAAAATGTAGGTCGAGTTGGTAACTCGACCGATTGTGATTGGAAAAGCCTTTTGAACCA
>DAOTJS010000023.1:0-31965 GCA_035448825.1 Fidelibacterota bacterium
CAATAGATTTGATCTCTTTTGACATATCAATATTCATTTCAATCCTCTATCAAATTCTTTGAATTATGAATATCCAGAAGCCTCTTTCTCGTAACCTGTATGGCAAACTTGGATAAATCACTCCCAATCCATCGCCTGCCTAATTTCTCTGCCACCGCTAAAGTTGTCCCAGAGCCACAGAAGAAATCGGCAACGATGTCCCCTTCGTTTGAGGACACAAGGATGATACGTTTTAGGAGGGCCTCGGGTTTTTGGGTGTCAAAATATAACTTTTCGTAATCTGTTGGACTTGTGACTAATCCAATGTCTGACCACCAATCATTTACTGGAGTACCTTCTTGTCTAAGCCCCATTTCAGCGTATTTCCCTTTAACCTTAGTTCGGCCTCTTTGAACTGTTCCTACAGAATATTGTCTATATTGTGTATTAAAAATCCATGTTTTACTTTTTGTATAAAAGAATATCACATCATGCTTATGAGGATATTCATCTCTTGGAATGCCTCCACCCGCATAACACCAACTAATCTCATTCCTAAAATTCTCGTATCCAAAAATTTCATCCATTATCACTTTGACATAATGCCCCACATGCCAGTCAAGATGAACATAAATGGAACCGTTTTCAGCCAGTAAATCCCTCATCAAAACCAACCGCTCATACATATACTTGAGATAAGAGGCAATCCCACCGCTCCAAGTGTCTCTATAAGCACGCTCTTCTATAATGGAAGGCTCCTTTTCTATCTGCTCATCGCCCAATGTAGTTCTAACCGTGAAATCTGAACCTGTGAAAAACGGAGGATCAATGTAAATGAGATTTATTTTCCCAGCCCAACCTTGCTTAATTAAAGAAGACATCACCAGTTTGTTATCACCCCAGATAAGAAGGTTCTTCCAGTCTTTTGGGTAATCCTTTGGCCATTCGTCTTCGGGGAAAAGCGGTATATCTATTCCACCTTTGATTCTCGGCTTGTTTACAGTCTCAACGGTCTGAAATGGGAGATTTGGCTTTTCTATAGGAGTTTTTTCTCCCAAGTCTAATTTGTCATATTTTTGATGCCAGAGGAGTTCTACATATTTTTTATTTTCAGCCATGTTTTTGTCTCCTTATGGTGTCATAAAGGCAGCCTTCATAATATTCTTTTCCGTTCGTTCGTGCCATACACCCACCGATTTCACTTAACACGTTAATAAATGAAATTGCCACAATTACTATACTATATTCTAAAATCTCTGCGCCGTCTATATCCCGCCATTGATCCGGCTTTATCACTTTTGCTAGCTCTAAAGAAAGCCGTGTGGATTACTTTGTTGTCATATACAAGTGCGAAACTGTCTTGGTTCATAAGGAAATTGAATTTTTGACCCTTTCAATAAGGATAAATATCTCCGATTTTTGATAGAGTGATTTACCTTTTTTTGACGTTTTTATGGATAGCCTCCATTTTAATTTTACCATGAAACCGTTCGATTTTACCATTGCTCTGAGGATAATATACGGAAGTGCGCACCTATTTCAAAACGCATCCCCGCAAAAATTCCTTGAAATCCATGGCGACAAACGGTTAGCGCTTACAAAAATTTTCTCTTGTTTATAAATTAAAATTTTACCACTTCCAAGTGAATCAAAACACTGTCTCCTCTTTAAATCCATTATTTCCCCTAATGGGTTGCATTCATAAAAAATTAGCCAACAATATGAACCAATTCGCGTTCTTTTGTTTTTCAAATATATAACCATTTAGGGATGCTGAATCCAATATTTAGTCCAAATAGAAAAAAGGGAGAAAAATGTACTAGAATGAATCTGCATTTTTAATCACCTCTTCTTTTACTTTGGTTTTTTTACCACTAATGTATTTTCCATACGTGAATATAGCGGATAACGATTTAAATGCCAAAATTAATCTGCTCATTTATAACAACTGGGCATTGATATGCAAAGAAAAAATTTATCACCAGAGTGCAACCAGCATTTTTCGCAATAATTTTATGTCGTTCAGGAAACTCGCCAGCGATCTTTCCTCGCGAAATTACTAATATAAAAATCAGTAAGTTTTTGGATTAAAGATATACTGTTGGATTGAACTTAGAAGTTTTTTAGCGGACGAGGCGTCCGATTCGCCACCAGCGAATTTTTTTATCAAGCTGGTAAAGCGGTCGTTCTTTATCCCAGGACATATACGTAATCAATCCCCGTCCCATAACGGCATCGAACGGCACGAAGCCCCAGAACCGGCTATCCCAGCTATTATCGCGGTTATCGCCCATCATGAAGTAATGATCCTGTTCAGCGATATAATAGTCAGCCGGTTTACCGTCAATGTACATTTTCCCCTGATAAATGCGGAAGGTGTGACCTTTCAGTTCCGCCGCATTTTCGATTATGCCGGTTTGAATCTGGCCGAAACGAAGCGTATCGCCTCTGGCCGGAACGTATATCGGTCCGTAATTATCTTTATTGCCGATGCCGTCGGGAAATATCTCCGGATCATTCCAACCATTGGGTGCAATATATCGTGAAATAAATTTCGAATGTTTAGGATTTGGGAAGATTTCACCGTCCACATAGACAACTTTATTGTGGATTTCAACGGATTGCCCGGGTCCCGCGATACAGCGCTTGACATAATTCAGCGATGGGTCAACTGGATACTTGAAAATCACCACTTCACCCTGTTCCGGCTTTTTAAAAGATGGCAACCGAAACCAGGGAATATGAAAACCAATTTTCGTCCAGGGAATCCCAATCCAATCCGGCATCCGACTGCCATAAATGAATTTTATACCGAGAATAAAATCGCCGGTCAGGATCGTATTTTCCATAGAGCCGGTTGGTATTTGATAGGCTTCGATGATGGTAGCTTTCAAGCCTAAAGCTATGAGCAGGACGATTCCCCAGGACTTGACCTCCTGCCAGAATTTGCTCTCACCTGTCTTCTTTTCTTGCTTTTGTTCTTTCATAATTTTAATGGGGAAAATTTACAACCTTTAACTCGGAGAACCAATGATAGTTCATAAAAATATTCAGAATGTCTGTCTGGATTAGAACTCTAAATTAAAACTATCTTGTTAATCTTGTCTAAAAATCTTTTACGACCTTACCATTTTATTGGACGACGATGCTGACGATTTTATTCTTTACGACAACTGTCTTGGCAATCGTGCGCCCTTCGAGGTAACGCCGGACATTATCAATCTGCAGAGCCTTTTCAATGCATGCCTGGTCCTCGGAATCACGTTCAATATCGAAAGTAGCACGAATTTTTCCATTAACCTGCACTGCCATAGTAACAAGATCATCAATAATTAAACTTGGGTCATAGGTTGGCCAGTCCAAGTACGTCAGGCTTTGATCATTGCCCAGCAAATTCCAAATGTGTTCGCTAATGTGAGGTGCGAATGGATTCAATAAATGCAGAAATGTCTCCATCACCGATAGCGGTTTAACCGCCAATTTGGCGATTTCATTGACAAATATCATCATTTGCGAAATGGCGGTATTGAAGCGCAGATTCTCTATGTCATCCGTAATTTTGAATATGGTTTTATGCAAAATAGAATTAGTCGAAGCCTCAGGGGTAATATCTTGAATATCAGGGCTAATCGAACCTTCTTCGGTTAGGTAGAGATTCCATACTCGATTTAAAAACCGAAAAATGCCTTCAATGCTGGAAGTATTCCAGGGTTTGACGCGCGTCAGTGGTCCCATAAACATTTCATACATACGAAAAGTATCCGCGCCATAGGTCTCAATGATTTCGTCTGGGTTAATGACATTGCCGCGCGACTTGCTCATTTTCTCGCCGTCTTCGCCCAGAATCATACCCTGATTGACTAATTTCATAAAAGGTTCAGGCGTCGAGACATAGCCCAGATCATATAAAACTTTATGCCAGAAGCGAGAATATAGCAAATGCAAAACAGCGTGCTCAGCGCCGCCGATATACAAATCAACCGGCATCCATAATTTTTCTTTTTCTTTGTCGCAAAACGCTTGATCGTTGTGCGGATCAATAAAACGCAGATAGTACCAGCACGAGCCCGCCCATTGCGGCATAGTGTTGGTATCATAGCGGCAATGTTTACCGGTTTCCGGATCTATAAAATCAACCCACTCCGGCAGATTAGCCAGCGGAGATTCTCCCGTTCCGCTGGGTTCGTATTTTTCCAGAGGTGGCAACTCCAGCGGTAGCTTCGATTCATCTATAAGGTGAATATTATTATCTTCATCATAATATAACGGGAACGGTTCACCCCAATAGCGTTGGCGGGAAAATACCCAATCGCGCAATTTGTATTGAACTCGCGACTGACCGATTCCCTTTTCACTTAGCCAGTTAATGATTCGGCGTTGCGCCTCAGCCACATTTAATCCGTTCAAAAATCCTGAATTAACTAATATACCGTCGCCGACATAAGCTTCTTTGGTAATATCGCCTCCGGAAATGACCTCGACGATCTCGAGTCCGAATTTCTTAGCAAATTCCCAGTCGCGCTGATCGTGACCGGGAACCGCCATTATTGCTCCGGTTCCATAGGACATCAGTACATAATCGGAAGTCCAGATCGGAATGCGGCGCTCATTGGCCGGGTTGATCGCATATAAACCGGTGAATACGCCGGTTTTCTCCTTCGCCAGTTCGGTGCGGTCTAGGTCGCTTTTGGAAGCAGCCGCTTGCTGATAAGCTTCTACCGTTTTCCGGTATTCCGGTGGTACTAAAGTCTTCAAAATCGGATGTTCGGGCGCTAAAACCATATAAGTCGCCCCAAATAAAGTATCCGGTCGAGTGGTGAAAACCCTGATAGTCTGATCTGAACCTTCAATTTTAAAATCTATATCGGCGCCTTCGCTCCTTCCAATCCAGTTGCGTTGCATTTCCTTGATACTTTCCGGAAAATCAACTAGATCAAGGTCTGCCAGAAGACGATCGGCATAGGCGGTGATTCTCAACATCCACTGCCGCATCGGAATCCGAATGACGGGATAGCCACCGCGTTCGGATTTGCCATTTATGACTTCTTCATTTGCCAGAACGGTTTTAAGTTCCGGACACCAATTGACCGGCACTTCTGCCAGATAAGCCAGCCCCATTTTGTAGATTTGCTGAAAAATCCACTGCGTCCATTTGTAGTATTTGGGATCGGTGGTGTTAATTTCGCGATCCCAGTCATACGAAAATCCAAACGACTTAATCTGGCGCCGAAAGGTATTGATGTTTCTTTCGGTAGTTATTTTCGGATGAGTACCGGTTTGGAGCGCATAGTTCTCAGCCGGTAATCCGAAAGCGTCCCATCCCATCGGATGCAAAACGTTAAAACCTTTTTTCCGTTTATAACGAGCGATGATGTCGGAAGCGATATAGCCCTCCGGGTGTCCGACATGCAGACCGGCTCCCGATGGATAGGGAAACATATCCAGTACATAGTATTTAGGTTTATTAGATTTATCTGGGGTTTTAAAAGTCTTGTTCTCTTCCCAATATCTCTGCCATTTCGGTTCAATTTCTTTGAAAGGATACATTAATTACTCGTCTCTAAGTTTGGAAAAATCAGTATAAAACTCTGAATTTGATCGTATTCGGTATATTCATTATTTCAAGGAGCGCTTCATTATCGTGATTTTTTTCAATATCGGTGATCACGTAACCGATGTCTTCCGTGGTTTTTAAATATTGTCCGACGATATTAATTCCATGATTGGCTAAAATGTGGTTGATTTGGGATAAGATGCCGGGGACATTGTAATGGACGTGGATAAGCCGGTGAGCATCATTAAATTGTGGCAATTGCAAATTGGGAAAATTCACACTCATAATCGTGTTGCCCGAGTTGATAAAGCTGATAATTTTCGAGGGAACGAATTGCGCAATATTTTCCTGCGCTTCTTCGGTATTTCCACCGATATGGGGTGTGATAATTGTATTCGGCAAATGGCACAACTGGCAGTAGAATTTCTCCTGATTATTTAACGGTTCATCCGGAAAAACGTCAATAGCCGCTCCTCGGATATGTCCATTTTGAATGTTCACCGCTAGAGCCTCGATATCAACAACATGACCACGACTGAGATTGAGAAATAAAACGCCTGGCTTCATCTTCTTGAATTGTTCGGCGCCAATTAGATGGAAATTTTCCTTGCGACCATCAACGTGAACCGATACTACATCGGCAATAGCGAAAAGTTCATCAAGGGAATTGCATTTCCGGGCATTGCCAAGTGCTAATTTTTCGACAATATCATAATAGTAAACCTGCATACCCATATCTTCAGCCAAAATTGACAGTTGCGCACCAATTTTACCATAACCGATTATGCCAATTTTCTTCCCGCGGACTTCATTGCTATTTTTGGAATTTTTATCCCAGACTCCTGCGTGAAGTTTCTGGCTTTTATCGAAAATACCGCGAAAAAGCATAATGATTTCACCGATAGCCAGTTCAACCACACTGCGCGTATTGCTGAAAGGAGCGTTAAAAACAGCCACTCCTTTCTGCGAACAGGCTTTCAGGTCAATCTGGTTAGTACCGATGCAAAACGCTCCAATAGCCAGCAAATTTCCAGCATTTTCCAGTATTTCGGCATCAACAACTGTCTTGGAACGGATTCCAAGAACCGCAACATGTTTGATCTTATCTTTCAGAACTTCATGTGGGACACTACCGGAAAGCGATTCGACCGGAAAACCTTCCGTCTGAAAAAGGCGCTGGGCTGTCGGAGAAATATTTTCCAATAATAACACATTGGTTTTACTTTTTTGAAAGGTTATATCCATATTATTATCCATTTTTTCAGCCTCAAATTTAAAACAATTTAATACTTTTTCACCGTTTGAGTGAATCCAATTTTAAATATTTTTTGAATTATTAAAATAGTTTAGTGATTAAAGAATCTAGCTCACCAAGTATCTTCTTATGATTTCCGATAATTAATTGGGTAGCTTGATCAATATAATGGGCGAGACTTTCGCCGATGTCAGCCGGTAATTCATTTTCATCAAGCACACTCACTTCGCCCCGCGGCGAAATAAAAACGTCCACAACCAAATCCCGCCACTCGAATTGGAAACTACTCAAGCGAATCTTATCGGCTACATTAAAATAATCTCCCAAATGTTCACCTTGCCGATCAAACCAGCGATACAAATTAAATGGTCGCGACTCCCAGTAGAAAGCATAAGTCTGTGTGTGCTCCGGCAAAATCAGATTATTGACAAGGTATGGTTTTTCGAGAATATATCTTAATATTCCAAGGTTTTTATTCAGAGCAATTAACTCGCAGTCAAAGGTGCGGACTTCGCCGGACAATAAATGTTTGACTTCGCGACAAGTGGGATAAATCATTTCAATTTCGTTCAAGCAATAAGATGCTCAATCAAAATTTTCAAACCAATAGCAATCAGGATGATTCCACCGACTACTTCCACTTTTTTACCAAGATAACGTCCAATCCGTTTGCCAATTAGTATGCCGGTAAAAGAAATAATAAAAGTGACAGCTCCAATAACAATGGCAGGTATTGCAATTTCAATTTCCAGAAAAGCAAAGGTAATTCCGACCGCCAGCGCATCAATGCTAGTAGCCAGCGACAAACCAAATATATAGTGATTATTCGACGGATCAAATGCGGGCGCACATTCCTTTTTCGAGAAAGCCTCATAAATCATCCGAATCCCGATAAAAGCTAATAGGCCAAAAGCAATCCAGTGATCGAAATTCGCCAGGTAATTCTGCAGAGTCTGACCAGCCAGCCAGCCGATAACCGGCATTAACGCCTGAAAACCGCCGAAAGCCAGCGGGACTTTCAGAAACTTATACTTATTATGAGGCTGAATCGCCAAACCGCAGGTAATCGAAATGGCAAAGGCATCCATTGAAAGACCGATTGCAATTAATATTAATGCCAACAAATCCAACTATTCCTGCTCAGGCTCTTCTTCGTTAGTCACATTAAGATAATTGACTTCTTGTTCAGGCGGTAGTTCTTCTTTTTCGCCCAGCTCGACTTTGGCAATTTTCTCAAACGAATTGGAAATTTTATTGGAAGTCGTATGAATGTCCTTGACGTCTTTTTGAACCGTGTCTATGTGGGCGGATAATTTATTCCAGCGATCACGATAGCGACGGAATTCCTCCGACAATTTCATAATTTCCTGCTGAATAATGTCGGCATATTTGCGGCGCTCTATATCACGCAAGACAAGTTGAACCGTATTCAAAACTGCCATAAAAGTCGTCGGCGAAGTCAACCAAACTCGACGGGAGTGGGCATATTTTATTAAATCGTCATGGTAGGCATACAATTCAGCAAAAACCGCTTCCGCCGGGATGAACATAATCGCCTGGTTGGAGGTTTCGCCCGGCAAAATGTACTTATCGGCAATGTCGTCAATCTGCTTCTTGACGTCAGCTTTGAATAGTTTCGTAGCCGCAATATGTTCAGCTTCGGATAAGTTCTTGTCAATCGAGCGCTTATAATTATCCAGCGTAAATTTGGCATCAATCGGTATATTGCCGATTGGCTCCGGCAAAAACAGGATGGCATCCACAGTTTTATCATTACTGAGCGTATATTGAATCTGGAATATTTTATCGTTCTTTTCACCAAAAATGGCATAGAGAACCTGGTTGAGCTGCACTTCGCCGAAAATGCCCCGGCTTTTCTTATCGCTTAAAATTTCCTGAAGTGAGACGACATTAGTCGAGAGGCTTTCGATATTTTTCTGGGCTTCATCAATTTTTGCCAATCGCTCAATCACACTGGTGAATGTCTCATTAGTTTTTTTGAAACCTTCACTGAGGTTTTCCTGGACTTTATTATTAATCGCATCTAATTTTTCTGCAACATTTTTAGTCAAATGCTCAAAGTCGTCCGACACTGCCTTTTTGAAAGTATCTTTGAACTGGTTGAAATCTTCAGTTTGTTTTTTACTGGTCTCACCGAGTGATTTGGTGATTTCTACTTGAAAGTTGCCGAATTTTTCGATCATCTCACGATTTTTAGTAGAAACATTATCGGTAAATTCGGTGAAACGCTTCTGAACGATGTCCGCCGTCTGGGACTGCATCAACTCTGGAAAAATATTCAACTGCGATTCCAGGGCAATAATTTTTTCTTTCAAAGCCTCCAGCGCGACATTGTCGGATTGATTCGCCTTTTTTCTTACCATCGTCAGGATAATTACCAGTATACTGATAATAACTAAGCCACCAATTATTATTAATAAGTTCGTGTTCATAAATACTGCCTTTTAATTATCTGCCATACGGATTTTATTGAAAAATGAATTTAATAGAGCCCGGCATATTTCGGCCTTGACCCCGCCCTTGACCATGGCTCTATGATTCAGCAGGTTTTGGTCGCAAAGGTTTTCGACCGAACCGCACATTCCGGCTGCATCGTCATAGGCGCCGAAAACGACTCGCGGAATTCTGGCATTCAGAATAGCACCGGCACACATCGGACAGGGTTCCAGGGTAACATATAAAGTACAATCCTCCAACTGCCAGGAATCTAAAAAAGTCGCCGCGGAAGTGATTGCCAACATTTCAGCATGGGCGGTCGGGTCTTTCAAGCATTCCCGTTGATTATGACCTTTGCCGATGATTTTATCGGCGTGAACGATGATGGCTCCGACAGGTATTTCACCGGCATCTAGCGCCTTTTCGGCCTCCTTTATCGCGAAATCCATCCAATATTCATCGGAATTCACAATCAAACCCATAATAAAATTTAAATAAACTTTCCGACGAAAAATAACCATATCCAGACTTTCACCGATTTTTTTAGTAAAATGCCAATTAATTGGAATACGATTTACCTCTTGCCTGCTATCGAGTTTTTTTCTATCCAAAAAGACACGAGGGCACGGAAACGAGGTTAAGGTCGAGAAAAGAGAAAATGTAGGTCGAGTTGCCAACTCGACCAGTGGTGATTGGAAAAGCCTTTTGAACCACAAAGGCTCTAAGACACAAAGCGCCCTTGACTTAAGGCGGCGCCTGATGACTTGAGTTAATCACAACGAAAGCATTTTTTACCACAGAGGGCACAGAGAATATGAGGGTTTCTATGTAAGTAAATTTCGAATATAAAATTCCAATGTTCTAAGTAAAAAATTTACACATCGCCAGACTGTCCTTACTTTATATTTTGGTAATTTGGATTTTGGAATTTTATTTACATAGTTCTTAGCGAACTTGGTGGCTTTATCTTTTAACCACAAAGACACGAAGGCGCGAAGATTTTTGCCCTATTTTAGTATAACTTGATATTCAAGAAGATATGCTTTCTCCAAGCTAATTTTGGTGGAGAATTCTGAACCATAGTCTTTGATTAATTGCCTCTTTTTCCGTATAATTCGACCGTAAAAATTTGAAAATTCGATTAATCTTTTGGTAGTAATATTTCATTTTCGACGTTTTACATACCAAACCAATTTAACCTGCCTGCGGCGGGTCGGAAATTGGTTTTGACGCATGCTAACTTGAAAATAAATTGTTAAGGAAAGCATAATGGACAACTCGCAATTGCAACAGAAATTATCAGCGACGGCTTTAAATGCCGCTCTCGAGGCTGGCAAAATTCTCAAACAAAAAGTCAATACCGCCTTGAAAATTGACTATAAGGGGCGCGTCAACCTAATAACCGAAGCCGATCGTATGTCTGAAAAAACTATTATTGAAACAATCCGCCGTCAATTTCCTGAACATCAGATTCTATCTGAAGAGAGCCCATTGATAGAAACTTCTTCCGATTACAAATGGATCATAGACCCGCTGGACGGCACAACCAATTTTGTGCACGGCTTTGCCTTCTTTTCCGTTTCAATTGGGCTGGAATATCAAAAAGAATTGTTATTAGGCGTTGTTCACGCTCCTTTACTGGGCGAGACTTTTACCGCTTTTAAAAATCAAGGCGCATTTCTCAATGGACAACCGATTCGAGTTTCGCAGAACAAGAAACTTTCCGATAGTCTATTAGCTACCGGTTTCCCTTATGAGAATAATACCACTTTTCAGCGCAACTTCGATCTTTTCCGGAGGATATATCCACTTACTCAAGGTGTTCGACGCGTCGGTTCGGCGGCAGTTGATTTGTGTTATACCGCCTGTGGCCGCTTCGATGGATTCTGGGAATTGGATTTAAACGCCTGGGACGTGGCGGCTGGAGCGCTTATCGTTCAGGAAGCCGGTGGAAAAACAGTGAATATGGACGGCTCGGATTTTTCAGTTTATGCCCGCCAGTGTTTGGCAACGAACGGTTTAATCGAAGCCGAATTATTGCCGATTTTCAAAGAATAAATTCTAATCAGTCACACCGGTCGGCTCATTTTTCCGAATAGCAACTTCATGGATTACGCGCTGGGAAGCGCGCAAAACTGTCAGTGTAACGTTCGGCAGATTTAATTTTTCACCGGGACGCGGAATTTTTTGCAAGTGAGTAATAATAAGCCCGCCAATCGTTTCGTAGTCGCCTTCCGGTAAATTCAGTCCAAATTTGTCATTTAGCTCCTGAATTTCCATTTTGCCGGAGGCAATAATCGTCCCGTCCTTCTGAATTTTATAGCGAAGACGAACCTGGTCATATTCATCTTCTAATTTGCCGACCACCTCTTCCAGAATATCTTCAATCGTCACAATGCCCTCTGCTCCGCCATATTCGTCAACAATTATCGCCATATTATTGCCGCTTTTTTTCATTTGCTCGAACAAAACATGGATACTCATATTAGGCGGGACATAAAAAGCTGGACGAATGAATCCCCTGATTGGGTTATTATTATTTTCACCAATGACATCAAAACTATTCAATATGCCAATAATATTGTCAACCCGCTCCCGATACACCGGCAAACGGCGATGCTTACTTTCGGAAATAATTTGCACCGCTTCCTGAACAATGGCGTCTTCTGGCAAAGCAGTGACTTGAATTAGTGGTACCATAACATCTTCAGCCTTTTTTTCTTTGAATGATAAAAGTCGGCCGATCATTTTGCGTTCGTTTGGGTCAACATTAGTCTTATCGCTTATTTTCATCAAGATTTTAAGTTCTTCCTTACTGATAAATGGTAATTTATGGCTAAGTTCGCCGCCAAGTGCGGTGGTGATATAAGAGGCGATTCCCGAAAACAATCGAACCAAAGGCGTCAGTATTAGAGACATTATCCTTAATGGACGAGCAATTTTCGGGGCAATCACGTCGGCATATTGTTGAAAAATACTTTTTGGAACGATTTCGGCAAAAATCCAGTTGATTAAACTCATACAGAAAATTGCGACGAATACACCGGCGCCTTGCAAATATTTATAGCTCAAAGCCGTTGCCAGCATCGTACTGGTCACGGTGCAAATATTCGTGCCGATTATAGTCGTTCCTAAAACCCATTCCGGTTGCTTTAGAAGGCTAGCGACCAATTTGGCATCTTTTTGTCCCCTTTTAGCATTATGTCGCAAGCTAATCCGATCCACTGAAACCAGCGCCATTTCCGAACCGGAGAAAAACCCTTCCCCCAGAACACAAACTGCAATGATCAGAATCGCTAAACCCGTCGGTATCATAATCTTTTCACCAGCAAGATTTCGATCCGGTTATTTTCGATTTTCTCGACGGTGAATTGCCAGCTGTCGTAAATCCTTTGAGCGTTAACAGCCGGTAATTCATCAAATAAACTGGAGACAAATCCACCGATAGTTTCAAATTCATCTACCGGAATGCAGGCTTTTAATAATTCGTTGAAACGGGTTATCGGCAAAGTTCCACGTACTCGATAGATTTGATCGTTAATTTTCTCAAATTCCTCTTTTTTTACTTCAAATTCATCTGAAATCTCACCGAAAATTTCCTCCAGTAAATCCTCAATGGTTATCAAGCCCTGCACTTTGCCGTCTTCATCCCGAACGATAGCCATTGAAATTCGCTTACTTTGAAAAACATGGAATAATTCATCTACTCGCTTAGTTTTGGGTACAAAAAACGGTGGACGCAGAAGATTTCGAAGATTCCCCGGCGTAGCTTCGCTATCCGTAGCATTTACCGAAATGCCAACCAGATCAGTAGCAAACAATATTCCGATAATATTATCAGGACTATCTTCATAAATCGGAACCTTAGATATATGCCTATTCTTGATTGCGACGACAATTTCCGGTAGAGGCATATTGACCGGCAAACTAAAAATTAAACTGCGCGGTGTCATAACATCGGCGGCAATCAAATCACCAAAATCGAAAACATTGGAAATCATTTCGCTTTCATCGGAATCAATAACGCCTTCTTTTTCGCTGTCTTCCAGCAATGACCGAATGACATCCTCGGTCAAAATATTTTCACGCTGGTTTACATCTGATACAACCAGGTTGACGATTCGGTCGGAAATATTCCTGATAAACCAGCGGATTGGCGTAAAAATTACCATAATTTGCGAAAGCGGTCGGGCAATTTTTAAGGACAATCGTTCGTTATTCTTGATAGCCAGGGTCTTAGGCGTTATTTCACCCAGCAACAGAACTAATGGCAAGGCAATTAAATAATTCGCCCACGGTAAAACCGTTCCGGCAATCTGGATAACAATCAGGGTAAACAAAGATGAAAAACAAATATTTACGAATTCATTACCCAGCAGAATCGTGATAATCAGCGCGCGGGGTGTATTAAGAAGATCATTGATGATTTTACCATGGGCGGGATTGCTCGCTTGAATTTTCTCCCGCTGGACTTTCGATAATGAAAAAAGAGCCGTTTCCGAGCTGGAAAAGAATCCGGATAACCCCAGCAAAATAATCAGTATAATTATTTCAATCGTAACCAAAACCACAAATTAATATAATAAATCCGTAAGAAATAAAATACCGACCAGAAAATAATCAGGACTTTCCCCAATTATCTAGAATATTGAACTTTTGCGAGGTAGGAATAGCCAAACCAATTTCCGCCACGTCACAGGCAGGGCTAAATTGGTTTCGGCACATCTCGATAAGCGTATTTTTAGACAAGATTAACTCCGAAGGCTCCGGAGGAGTCTCAGAAGAGAGAGTCCCGCTCGGCGGGACCAGATTATTTTTTGATAATGAATAATGGGCAAGGTGATGTAAAATGGCTGAGTTTATTAGACAAAATTAATTCTGAAGGCGTCCCTCTCGGCAGGACAAGATTTTTTTTACCTTTTTCTCATACCGCGTTAAGGTTTTGTAGAGATCATTAAGTCAAAAAATTTATTCCCAGGATGGGATAGAGAAGTCTACCTTACCACAAATAAACATAGGAAATATTCGGGGTTTCCCTGGTAAATAATCATTCCAGTCTAAATTCTAATAGTAGAGATTTAGCGATAGTCCGATATTATTACCTGCCAGGTCCATTTGTGAAATGTCGGCGTCTTTAAAGCGTTGGGTGGCTTTATTATCAACATTCATCAATTTGTAATTCATACTACAATGATTCCAGTCAAATGCTAATCCGAGGAATTTAAACGGACGGAGCTCGGCGCCAACTCCATACATTAAACCCCAGCTGTGAAAAATTGGACCGTTGAACAATTCATTATCTTCAACCGCATCTATGATTAACACATCATATCCGAATCCGACATTGAAATAAGGATAAAATAAAGGAAAACGAATCGGCGCTAAACGCAGGTTCAAATGCACCGTCGGCATCCAGAATATTAATGCAGGATCCGAGTAAGTGCCGTCGAAATTCTTAATCCATTGCGTAAAATTACCACGATAAATGCCCAGCCCGAAATCGAATCCGACTGCTTCGTCTGACTGCCTCAAGTTGGATAACTCGACGCCTGAAAGACTTTCGATCTCGTCGAAAACGTATGCTTCGGGTTGTCTCCGATGAAAAAGTTCATACCCTTCCGCCATTTTGGCATTCATTAGCCGCACTTGTTTGTTGATTTTATCAACATTATGAAAATCGGAATAACGAATTTTAAAACCTGTTTTGAATTGACGTTTCGGCTTTTCGGCTACATTCTTCCTAACCGGTTGGGGTTTTTTTGAAAGAGCCACATTAATTTCCAGGACTTGATCCTTTTTTATATCGTAATAATGTTCCCATTTCTCATAACCTTCATTGATTATGGTCAATTTATGAGTGATATTTGGAACGATTTCAACCTCTATGGGAGCGATGCCATAGTAGAGATCATCTACAAACACTGAAGCGCCCCAGGGTTGAGTGCTTATTTTGAAGGCAGATTTTTTACCTTTTACTTCTTTAGTCGGTTGCTCAAGACCGGAAATCTGACGGGCTACAGCTGGAATTGCCTCGGTCAAAACCGTTCCAAGCGTTCCCTCAATGTCTTCAATAGCCGTCGCTTCAATCTGGCTGGTTTCGACATCAATTAATCGGACACTCACCGAATAAATTTCGCCGACTTTACTGACGCAACCGGCGATAATTTTCCTGACGCCTACAATTTTGCCGACTTCGACAACACATTCATCGGAAGTACACCCACTCATCTGAAATTCCATTTCATCCAAAATCCTGTTCATTTTATCACGTTCCATAACTAGGAAAATGCCAGCATTGAAAAGCTCAATTCGCAAGCGATCAGTCAGTGCTTTTGCTTCCGCCGCAGAAACTCCATTGGCATCTAATTCCATAACTGCGATGGCGATTTTTTCCGATTCTGGAATGTTGGAAGGTTCAATTCGAGTTCCCTTAGTCCAAATGGTTTCCTCACTAGCATTTAATTTGTATTTACTATCACCATATTCCTGAGATTCGGCCGGTTCCAATAAGAAAAAAACCAATGCCGTTACTAAAATTAAGCTAGTTATATTGAACATCTCTCCCTCATAAACCAATCGTATATCCTCTTAATTTTTCCGGGTAATATAACCGCAATCGGTATTTGTAGATATGATATTTCTCACACTTTTTACTACTATGATTTATCAAATCTCGAGATTATTTCGATTGTAATTAATCGCTTCCGGCCCCTAATCCAAAAAATCTCAGATTAGACATTTATAACCTACTGCCTCTTTTATTCTGAATACTATTGGCAATATTCACTTGATTAACAAACATTTTCGAGCTTCAAAAAAATCACCCGCCTGAAGGCGATAGAAATAAATGCCAGAAGAAAATCTCGATGCGTCCCACATGATTTGGTAATCGCCAGGTTCCTGCAACCTGTCAACCAACGTCTCAAGCAAATTACCATTTATATCAATCACCTGAATTTTAACCATTGATTTGGTCGGTATGGAATATTTAATATTAGTGGATGGATTGAAGGGATTCGGGTAATTATGACAAAGTTGATAACAATCCGGAAACTTCTTAAAAAATTCAGTAATGGCACTAAAGCTCTTATATTTAAATAAGCTATTGGCCTCATTCAAAACGAAGGTGGCATTATTTGTTGCTGAAGTAATCACCGCCAAAGCAGTATCTTGTGAAATTGTACTTGATAGCCAGTTATAACCGCCGTCATTAGTCTGCCAGATTACTCCATTATTCGCAATAACCCATCCAGTCAGCGAATCGAGAAAAGAAATATCAACAGCACAATCCACTTCATCTTCAAAAATCTGTTTACAGAAAATCCAGGACTCGCCATAATCCCTTGTTTTCTGTATTTGACCGTCCCGACTCAATACCCAACCATAACCATTATCAATGAAAGAACATTTGATATAACTCCGATCTTCGTTATGGGTGATATGCCAGGTTTTCCCCGAATCAGCCGATACTGCAACTCCACCTCTTCCTGTAGCGCAAGCTTTCCCAGCAGAAAGAACCACCCCATAATAAACCGTATCAATAAAACCATTTTCCGGATTAATGATCGAACAATTCCAGGTATTCCCGCCATCTAAGGTTATGGCAATTGTACTTTCCGTCCCCGTTATGATTCCAAAGGCAGTGTCGGCAAAAGAAACTGATTGAAGATCGGACAATCCCCTATATATGTCAAAATCAAACAGGGAATCGGCAACTCTAACCCATTCTTTACCGCCATTAGAAGTTTTAAACAAACAATGTAATCCAGCTGCCCAACCATTCAAACTATCAACGAAATCAATATTATTAAACCAGGAATATTCCGGATTTAGGAACTGCTCCGACCAGGTTTGACCTCCATCTTTAGTATTTAATACTACTCCTACTGGTCCGGTTGTTTGTCCGCCTGCCCAACCATTCAAAGAATCAGAAAATGATAAAGTATAAATCCGATAATTTTCAGGAAAAACAAAAATTTTATCCCATAATTCATTTTGAGCATCTAGGCGCTGGGTAAGGAAAATAAAATTAATAGTCAGCATTAAAACCAATAATAACTTTTTCACATTACCTCCTCTGCTTTTATTAAAACATTTGTTAATTCACATCGTTAGAATAATGCAATTATCACCTGTTAAAATGAACATTTTCATATTACTAAAACTAAGTAAATATATCAAGTCTATTTTTTATCCTGAGTTATTCATAGCCACTAAGGCACCAAGCCTCAAAGTGATGATTAAAAATAAAGATAAAAAGGCAAGGTATAAATTTTGATTTGTTTCGTATATTTCAACATCTACATATTATTAACTCTTAGAGCCTTAGTGTCTTTGTGGTAAGATTTGTGAATTAAACAGGTTATAAACAGAATTCTGGCATCTAATAAAAAAGGATAAAATCAAAACTATGAGAATCAGGTAGAAATTATGGTCTCATTAAAACTGATCAAATATTTCTCCATCTTCGAGCGTATGTAATAAAAATTATAATCACAATTTTTACAATTGGTGAATTGACGACTATTACTCCGGCTATAGAGCCGTGCTAGCTAGACTTTCCTTTTAGTATTCACCTTTGAAATTATGAATAAAAGCACATAATATCTCATTATCCGAGCGAAAATCCGTAAAGTCTTTCCCGGCTTAGTAGATTTGTATTCTTAAAAGTCAAATGTAAAAAAATCCTCAGCCACGGTGATATGCTTAGCCAGCGACGACCCGAACCGCTCGGTTATATCTAGATTGTCAACTTCCGGCGGTAAATGCGTCAAGACAACTTGTTCGGGTTGAGTGGCTTCGATTACCGTTTTAATTTGCTCGGGGTTCAAATGACCGGCTACCGGAATTTTGGAAAGATTACCACACTCGATCAAAAGCAGATCAACGTTGCGGCTGGCATCAATCAATATTTCGTCTAATCCGGCATCTCCCGTATAAAGCAAAGATTCGCCGTCAGTTCCGATGAATCGGTACATCAGACTTTCCGGAGCATGATTCGATGGAAAAACCTGAACCTGGTAACCAGAAAAATCATGCATCCCAGGCGTAATCGGAGAAAAATAAGTCGGATAATCGGGATCAACCGTCCATTTTTCAAACATTCTAGTGAGATTATCGAAATAGTAGGCAAAATCAGGGTGGGCGTGAATATAAAGCGGTGCAGTCGGACGTTGCGGTTTATAATATTTGCGCGTAAATAGCAAAGGTAAAAAATCGGCAATGTGATCGAGATGAAAATGGCTATAAAAAACCCGCCCAACTTCCAGCACCGAACGTTCGGCATTGACGATTTGCCGCAGAGTTCCCGAGCCGCCGTCCAACAGGATTGTCTCCTCGCCAATATCCAGTAAATAGCCGGAGCAGTTGCGTTTTTCATTCGGTAAAAATGAGCCGGAACCCAGAATCGTTAGATGCATACTTTTCCTCCTTTATTAATTCATAGACTCATTTACATTACTAAAATTTTAAAATATCAATTGTTGAAAACAATATATAAAATTTTGTGGTAATCGCAATTTTTTTATATTTTCCGACAATCAATATGGAGATTGAATGAACAAAAATAACTTTGGCGAGATAATCCGGGCGATGCCGAAAATCGAATTGCACCTCCATTTGGAAGGGGCTTTTCCGCTCGAATCCCTTTTACGTTTAATCCAAAAATATGGCAGTAACGAAGTGCGTAATCTTGAAGAATTACAACGGAAGTTCGTTTTCACTGATTTCACTCATTTTATCGAAACCTGGTACTGGAAGAGTGATTTTTATCGTGAGCCGGCCGATATTGAAGAAATGGCTTATTCTACGATAGTGAGCTTATCCCAACAAAACATTATTTACGCCGAAGTCTATTTTTCACCATTTGATTTCATCAAACCGCAAATGCCTTTTCCGGCAGTGACTGAGGCCGTAATCTCCGGCGTACGACGCGCTGAATCCGAATATCCGATTCGGATCGGGCTAATTGCCGACATCGTTCGCAATCACGGTCATGAAACCGCTCTGGCACGATTGAATAAAATTATGCAATACAAAAATGATGTCCTGGGCATCGGTCTCGGCGGCAGTGAAAAGGAATTCCCGGCCAAGTTGTTCGCTGAGGTTTACACTGAGGCGCAAAAACGCGGTTTCCGGTTAGTCGCCCACGCCGGCGAAGTTGACGGCCCAAATTCCATCTGGGATGCTTTGCGTCTTCTGCACGCCGAGAGAATTGGTCATGGCGTTCGGGCAGTCGAAGACCCCAAGCTAATGGAATATTTGCGATCGAACCAGATTCCGCTCGAAGTTTGCGTTACCAGCAATCTCAAAACGAAAATATTCAATTCTGCGGCTGAACATCCGGTGCGGCGATTATTCGACTATGGACTGCTGGTAACGATTAACTCAGACGATCCCACTATGTTTGGTTCAAATCTAACCGACGAATTTAATTTTATTGCGAAGGAATATAACTTTACCTTACCGGAAATTAAAAAGCTGACTCAAAACGCGATTCAAGCCAGTTTCGCCGAAGACAGTTTTAAACAGCAACTCACCCTAAAAAATAATGAATACTGGGATTCGATTGGTCTGAATGAATGACCTTTCTGGGTAACGGTAACATTTAATCATTTTCCCTTCAGTAAAAAAATCCCAAATATTTCTCTTGCAATTAAAAACGCTATCTAATAATTTTTAGCCGTTCTTTTTAGTTGGATTGAAAATGCCGATTCAAAGGCATTTTAAGCAGAGAAGCACAACAGGGAAGCTCGTGAAAATCGGGCACAGCCCCGCTACTGTAATCGCGGACGTTTCTGCCTATGCCACGGATCATTCGATCTGGAAGGCGCAGAACAACGGATGATGCGTAAGTCAGGATACCTGGTGTTTTTCTGGCCAATCTGGAGTACGCGGGTTATTAAGGATTAGGCAGGTGTGTCGCTTATTACTCAAAATACATAGATTTTTTCCGCCTTGGTTATTCCCTATTGCGCTGTGGGCAATGGAGTTTTCCAGCGGTTTTATTTGCGATCAGAATAATCAACCCATTCCTTATGTATTTATTTATAATAAAACTAAAGACAACTTTATTGTCAGTGATGAAAACGGCGTATGCCTCTTCCCTGCCAGTTATCAATGTGGCGATTCTCTACTTTTTACACGTATCGGCTACTATAAGCAGGAAATTGTGCTGGGAAATTCGCCCGAGCCGTTAAAAATCATTCTCCCTTTCAGTCCAGTAAATTTAGATTCAATAACTGTAGATGGACAAATTTCTCCACGCCAATTTTCCGGAATCAATTTCAGTCGAGTCGAACGCACTGAAGACCTCGGAACCGTCGAACATCGCCGATTATGGACGACTATTCCCGGACTATATCTGAAATCCTACGGCGGACCGACCGGTATCAGCACTTTAAGCCTAGACGGTTCGCCATCAACTCATACCAAAGTCATAATTGCGGGCTTCGACTTGACCAGCGCTCAGAACGGTCAAATGGACATTTCGCAACTGCCACCGACCTTCATCGCCGGTATTAGTTATTCACCCGACTATGCCGGTAATAACAGCGCTGAAAACTCGGAAGGTTTGTTAAATATCGAACCCAATATGTCGCCTACCGGTTTTACCTGCTCAGCCGGCAGTTACGGCAAATTAAACCTGAGCGCCAATCTCGATATTCGCAAAACTTTATGGAATTCTAATGTATTATTAGGGCACAACTATTACCGCGGCGATTATAAAGTCACCTGGCGCGATCAAAATTTCAAACGCACAAATAATTCTCTGCAACAAAACTATTTTAGCTGGCAGTCCAGTTACATTTTCCAATCGAAGGCATTTGCACGCCTGATAGCTTTTTATTCAGAACAGGAACGCGGCGTAGCCGGATTGGTCTGGAATCCCTCGCCGAATGCCTTTCGGCAGGATGCGCTGGGATTTATCGGTCTGAAAATCGGCTGGACCGGTACTAGAAGCTTCTCCAGAATTCAGATGTTACACCGCCGTTCCAACGAGAAATACGTCAATCCCCAAATTGCAATCAATAGTCGGCACATTGTCACTACCGATCAGTTCATTTACAATACAAATCAGTCAATCCTAAATTTTAATCTTGAGTTTACTTCCGACCTTAAATTCGACCGATTACAGAGTAAACAAGCCGGCCATCACTCACGAACTACTTTGGCAAATATTCTGGCTTTGCCCTGGAATTTCTCCCCAAATTACGAATTACGTCCATGGATAAAATTCGAGTATTCTCCGGATTTGTATCAAAAAGCGACTTGGGGTGGACGGATTGCTTTTCGTGGATCAAGGCTACTCAATTCCTTCTCTGGCAGCTATGGCCAATATTACGCTTATCCGACGTTCAATGATTTATACTGGCAACCGGGTGGCAATCCCAATCTGAAACCGGATGAAACGACTAAATATGAAATTGATATTGCCCTCCAAATCCGCCCAGAGCTTAATATTGTTTTAAACAGCTATTATAAACAGGATAAAAACCTGATTCAGTGGACGCCGGTTCAATCCTACTGGCAACCTTCGAATATTGCCAAAGCTGAGCGAAAAGGCGCTAAAGCCATTCTCAACTGGTCGCTACCCAATTTGCCGATTGACGGCTTTCTACAAGGCGTCGTGACCCATTCTTGCAACTTGACCAAAGGTGATAATTACCAAAAGCCTTTACGTTATACTCCGAAGGAATCTTATGCCGCCGGGTTGAATTTTAATTTCAAACATATTGCTTTCCATAGCACAATTGAATACGTCGGCGCCAGAATTGCAATGTACAACTGGCCGGAAGACATTATGCTATCCGAATATTTTATCATCAACACTAATCTGTCTTATAAAATCGAAAACCGCCTGGGGCATTTTACCCTCGTTTGCGGCATTGATAATTTGACCGATGAATCGTTCGAAAGTATGCAAGGCTACCCGGAGCCTGGACGGGCTTTTACCGGAACAATTGGATATAACATTAAATAATTTTTGGAGGAAAAAGTGAAATCGAGATTTGCTGTTCTGACTATTTTGCTAATATTTAAAATTGGATTAGCCGACGATTTTACCTTCATTCTTTGCGAAGGTAATTTCAATTCGACTAATGCTTCACTCTGGCAATTGACTGGCACGAACGAGCTGATTGGTCCTGTTCATTGGAACTTTGACGATAAACCACTAGGCGACGTAGCTCAAAATCTAAAGATTTATCGCAACAAACTATTTATTGTAGTGAATAATTCCAATTCGCTGGAAGTTATGA
This sequence comes from Fidelibacterota bacterium, assembly GCA_035448825.1. Classification (GTDB taxonomy): domain Bacteria; phylum Fidelibacterota; class UBA2242; order UBA2242; family UBA2242; genus JAGNGI01. Next base: position 22,505 of record DAOTJS010000023.1, read on the forward strand.
GCTTAGCCAATGGTGTGACTTACGAGCGGACGATCAGTTTGCCCTCAGCCGGACCGCGCGACATTGCCTTCGTGAACGATCATGCTTACATCACCTGCTGGTATTTACCGGGTATACTCTCGCTGGATTTAAACACCTGGCAGATAGACGACACAATTGCCATCAATGGTTTGCCGGATAACATCATTGCGGATAAGGGAAAATTATATACCTCAATTGCGATGAATTCCGACTGGTCGTCAGCTGATAAAGTGCTGGTTTTGGAATATGTCTCCGGCGAATTTGTCCCCAGCGATACTTTCACTGTCATTTCCGGTCCGAATCAGCTATTACTGCACGAAAATAGGCTCTACGTACTCAGTACCTACTATGACGATGCCTGGAATACCTATACGGGAACATCGTGCATTAACCTCGAAACCAACCAGGTAATCAAACGCGATCAGGGATCATCGTTCAATTTTTGCGACGACATTGCTCTAATAAACGATAAAATATATCGCAGTTATAACGGCGGTGTAGCGCCACTGACTGATTCGCTAACAATTGACACGAACAAAATTATCGGCAATTTTTCCGGTATCTATTCAATGGCTTTCGACGGAAAATATATTTTCATCGGACTGAGCGATTATTCCGCACCGGATCAGGTGATAATTCTCGATACTCTCGGCAACGAAATCAATACCCTGAATGTGGGCGTCTGCCCCGGTTCATTCGCTTTTTATAAACAACCAAATGCGGAAATATTTAGTGGCGAAAACAGCGCTATTCAATCTGATTTTTTGTTAATGGCAAATTACCCTAATCCATTCAATAGCAATACGATCATCCCCTTTTACCTCAAGCATAAAAATCTTGTCCAGCTCACAATCTATAATCTCAAAGGTGAGCTAATCGCCAAACTGACAAACGATTATTTTGCCTCTGGTTATCATTCGGTAATATGGGATGGACGTGACCAATGCGGGCGATTATCACCCGCCGGAATTTATTTTGTCGAAATCAGAATTCAGGGTCAAATTCAAACTCATAAAATGCTGTTTATAAAGTAAACTCAGGTTCGCTTTATTAATTCAACTCTTTTCAAGCCGAAAAGGTATTCAAGTTCTGCCGGAATTTTGCAGTCACAATTTATAGATCAGGCTGAGCTCAATATTGCGATGTTTACTATTAGGCAGAAAATAAAACACATCAGTTTTATTAAAAATATAATTGAAACCATGATAGTAAGCCGCGCGGATTCCAAATGATTTAAATATCATAAAATCCAGTCCGGCTTTCAATCCATAATCCCAATTAATATTTGTTGGTGGAACATCTTCTGTTTCTTCGATTTCTTCATCTGATAATTCGCCAGATTCTATTTTTAAGGTTGCCTTTCGACTGATACAATCACCCGTTTCCAAACCGCCAAAAATTCTTACTCTTTTAATCACAGGAACAGATAACAGACCGTAGAAAGATATATAATTATAATTGTCAATTATATTAAAATCAAATAAATGGATATCCGGATCCATAGTTGCTTCCAATAAATAGTTAGCACCGCGCTGGTCAAAAGCCATTCCGGTAACAATCCATCCAAACCTTGATTCGATCCCGATCTTGTATCCGGACTTCCTCTTAACAACTTTATCCTGTAATTCTTGTTCCGCCAGGCGGATATCTGAAATATTAATACCGGCAATAACAGAAATGGGATTTTCGGGGAGATTAATATTTTGAGCTTCGGTTTCACTCGGTCTAAATTTACAATCAACATTATTCAGGGTAAAAGTCCAGGATTTGAATTTCGTACCTGCTCTGGGAGTCCAGGAGTCGTAGTAGTTGTCATAAATAATTTTTGAATGATTGTAGCTAACCGTCAAATGCTCTGAAATCTGGTTGATTAAATCGCATTGAGTTGCATATCCAATCAAACGCAATAATCCGGTACTGTAAAAACTATAACCGGTTCTCCGTTCTTTATTGTCACCGCCAAGGTCTAAATACCTTCCCCATCGAAGTGCGTAAAAATCCAGAAAAACTACCTCTTGTCCCCACGAAATCTCTACCTCCTCGTTACCTTGATAATCAAGGACATTTTTCACAAAATCAATATCGCCCAGTCCGCTCTGATATTGAAATGGTGGATTACCATCATTCCGGGGATGGTATAAAACATCGCCCGCTGATCTTCCCTGCCGGTACCCAATCAAATTCAAACCGTTAGTCAATGCCAGATTCATTGTAAGCGAAAGCCCAACTCGGGCATATCTGGGAGCCGGAACCGCAAAATCAGGAGACTTGAAATAGATTTCTTTACCGATATTCGAGATACTATACCCGAAAGCCGGTATGATATCCAATTTTGTATTACTTTTCAATCTAATTTTCAACGGTGATGATAATAATACACCGGCATCATAGAAAACATTATTTGATTTACCGGAATCACCGGGCGCAAAATCAAAATCATAGACAACCTTTTTCATCGTCATTCCGGCCGAAATGTCAACCGGTATTTTAATAAAGGTATTTTTATAACGAGATGCAAATGAAAAAGCATCTAAGGTTAATAATGGGTGATGCCTATAAATTAAATTACCATCTTCATCTGTAGGAGTTGACATTCCAAAGTCAAAAATTGTCTTATACAAACTAAATACCATTTGTAAAGGTAAACCTTTCGGTAAAATGCTCAGACCCAAAACAGAGTTACCAAATTCAAAGTTAGATACTAGTTCTGGTAACCAATCAGTCTTATATCCTGAGTAAGCAAGCGAAAGTCCGCGATAGCCATAAATTCCATTAGCCGGATTAAAGTAACCAGCATAAATATCATCGGAGGGCAAGCATACTCCAATTTCACCCATACCGTTTAATGTCGGTGAAACCGGGATCAACAACCAAGATGCTCCTACCTGTGAAAATTTATTAGAGGATAATCCAAATTCCTGCATCCCTAACAAAAGTAGTAATCCAACTATTATTTTCTTCATCACTTCCCTCAAATTATTTCATCTGATTATGGAAAAATAAACATCATTACATTAAACTTTAAAATAACATTTCTATATTAATGAATACCTCACTAAAAATCAAGTTTGGTAATCCGGGACATCCCCCAATTTTTAGAAAGTTTAACCTCAATGAGGTACAGATATTTTTTGATAAAACCAATTAGATTCCACTTCGTTTCACCGTAAATTGGTTTCTCCCAATACCACACCAGTTTACGAATATATCAAACCAATTTCCGACTCACCGCAGGTGGGGCTAAATTGGTTCTGGCGCATTATCCTATTTAATCGCCTCAAATCGGCGAATGATTTCATCTATCAATCGGTCAAAATTTCCATCAACTGCTCTTCGTGATGGATCGGCATCATACCATTCGATAATTTCCTTTGCGCCTTGCTTAAAAGGAATAGTTGCCTCGAAATCCGGCACCAATCGTTTGACCTTGGAATTATCGAAAATTACACTGTGCATTTTATCGCCCAGCAGGCTATCGCCCCATTCGGCATCATATCTGGCAATGACCTCCGACGGCACATGAACAATTTCCGCTTGCGTTCCAGCCGCTTCGGCAATTATCTCAAAAATTTGATTCCAAGTCAGCAATTCATCGGAGGTAATATGAAAACTTTCGCCGATGGTCTTTGGATTTCCCAATAAACCGAGAAATCCTCTGGCAAAATCGCGATGATGTGTCAGAACCCAGAGCGAACTACCATCGCCGTGGACGATGACTTTCTTCCCCTGACGCATACGATTGACAACGGTGTACCTTCCTTCCATCGGTAAACTTGTGCAATCGTAAGTGTGTGATGGTCTGACAATTGTAATTGGGAACTGCTCTTCTTGAAAAGCCTTTAGCAAACGCTTTTCACAGGCAATTTTATTACGTGAATATTCCCAGTACGGATTATCAAGCGGAGTTTCTTCCGTAATTGGCAATTTCTCAGGCGGTTTTTGATAAGCAGAAGCAGAACTGATAAATACATATTGTTCGGTGCGTCCCTTAAATGATTCTAAATCGGATTCGATTTGATCCGGTGTATAGGCTACCCACTCCACAACTGAATCGAAATTCATCTTACCGATTGCGGCTTTAACCGATTCTCTAACGCGAATATCAGCCTGAAGATGATGCGCACCTTTAGGGATTGGCCGAAAACATTGGCCGCGATTAAGTAAATATAGCTCGATTCCCCGTTCTATTGCCAACTGAGAACAGGCGGAACTGATAATACCAGTTCCGCCGATAAATAAAACCTTCATAAGTAATTAGCTCTATTTGACTAACAGCATTTTACGTGATTCTACGGCTACTTGCCTACCTACTGCCATATTTAGCTGATAAACATAAACACCCGAGGTAGCTTTTTGACCGGTAATCGTTTCTCCATTCCAGACTGCCACATACTCACCGGCAGTTTTATAATTATTCTCCAGAACGGAAACCAATTGCCCCATCAAATTATATACTTTTAATTCAACATGCGCCGGCGCTTTTAGAGCATAGCGGATAGTAGTGGTAGCATTGAAGGGATTCGGATAATTCGGATAAAGGCTCAAAGCGCTGATGAGATTAGCCGGTTCAGCCTCGATCGCATTCGAAACGCTCCGCGTAATGGTCACTAATTCAATTCCGGTACCGGATTCGGGATCGAGATTACGGGAGTATTGCATTTCAGTGGCATTATTCCAATGTTCATGAACGCCCAGGCTGGCAAATAAAACTCCATCGTTATCCGGGTCATAGACGATTCCTTCCGGCCAATTCGCAGAATCAGCCGCTTGATGCAAGTAATCATCCACGCCGTCCATCTGGACATAAGTGCCAGCGGCAGGAACCCGCTCAGCGGTGAATTCCGAACGCAGAAAATCATATCCGACAGACTCGATCGCCACCGGATCAAAAGAAGCAAAAATAGACGAGGTAAAGTCATTATTGAACGGCGCCATCTGCCACTTGAGCGGTTTACTGAGTTCATAGTCGGTTGCCCATAAGGCATCCATTAAATATAACAGGTTCTTATCACCCAATAATGAATGACACATAATGTCAACTTGTACCCGATATTGACCGTATCCTGGACGGGTAACTCCCAGTTCCATTTCACGCGGCGCTACCAATCCATTGTGCAGATGTCCGGCATCGGGTCTGGTATGCGAACCAAAATGATTCTTGGCAAACATCGTTACTCCGCCGCGCCGGTGACCTTTTAACATAGGTATATTAATCAAATATTCGGCATCTTCGAGAATAGCGTACACATTATCGTCATAAACGGGACCTTCTCCCGGCCGGTTGGCATCCCAGACATTTTCTCGTAAAACCGTTCCTTTGTCGGAATAGTAAATCTTGGTCGTTGTGCCGACCTGCGCCTGTTCACGACCTAAATTAGCATAATTGGCATCGTGATCCAGATAATGAACACTGTCAAATTCGCTATGCCAGTAATCGTATAGATGTTTATAGATGTGTTTCATCGGATCACCGATATAAATATCGCTTTCGGCAACGCCGACAACATTGACCAGATGGCGTAAAACCGTCATCACTACCGCCGGTGAAGTCTCGGAAATTCCGTAGCTCGAGTTTTTGGCACAGGACAAATCAGTAGTGCTGTAGTTACCACCCCAGCCACTGGTGGCATTTATTTTGATGAAAATTTTCTCACCAGGCGAATAATCAACTGCGCCTTTTTCCCGAGTTGTATTGTGATATTTGAATATCGCAACCCAGGCGGCACTATCGCTGGTTTCACCGGTCAAAGACTGGATTGCCGAAGAAACCATACTATCAACTATCACTTGATTATTATTCTGCGGCAAAAACCAGGCTTTTCCAGCCCGATAAGTAGTATATTTACCCCCCCACGAACTAACGGTCGAATCCGGTACACAATTCTCGTTAGTGGCATCGGGATTATGCACCCAGACCACCCGACCGGGGAAAATGCCCTTAGCCGTTCCAATCGATAGATTTGCCTCCTTTTTGATGGTTGCATAGCTGGCGTAAGCCGTATCGCGGGAATTGTGAAAGATAAGCAAAGAAGCCAATAATCCCAGAATAACAAAGCCAGTTGCTAAAAGGTAACGTGATTTAGCTACCATTTTTTTGGCTTTCATAAAAGCGGTCGCGGAGGCGATTACCCCAATTAAATAAACGATAAATCCCGAAGCTAGCGGCATAGCTACACGCATACAGGGGTAGGTCGCCCGAGTCGGCTTGGGAATCACCCGGACTAACACCCAGATTAATGCTAACAAACCAGTTATTGGAAATAATAACTTCGACCAACCACTAAGCGGTTTAATTCCTCTGACTTTGCCGGTTTTTGGGCAAATCAAAAAGAATCGTTGCAGGATCTTCTTCATCAGTTTCTCTCTTTCAGATTGTTAGTGATTATCAAATAATTTCATTCTGCATTTATCAGCAAAATAAAAATTTTATTGCATTTCTACAACAACTTTATTTTCGTTCTGAATTATATCCAGCGGTATTAGATTTCCGGTTAATTCTTGATTGTTTATAATTAGTTTTCGAATGCCTTTTTGAGCACCGTTCGGGTTTTTTATTAAAATATTAAACATTTTATTCCGAAAACGCCTTTTAATCCTCACTTCTTTCCAGTTTGAAGGGAGGCATGGATCAATCCGCAAACCGAAATAATCCGGCTGAATGCCGAGAATATACTGAGTGGTAGTATAATACGACCAGGCGGCGGCTCCGGTGAGCCACGGCAAACGTGAAGCCCCCGCGCGTGGACTATAGCGACTATTCGTAAACTGACAATAAACATAAGGTTCAATCTGCCGGATTTCAGCTCTGGTATTATAAGCCGCCGGTAGATAAGCCCGTAAATACTGGTAAGCTCGATCGCCGTGTCCCAACATAGTTTCAGCGATTATCGCCCAACCCTGAGTATGCGAGAAAATCGAGCCGTTTTCTTTCATACCGGCATTGAAAAGCGGCGCTTTGACGATGCGATGGTCGGTTTTGATATACGGCGGGGCTAAAATCATCAAACCATATTCGGTTGCCAAGCGCTCATAAACAGCTTGCATCGCCGTCTCCGCCTCATCTTTATCGGCAAACCCGCTGATTACAGCCCATGACTGTGGATTGAGCCAGATCGAACCCTCTTCATCAGTATGCGAACCATATTTCAGACCATCATAGCGGTAAGCCCGGAGAAACCACTGTCCGTCCCAGGCATATTTGCGCAAATTTTCATCCAATTTTTGTAATTGCTCCACTGCCCAATTTTTCTCACTGAGGCGCTCGAGCAGTTCACAAATTTCAATATAAGTCTTTAGGGCATAACGCAATTGAAAAGCGACGAAAATCGTCTCGCCACGCTGACCGAGTTCCAGACAATCATTCCAGTCGGCATAAAGTCCACAGGGCAAACCATGGGTGCCAGTTCGTTCTAAATTAAATTCAATCGCCCGTCGTAAATGGCCAAGCACAGTGGCTTCGCCCTCATCAGCAAACGGTAAAACTTTGTCGAAAAAAGACAGATCGCCGGTTTCTTTAACATAAGCCGGAACAGTATTGAATAACCACATACAGTCATCCGAACGGTATTCTTCCTCCTTGGGCGGAATTTCCCGGCCAGGATGATGATCAAACGGCTTCACTACTGACATAGCGCCACCGGTGGAAACCTGACCAGTCAGCATTAATTCGAGACGTTCACCGGCTTCTTCAGGAATCAAAGGCAAAACCCCCAGTAAATCCTGCACCGTATCACGATAGCCGAGCCCGTCGCGTTCACCACTATAAATCAAGCTCGCGGCTCTCGACCAGGCGTAAGTAATCAAACAATTGAACGGGCTCCAGACATTGGTCATACTATCGAATTCAGAATCCGGAGTCTGCACCAAAAAACTTTGCAGACGTCTATGCCAGTGCTCTTTTAGTTTTTCAAATTCGAGGTGAATATTATCTAGGTTTTGAAATTCACTACAAACCTTCCGCCCTTCGACCTCCGCCTTTCCAATACCCATCAGAACAGCCAGTTCGCGCGATTCGCCCGGTTTGAGTTCAAGCTCAATCTGCAAAACGCCCACGCCATTATCACCAACGGCGATGGAATTACGACATTTGCCCTTTTCCACTACAATGGGATTATGGTAACTACGATAGTTACCCAAAAATATTTCGCGGTCGGTATCGAAACCACTGACTTCCGCGCCCACGACTCCCATAAAAGTATGCTTATTACCGTCATGATGCCAGAGATCGCCACTATCGTCCGCCAGATTGACATTGATCCCGTGGTCAATGATATTTCCGACCACATTCATTCTGAGAATGAACTGGGTATATTGCAAATTAAAAGTGTCCTGCCAAACGTGCCAATTATTGGAATATTCAACGAAAGTAAATAGACGCAGATGTCTTGTAACATTATCACGGTTTTTAATTTTCAATAGCCAGCACTCAAAATGCCGGTTCAAAGGCACAAAATAAGTCGTCTCCGTCAATATATTATCATATTCCGATTCGATAATCGTATAAGCTGTACCGTGCCGACAGATGGTTTTGTATTGATCAAGTGATTTGCCAACCGGTTGCCAGGAAGCCGACCAATAGTCATGCTGGTCAAGGTCATGGATATAAAAATAGCGCCCCGGTTGATCCATCGGAATAGCATTGAACCGCAGGCGCATGAATCGTCCTTGCGCCGCCGACTGAAAAAAACTGTAACCTCCAGCATTGTTAGTGATGATCGCACCGTACTCGGTCGAACCGAGATAATTGCTCCAACTGCGGGGAGTATCCGGCCGATTGATTACATATTCTTTATTCTCATCATCAAAATGACCAAACTGCATAATTGAATTACTCCAATATGATAATTATAATTTAGAATTTTAAACTGCTCCCCGTCGAGCTTCCAGGGCCAACCGAATTTCAGCGCATTTTTGCTTGGTAAGATCCACTCGAGTAATGAAAATAATTACCAAAATTAAACCCACAACAGGAATACAGGCCAGCATTGCCCGAATCCAGAAAATGGTTTCTGGTGCCTGCACCGCAAGACTAGAATCGAAATGGGCAAAATTGAGGACGCTTCCGGCTAAAAATCCCCCCAGTGAATTACCCAACTTAAGGATATATGATGAACAACCGGTGAATGAACCTTCGCGACGTTTCCCGGTATCAAGTTCATCGTAATCAATAATATCAGCACCGATTGAGCCGTGAAGCATCCAGAGACCTGCTGATGAAAGTCCCATTATACCGGATGCAATTGTCTGAAGCCAGGGAATCAGCGGCGTATAAAGAAACCAGGACCCGCCGTAGCCGATAATTCCTATAATTGCCGCAACGATTACGGCTTTGCGCTTTTCCAGATAATAGGCGACTCGGTTCAGGATCGGACCTCCCAGCAACCCCCCAATCATAAAAGCAATGCCCATCCAGAAATTCCAATTATCGCCAACAATGTTAT
>DAOTJS010000024.1:0-30482 GCA_035448825.1 Fidelibacterota bacterium
TGGTTCAGAGTCATTTTCGTCCGGAACAACAAAGCCAAGATTTAAGAGTACTTGATTATATGATTCGGGAATCTTGGCAATATCAAAAACGATGGCGCGTTTTTTGCCAACGGGATTCGGGAAATTGACAAGTTTACCATATTCAATGAAGTAATCCTGTTCCTGAACAATATCAAGAAATTCGGAATAGGATATATGAAATTGGCTATTATAAAGTTCGCGTTTACGGTAAGAAAGCCAATTTCCATGAACTCCCTGACCATAAATATAGAGTTTGGTATTATCGCTATTAATTTTAAAAAAACTGGTATTAATATATTCTTTATTGACAATCATCAATTCAAGATCGGCATTGAAAAGGTTTATTATATTTTCCTCCTCAATGCGATGGAATTTAGTTTTAGCCTCTTCTGGTAGAAAATCCGTAATGAAATCTTTTTGCATAGATTTTACAATGAATAAATCTTCGGTAAAAGCGGCAGTAATAGCATAATTTTCGGCTTCGCGTCCGGTAATATTTTTTGTTTTTAGAAAGCTGATGATTTGATGGATGCGCTGGATTTTATTTTTACAAAAGTTTGGATCGAGTCGCTCGCAAATCCAATTATAAAAAACCTCTTTGAAACGTGGCTTTAGTCGTAAAACATTACGATAAAGCTCGTCATTGCGATTTTTTTTGTTGATGGCAATAAGGATGCAACGGTTACGGACGGAAATGTCGGAAGGTAAGGACTCACCGGATATTATGAGGGTTCCATTGACCGGAAAACTGCGAGTCTTCATGCTGGCATCAACAGCCATGCCCTTGCCAATGCGATTATAAATTCCACGAATTGGACCATAAAAAGATTCACAAGCGCGGCGGGAGGCTTCATTTTTAAAATTATGTTCATCAATCCATACCGGAAGATTGCTGAAAAAAGCCAGTTGGCGATAGAGCCAAGTAAGTTTGACAGATTCCATAGTGCGCGGGTTGGGCGCTTCAAAACCGATTAAATTGTAAAGCAATTCGAGGAGTGTATTTTTACCGGACTTGGTGACACCATAAACCCAGAGAATTGGGAATTCATGGAATTCATTGAAGATCAGATCAGCAAAAAGAGAAGCTCGAAACCAACCAATAGCGAGTGGAATGGCATCATTGCCATAATTGCTTTGAAGTATCATAATGATTTCATCAATTAAATTATGATAGTCTTTGCCGACGGCGCGTTTTTCGATAAAAGGAAGGTTCATATTGGAATCAATTGCGGCGGATTTAAAGCCCTTGGAATCATATTGCCAGATAATATTGTTCTGGTCCGAATTGATAAGGCGTCCGCCGGGTTCAACTATGCCATTGCCAAGAAGGAATAATTTTTCATCTTCGAGATAGCCGATTTGATTACGGATAAAAACATTTTTACGGGCCTGGCGCTTATGGAGATATTGGCGTAGATTACTGAGCACCGGATCGGTGTTCTGGCATAGTTCAAAGAATCCCTGAGAATAGAGAAATGCTTGGAATTTTTTCAGGACAACCAATTGATCGGGCGTTATGCGGCAGGGTTTGGAAACTTCACCGAGTTCGTTTTTCAATATAAATTCGCGTTCAATATTTATTTCGCCATCTTCGTTTTCAGAAATGTACTGGACTGGAAAATCAATTACAAAGTTAGTGATCTTGACTTCGCGTTCAGCCTTAGTTTTATTATCAAATTCGATGATCCAATAAGTATTGCCGCGCCGGAATATACGGGTTTCGGGATCAGGTTTGCCATCTTCGCCAATCGGAATGTAGCGCTCGAGATTTTTTGAGACGATGCCAAATTCAGTTGTAGGACTCAACGAACTGGAAAGCCATTCATCAGGGTCTTTATAATCTTTTCCATAGGGCAGAATCTGAACCTGAATTTCTTTTTGAAACAAGGAGAGACCAAATTGGTTAGTATAGCGTTCACCGGCAGGATCGTGGTCAAAGGCGAGGATATAGGAATAATCTTTGGGCAGGGCGGCGGCCTGTTCGAGTTTATTACCGGTTTCACCAAAAATCCCGAAGATATAGGGATATTTGGCTTTTTCATAAAATGAAAGGACTTCCCATTCACCTTCCGTAAGAATGATCTGGGTTTTCCAGCCGTCAATTTCCGGTGGATAATCGAAAACGTCTTGGTTATAACCAAGCCAGGCGGGGTCGCGGTACTGAAGTTTAAGTTGCAGGCTGACACGTTTATGGCCTTTTTCATCAGGAACTTTATAAATGAAGGCGCCTTTTTTATTAATGTTATATTTGTAAGAGAAATTGAGATATTTACCATGATAAGTGTGGGGAAAAACAATTCCGCCAAAAGGGAATTGATCGGAGAAATAGCCGGTTTGATCTGTTTTTTCGTGATAAATGATGAGACCGGATTTTTTGATCTGCTCGAAAGAGAATTTTTGACTTTCAAGATATTGACGCAGATCACCGGTTGCAAAGCCAATCTGAAAGTGTTTAAGGGTGTCAATGGAATAACCGCGTTTTTCGGTGAGATATTGTAAAACAGGTTTAGCGGGTTCGGTAAATAAGGCGGCGTGGTAATATTCGGCGGCAATGCGGCGTATGTCCTGAACGGATTTATCTTCCGGTTTGGAATTTTGAATATCTTTATATTCGGACGGATCGAGGTTGTAATATTCACAGAGATATTTTACGGCAGATGGGAAATCAATCTTCTGGTGGATTTGAACAAATGAAATTACATCACCGGATTCATTACATTCGGCGGAGAAACATTTAAAGGTTTGGCTATCGGTGAAAACGGTGAAGCAATCATTATGTCCGCAAAGCGGGCAGGGATTATAACGGAGTTTATATGTGCCGATTGATTTGCCTTCTGTGCCGGAAAGGTGTTTGACGATTTGGCTGAGGTCTGCAATTGATTTTAGATATTCAATATCCATAAATTAATTTTGGTTAAATTTGATAAATCAAATAATAGATTATATCCGATTGCACCAGAGATCGATAGCTTTCTGAATAGATGGCACGAAATCGGACTGGAGTCCGCAATTGGAACAAATGACATGGAATACGCTGGCTTTATCATTAATCTGGGGAATAGAGACATAACCTTTTTCGATTAATGGGCGACCATTACAACATGGGCAGGGATATTTTTTTAGGATTGCTTCGATTACCGGATCATTAAGATAATCCCGATTGGATGGAAACATTTTATCATGTTCACCCTGAAGAATAGTTTGCCATACGCGTTCGGCATAAGGTTCGTCCTGATTACAAATAATATATTTATTGGCGGATAATGGTGGACGTTTATCTAATTTGCGATATTCATCAATCCGGTCAATCATATCGCTGAGTGTATCGAAATCCAAAGGCGAAAGATAACGTACATCTTTGATTGGAATGAGAAAAGCATATTTCAGTTCTTTTTTAATTAGGTTATTCATTTTTTGATCTCCTTATCATGGCAAATAGAATCAAAATTTCTAAATAAATAATGCAGAATGGCACTATTTTGGATTTCCAAAAAGAATTTGATTAATTGATATTGGATTTCATCAATACAATTGGTATGTTTGTCTAATTTCTCGGTAGTGGATTGACTAAGTGCAAGAATATCAGTTTGATTAGTATCCGATAATTTTTTTAATTCATAAATATTATCATTCAGGATTTTTACAAGATTTTCAAGACGTTGAATTCTTTCAATCAATTGTTCAATTTTCATAGATTCCTCCTATTGAAATAGTTTGGCAAGGATAAATGTTAAAAAATAAGCGATTAGGCAGATGATGGCTAAAAGAGGGTTGGAATAATTAGTCATAAGGCCAAATCCGAATTTGAGGGTTGGAAAAATTAGAATAACATTTAAAATAAAAAACAGAAGAGAAAGCCTTTTGCGACGACGGACACGGATGGCTTTTTTTAAGATCAAGCCGGTCAATTTATTCATGGCTTTTTTCCTTTCATATTAATTGTTCCAATAAGATAGTTACATTGCAGATGATAGACTGAAATGATTTCATCTTTGATTAGGACTTCAAGACTGTATTCAGTGATTATTTTTCCACAACTGGGGCATTGGACTGAATTGTCTTTTTGGATATTATTTCCATAATTTTGGCGGCAGGAATGATTTTCCCGCAATTCTTGAAATTTGGGCATTTAATATCACCCTCCTGATTAATTGGTATTTGAAATTTTAGTTTAAAATTAATATTACAGTATGGACAAGCGATTTTCACTTAACAACTCCAATTGTTGAGGATTGTAAAAATGCTTTTTGTAAAGATTTTCAACGATTTCAGAAAAGAAAATTGAAATATACCAGAGATTATTTTCCGGATCATGTTCAAGAAAATCAGCAGGAATGTTTTGGCGGAGGTCATTGAGAAAATAGAGAGAACGGGGATCGCGTGGTTCTGGATGAAATTCATAATATAATGGTGAAATTTGGGCGAGCATTTCAATCCTCGGCGATAGCCTTGAGAGTATTTTTAATACAGGTGAGGATTTCCTCACTTAAAATGATTCGATTTTTCGTTGAAAGAAAATCCGAATTAAAGAATCCTAATTCTTCGATTCGATCAATTGTTTTTTGCACATTGGCGTTGATTTTTTCTTCGAGAGACATAATTAACTCCTTTTTTTGGTTTTTGGGAAAATATTGTTAGATATTTTAACGATTGGTTTTCTGACCAAGAATTTTTCCATTAGTTCTTCAAATTGTTCTTCGGTGACGACAATCGGGCGCGTGTCTTTTTTAGCGTTGTCGCTTTTAATGCCAATTCGATAATGGGCGAGCAGTCCGAAATTTACATATTTTAATAGAGTACGCTCTTTAATTTGCCCATTGAGATAAACACTTGCCTCTTTAAGATTGAGATATTTTGGCATTATATATCTTCCTGGTCGTAGTTTATTATCTGCCAGAGAGCATTCCAGCCGAGGCCGGTAAGTTTTTTTAAAATAGGGAAAGGATGTTTGCCTTCTTTCTTAAGATTGTCGTAGATTTGTTTGATTTGAATATTACGCCATTTTAGGTAGGCATTTTTGTTCAAAATTTCTTTTTTATCGGGGGAAGAGATGAAGATATTTGACATAATCACTCCATATATTATAGTTGATTTTTCACATTGTAATAAAGACTTAAATTCAAAAAACTGTTGATAATATAGTTTAAATTTTGTGGAGTTGTCAAGGAAAAAATAAAATATAAAAGGAATGACACTTAAAACTACACGTCATTCCTTTGCGTCGAATCTTGTCAATAAACCAGGCGTTGATCTTCGGGCGGTTCAAGACTTGCTCGGTCATCGCAGTATTGAAACTACTATGGTTTACTTACATACGACTGATCAGAGAAAAGATTATGCAATTAATCAAATTTCCATCGTCGGTAATGATCTCCCGTAAAACAAAAAAACATTTATTCAATTAAAAACTTGTTGACAATTAGCGAAATAACTATTAATGTTATTTTGTAAAAATTCTCACAATTTTTAAAAGACAAATGGAATAGTTGGCCTTTTATATTTGGCTTTTTAGAGAGAGATATTATGTAAATGAGTGAAAATTCATTGCAAAAAAACAAGGTGAAAAAGCCTGCCCAATTAGATAAAAATGTTAGTCAGGTTTCGGATTTTAATCAATGGCTTATGGGTGGGATTGAAGAGCTATCTCAGGATTTTTATAAAATTATTCCCAAAGAAGTATCGTATCAATATATAGACCGTCTAAAAAAAGACGGCTGGCTTGAAACAACCTGGGATTATATGGAAGCGCTCCGGGCTTTTCGTCTTTATTTTATAATCTACGAATATGATAATCAATTAATGAAGGCTTTGTTAAATGCAAAAGCCGCGAAACATGATAATGAAATTAAGGAGACATTGCGTTTTATTCTACGCGATTTCTCTAAATCAACGGTTGAACTTCATAAGACTTTATCCGATGTATTAGAAAAAGCCGGATTGTCAAAAGTTGCTAATAAAGGGCTTGCGAGCCCATTTAGTTCTATTTATGAAAGTCTGATGGCAAAAGTCAGAAATGATGAAAATACCGACAATTCAGTATTTTCATTTGAAATGCGTTTGAATGCTGAAAAACGCAAAAACTTAGAAGCCAATCCCGAACAAAAATCTATTTTTGATAAAAATAATGATATTACCGAAGCCGAATCAAAAGAATTATTTGAAAATGTGGATATTGCCGAGTGATAAAAACTTATGATATAAATAAGACAGACTTTCAAAGGCTGTATAACCGGCAAGTCTTCGGGCGACATTTATTAAACCGGATTCCATACGATGCTCAGACTGTAATAATGATGTGCACTTTTCCAAAAATATTGGTGAATACGGGTCGTGGAACAGGCAAGACAAAAGTATTAATTGGTGATGATACGATATTCAAATCCTCAGTAAAACCAATATTTGACGGCTGGATGTATGGATTGGATAAACCACTCAATTCTAAAACTTTTATTATTGGAAATGTAAAATCAACAGCCAAGATGAGTCAAAATAATATCCAACAGGGTTATAGAAATAGCGATTTTCTGTGGGATTTTGTGGAGCATTCCACGGCGGAATATCTTAGGACGAAAGACGGTTCGGAAGTTTCAATAAAAACCGCCTCGGATTCAGCCCGCGGCGGTCATGCCGATATTGAATTGGACGAAAAAGGATTGACAATAAGACATCCGATTCATATTAAGATTGATGAACTCTGGTTTATTGAATCGAAAGATTTTCTGGACGCAGTAATCGAGCCGATGTTAATGTACGGCGGACCGGGGAGTCAACTTGCCGGATATACTACACCTTACGGTCAGGAGGGTCCCGGCTGGGAAATATTAAGCGATCCAAATAATGCCCGATGCCCGCAAAAATATACGATTGATAATAGAACCGGCTTGCGAAAATATTGTTTTGATCGCTCGCTATGCGAAATTTGCAAAGCGCAAGGTAGTGGCGCAGATTGGCGGATATTTCAACTTGAATCATATCAAAATCCTTATGCCGATAAAAAGCAATTACTCGGCATTAAACGCCGCTTGATAAGTACCGGAAAATCCGTTATTTGGAATCAGGAATATTGCGGCATTCCGGAGGCGTCGGTCGGATTATTCTTTACCCGCGCTCATATTATGCAAATGACTAACCGAGATAAAGATATGCGTCTCTGGTCACTCGAGGAAATTAAATTGATGGATCCGCAACCGGGAGTTTGGTCAATCGGAGTTGATAATAATTCCGGCATTAAATCTAAACATGCCGATTACGCTTCAATCGCTATTAATAAAATAGAAGATCAAACCGCATTATTGAAATATATCGGAAGATTCAGGTATGGCGAAATTCCACCTATTTTTCCACAAATCACACGGGGAACATTATCGGAAACAACTTTATTTCTGATCGAATTAATCCGCCTGCTGATGGCGAAACTAACCGGTAAGGTCAAGATTTATATTGATTTTGGTTATGGGCAGTCCATTATGACGGCGCTCGAAAATGAATATCCCGGCAAACTGGAATATGTCAAAAATTCCGGATTGGAAATTGGGCAATGCTTTTTAAATCTGCGAACGTTGATTGAAACGGATCGTTTTAAAATGCCTTGGGTTGATTGGGTGATTGAAGAAACAAAATATCTGCAGGGATTGGATGAACGTGCGGAAGATAATGATCACCTAAAGATCAAGAAGGCACGTTCTTCCTGGGGCGATATGAGAACCGTGGATGGATTATATGCAATAGCTTACGCGGCCAAAGGAATGATGGGGCAGGTAGCTCGTCTTAGATCTGGGATTATGACACATGACCTAAGATTGCCTTTTAGCCCAATAAATGCGCAGAATCTTTTCAATCCAGTTGGTGATGGGAAATATAATTTAACATCTGTAAACCATTTTAATTAGGAGTGTTCTATGACTTATATTAATCATAATCAATTAAAATTATCCTATAAAGGCGAAAGGGACTGGATCGAACAGATTGGCGGCCCGGTTTGTGTAAGAGATTCAAATGGTAATTTTCATAATATGTTTTTTATCCCACCACAAATGTATTATATTGATATTCCGCCATCTGGCGGATTATTAAAAACACATTTTCATAAAGCCGACGCCAAACCCACCGGAACTGAAGGCGTCGATTTTGTGCGAGAGACACTCGGCGGATTCTGTGTTGACCTATTTCAAAATTCACATCCATTGGCAGACGCGATGATATGTGCGGTAGATTCAAAAGTTGATAATAAGCAATTCACTTGTCAGCGTTTGGCTTATGATTCAGATAAAGATTGGTCAAGCCCGAAAGCGGCGGTTTATTTCTTAACCGGAGGCAGTAAAAACGAATGTAAGGAAGTGGCAACATTCAATACCACTACTGGCGAATTGACATTCGCAACGACATTTACTAATGTTACAGTCGGTGATATGATCTTAATTTCGACCAAAGGATGGGCAGATTCCAGCGTGACGACTCAACCGGCAGTCGGTACGACAATTTCTCGATCGAAGGCTTTCCGTTCGCCCTGGTGCTATATGGATTTGGCTGATGCGAAAACTGTTTGTGCCGCTCGCGGGAGCGGATTTCATCTATTAATGAATCACGAATGGTGGGACATAGCGGTCTGGTGTATCTTGAATGGATATGTTCCGCTCGGCAATAATGGAGGTTCACTTGGGCCATCAATTCCGCCACGCGATTATGAAGTGAATTCAGTTGAGTTTCTGATTGATCCGATCGCCCGCCAGCAGAATAACACGTATAATAGATCACTCACCGGAACCGGTGGCCCGCGCACAGGGCATAATCTTTCACTTTCTGGGATATTCGATATGAATGGAAATATCTGGGAATGGGTGGACGGTTTATTCTTAAATAATGGAATTATCTATGTCTCCAGAAAACCAAATGCGGTTTATCCGACGGATTATATCAATACTGGATTAGCAATTGAAAATAGCGGAATCGTCGTTTCCGGACAAAATATAAAATCCATAAGAAAAGAAAATATTTTACTCAAACATGGAATTCCACATGAATCAGCTGTAAACAGTTCGGAATATAACTATGATTATATTTATTATGATGTGACGAATATCCGTGCAGCGCGCCGCGGTGGCTATTGGCACTACGGTACGGAGGCGGGTATATTCGCACTCAATTTGAGTAACGACTCCTATAATCGAGACGACTACATTGGGTTTCGTTCCTCATTGGTACTATAATGAAAATCTGGATTACTGTTGATAAAAAAAAGGTGGAAAATTAATGGCGATTTTAGACTGGTATAAAAGTTATCGTCAATATCAGGGTGTTAAGAATCTTGAGCCGATAATCATAGATGCCGTTAAGTCCGTTGTCAAATCCAATGGTATAGCGCGGGGCTTTATCATTAATTCATCAGCCTGGTTAGATGAAGTCTATAAGAATTTTCAGATAGAATATGATCGGATGACGGCTTATAAAGACCTTTGGATAATGATTAAAGAATCGCCATTGGCCGATAAATCCGGCGAAGCACTGATTGAAGATGCGACTGGCCAACCATTTAATTTTATCTGTGAATCTTCTCGAGCCAAGAAGATCGTCAAGGAAATGCTTGATCGGACTAAATATTGGTTTTATCGCCCGCAATTTCTCAAGCGAGGCGTCCTGCTGGGTGATGTATTTCTGAAACTTGATTATGAAAGTTCATCTTTCGGTCGGCGTCTTGGAAATATAGACGCGATCCGGTTACTGCCGGAATTTACGATGTATCGAATGAGTAATTTTCAGGATCAATTTACTAATCCGAATATTGCGTTTGTGCAGAAAACATCGCCGACCGATTTCCAGGTGTTTGATATTAATTTCAGTTTTAGCGAGCCGATTAATTTTAGCCTTTTCGAGATTATTCATGCCCGCCATAATATGTATAATCAACTAAATCCGAAATATGGCTGTTCGGCTTATTACTCGGCGCGGAAACAGTATAATATCGTGATGATGATGTTGCAGGATATGGCGGTTGGGCGCAAGATGGCAACTTTCAACCGGATTCATCATGATGTTGATCAGGCGGTTTCGACAGCTGATTTTGATAAATATAAAGAAGAACGCAAAAATAACCCGCCGAATGTTGCAACCGAATATATTACGCAGGGCGTAAAAATTACACCGATTGATGCCAAAAATTCGCTTATGGAGAAGATTGATGACCTGCGGCTGGCGATAGATATTTTGAAAATCGGTTTTGGTTATCCGCTTGAATTTTTTGGTTATGGCAGTGAATCAGTAAGTGGCGATCGATTGGCGAAAATCGAAATGCGTCTGAAAAGGTCAATTGGTTCGATTCATCTTTTTGAAGAATGGGAAATAGTCCGACCGCTAATCAATATGGAATTATTTCTGAACGGTATGACCAACGTTGAATATGAGATAGAAATGCCGCCGATCAGTTTTGAAGACGAAAATAAGATTGCTAAGCGCGAATTATCGAAAGTTGAGGCTGGCGTAAAATCCCGGCGCACGGCGGCAATGCAAATGGAAAACTGGTCATTAGAACGTGCCGAAGAGGAACTTGCGCAGTGCGAAAGGGAACTCAATGAAATTGGTCAAATTCATAAATATAAGGCGCCGGGCGAATCGCTAAATAAAGGCAAGAAAGGGGTCGAGAAACAAGGACCTGAAGATCAGGATATTCCGGACATGGAAGGAATCACCGATGAGGAATAGAAATTTTTTTGCCTATAAAGTTTACAAAATTAAAACTTATAGTTTAAAAATGGTGAACTATGCCATATAATTATCCGGGAAAAGTACCTAATTATCTCAAGAATCTGCCGGAGGGTGCTCAAAAAATTTTCATCGCGGCGTTCAATATCGAATTTAGAAGAAGTAAGAACGAAGAAAAAGCGCGGCAGGCCGGCTGGGGCGCAGTAAAAAATAAATATAAGAAAGTGGGAGATAAGTGGATTATGAAGAATCAACAATTATACATTATGCAGGTGCCATTTGATGGTGGTATTATTCGGGACGAGACGAAACTGAGGCAACTATTCGGTGATAAGTATGACGATGCGGTTTCTTTTGAACAGCAATTGAAAAAAGATGATCCAAAGTATTTCGGCGAAGGCAAGCCCTTTGTAGTGGGAGGTTATTTTCTGAAATATCAGGAAATAGGTGCGGAGAAATTAACATTTATTGCAACCGATGGTACGCGAAATTGGATTTACCGCAAAGATTTTGAGCAACAGATATTATCCGGCGAATTCAATGGACTTCCGATGCATAAGGGCCACACTAAATATCCAGAAGATCCTAATGAATGGAAGGAACCTTTCGGATCGGTTCTGGCGACTGAAGTCAGGCCGGAAGGTGCTTATGGTTATTATTATATCTTTGCCAGTGAATCTAAACTACGTAAAGATATTAGTAATAGTCGGGCAATCGGCTTTGAGCGGGCGCCGATCCGGGATTTGAGCAGTCAATTTTTTGCGACTGAGTTTGTGGAGGAAACAAAACAAATCAAGAAAATTAAGGCGACTTCGGTTGACCTTGTTTATAAGAAACTGGCGGCTATGCCCGGCAGTGGTTTTGAAAGTATAATAGCGAATCAATTTAACGATAAGGAGTACGAAATGGAAAGAATTGATGTATTAAAAACTCTGACCATAGACGAACTGGAAAGTTGCCCGGACACTAAACCGTTAGTGTTGAAACTCCAGGAAAAAGCCCGCGAAGGCTATGTCAAGGTTGAAGAGATTGTTTCGAGAATCGAAAAAGATGAAACAATTCGGAATAAAGTCATTGCTTGCCAGGCAGTGATTAAGGGCGTGAAAGAAGCTGATAATGCATTGGCTACCAAGAAAACCAATTTTGAAAAAGATGGAAAGACTTTCCTGAATCAGAAAGGAATTTCTGATGAAGATTCCACCAAAATTCTGACTGATCTGGGCGAAAATATGAGTTACGATCTGGTGAAGTTACAGGAATGGTACGGACAGGCTGAGAAGCTGGGATTCAAATTTCAGAGCAAGGGATCATCCACGACTGACTCAGAGGACAAATCAAAAGTCAATGACGAAAATCGGGTAACTCCCGAAAAAGTCACAAAGTATATTGACAATCTTTAATCAAACATTAACGTAAGGAGATATAAAAATGGAACTCGGAAATGCTTTTAACTTAACAGACCATCTCGATAAGTCACTGATCATTTCAATGAACA
The DNA here is from genome assembly GCA_035448825.1 of Fidelibacterota bacterium. GTDB lineage: Bacteria > Fidelibacterota > UBA2242 > UBA2242 > UBA2242 > JAGNGI01. The sequence continues at coordinate 12,212 of DAOTJS010000024.1, forward strand.
ATGCCTTATTGAGATATAAACTGCAAAATCCAAATGTTACCAATACTGATATTATGGTTCGGATGCAGGAATTATTACATGCCGCACATTACGGCATTACCCCGCGCGAAATGACGCTGGGTTATCGTAAAAATCCGGATAAACCCGGCTATGGTATTTATTTGAAGGATGCAGGTTATCAATTTCAATTCGGGACAGATTTAAAACCGGTTTTCAAAAATGGGGCGGAGTTTAAATTTGAACAGACTACCAGTGGCGACACACCGCCGCTGATTCAGAACCCGTTGACCAGTCCATCATACGGCGGTGCGACCGGTATAATCCCGCCGGTTTGGCTGGATATAATGATCCGTAAAACCAGTCGTTATACGATGGCGAAAAACTTAGCTATGACTTTTATGATGTCGGGCTTAGTCGAACAAGCGCCGATCAAATGGACAAAGGTTTCTGATAAAGTTGATGCCGGAACTTTTACACCAACTGCGGAAGGACGGGCCGGGGTGGATTATAATAATACTTACCGGACGCATAAAATTGATGCCTACAAATATCTGCTCCACTCCGGAATATCCTGGGAAGTAATGGTTGCTATGCAGGGCAAAATTGATGTACAGGGTGATGTAATCGACGATTTGGCGCAAGCCCATGCCCTTTTAATTGATATGGATTACTGGGAAGGACAATATTCGGGTATTGTTAGCGGTAAATATCGCCGTTGGGAAGGTGCCAGCTGGGGTACAACCGACGAAATTCCACTCGGCGCGGCCAGTGTTCTAACAACTAATGCACCCAAGCATAAGTTATTTTTCGATCTGACGACCGGCAAGACCTATTATCCAGCGGTCGGCGCGGGTAACGAAATGAAATATCAGTCATCAACCTTGAGGGCGAATTATCTATCGCCAGCCGGTTCGAATATTTTTGACTTTATCGTTGACCTGGCGGAAATGATGAAAAACAAAAATCGTAAATTGGAGTGGATTGCCCTGACTTCCGTAGCCGCAACCATGCTTTCTAAAGACGATCGTTTCATCAACTCACAGTATAAGACCGGCAATGTTCGCTTCCAGGATGAAACCGGCTTTATGGGTCGAGTCCCAATTGGTGGGACTTCAACTTTTGTGGATGTTTGGGCGATTCCGGACGGCGCTCTGGCGGCAAAGACTACAGCTGATTCACCGGCATTAGCAATTACCGGCATGATCTTTGGCGGTGAATACCGCAAAACCGGCATTATCGCGCCGTATGCGCCTTTTAGTCTGGTAGTTGACGACGGCTATGAAGTTGTAGCAGTTGACACAGTGAATGTACTGCGTCGGAATGACACGAAGGTTTTGACTTCGAAATCGGTACAGGCAGTTGCGCCGTGGGATACCGAAGCGCTGGTGCTTGGATTCTTGATGGCGACCGCTCATGTTTGAGGTATGAATTGATTATTTTCCGGATGACGGGCGATACGAAGGGAAAATGGGCGGCTAACTCCTCCAAAGCCGCCCATTTCACCAATTTAAATTTTAAACGGATGAGGATATTATGCCATTACTAAAATTCAGTGGGCCAAACCAAAAACGGGTGCTGATCGGTGGTCGGTATTTTTATAATGATCGCAAACATCAGCAAACCGATTTTGGTGATTTTGTAAGCCAGGAATTTATTGCGGCCAACCTGGAGACTATCAAAAAATTTAATTGTGTCGTGTATGAGCCAGATGCAGATGAGGAAAAAAGATTACGGGCTGATTACGAAAAGATGTTACATGATTCGAGCATGAATCGGACGGCATATCAAAGACTGGCTGATCTGCACCGTATTGCCAAAGCCGGAACAGTCAAGGAAATCAATCAGATTTGCGAGCCTTATAAATTGGACGTGGCTTTCATGAACTTTGCCGAGAAACGCAAAGTCGTAGTTACGGAAAGACAGGAAGAGATCAAAAAACGCGGCGAAGTTATCAAAAAAATATTCAAATGCAACACTAATATTGAAGTGGATAAAATTGCCCGCGGTTACACTGAGCCGGAAATATTAGAAGCGGTCGAAGCACGGAAGGAAGAAATCGCGCATAAGGCTATCGAAAAAATAGCTGATAATATTCTGAAAATGGAAAATGTTGATGAAATAGTCGAACTGGCCGCGAAATATCCGAATGAAGTGGAAATCCAATCGGCCGCCGAGAATCAGATTGAAAAATTGCATAAAAAAAAGGAAAATGAATGATTTCTGAATGTATTAGTCTCTGCCGGGAATTGATTGACGATGAAACCGTTACCTATCGCGTTTCTGATACGCGTATGAAAGAATGGTTTCGCCGGGCATGTTTCGATGCGCAGAAGATTTTAGGCTTTCCGGCGCTGGAAAGGATTGAATATAATTTTAATCCATATATTTTATCCGATCCGACAAAGATCAATCCAGCTATGTATGAGAATTATAGTAATATAACAATCAATCAATATCTATATCTTACAGACCCAACAAATCAGGGATATATCGAGACAAAATCGGTTGATGAAATTGATCGTCTGGCGATGGTCAAAATTACGGCAAATTGTAAGGATGGATCAGTTGATGATGATGTTATTTTTGATATTTCGCTGGATAAGCCAAATGATTTAATGAATGGAAATTCTGGGACATGGTTAGTTGCTGATGGGCTTTTAACTGCGATTGAGAACGGCGTATATTGTTTAGTTGATACTCTTGTTTCCAAAAAGTTTGCAATAAAAATCACAATTCTGTCCGGGAAAACCATCAAACTTGTTGATCTTTCGATTGAACGATTTAGACTTTCCGCTAATTTTAAAGATGGCGACATTAATGATATTGCCAAATTAATGGCGTCTTATGATTTTGAGGATCGCGCAGGGAAAGCGGTTAATGCCGGAAATTCAAAAGAAACGGTTGATTGGCTATTCTGGAAAGCCAGGGAATTTAAGAAACAAGTTTTGAATCAAGTAGATGATAAACAGATTATTGCGGGAGTTGGCGGTAGCATCAATCTGCATCCAGGAAATCCTTATGCTGATAAGGCATTATCTATGAATAATGAAATTGTCAGTGGTTTCGGCAATAATTCAATTGTCGAAATTATAACTGATGGAACAATCCGAAGAACAAATTAACGAGGTGATATTATGGGTTTAAATGCTTATGAAAAAAATGCACTATTAGAATTGTACAGCCAATTGGCAGAAAATCGCACGAAAGAAATTACCCTATTAGACGGGGTGACGGCGAATGGCGCCGGAACGGCTGTCAACGTTCTGGGCTACAGTCAATTTCAGGCGCAGGTGGCTGGAATCACGACTGCTACAGTAAAGGTCGAGGGCTCAGTTGACGGTACGAATTATGCTGATATTTCGTCAAATGGCCAAACGTCAAATGCGATTTTCAATTTGATTTCTGGGTTATATAAAAACATTCGTGGTAGTGTAACTAATTATGCCGGGTCTTCGCCAATTACCCTGAAGGTAATTGCCAGGAAATAGAATGCTCAGTATTAGCGTGAATGAGGCATCATTGGAAAAGGCGGGGCGCATCATCGCAGAGAAGGTGCGCACCGCCCAATCGCTGGCAATTCAGCGAGCCGAGGATTTAATGTTAAGTACGGTTGAATTGGGTCGTAGAAATTCAATGGTTGCCACTGGTGAAACGCGCGATAATACTCGCTATTTTGGCAGAGAAGAGAATTCTGAGAGTATCACAATCGCCTTGGGAATTGAGGCAGGCGGCAATTATCAAGAATTATTTACTGAGGGATTATCATCGCATACTGGTGGAAAAAATGTTCATACGACAATTGCGGAGCATGTTGATAAAAAATGCTCGCGATCAATTCTGGGTGAGGATGCCGGCGATTCTAATTTTTATGAAGCGAATCCAAATGCGAAAAGAGGTTCGCTTGCTCTGGCGATTCAGGAGATCATGGGATTTGATGTAGTAACACGCGGTTTGCGAAAAGGTGCGGTCAATCGTTATTATCCGGCAGTTGGAATTAAGAATTCAATTTTTTGGGGCGCAATTTTACAAAAAATCAAAACAGTATTTATGAGTTAAAATATGTCAGCCAAAGCCGATTATAGCATCGAAAGCAATATTGCCAAAAGCATCAGTAAGTATCTCCACGATGTTATTTTAACGACATGGAACTTGACTGGCAAAGATAAACAATTTTTTACGCGCTATCCGACTGGTGAATTCAAACGCCCATCGGTTTGCATTGAATATCAGAATGCGCGGAAATTAAAGGGGAATATCTCGGTTGGTTTGATTGCCAAAGAGAGGATTTACAAAATTACGGTCTTTGGACCAGTTAATCCGGCGATATTGAATCCGGAAGAAATGCTGGAGCAATATAAAAATCAGATTGAGGAGCAATTGGACGAGAATGAGATTTCATATTACCGGTATGATTTTCTCGGGGTTAATCCGCCGAGAACTGGATCGTTCCGAATGGAATATGTCAGCGATGAAATAGTCAGCGAACTCGTCCAGAAAGATAAAAATCTCTGGACGATAATTATAAAGGTGACTTGATATGTCGAATATCATAAGAAGTTCAGAAGTTTTTGCCGGTGAAACCGGTAAAACAATCAATATTTCGGCGCTTGGATGTACTCGGCCAGATTATGGCTGGTTAATAATGCCAACCGCCAATCCGGGAGGTGATCTCGGGCAGATTAAATTTACCCGTTCCGCCAATACATTGATTGTTTATAATTCAGGAGATGCTGTGACGCCTTTTGTAGCCTTAATATTTACGCTTATTTCTGCGCCGGAAATTCAAGGCGGAGCGGCAAATGCTTTAGACTACGGAACGAAAAATTTTGCAGGGACCACCGGCATTAGCATTGATATAACATCATTAACCCTTACCAATCCATTCATTGAGATTATGCCTTATGAATCCAATGAAGATATTGGTGAAATCTGGTACACTCTGGCGGCTAATGCGATTACGGTTTATAATGGCGGTGATGATCGCGGCGCTTTTGCATATGTAGTTGGAAAACATAATTAGTGGAGTTATAAATGGGATTGCTAAGTACATTAAGATTTGATCGGCGGGACGGGGAATTAACGCCGCCTTTGATAATACATCGGGTTACGGATGAGGTTTATGCGCGGTTTTGGGATCAGCAATGGACGTATATACGCACTAACTATCTGAAAAAATATCTATCGGAAATTGTTGCGCTTGGTTTGCGGGATTTTGTGCGTGATTATGTAGAGAAATCTGGTGGTCAAAATGGAGTCAGCGTTGAAATTAATCGTCCGTTATTAGTCGGGACAAACTATGTCGTTGCCTGTTGGCCGGATGAAGACGAAGAAGATTTTGGACAGGTGATGATTACCCGAGCGGCTAATGCCATGACGGTTTATAATAGTGGTGAATCCGGTTTGCCATTTCACTTTTTAATCTTTGAAAAAGTTAATCAAAGTATTTAGGAGGATATATGAATTTGCGTAAAAATGAAAAGCTTTCTATTTCCGGTTCAATTGTGACAATTGATACGTTTTATGCGTTTGGCCACCGGGTCGAAGGTGCTGAATACGATCTAAGTCAGCCGGAATTTGATCAATATCGCGAAAAGATTCTGCGAATATGGATTGATACCAATTATAAATTATCAATCGAAAATAAACCAGTTCAACTTTGGCTTTTGGCGGAAATCCCGGTGCCAATGAAAGAATATGATTATATCCCGACCGATGAAAAAGATGATCAGGATAATCCAATCATTGAACAAGTTGCCAAACCGATGATAATAGACGAGGGAAGTTGCCGATTATTCGACCTTCCACCCGCTCAGGAATAATAAAAAATCAGTAAATGAAAAGGAGTATAAAATGAAAGACAAACCCTGGGAAGTGCAAGGCTTAGAAGCGCAGGACACCTTTTTGGTGATTGCGCCCTATACATCTTCCGACAACGAAACTCTCGATAAGTCTGCCGCTGATGCGGCATTGGCTTTAAAAATTCTCTTCGATGAGACTAACTGGAAAAAATTTAATGGCGGGATTGCCGAAAATTCTGACACGGGCGGTATAGTCTCGGTGGCTGAATTAACAGGCATCGTTACGCTGACTCTCGGCGCGGCGTGGGAAACTGCCGATGACGTTGATACAATCATCCCGATTGTTTTATTCAAAGGAAAGGCCGTTCCGTTTGAGCATTATTATGATATTGCTTCCAAAACTGGTCCTACGATTAAGATTGACAATACTGCCAATGGCGGCAATGGAATGTATTCGGCGAACGTTGATGATTATGAAGTTTACTTGATCGGCGCATTGCACGGCGTGATGAAATCAATTGCCGGACCAGAAACATCATTGCCATTAACGGTAACGAAAACAAAAGCCATTGGCCATCAGAACCCGGTTAGAACGACCCAAAAACGCGAAGGCAAGGATACAACCGGCAGGTTTACCTTTATTTGTGATATGAAGAAAAAATATCATGCCGGCGGCGGAGCAGGTGAACATATTATGAATTCACCGGGCGAAGACTTGATGAAATTGCTTTATGGTGCGGACTGGCAGAACTCACCGATGTTCAATGATGTGGATTATAACGATAAGGTTTTTGCCATATCGGTAATTCATTGGTCGGGGAAACGGGCTTCAACTACCGTTGATACCAATATCGGTGAAGTATTTGCAGTAGAGAAAAGAATGTATCATTGTCAGATCAGTGCCAGGCCGACTTATGCCAATGTCGAAGGTGGCGCGGCAGATTCGATTACGCTTGATATTGAAGTTAATTCACGGTTTGGTGCTCGTGAAAGAGTTATCAAGTTCATAACAAATGGTACGGGCGGCAGTAAGTTGAACACCTAGCTACTGGGACGTAAAGGGATGTGAGATAAATATATTTATCTCACATCCCTATTTTACCAGAAATTAAAAATCAAAAAACCGGAGTATATATGACCGAAATAAAAAAATTAATCTTAGGCGACTTGCTAAATCCGTTCATCAAAAAAGAAACTGTTCGAGTTATAATTCCGAAAGAAACCGGAAAAAACGAGCAAGGTGAACCGATCATAGTCAATGAAGAACATTCATTTGATTTTGGGATTCGACCACCATCCGATGCTTTTAATTTTGCCCGAATCGAAGTTCTGGAACGTATTCAGGATGAATTGAAAATGGATGATGAACAGTTTGAGAAATTTGAAGATGAACGCCAACGGCGCATGGAAAAGATCAAGGAATTCTATGATAAGGAAATTGCAAAATTAGAAAATCCAACGCCTGAGGATAAACTGAGATTGATGACGGAAGCTAATAGCCGGGTTAAATATTCAACGATCGATCGTAAATACAACGTCCGCTGGAATAAGTATATGTTGCCAATTCAGATTCGATTTCTGGTGGTTAATGAAGCTGGAGAACCATTATTCAAAAACGACGATGAAATTCTGAATTTGCCAGTTGAACTGCGCCAGGCAATTTCTGAGAAGGTCAATGAATATCTGCTTAAAGAACAGATGGGAAGCCTTGATGCAAAAAAATAGCCCGCCATCCGCCAATTTACCGCGCCTATATTCTCTCCAAAGCGGATGGCGAATCAAAAATATGGTGGGAAATATTTTATGGGATGGATTTACCGCGCAGAACCGAAAATATTAACCGGGTTACTTATGAATTGATGATTGAAAATCAGAGACAACAACGGATCGAATATGTTAAACAATATAATGCCGATAATCCCAAGAACCCAATTAGCGAAGACCCGGACGCCGAAAATAAAGCAATTTTTGGAAATGATTTTTTAAACAAACTGAGCAAGATGGAAGTCATTCATGGAAATAACTTTGAATATTTTGATTAATTAATAGGAAGAGAATTGGCTGACGCTTCGATATTACTGGATTTTGTGCTTGCTGATCTGAAGCAAGAAGATATTACTCGTATTCAGAGTCAGATACGGACATCTTTTGGACAAACTTCCGAGTTAAAAATAGGCTTGGAATCCGGACAGACTGGTAAATTGAAAACGGAACTCGATGAAGTAAAAACATCAGCCGGTGGAGCAGGAAAATCAATTAACGAACTCGATGCCATTCTAAATCGCTATAATCAAAATATCCTGAAAGCCGAAATGGCTTCCGATAAAGCCGAAGATAAGTTTCGCACGCTCGGCCGCCAAATCCAGATTACCAATCGCACTTACGGTGAATTGAATGTCGCCCTAAATGCTCTGCGTCAAAATGAAAATGCTAATCAGGCTGAAATTGCCCAAACCGAAGAGGTTATGCGCAAACTGCGGCTCGAAGTACAGAGACTCCAGGACGCCCAACATAGTCTGCGCAAGACTGCTGGACTTGATCCGCTCGGTAAAAAAATGGGTGGTATTAGAACGGTACTTAATCCAAAGACCGGAGAATATCTCGGACTAAAAGAATCTTTTACGACCATGCAGGGCATTGGCTTACGGATGCAATCGCTATTCGCTGGACAGATCGGAACTCTAATGATGGTTGCGGCCGCCCAAAAAGCAGTATCAACTGCAATCCGGGAAACAGTGAAAGTTAATCTTGAACTGGAAAATTCGACCGCCAATCTGAGGACAGTGACAGTTTCATCTTACGGCGATATGGATAGGTCAATGAGAATGATGACCGAACGGGCAAAAGAGCTTTCACACGTCGTGCCAATATCAGCTGGGAAGATTACCGAATCTATGTATTTCCTGGCGTCTGGCGGACTGAAAGACGTTGAGGTTGTTAATCAGATCGCTGGTTCACTACAATTGGCGACCGGTTCGATGATGGAACATGAATTAGCCGCCGAAACCGTAACGACTGCCTATAATGTCTGGCGTAACGAAATGATGCGCGGCACGGAAATTGCCGATAAATTTCAAATTTCGATTGCCAGAAATCAAGTAACAGGAATGGAATTGGCTGAATCCTTCAAGTACGTTTCGGCTTCTGGAAAGATGGTAGGCTATACTCTGGATGATGTCCTGGGGATTCTGGGGGCGCTCGGCAATCTGGGTATTCGCGGTTCGATGGCGGGGACTTCGCTCAACCAGGCACTCACGCAGTTGTCGAAAAAGCGATCTGATCTAAAGGAGCTCGGAATAGAAATAACCGATTCGACCGGTCGGCTAAGAAAATATAATGAAGTGATCGAAGAATTTCGCAAACGCTATGGCGCGGTTGTGGATGTCTATGAACAGGAAGAATTGGGTAAACTCTTAGATGTGCGGGCGGCCCGGGCAATCGTGCCATTTATTGAAAATCTGCAAACCCTGGAACAATCTTTGAAGGAACAAACGGAAAGCACAGGCGATTCCTTCAAGGCTATGATTGAACAGACTTATACTCTGACTTCGGGATGGAAGTTATTCGGCAATTTGGTGTCTGAAGTAGCCTATAAAATCGGAGATATAGCAAATCATCCGATAAAAAATATATTATGGAATTTGAGTGGAACTCAAAGGGAGCAATTTGAAGAAGCCCTAAAAACGCCGGAACAATTATCTGGATTCCAGAAATTTTTAGAAGAATCGGCAAAAGCATCTAAATCTAATGTTTATGTAAATCAAGCCGCTGATTTAAATAATTATGTTAATGCAATAATAAAAGCAGGCTTAGCTACCGAAGATTTTAATAAAGTCCTTGAAAAATATTTTATTTTAGACGAAGTAGCTTCAGAACGAATGGGAAAAGATACATATGTATCAAAATCCAATTTATTATCCTGGAATGATCGAAAAAAAGTTGTATCTGAACTGGCAGAAAGTCTTAAATCGGTCATACAAAAGTTAGAAGAAATGATGGCAATCGAAAAGCAAATGGCAGGTTATAATCCATTTGCTGGTAAGGCGCCCTATAAATTGGAAATAGATACCAGCGTCCTGGATATGATTAGCTTTGAATATCCCTGGCAAAAATATTTAGGCAAAGGAAAAGAAAAAGAAAAAATCAAATTCGAGGATGTATATAGCGTCGGTGAAGTCTCAGCTATTCAGGAGCGCACTGAAAAGATATTGAAAAGCAATAAGAAGATGGAACTCGATATGCGCAAAGAAGTCCTGCAAATGGAACTGAACGCGATTGAGACGACCGGCGATGCCCGCATTGACGCTATGCAACAGGCTCATAAAATTCAGACCAGCATAATTGAACTTGAGAGAAAAGACCGATTGGCTGAGATTGATGAACAAATCAGAAAACAAAAGGAATTAATTGACGAGGAAAAACAAACTATAATTGCAAAAGGCGGAAATATCTTAACGCCGCCGAAAGGGACGCGGCTCTATGAATTGCAGGCTGAAATGACGGCGCTGGAAAACCAACGGATCAATATTAATGCTCAATCAAATCTAAAAATTCAGGCTGATCGAAAAGAAACCGACCGCAAAATCCAGAGTTATCGGGAAAAATTAAATGTCGAAAATCTACGCTTAGAAAAAGAATTAATTCAATCTGAATATGACGTGCGACTGATGATGGTAGAAAAAGGGAGCGCCGAGGAATATGCCATTCGGAACGATATGTTGAACAGCCTGCAAGCCATCGAGGAACAGATTGCCCGGCAGACTGCAGAGAACCTGGATAAAAATCTGAAAATCATCGAAAATAAATATATCAAATTAAGAAAAGAATTGGAAAATCAACAATCTGAATCTGTCAACAAACCAATTTTGACAACTTATTTGAATATGTATGATAAAATGTCCCGCGCCGAGTTTGATAAAGATATTAACCGAAAAATGGAACAGGTGCGTGACTTGAGCAACGCGCTTGCCAATCTGCCTGACATCACAGATGAGTTTTTAAAACAATACAATCTGCCGGTCGGCATAAATAAGGAAGAACTACAAAAACAATTTCGTAAGGCTATCAAAGAACTTAATGAACAAATAGGAACTGGTTTGTTTGTGATTAGCCTGCCCGGATTTAGATTCGATGAAACCGCTTCTCGTAAAGCCGCCCTCGATTATGAAAAACAAATGAATCAAATCAATGCTGAAATAAGTCTCGCTAATATTCCGGAAAGCGATTGGCAACAAAGATATGATATTCAGGCGCAGGCGGCAGAATCGCTTTATAAAATCAATCGTCAAATAATCGAAGAAACGATTATAGATGAACAGGAAAAGAACCATGCCTTAACGATCTTAGAAAAAAATTATCAGATTGAGATGATAAATCTAAAATCAACTTATGCTGATGCTTACCGCTCCGATTATGTCAGCGCCTGGTCGTCGGCATTTGGTGAAATTAGCCGGAAAGATTTAGAGGAGACACAGAAAAGTCTTACGGAAAAGAAAACGAAAGCTGAACAGATTATAGCTGGATTGCAACCAGATACGACCGAATGGCAAGCCTGGAACGCTGAACTGCAGGAAATCAATGCTAAACTGGCACAAACAACCGATCTGATAGCGCAGGTCAATGACGGGACATTGAAAGTCGGAAAAGATGCTAAAAAATGGGGAAATATTCTCGACGATCTTCCTCAGGCATATTCGATCATCAGTAATTCGATCCAAGCCATGAACCGCGATATGGACGATTCAATCAAGAAGACTTTAGATATAGGCGAGGGCTTGATGAATATCGGATTAGCGCTTGCTGTGACTAAAAATCCACTAATGGCGATGGCTGGAATCTTCCAGACTATTGAAGCCTTGACACGCAAAGAAGAGAAAAGCCGCAAGCAAATCAGCGATTCGGTATATGAATTGAAAAAGGTCGGTCAATCCGGAGTCAGTTCGAGTTATGGGCAGGCACAGAATATCACGGTCAATATGAGTAATGCGATTAAGATGGATTTTTTGATTCCGGAAGGCTTGACAGCCAACCGGCAGGAACAGATCGCCGAGGCTTTGGTGGATGAAATCCAAGCGAAATTATCCTCGCGGGGATATTTGTGATGAGTGAGCAATGACAGTGTATTTTCCATTCACGATTTGCACAGAAGATTATGCGAAATATGGCGTTGCCTCGGAATATACTTATCATTGCGAGTTAGAATATCCGATAACGAATATTAATGATGGTAATCGGCAGAGTTACGCGAAATTCAATGCGGCGGCGACAAAGCACGCCGGATTTAATATTAATTTAGGCTCAACATTAACAAATTATTTTGTAATCTTAGAATTGTCCAGACCTTATGAATTTAATCTGGTTGAATTTAAGTATCATTATGCCGGGGTATGGTATAGTCTGGTAAACTTGAAAACCTATAAAAATGGTGGGACTTATTATCTGCCCGGGCAAATAAAACAATATATAATTTTATCGAATGATGCGGCATTCAGCGCTGATGAAATAAGGATTTTATTTGATGATTGTAACAGCGCGCACCAGATTGAAATAAGGCGTGTGATCGTATGTAATATTCTGCAAAAAATGGACGGCGTAAATACCGATATGTTTGGACCGGGCGAACAAAGCCACCAAAACGTCGGTAAAGTTCTGGTGCCGCTAATCCATGGCAATTCATTTCGCACTCAATCTTATGGCGCCTTGAAACAAGACGCAACATTCAGATTCCCAGAAGTGAAAGTTGATCAAGTAAAATTACTGGAAGATTTGGAAAGCGATTACCAGAAATTCGGGATATTAGATTGGACTGGCCGATTTATCGAATGCGTTATTATCCCAAATGGTTTAACAATCAAACATAACGGCGTGGACGCGATTGGGACGCCATTTTTTGATGTAACGATGCGGGTGCAGGAAGTATAAGGAATAATATGAATATTCTGCAGAAATTCATAATTAATTTTATAATAATACCTATTATTATTATCCGTTATATTATTGCTTATTTTCTTTTATCTATTCATTTATTTCCAATATTAAATAGAATTGATTGGTTATTTAAACTTGGTTTAAATATGGGTTTTACTATTGACAAAAATAGAAGGGAAAAAAATGAATCCAGCAATAGCAGCAGTTCTTATAGGTTTAGTAACGACAACCATTTTTGGAATGATTGGTTATTTGTTCAAGCGGGACCAGAAAAATCAAGATGACATGCTCAAAGATTTAGATGTTGAAAATAAACTATTGAATAATAAGATTATCGCTATTGAAAGCGATGTAAGATTACTCAATAATAAACTTTGGTCAGATGAAAAATTGGGCAAGGTCATTACCGATGCGGTCAATCTGGCTTTTTCGGAATGGCAGTTGCGAATGATACAAGAGGGCTGGTTTCATCCAGGAAAATCTGAGAATCGAAAGGCAGGTTGAAAATGGGAACATTTGGCGGTAGTGCGAATAAGATAATCAATGCGGTCGGAAGCACGATTGATAAGGTCTTTACGTCGGACGAAGAGAGACTTTCTAAGGCTGAAATCATGGCGAGGATGCAAACGGATATTTCAATCGCCGAATTACAAACCCGCTCGATCTTTCTGGCGGGTTGGCGACCATTTCTGGGTTGGGTGCTGGCGTCTTCGTTTGCTTTCCGGATCATAATTTTTCCTTTGGTGCAATGGATAGCTGGCGGATTTTTTAATTATACAATTCCAAAATTCGATACAAGCATGGACGAGATTATGACCGAATTGATCTTCGGGATGCTCGGTCTGGCGGGAATGCGGACTTATGAAAAACAGAAAGGTCTGACGAAATAAAATATTGAAATGATAGGGAGAGCAAATAGTGAATATCGAAAGATTAAAACAGACTCTAATAAAACAAGAAGGAACGGGACCGATTATCAAAAATCGGTTGATGCCTTATAGATGTCCGTCGGGCAAACTGACAATCGGGATTGGGCGGAATATCGAAGATAATGGAATAAGCAAGGAAGAGGCGGAATTCATGCTGGAAAATGATATTGCGGAGGCGATTGAATTATGTAGAAAGCTTTTCCCGGTCTTTGATGAGCTAAATGATGTTCGCCAAGAAGTTTTGATCAATATGATGTTCAATATGGGCTATGATAGATTTTCCGGATTCAAAAAATTTATTGCGGCGACTAATGCTAAGGATTTCAAACGAGCCGCCGCTGAAATGGAAAATTCAACCTGGTATGAACAAGTAGGGAAAAAGCCTGGTCAACGCGCTTATGATTTAAAAATGATGATGCTGACCGGATATGAATAAAAAATGATCAGTCTGACGCCGACTCATAAGGGATACCAGGGGCAATTTCAACAAAATATTGATTTCCGGGTTTTATTATTTAAAAGGAAGGCTGGAGCGACAGCATCAAAAACTGTTACGGGCTATGGCACTAATGAGATTTATATTCAACTGACTGATTGGTGCTGGTTATATTCAATCTGCGTCGTGGGACTTTCAATATCATTTGGACGATATGAAATTTATTTCAGCGATAATCCGAAAAATGTCGCCATCGCCTCTATTGCAGATGAACATTGGTATCCGCTGATCTGCCATGATTCACAAGGCTATCCCCATACCCTAAGTTTTGATTATAGCGGAGATGACAATGGTTCGCCAAGCAATTCGGATAAGACGCATATTTTGCCGCCATTATATGCCAAATATCTGAAAATCAAACGGTCAATTGGAACATTTGACGCAATGTACACGAACGTTGTCGTAATCAAAGAGGATTACTTCGATATAACCAATTACTGTCGGGACGAAATTACCCGGACACGGCGCATGGATCAAACCGTGAGGCATTATCAGGCGCCTACGGCTCAGATAATCTTAGATAATTCCGACGGTCTGTTCAATCGGCGCAATACTAAATCGCCCTATTATCAATATCTGAAATCCGGAACGCGCTTTACGATTGATGTCAAATTCCGGGGAGCGGCATGGGAAGACCCTGCGGAGTGGATTCCGTTGGGCAGTTTCCGGGCTAAAAAATTTCAGAAAAACGATAATGCCAAGACAGCCCTGATCTATGGCGAAGCCGGACGCGCTCTGGGACTCTCGAAAACCACTCAACGCATCTTTGAGCAGGTGCCGGTGCGGGAATTCGCTAAATACTTGCTGAAAGACGATAATCAGCAGAAGCCATTCTGCGCCCTGATTCCACGCAAGAACCAGGTGCGCACGATGGTCGAGGAGGAATTGGGCGTCGGAAAATTCAATGATCCGGAATATGAAAAGGGATTTCAAAATCTTTGTGATGATACTTTGTATTACTCGTCAATCGCGGCTGATCAAAATGCTATCTATATGGCAATAAATACACTTGATGTGCCAGTAAATCACGGCGATCCACCAACGACACCGGACACTGTAACCGGAACAATTACAATATTGATCAATAACGGCGGTGGTTCAATCAGTTTAATGTGTACATCCAGTCATTATACTGATATTATTGGAGATACCGCAAATATTTATCCGAAAATATGTTCGGATGGAGAATTTATTTATCTATTTGATGATATACATGATTATAAAGCAATGATTTCAACCTATGATATTGAAATAAAGAAAATAGAGATAGCAACCGGAAGGATTATAGATAGTGAACATAATGTACTTAATATGCCAGGCCCAGTGTCAACTGGCCATTCCAGCGGACCATTTTATGACAAGAAAAATGATGTTTTAGTATTTGGCGTCAATTATACTATAAATGGTATAAGATGGTATCAAGTTGATAAAACAACTTTAAAAGGGAATGGAACATCATATTCTAAAACATATAGTATTTATATAAGCGGTGATTCAAGAAATGTAGTCGGCGGATATTATGATGATATTTTTGATAGATGGCATTTTTTAATAATCGGCGATGGATTAGCATCTACCGACCAATATGAACTTGTAACAGATTCAAGCTTTAATGAAATCGAAATAATTTTACTTGATATTAATCTATCAAAAAAAAGATTTGGTTTGATTATCAGACCGAACAGAGATATAATTTGTAGCATTCAGGAAGGTCAAGATAAATGGTTATATACTCATGCCAAACGTCAATTTTGGCTAAAGGGTAATATCCAGGACACGAACGGACCGCTGAAGGATACAGTATTCTATGATCAGCCACAAATCTACCAGGATCACAAATTAGAAAGTAGCGGGTCATGGTCGGGTTTCGTAGTGGAAACCGTTGATTACTGGCTGAATGTCAAAACCGGAGAGCTGATTCTGAAGCGCCCGCTAAAACAGGATGCCCGGCTCTGGGCGAATTATGATTATCATCCAGCGCTGAATTTTCCGGAGATCACGGATATGTTGCGCAAGGATGCCATTCAGCAGGCGGCTGAAACTGAGAACTGGCGCATGATTATTGACGAGCGCGAAAATGTGGAACTGAGCGAACGCATCTATGAAGAAGTTATACCGACAATGGATTTCAGCGAGGCGTATAATACGATTTTAACGTTTAATAGCGATCCTTTTAATGGATTGCCGGATGAAGTTACTACCGTAAATGGATCTGGCATTGTTGATACTCCCAACTCGATTTTTAATGATGTTCAAGAACATGATTATTTAATAATGACCAATGGAGCCACGCCGCCGACAACCGGAACATTTCTCATAAAATCAAAAATATCTGATAAAAAAATTGAGACTTATCATAAATATGATAACAGTGAATATATATCCGGTTCGGTTAAACGATATGTTATTACCCGGACACCGAAATCGGTATTGCTTGGTCAGACTTACGAAGGCAAGGGCGTCGGACTGCTGAATATTATTCACGATAGCAATCACAAGACGATTCGGGTATTTTCGCGGGACTTCATGGAACAATTGGTCGAGGATGTGGATTTTACGATCACGACTGACGGATTGGGCTACAAGAGGATCAATTTTATTGACACTCCTCGAGTGCGCAATAATCCGGCGGTAATTGTGCAGTACCGCATTCAACCGGAATTATTTGAATTAATTGATACGGAAAATATCACGCATGAGACTGAAGACTGGAATGAGGACACGATCATCAATAAGGTAACAGTCAAAGGTCAGCGGCTTTTGCCGGACCTGACACGTCTAAGCATTATCAAACAATATACGATTGCACCTTATTCCCGCCAAAAACGTTCGGATGTGCCACTAATCCAGGAAACGAACAGTAGTGGTCAATTTGACTGGTTACCTGACGATGAGCGTTCTAATTATAGCGAAAAGGATGTGACCAAACAGAATTTCCTTTTGGAATTCGAGCATCCGATGATTATCGGGACGACGGCTTTCACAGTGAAATACGGCGATGAGGCGGGAATTTTGCTAAATGGCACGGTTCAGCATACTAAACGGGATGCCGCCTATTTTTGGGAGATTACCGGCGCATTCGGTGATGTTAATTATTTGGTTATGCTGGAAAATCGGCGTGAGTTCCGGCTATGCACTGAGGCAGATTATAACGATATGGTTGATCCCGATACGGATATGTGGTTGGTAGATGGCAATAACGATGAAGTGGGTTATGGCACGGCGCCAACGAGTAAGACGGACATTAAAACTGCGACGCATTTCTATATTAAACAAATGAATGGCGCCTATGCCCGCGAAGATTCGCTTTATATCGTCTATAATATTAAGACGGTTGATTATTATATTGATGGAGAGGGACGAGTAGTTCAGGGTACGATTGAACCGAACGCCAGCGATCAAGGCGTTTTTACGGGCTATCCGAATAAAGCCGCAACGATTGTTATTACGCCGAAAGATTCCCAAGGTGCAACGTTGTTCGAAATGCACGGCGTCAGAGGAGCGCCCGGCTATAAAACCGGTGTGAATTATGCTAAGATCCAATCGGAAACGTTTGCCCTGCGCATTAACCGGGTGCAGGTTGATAGCAAAGGTGCTAATTTGTTATTCGATAATTGGGGCGAAATCGAGCAGAATATCGAGGTCAATATCACCGGCTATCCGCTTTCCAGGGTGGAAAAGATTGACGTCGAGGCAGGCCCAACTAATACGGAAATTGAGGAATACGGTGAACGCGACAAGGAAATCGAAAACCTATTCATTTCGGAAATGTATCAGGCGCAGTCGCTGGCTTACGGTTTACGAAATTACTGGAAAGACGAGAAATCAAAGTTTTCGACTACGATTATCCTTGCGCCGCATCTGCAATTAGAAGATATAGGTGAAGTGACCAACCCGGTGGAAAACTTAGACGCGGTGCTGATGGAAATTCTGGAAATGGTGGATCATATCAAATGTTCCGGCCCCAGCGTGACGGACTTGATATTACAGAGCGTGATGGATGATTTATATCAGTATCACTGGGGATTTGAAGTCAAGGAAATCAATGTCGAAACTGCCATTATGCTCAGCGATTCAATTGCTGAGGAGCGCGAGGCTAACATCGAGACGCCAATCACAGT
>DAOTJS010000025.1:0-25351 GCA_035448825.1 Fidelibacterota bacterium
CGGAACTCGATCACATCGCCGTCCTTGACGATATAATCGCGTCCTTCCGAGCGAATCAGACCTTTGGCACGACAAGCCGAAAGACTGCCATTTTCCAATAAGGTCGTATAATGCACGACTTCGGCGCGGATGAAGCCGCGTTCAATATCGGAGTGAATAGCCCGAGCGGCTTTCTGAGCGTTGTCGCCGTTGACAATTGTCCAGGCGCGGCATTCGTCTTCGCCGACGGTGAAGAATGAAATATAACCCAGCAATTCATAAGATAAGCGGATTAGACGATTGAGGGCTGGTTCGGTAATTCCCAGTTCAGTTAAAAAGAGCGGTTGCTCGGCGGGATCGAGTTCGGAAATTTCCTTTTCCAGTGCGGCGCATAATACGGTATAAGTGGTATTGGCTGTCTTTAAGTAGGCGTAACGCTTTATGATTTCGGCGGTTTGCTGGATTTCTTTTTCGTCTATATTGAGGACAATGATTAATGGTTTTGCGGTCAGAAATTGGAATCCGCGCAAGATTTTGTCCTCTTCCGGTGAAAGCGCCAGAGAACGCAGTGGTTTTTCATCTTCGAGAAAATTGCGGCATTTGAAAAGCAGTTCCAATTCTTTCTGATAGGATGAATTATGCACTTTGCTGAGCTGTTTCTTGAGACGTTCGATGCGGGTTTCGACGATAGCCAGGTCATTTAGAAGAAATTCGCTATTGACAAAATTAATATCGCCCTGGGGGTCAATGCGATTCAGCGGATGTGGGTAAAGCGGGTTATCGAAAGCTCTGACGATTAGCAGAATCACGTCAACGCTTTTTAGATTAGCGAGGAACTGAGGCGCTAAGCCTTTAGCGGCAGATGATTGACTCTCCAGTCCGGGAACTTTCAGATATTCAATAGTTGCCGGAACTTTGCGGCGCGGGTTGAAAATTTCCGTTAGACGGTCGAGCCGGACATCCGGCACTTTTACGATGCCTTTTTCGGTTTCTTTTTTGTGAAAAGGATCGGATTCGCTTTTGCGACTTAATAAAGTAGCGAACAGGGTTGATTTACCGGAATAAGGCAGTCCGGTAATGCCGATTTGCATTGAAGCTCCAAGAAAAATAACATTAAAAAACGGCGGAATTTAATTCTCAATTACCGGATCACCAAACATGATGCTTCTCGATTATTTCGCTCATTCAGCAAAATTTCCGGTTTTATTTTTTTGTTAGGTAATTGGCGAATGTGTGAAAATTTCTTAGATTACTTTGAAAATTGAAAAAGGAGTCAAAAATATGAAAAAAGGTTGGGTTATCTTAATTGCAGTAGTTGTCGTCGTTCTACTGATTGCCGGCGCAATTATCAATATTTACAACAACTTGGTTTCGCTTGAAGAAAGTGTCAACCAGGCTTGGGCGCAGGTAAGTAATCAATACCAGCGGAGAGCCGACCTGATTCCCAATTTAGTCGAGACGGTCAAAGGTTATGCCGCTCACGAACGCGAGACTTTAGAAAGTGTCATTCAAGCCCGCGCCAATGCTACTAGTTTGAACGTTACTCCGGAAGTGCTGAACGATCCGGAGGCTTTTGCCAAATTCCAGCAAGTGCAGGGGGAGATTAGCACAGCCCTTTCCCGCTTAATGGCGGTAGCTGAAAATTATCCGAATCTAAAAGCCAACGAAAATTTCCTGGCACTGCAATCGCAATTGGAAGGTACCGAGAACCGCATTACAGTTGAAAGACAACGCTTCAACCAGTCGGTACAGACTTACAATACGCGCATCCGCCGTTTCCCGACCAATATTTTCGCTGGAATATTCGGATTTGAAAAGAAATTATACTTCGAAGCCCAAGAAGGCGCCGAAGTTGCCCCCAAAGTCGAATTTTAATAACGGATTATGCTTAAAATAAAACCCCGCAACTGGAGAATCCTAGCTCTAGTTGCATTATTACTTTTTAACCTGACGGCTTTTGGGCTTGAAGTACCACCTTTAAAGCGGCATGTAACTGACTTAGCTGGAATTCTTACTCCTTCCCAGATAAGTCGCCTCGAAGAAAATCTAATAGCGTTCGAGAATGAAACTTCAAATCAGATTGCGGTTTTGATCATCAATAGTCTCGAAGGCGAATCCATCGAACAATATTCAATCCGGGTCGCGGATCAGTGGAAACTTGGTACCGCTGATAAGGATAACGGCGTTTTGTTATTAATTGCCCTTCAGGATCGCCAGATGCGGATTGAAGTCGGTTACGGGCTGGAAGGTGCCCTGACTGATCTAATCAGTTCCCAGATTATTCGTAATGTAATTACACCGGAATTCAACCGCGGAAATTATTATGCGGGAATAGATCAAGGACTACGGGCGATTATGATGGCTACCAAAAATGAATACCAAGCCGATCCGGATCAGCAGGAACAATATCAAGCCGAGCGTGGTAAATCGCTGGCCTCATTAATCTTTTTTATCTTATTTATTTCACTTTTTCTTGGCGGGGGACGCCGAGGAAGACGCAACCTATTTCGGGCGATGTTTTTTTCCAATATGTTTGGTAGCGGAGGCTGGCGTTCCGGCGGTGGTGGTGGATTTGGTGGATTTTCCGGCGGTGGTGGAGGATTTGGCGGCGGAGGTGCTTCCGGAAGATGGTGAAAATGGTGGTTAAATAAACGTTTTTATAATGAGGAATAAATGAGCCTGATTAAAAAGTATTTCTCAGCGAGTGATCTGGATGCCATTAAAAAGGCTTGCGAGTTGGCCGAAAAAAACACTGCCGGTGAAATCAGGGTCTCCATTTTTGGAAAAAGGCCACCAAAATCGGCGAAGATGAGTCTACCGGAGCTGGCTTATGCTGAATTTAAAAACCTGGGAATGGAGCAGACTCGCGACCGCACCGGAATTCTGCTGCTTATTTTACTGAAAGAACACCAGTTCCAGATTTTAGCCGACGAAGGTATTAATGCTAAAGTCGAGCAAGAAGTCTGGGACGATATTGCCAAGCAAATGGCTGAAAAATTTAAAAACGGTGAATATCTTTCGGGAGTTGTATCAGCGATTGAACGAATCGGCGCAATTCTAGCCCAATGGTTCCCGCGCAAGCCCGATGATATCAACGAACTCAGTGATGAAGTTCATATCGCTTAAGTTTAAAATATAAGAGGAATTAAAATGCGATTATCAAAGTTAAACCTCGTATTTTTAGGTTTATTTTTATCCTTTTCATTAAGCTTAATGCATAATTGCGGTGAGAAAAAACCGGGGGCTAAAATGATCGATATAAAAGAGCGAACTGAGTTGACTTCGGCATTAGTCCGAAAATTCGGAGAGGAAAATCGTGACCGACTTGAAACTGGCGTCGAGCAAGTTTGCGATTTCTGGCGGGCTGAAGACGGCGACATCACTACGCTGAAGCAATTTTGCCTGGATAATTTTATTGCCGATCAGGCTGAATTATCGAAAGCTTTTGAACATATCGAGAAAACTTTCGAGACGATGGGTGGTGTTCTGGTTGAATTGAATCGCGATTTACGATGGTATATGGATGTGTCGACTGGTCCCATTCTACCGATTGATTATTTACTGGCCAATTTCAATCTCGGTAGCCATGTCGAAGATGATCTATACGCTACCAAAATTGCGTTTTTTGTCTTACTGAATTACAAGGTTTATACGCTGGAAGAAATTCTGACGGAAGGCGCCGACTGGGATCGGCAAAAATGGGCGGAAGTGCGTCTGGCGCAGAAATTTACTTCGCGTGTTCCCGCAAAATACAATCAGAAACGTTACGAAGCCTACACTGCCGCTGAAAATTATATCTCAAATTATAATATCTATATGCACAATCTGCTGACAGATGATGGGCAGAGACTTTTTCCGGAAGAGCTGAAATTAATTGCGCACTGGGGTTTGCGTGATGAGTTAAAAGCGCAGTATCAGCTGGCGGACGGCTTCCCTCGGCAGAAATTGATTTATGAAGTGATGCTGAAAATCATCAATCAGGAAATTCCCCAAATTGTGATCAATAATCCGGCGGTGGATTGGAATGTCGCTAAAAATACGGTTAGCGGTGCCAGTTCTGATAATTCACCTGAATCGGATACGCGCTACGCCAGATGGCTTGGCGTTTTCCAGGGCGAACGAGCCTGCGATCCGTACTACTTGATTTCGAAGTCGCAGATCGAACGCCGTTTCAATGAGGAGCGCGAAATTCCCGAAGACATCGTCCGGCAACTTTTTGTTGATGTATTGACTACGCCGGAACTTAAGCAGACCGCACGATTGATCTCCAAACGACTTGGCCGCGAGTTGGAGCCATTCGATATCTGGTATAACCAATTTCAGGCTAAGTCCCAATATACTGAAGCCGAACTCGATAAAATTACGCGGGTGAAATTTCCTACGGCTGAATCTTTCAAAATGCAATTACCAGAAATTCTGATGAAACTCGGTTTCGACCGGAATACTGCTAATTTCTTGCAAACTAAGATTGACGTTGATCCAGCCCGCGGTTCCGGACATGCTATGGGAGCCGCTCGCCGTTCGGATAATGCGCATCTGCGCACCCGAGTTGCGGAAAACGGGATGGACTACAAAGGATATAATATTGCCCTCCATGAACTGGGGCATTGCGTCGAGCAGGTTTTTTCGCTTAATAGAATTGATCATACTTTATTGCAGGGTGTGCCGAATACGGCTTTTACGGAAGCCTTCGCTTTCGTATTCCAGAAGCGTAATCTGGAGGTTTTAGGTTTATCGGAGAAAAATCCACAGAGTGAGCATTTCGCCGCTCTTAATGATCTGTGGCAGACAGCTGAAATTGCGGCGGTGGCGCTGGTTGATATGGACGCCTGGCATTGGCTCTATGAACATCCGGAAGCCACACCGACGGAATTCAAACAGGCTGTGATTGATATTGCCAAGAAAATCTGGAATGAATATTATTATCCGGTAATTGGCAAGAAAGACTCCGAAATCTTGGCAATTTATTCCCATATGATTGATAGTGGTCTCTACTTGCCGGATTACCCGCTGGGTCATTTGATTTCATTCCAGATCGAGCAATATATAAAGGGCAAAAATCTCGCCAGAGAAATGGAAAGGATGTGCGTTCAGGGACGAATCAGTCCAATTTACTGGATGAAAGGCGCAGTCGGTGCGGAACTCTCCGCTGAACCGATGATCTCCGCCGCATATGAAGCTCTGAAGATGGTTAAGTAAAACGAAAAGATGAAAATTGCATGATTGCATGGTTGCATGATTGCATGAATGATTGGTTGAGGGAACTGGTTACAGGTTTCTGGTTTTAGGTAGGTAAGTCATAGTCAAAACTAATTCTACTTCTATCTTCTGAATTTTAGATCAAAACAAATTTTGTCCCGCCGAACGGGACTCTCTCTTCTGAGACTCCTCCGGAGCCTGCGAAGTTAAACTTGCCTAACAATCAAATATATCCTGTTAATCCTGTCTTAAAACTTGGCGTTCTTTGTGAGAGATAAAATTACAGCTCGATGCCGAGTTCTTCGATTTTACGATAGAGGGATGAGAGCCCAATGCCGAGTAGTTCGGCGGTTTTATTTTTATCAAAATCAACGCGGCGTAGAATTCCCAGAATGTGCTGGCGTTCAAAGTTGCGTACAGAAGATTTAAGATCATCTGGGATATCCGAGAAGTTTGATTTTCCTTCACTGAGACCGGCAGGCAAATCGCGCGGCGTAATATAATCACCTTCGCAGAGCAGGACGGCGCGTTCGATGATATTCTCGAGTTCGCGCACTTCGCCCTTCCATTTATAATCCATTAGAATTTTCATCGTATCTTTGTCAGCGCCTAATACCTTGCGTTTGAGCTCATTATTGTAAGTTTGGATAAAATGGTCAACCAGCAGAGGAATGTCTTCTTTGCGTTCGGAGAGTGAGGGCAAATGAATTTCGACGATATTCAGGCGGTAATAGAGGTCTTCGCGGAAATTGCCCTCTTCGATTTCCTTGAGTAAATCTTTTTGAGTTGCCGAAAGAATCCGGACGTCCACAATCATTGAGTTCGTACTGCCGATGGGCTTGATCTCTTTGCTTTCGATGGCGCGGAGCAGTTTAACCTGGGTATGAATCGGGATTTCGCCGACTTCGTCGAGAAATAGCGTCCCGCCGTTCGCCGCTCGAAAGACACCGTCTTTATCCATAGTTGCGCCGGTAAATGAGCCTTTTTTCAAACCGAAGAGTTCGCTTTCGAACAAAGTGTCCGGGATTGCGCCGCAATTAATAGCAATAAAGGGAGCATTTGACCGGGGACTATTTTGGTGAATAGCCCGCGCCACCAGCTCTTTGCCAGTTCCGCTCCGGCCGGTAATCAGAATATTGGAAGAAGAACGGGCGACTTTAGAGATTAAATAGTAAATATTTTTAATCGAAGGACTTTCGCCGATAATTTGGTCAATATGATTTTGGCGGTGAATTTCCCGGCGGAGGAAACGATTTTCGTCCAGAATTTCTCTAAGCTGAATGGCTTTGTTAATTTGGTTAAGCAGAGTGCGCTGATTAAGTGGTTTTATCAGATAATCAATAGCGCCTTGACGCAGAGCATCAATGGCAGTTTCGACAGAAGCATTCGCCGTGGTTAAAATGATGAAAGTTCGGGGACTGATGGTGTGAGCTTTTTCCAGAATCGAGTTTCCATCATATCTCGCTAAATCCAGATCAATAAGCAAAAAGTCGAATTCTGATTCTTCCAGCAGACGCAAAGTGGCATCGCGGTCACTAACTGACTGACAAGTGTAACCATTTTCATTGAGAAAGGCATTTAGAGTGCGACGCAATTCCGGGTCTTGATCGGCTATCAGTACTCTCCGGTTTACTGCGCTTGCTTTTATTTTTCCTGTCTTAACCATTTAGGTTTCTAATATTCAATATAGAACAGCGCGAGTTTTAATCAAAACATTTTTTCCAAATCTGGGAAATGAGAATTGATTAACTCCTCACTTTGGGGAAGGGATCATTTTACGAGGAACAATCCAGTTTGCTTGCCGTAAAATGAGCCGAAGTTATGATTATTAAGAAAACACAGATTGGGAATATTGCTCTAACTCGAAAAAAGGAAAATTGAACGGTTTATTTTTACCAGCCGGTTTATTATTGATTATTTAATCTACCGATAATTTTAAATGGTTTTCATTGACTTTATAGGCTTTATATAATAATTTCTGAAGTTTATTTTATTTTGAAACAAATGTCCAAAGAAGATCAGGAAATAAGCAAATTACGAGAAGAGGTAATGACGCAAGGTGTCTTACCGCGGCACATCGCCATTATTATGGATGGGAACGGGCGCTGGGCAAAACAGCGCGGACTGCCGCGCGTAGCTGGCCACAACGAAGGGATCAATTCGGTTCGGGAAGTAACTCGCGAATGCGGTAAACTCGGAATTAAGGTGCTGACTTTGTACACTTTTTCGGTGGAAAACTGGTCGCGTCCTAAGTCGGAAGTATCAGCTCTTATGACCCTATTGCTACGAACAATCCGCAATGAAATTGATGAATTGCACAAAAATAATGTGCGCCTGACTTTGATTGGACATTTAACAGATTTGCCAGATGATCCCTTGAAGAGCTTGATGGAAGGAGTCGCCAAAACCAGTCAAAATACCGGCCTTAATCTGAATTTAGCGTTAAGTTATGGCGGTCGGGTTGAAATATTAGATGCTGCCCGTGCCATTGCTAAAGATGTATTAGAGGGGCGAATCGGTCTTGATGACATTAATGAAAAGCTATTTTCGGATTATTTATATACTCGCGGTATGCCCGATCCTGATTTGTTGATCAGAACGAGCGGGGAACTGCGCATCAGTAATTTTTTACTCTGGCAAATGGCTTATACCGAAATTTATGTTACAGAAACTTTGTGGCCTGATTTCCGTAATAAGGAGCTACTTCTGGCAATCCGGGAGTATCAGAAGCGAGAGCGGCGTTTTGGAAAAACCAGTGAACAAATTACCAGTCCTTCAGAAAGTTGAGTATGATTAAATCCAGGTCATTGATCTTTATTGTACTGATATTAATGCAGTTCTCGCTTTTAATGGCTCAGGAAGAAACCGGAATAATGATTCTTGGCCTGGCAGTTCAGGGCAATAAGACTATTTCAGAATCCAGCATTAAAATCCAGTCCGGTTTAGTCGAAGGCCGCAAAGTTACCCAGGAAGATATTGCGCAAGCCATTCAACGCCTTTGGAAACTCAAAATGTTTTCCGATATTCAAATTTTACTTGACAGGGAAACGGGTGAGGGCGTATTTCTGATTATAAAAGTGGAAGAATATCCGCGTTTGGAGAAGTTCGAAGTCAAGGGTAATAAGAAAATCAAGAAAAGCAAAATAGAAGAGGAACTGAATCTGGTTCAGGGAAGGGTTTTATCGGCCAACTTAATAGCCGAAGTCAAGCGCAAAGTAAAGGCTCTTTATACTAAGGAAGGTTATCTCCTGGCTCAAGTTGAGGCTGAACTTACCGACGGCACCAAAGAGAACAGTAAAAACCTGATTCTCAAGATTCAGGAAGGTAAAAAGGTTCGGATTGACGAGATTAACTTTATTGGCAATGAGAATTTTTCGGATAGTCGTTTGCGTCGGGTTTTGAAAGACACTCATCAACGCAATCTGTTTCTCCTGCGCACCGGTGAATTCGATGAAACCAAATACACCGATGATAAAGAGAAACTGCGCACTTTTTATCGTAAAGAAGGCTACCGGGATTTTAAAATCATTTCCGATTCGATTTCATACACTCCTAATAAAGAGCGTATGTTAATGACAATCAATGTTTATGAAGGACCGCGTTATAAATATCGCAATATAAATTTTAGCGGTAATACTGTTTTTACGACCGAACAATTACAAATGTTATTCGGCATTAAGCCAGGTGATTATTATAATGAGGAAATATTGCAAAAAGCTCTTTATGATCGCTTGAACGGAGCTTATATGGATCGCGGCTATCTATTTTGTCAAATTATGCCGCTGGAGGTTCCAGTTTCTGAGGATGAAATTGACCTTACCATTGATATAACCGAAAATTCGATTGTATCGATTGACCAGATTAACATTAATGGAAATACTAAAACCAACGAAAATGTTATTCGGCGCGAATTGAGAATGTTTCCAGGTGATATTTTCAGTCGCGAGGCGCTAATGCGCAGTCAAAATGAAGTTTATATGCTTAATTATTTTGGGAATGTAGTTCCGGATGTAATTCCGGTTAGCGAAAACGCTGTCGATGTAGAGTTAACCGTTGAGGAGAAATCAACTGATCAGGCTAATTTATCTTTCAGTATAAGCCAGGTTTATGGTCTGGTGGGTGGAGGCGGTCTTCAATTCAATAATTTTCGTGGGCGCGGTCAACAACTGGCGATTAGTTATCAGCAGGGAACAAGTTACTCCATTTATAGTACATCGGTAACGCCGTATAAATCTCTCGCGCTCAGTTTCGCGGACCCTTGGATTTTCGATTCACCGAATTTAGTCGGTGCCAGCGTTTCATATTCAGAGAGAGGGAGCGGGAGTAGTTACTATTATCCGTATAATTTGACGATTTATGGAGGTTCTCTACGGTGGGGCCGACGTTTACGCTGGCCGGATAATTACTTTCGGATCAGCTGGTCGTACGGAGCTTATAAAAAGAGTTATACCGACATTGGGAGTTCATATCTGAAGGAAGTATTAGAAGGTAAATCCCGAACAACAAGTATCGGACTTACCCAGGTTGTTAGTCGGGACAGTCGTGATCGCCCGGAATTTCCGACGACCGGCTCTGTTTTTAGCTGGGTAACAAACCTGACTGGTGGATTTTTAGGTGGGACTGAGCATTTCACCAAAAATACTTTTACTTTGGATTATTACCTACCGACAATCTGGAAACTGGTATTGTATAATCATGTCGAGTTCGGTGTTATCAATAAGTTAAAAAAAGGAACTGCGGTGCCGCCGGACGAACGCTTCATTATGGGCGGTAGTGGTATGATTTACGGTACGGCTCTGCGTGGTTATGACGATAATGAAGTAGGACCGACCTATTATTACAACGGTTACTATTATCCCTACGGTGGTGAAACGATGCTGAAATATTCTCTTGAATATCGAGTACCGATTGCGAATAATCCGACTATCTACGCCTTGGTATTTGCCGAGGCTGGGAATGTATGGAAATATATGCGAGATACAGACCCTTTTGATCTGAAACGCTCGGTGGGTGTCGGAGTTCGCTTTTATATGCCAGCGCTCGGATTATTAGGTATTGATTTTGGTTACGGATTTGACGATATTGATCCCGAAGGTACGACCGGTTACGGTAAGCCTGAAGGGTGGAAAACCCATTTTATTTTTGGTACTGCTTATTAACAGAAAACATATGAAAATTAATGGAGGAAAAGTGAAAAAAGTAGTATTCATTATTCTTGGATTGTTGGTGATGGTCGGAGCATCTGACCTGGCTCAGGCTCAGATTAAAATCGGCTATGTGAATTCAGATCGTATCTTGAGTGAATTTGATGAAGCGCGCGAAGCGCAGACTAAATTGGACATTGAAGCCAAGAAGCTGGAAGATCAGTATCGCGGTTTGCTTGCCAAATTGGACAGTCTGCAGAAAGATTACGATCGTCAGAAAATGATGATGAGTGAGACGCGTCGCAAGACCAAAGAAACTGAAATCAGCCAGTTGCAAGAATCAATTCAAAGATTTCAGGTCGAAAAGCTCGGACCGGATGGCGAGATTTACAAAAAACAAGCTGAATTGGTGACTCCAATACTGGAAAAAATCAAAACCGTAATTGCCAAAGTAGGGAAAGACGGAAAGTACGACTATATCTTTGATACGGTTGCCGGTAATATTTTGTACGCCGAGCCAGCTCATGACGTTACCGACAAAGTTATCTATGAGTTAAAACGTACTCAATAAGTATGCAATTAACCTTAGGGCAGATTGCCCGGCTAGTGGACGGCGCAGTCAAAGGCGACGAGAATGTCCTTATTAATGATGTTGCCGAAATTCAGCACGCTCAAAGCGGTACGATTACTTTTTTAGCCAACCCGAAATATGGGAAATATCTGGCAAGCACTTTGGCGACAGCTGTAATAGTAGATGAGAATTTCAACGGCAATTTTCCTAATTTGATATTGGTAAAGAATCCCAACCTCGCTTTTTCGATTGTTCTCGCTCGTTTTCGACCGGAGTTGCCTTTACCGACTCCTATGATTCATTCTACAGCTGTGATTGCTAAGGATGCTAAAATTGGGAGTGATGTTTATATTGGACCGTTTGTTGTCGTAGAATCGGGTGCGGAAATTGGTGACAGGGTCACGATCATGGGGAACTGTTATATCGGCCAATATGTAATTATCGGTAGCGAAACGGTTATTTTTTCGAATGTTAGTATTTATCATAAATGTGTAATTGGTCAGAAAGTGCGCATTCATTCTGGAGTTGTTATTGGTAGTGATGGTTTCGGTTTTGTGCGCGTCGAAAATGGAATCGAGAAGATTCCCCAGGCTGGCCGGGTAGTAATTCACGACGAAGTAGAGATTGGCGCTAATTCAACCATAGATCGTGGGACAATCGGTGACACAGTCATCGGCCGCGGTACTAAACTGGATAATCTGGTGCAAATAGCCCATAACGTCCGAATTGGAGAATATTGCTTCTTCGCCGCTCAGGTTGGAATTGCCGGCAGTACGATTATTGAAGATCAGGTGAGTGTCGGTGGTCAGGTCGGCATTGCCGGTCATTTGCATATTGGTTCGGGAGTTATGATTGCAGCCCAATCGGGCGTCACCAAAGATGTCCCTGCGGGGATATTTTTGTTTGGTTCACCGGCTCAGGAGCGCTTGAAAGCCGCTCAGGAGTTAGCTCACATTCGTTCTTTACCGGAAATAAAAGAGCGTCTTAAGAAAGTGGAAATGGAATTACAGAAAAGGAAAAATATAGGATAAGTTATGTCACGCCATCAGCGAACCATTAAAAACGAAGTCTCGATTTCTGGAATTGGATTACATACCGGTGTAAAAAGCACGGTTACTTTTAAGCCGGCGCCGGAGAATTATTGGATTAGATTTGTGCGCACCGATGTCGAAAATTGTCCCGAGATTCTCGCGGATATCAATCATGTGACCGACATTTCACGGGGTACGACTCTTTCTCAGAATGGAGTTCAAGTTCACACGGTCGAGCACGTTTTATCGGCGGTAGCCGGTTTGGGAATTGATAATATCATAATTGAAATAAATAACATCGAGCCACCGGTCTGCGACGGGAGCGCCATAGAATTTGTGCGAGCTCTGAAGCGGGCTGAAATTATCGAACAGGAAGCCGAGCAAGAGATTTTGGTTATAGATAAGATTCTGACCTATTCCGATCCGAAAAAACATGTTGATATTCACATCACGCCAGCTGAAAAATTTCAAATAACTTTTTTGATTGATTATAGTGAAATTCCGGCTATTGGCACGCAATATTCGACTACTTATTCGCTGGAGGAAGAATTCGAAACCGACTATGCCGCCGCCCGCACGTTTTGCACGTTAAGTGAAATAGAAGAACTTAAAAACCGCGGTTTAATCAAAGGCGGCAATGTCAACAATGCCGTAGTTTTTGTAGACCGGCATATTGAGCCGGGTGAGATTGAACGCCTTCGGGAATTATTTGGAATTTCCAGTGACATTTCAATTGGTCAAGGTGGTACGCTGAATGGAGTCGAATTGCGTTATTACAATGAAGCCGTGCGCCATAAGATTGTTGATTTAATCGGAGATTTCGCTCTACTCGGTGTTCCAATCCAGGGGCACGTTATCGCCGCCAGAAGTGGCCACGCCCATAACGTTAACTTTGTTCGGAAAATCCGCAAAGAATACGAAAAAGTTCTGATTAGTAAAAAATTCCAGAAGAGCAAAGTCAAAGGCGCCATATTCGATATTAGCGGCATCGAACGCATTTTACCACATCGTTTTCCGTTTTTAATGGTGGATAAAATTATTGATATGGTTCCTGGTGAGTCAGTCACTGCTATTAAAAATGTTAGTATCAATGAGCCATTCTTTCAGGGACACTTTCCGGTCAAACGCATTATGCCGGGAGTTCTGGTGCTGGAATGCCTGGCGCAGGCTGGCGGTTTTATGCTTTTAAATACGATAGAAAATCCCGAAAAGATTTTATTGTATTTTACCGGATTGGATGAGGTTAGATTTCGGAAGCCGGTAGTGCCTGGCGACCAGATTCGCCTTGAAGTTAAAATGGTTCAGTCACGTTTATCAGTGTTTAAAATGCGAGGCGTCGCGTTCGTCAATGATGAAGTCGTTGTCGAAGCCAATATGATGGCCTCGCTGGTGGATTTATAAAATATGAATAAAATTCATCCTACTGCTATTATTGATTCTCAAGCTCAACTTGGTGAAAATATTTCGATTGGGCCTTACAGTATAATCAGCAACAATGTCGAGATTGGTGATGGCTGTCAGATCGGAAGCCACGTAGTGATTTCATCCGGAGCTCGAATTGGTCGCGAATGTAAAATCTTTCATCATGCCGTTATTTCCGAAGTTCCTCAGGATTTGAAATTCGCCGG
This sequence comes from Fidelibacterota bacterium, assembly GCA_035448825.1. Lineage (GTDB taxonomy): Bacteria > Fidelibacterota > UBA2242 > UBA2242 > UBA2242 > JAGNGI01. The sequence goes on from DAOTJS010000025.1 coordinate 13,553, forward strand.
TGAGGAAACCACCGCCGAAATCGGTGATCGAACGGTCATTCGCGAATTTGCCACAGTCCACCGGGGAACGGTTCAACACTGGAAGACCGTTGTCGGCTCCGATTGCCTATTAATGTCGTATGTGCATGTTGCTCATGATTGCATTATCGGTAATCATGTCATTATGTCGAATGCTGTTAATTTAGGCGGACATGTCGAGATAGAGGACTGGGTTATTGTAGGCGGTTTAGTGGGTGTCCAGCAATTTAGCCGGATCGGTCAGCATTCGATTATCGGTGGGCTTTATCGTGTTTCCAAAGATGTACCGCCGTATATTATGGCGGCGCGTGAGCCACTTCAATACGAAGGCTTGAATCGAGTGGGATTAAAACGACGTAATTTCCCTCCTGAAACTATTTTGGCTTTGAAACGAGCCTATACTTTGATTTATAATAGTAAGTACAATGTTTCCGATGCCATTAAGAAAATCGAAGAAACACCGGAATTAATGATTCCGGAAGTACGCAATGTTGTTGAATTCATTAAAAAAAGCTCACGTGGCATTATCTGATATTGAACATTCAGCAATTTCAAAATTTAAAATATTTACGATTTGCTGGATTACTCCTGATTACGGTCAATTTATCAGCCGGTGAACTTGACCTAACCGCACTACCCAGAGACCATGTGCGGGGTAGATTACAAAATATTTTGCCCAAATTATGTGCCGGATTAGAATTACCTGTTATTCTATTGAGCCGTCCTTCTAATCCGGGTGTATTAGTTAGTGCCCGTTATAATTGGCCAGATTTACTGGCTTCGGCTTCGAATCTAACCGGGTTACCAACTTTTGGTATGGCTTTAAATGCTACTCCCGATATTATTTTAGCCGGGCAACTTGGTAGCGGCCGCTGGCAGGAGGAAAGTTTAAATTCGATGGGAACTTATTTCGCTTATGTCTGGGGTAAACCAGCCCAGCCGAATCAAATTATTGGCGGAGTTGTCCATACTAAAGGCCCACTCGATTTTCATTATTTAGATATGTCTTTGGGTTATTTGAAAATATTTCAGTTCAATCAATGGCTTTTTTCCATTGCGGGAACGGCTCATTTTACCCAAGTCGGAATTCACGTTACCGATAATGCGAATTCGGCTGATAATTACAAAACGAGAAAAAATATTGATTTTATGCTGGTAAATACTGCGCTTCAGCGCAATCTAGGTGATCATTTTCAAATTGGTACCAATCTAACTTTTTCAGCGAAAAGTGTTTCCGGTGGTATCGCGATAGGAAGTTGCTTCTAGAATGGCAGAGGCAGGTAAAATTAAAAAAATCTCGGTTCTGGGTTCGACCGGTTCGATCGGCGTCAATGCATTAAAAGTGATTTCGGCAAGTTCGGATAAATTTGCTGTCAACTACCTGACTGCTGGTCGCAATGTGACTTTATTAATCGAGCAGGCGAAGCAATTTCACCCGAAGGCAGTCGCCATTGCCGATGAATCGCAATACCGATTATTAAAGGAAAATCTTTCCGGAACGAATATTGAAGTATTAGCCGGTAAAGATGGCATACTGGAAATCGCCGCACGGCAGGATGTTGATTTGGTAGTGAATGCGATTGTCGGAATGGCGGGTTTAGAACCGACCTATCGGGCTTTAAATGCTGGTCGTAACATTGCTCTTTCTAATAAAGAATCTCTGGTTATGGCTGGTGAAATTATTATGAATTTGGTTAGAAAAGGCGGACAGAGTCTTTTACCGATTGATAGCGAACATAGTGCCATCTGGCAGTGTTTAGCTGGAGAGGACCAAGCCAGTATTAAGCGTTTGATTTTGACCGGATCCGGCGGACCGTTCCGCACGCGGCCTTTAACAGAATTCAAAGATATAACCCCGGCTGAAGCTCTGCGTCATCCGACCTGGACAATGGGACGGAAAATAACCGTTGATTCAGCGACGTTGATGAACAAAGGTCTTGAGATTATCGAAGCTTTTTGGTTATTCGGCGTCGAACCGGAACAGATCGAGGTTTTAATCCACCCGCAATCGGTTATTCATTCGATGGTGGAATTTTGCGATGGTTCGATCAAAGCCCAGCTGGGTTTACCTGATATGCGTTTGCCGATTCAATATGCTATTGGTTATCCGGAGCGTTTGCCAATTACTTGGGAAAAAATTGATTGGGCTAAACTCGGTGCGCTGACCTTCGAAGCGCCGGAACCGGTGAAGTTTCCGGCTCTGAGAATTGCCTTTGAGGCTTTGAAACGGGGTGGCACAGCCCCGGCGATTATGAATGTGATCAATGAACTGGCCGTTTATGCTTTTCTAGATGGGAAAATTGGATTTACGGAAATCACCAATGCGATTGAAAAAGCGCTGACTGAGATTCCAATTATTGATAAACCGAGTATAGAAGATATTTTAAATGTTGAACCAATAGCGCGGGAATTTTTTGATAATTTTGCAAGATAATGAAAGGAAGTTATAGATGCTATATTCTATTTTAGCGGTTTTGATTGTGATTGGCGGAGTAGTGATTGCCCACGAATTGGGGCATTTTGTTTTTGCCAAACTTACCGGTATGCGGGTCGAGGTCTTTTCGATTGGTTTTCCGCCAAAAATAATCAGCAAGAAAATTGGCGAAACCGAATACCAGCTATCGGCCATTCCTCTCGGCGGTTATGTCAAAGTCACCGGCGTAATTGACGAGAGTCTTGATACTACCGCCGCCGAAAGTAAGGAACCATGGACATTTGCTGGTAAAAATACCTGGCAAAAAATACTTTTTATTTCCGGTGGTGTGATTTTCAATGTCCTTTTTGCGTTCGTGATTTTCAGCGGGTTAACTATGCACGAGGGAATTTATGAACCGGTTGATAAACCGATTGTAGAAAGCATTGCTCCAGGTTTACCGGCGGATTCGCTGGGAATCAAAGCCGGTGATGTGATTCTGGCTATTAATGGTACAGCCGTTGAATCCTGGAGCAGTATGACCGAATTAATTCATAGTCATCCTTATGATTCTATTTTAATTAAATGGCAAAGCGCTGGTACGATTCACGAAAAGAAAGTAATGCCGGTTGCCAATAAAATTTTGAAAGGTTCTAAATTAGTCGAAGTCGGTTTAATTGGAATTTCGCCGACGATGGATCATCGTCCGGCAAAATTTTTTGAGGCGCTTGGGAATGGTTGGCAAAATACCTGGTATTGGCTCAAGATAACCGTAATTTCCTTGAAGATGCTCATTACCGGCGAAGAATCTATTAAAAATATTGGCGGACCGATTTTCATTGCCCAGCTGGCGGGGGAAACGGCTAAATTTGGATTCGGCTCTATTCTCAATCTGATTGGTATTATCAGTCTCAATTTAGCCCTAATTAATATCTTGCCAGTACCGGCTTTCGACGGCGGACATCTTCTGATTATTATTATCGAAGCCATTAAACGACGCCCGCTTTCGGTTAACGCCAAGGTGCGTATTCAGCAAATTGGTATCGCGATAATCTTAATTTTAACGGTGATGGTTCTGTTCAATGATATTTCCCGCGTTTTTAAATGGTAATAAGGGAAAATGCCAATAAAAACGGAAGAGTTAAACTCTGACGACTCATTGTTATCTACTACATTTTTGCTTTAAAATCACCAACTTGGATTTTGTAAAGATTTCGGAAATATCTAAAAATATTTCGACTAATACCTCAAAATAGCGGCAATAGCAACCATCATCTGACAATTAATTGAAAATCCTGCTTTCTAACTTCTAAAATAATTAATAAAATTGGAGTAATGTTAACGGAGAATTAGCTATGAAAAAAATCTATCGTTCGAGAACCGACCAAAAGTTAGCCGGAATCTGCGGCGGGTTAGGCGAAATTTTCAATATTGACTCAAACCTGATTCGTCTGGCACTGGTTTTTGCGACAATTCTAACCGGATTTTTCCCATTATTGATTACCTACATTGTGGGGTGGATCATTATTCCGGAAGGACCGGGGGAGAATAAAGGCTGAGGCGAAGGTTCAGGTTAAGATTAGGATTTGGTAGAGAGTGTTGAAGATTCTCGACTATTAGGAGAGAAGGTCGCTATGGTTGGTACTCTGGTAAATGTTGGGACGGTGATTGTGGGAAGTAGTCTGGGGTTGTTATTGCATACCCGATTACCGCGCAAATTTACGGTAATAGTTTTCCAGGTGATCGGGTTATTTACCTTATTTCTGGGTTTTAGTATGGCGTTGAAAACCACTAATTTTCTGGTTATGGTGTTCAGTGGTGCACTGGGAGCGGTGCTCGGCGAACTGTGTAAGCTAGAGGAAGGAATCAATAACCTCGGAGAAAATCTCAAGCATCGTCTAAAAAGCGATAATGATAAATTCGCTGAAGGCTTGGTTACTGCCTTTTTAATGTTTTGTATGGGTTCAATGACTATTCTAGGTGCTCTTGAAGAGGGGATGGGCGGCAAACCGAATTTATTATTAGCGAAATCACTGTTAGATGGATTTTCTTCAATGATCTTGGCCTCCGGTCTGGGAATCGGAGTTTTGCTATCGGTGATCCCCTTGTTCATTTATCAAGGTGGTTTGACGCTTTTAGCCAGTCTATTGGGTGATGTTTTAAATCCAACGGTGATTAATGAAATGACGGCTGTCGGGGGATTAATGCTGATCGGTCTCGGCTTTAACATTCTGGAAATTAAGACTATCAAGGTAATCAATATGTTGCCTGGTCTAATAGTAGCGATAATCCTGGCCGCTATTTTTCTATAGTTGATTGCATAAGGCGCGACGTTGCTTAAATGAGCGAAACAAGTCAATGAACTCAAGACTGAAAAATATAGCATACAGACAGCTCTTAGTGATAATTTGTCTGGCATTGGGTTCGAGCCTTTTGGCCGGGGATAATAGGCCAAAAACCGCACTGGTGTTAAGCGGTGGCGGAGCGCGTTGTTTTGCCCAGATTGGAGTCATCAAAGCTCTGGAAGAAATCGGCTTTTATCCCGATCTGATTATTGGGACCAGCTTTGGAGCCATTATTGGTGCCTTGTATGCCGGTGGAAGCACGCCGCAAGAAATCGAGGAATTTATTGCTGAAACTCGCTGGAATAAAGTTCTGGCATCCCAGCCATTTCGCGACATTGAATTTGTGTCGCAGAAGATTATGACTTTACCGGAGTTATTTACTTTGCGGTTGGATGAGAATTTCAATGTGGTATTTCCGCGCAATCTTTTATCTACTCAGGCGTTACAAGAACGTATTTTTCAAATGACGATTTACCCGGAGTATTATGCCGGTTCGGATTTCGATAGTCTGGCAATCCCGCTACGCATCATCGCCACCGATTTGAAAACGGGTAAAATGGTCGTTTTGAGCAAAGGGAATTTAGCCCGATCGGTTACCGCCAGTTCGGCTTTTCCGATTGTTCTGGAGCCGGTCAAGTACGGGCCTTATCTTTTAGCTGATGGTGGTTTGACCGACAATGTGCCAATTGATGTAGCGCGGGATTTGGGCGCTGAATTTATTGTAGCAGTGGATGTCAGTAGTAAAATAGTGCCGCTGGCGGAAAATTTCAATGTATTTGATATTTTTGGGCAGGCGATGAACACTTTAGCCTATCCATCTGATACGAAAAATCTCGAATTAGCCAATGTTCTCATTCGACCAGAGATAGACCAAATAACCTCGACCGATTTTGATTCATTATATTCTTTGATCGAGAGTGGCTATCGCAGTTGTCTAAAATATCGGGGAAAAATACAACCTTATTCGGACAGCACTCGTAGATCACCAGATTTCCTCGAAAATGCCATAAATAAATTAAATAATACATCAATTAATAAAATTAGATATTCCAGCGATCAGGCAACCCGCGCCTATATTTTACGGCGTGAGATGGAATTAAAAGAAGGCGAACAGTGGAATTTGGCGCGAGCAAGGCTTAGTATGAAAAATTTATATAGTACTGGATTATTCAAAAATGTTTACCTGTCTTTGTCTGAGGTTGATTCCAACCGAGCGGATTTATTAGTCGAGGTCGAGGAACACGAACGCACGTCATTCAGTTTCGGTGCGCGTTATGATAGTGAGCGCAAAGCCAGTGCCTTTATTTCCGGAAAATATAGAAACTTACTGGGTAGAGGCATTGACAATCAGGTGAATTTGATAATCAGCGACCTCTTGTTTCGAGCGGAATGGAACTCGCGGACGACTCGTATTCTGAGTTCAAATTTTACCGGTTATACTTCATTGTATCATTTGAGTGAAAGTATTCCGCTTTATAATGATGATGGGAAACGGGTCGAATCTGGCCAATTATCCCGAAACGGTCTGGAGGCTAACGCTGGAATCCAAATCAAACGGGTCGGACTTACCGCCTTTGGTCTGAAATGGGAAAGTACCATTACCGATTCCACGACTTATTATATTCCCCACATTGATCGTGATGACTACTCGGTTGGCAGTTTGACTTTACGGATATTAGTTGATAATGTTGATAATCCTGATTTACCTAAATCCGGTCGGATGAACGACATACGGTATGAACATTCAATCGAGCGGGATCGCCTAAAGCAATTCGATCGTTTATCAGTTGAGTCGGTAACCTATGAAACTTTCAATGATAAGTTTACTTTTTCGACGACCCTCCGCTTGGGTTACTTGAATAAAGTGCTGAATCACTATGAGCAATTCCGATTAGGCGGACTAAATGCCTTGCCGGGTTATCATCAAGATGAATTGTGGGGCTCTATGGTGGGTGTATTCGGGCTGGGATGCCGGGCGCCCTTGACTTCCGGTATTTATTATCGTCTGTCCGGAATGGTCGGTAATGTCTGGGATGGATTCAGTGATTTTGATTGGAGACGATCACGAGCAGGTGTTAGCCTGGGGATTATTATACCTACGCCAATCGGACCGATTTCCGCTGATTATGGCTTGGGCTCTCATAATCGGCGAATTTTCTATATTTCTGTCGGTCATTACTTTTAAATATTCCGGAAAAGTAATTACGATAAGTTAATTAGCCCACAAATTTTTCTTGATTGGGTTGATAATTAGATCAATAGCCGGGATTTAATCCTTGGTGATCTCGTTGAAAATCAGCATTTCGGTGCTGTAGGCGGTTTTATCTATGCCATTAACCCGAAACAGAATCTCGAAATAGTGGGGCATATAGCCGTATTTTTCGATAAATTTCTGTTCAATTTGTTTGCGGAAATTAGTCTGAGTAAGTTGATTGACGACTTCCGGTGCACCTAAGGAATGGTAAGAAGCGATGATAAAAATGGAATTGTCTGCTGGGCCGGGGAGTTTGACTGCCAGCACGAGGTCTTCATTCAATCCGGTGGAATGTAAATTGGTTTGGAAGGTGCGAGAAGAATCACCATTGGTGTAAGTAATGATATGAGGCAGAATTTCGAAACTAAAGTGCGACTGAGACAAAGTATGTTTAAGGATGTAAAGAGTCTTAATACTACCGAGAAAAATGATATTGTATTCGCCCAATGTCTGGGGAGTAATCAAGGATGACATTCTTAAAATTGGTTTTTGTCCAACGGAGTTCAAGATTGACAGCACCGGAGGCAGACTCCAGATACTATGATAAGGGAAATAGGGTTCATCGGAAGGCTTAAGCACATTTTCGGGGAACTGGCTCTGGAGGGCATTAAAATCTTCGTAGGAATTGACGCGCCCATGGCGAATGGTTATATTGCTTTTGAATTTTTCACTGTAATCGTCAAAGAAAAAATGGTTGCCCAATACAATTAATACCGGTTGTTTGGATTGAAGATACTCGCTCCAGATGGGGTCTTGTTTATCAATAATCCGGTAGGAGGAAAGCTGGTGCTGAAGGTTGAAATTATAAATGATTGCGATTATTAATAAAATCACCAGCGTGACGATTAAGGTTATTTTGTATTCGCGAATCATTACGCGCAATATTCGCTTAGGATGATAAGTATTTTCTAAAGCTGGAACAAAGGTGACCTCATATTGGCCTTTGGGAATACGCAGACGATATTTGTCGTCTTTGCCTTCATCGTAGTAGTAGTTTTGCAATTTCTTGCGCAGGTTATAAGTGTGGGTGCGAACGATGGTATCTTCGGCTGGATTAAAATTAGCATCTTTGCCGAAAAATTCGATTGCGATCGAAATTTCTTTTAATTTTTTCCCCTTTTCAGCCGCTTCAACCAGGTATGTCAAGTAGGAAGCATAAATCTTAGAAGAGCTGAACTCTTTGCTCTGCAGAATTTTTTCTAATAATTTTTTGCGTGTTTGCTCATTAATCATCTATTGATACTTTAACAATATTTTTATCAAAAGCCAAGAAAAAGTTGTATGACATATTTAACAATGTCAAAAAAGGTTGTTCACAGTTTTTATCTTTATTGTTAATGAAATAATGCGTCTATTTCAAACGATTTTTGATTTGACTTAAAAATTAGATTAGATGGTTGACATTTGACAAGCGGTATTAATCAAAGATTTAAAGCAAGCGGCTAAGTCTCAATTAAAAAGAGGTAAAATTTTATGGGGAAAGTAAAAAAATTTGAAAAGGAATGGTTGATAGTAGGATTAATTATCCTTACAATGAAAAGTATTGCCAGTCCCGCCAGTGTTGTTCGCGGAGTCGTTACCGATTCTCTAACTTCTAAAACATTGGTTGGAGCCAATGTATTTCTAGCAGGTACGGCTCTGGGAAGTGCCACGGATATCGAAGGTAATTATCGCATCGAATCGGTACCAGCCGGCGAGTATATTTTAAAAGTTTCTTATATTGGTTATAAAAATAAGGAATACAACGTTATCGTTCCTGAAGACGGAACGGTGATTCTGGACGTAAAATTGAGCCCTGAGGTAATTCGGGGGCAGGAAGTGATCGTTCGGGGGCAGGCAGTAGGTCAGGCGGCGGCTATCAATCAGCAGATCACATCGGCGACGATAATCAACGTCGTTTCGGAAGAAAAGATACAGGAATTACCCGATGCCAACGCCGCCGAGGCTATTGGCAGATTACCGGGGGTATCGGTTCTGCGATCCGGCGGTGAAGCCAATAAGGTTATTCTACGCGGTCTGGAAGATAAATTTACTAACATTACCATTGATGGAGTCAAAATTCCACCTACCGATCAAACCAGTAGAGGGGTTGATTTAAGCACCTTATCACAAAGTTCATTGGCTGGTATTGAATTATACAAAGCTATAACGCCGGACAAAGATGGAGATGCCTTAGCTGGAACTATTAACCTAGTTACCAAAAAAGCCCCGATTGCCCGCAAAATAAAAGCAGATTTTAAAGGCATTTATAATGATTTAATGAAGTCAGCTAATCAGTATGATTTGTCAGTTCAGTACGGCGAAAGGTTTTTTAAAGATATTTTGGGTGTGCAAATGACCGGTAATATGGAAAAACGCATCAGAAGCAATGAGAGAATTACTCTGGACTATAATCAGAATCCGACGCAATCCGAGGCAGGTTATTTTATTGATGATTTTATACTTGAGTTCACTGACGAAATTAGGAAAAGAGATGGATTCAGCCTTTTACTTGATGTTAATACACCAGATCAGGGTTCGATCCGTTTTAATAATGTTTTTGGCAGAACCAAACGGGACTATTTCTGGTATTCGAGGGATTATCCTTCTAATGGTGGCGGTGATCAGTCTGGCAACCCGGAATATGATTATCGTGACAGGGAACAGGAAATAAAGACTTTCAGCAGTTCGATTCATGGCGATAATAAAATATTCAATTTTGGGTTAAACTGGGGTTTATCATTTAGTGAATCGGCATCGCGCTATCCCTTCGATTATGAAGCGTATTTCGTCGAGCCTAATGGAATGAATCCTTCGCCGAAAATTCAATCAAATCCCAAGCAATTGATAGATTATGCGGTCAACGATTTTTCGGCGGCTAATTTATACTGGGTATATTACCGACCGCAAAATAATTACGATAAAGAACGAACGGTATATTTAAATATTGATCGGCAGTATTCCTTCGCGCAGGTCTTTTCAGGCCAATTTAAAATTGGTGGTAAGTATAAAGTAAAAGATAGATCAAATGAGAGAAGTGAATACTTTACCCCGTATTATCTTGGTAGATGGCAAAAGTATGAAAAATTGCCCGATGGTACTTTTAAAGAAAAAGATTTTTCCGGTACTTATTTTGAAGAATGGTACAATAAGGGAGTTCTCTTTATTCCTATTGCAGAATTCTATAGTAGCCACGAATCTAGAAATATTTATGATTCGTATTCATTAGATCCATTGATTGATAGAGATAGAATGCGTCAGTGGTGGTATCTTAACCGTTATGGAGTTGATGTCACCGGTAATATAAACGAAGTATGGACTAATCCCTTGATAAAATACGATGATTACGATATTACCGAAAGAGTTAGCGCCGGTTACCTAATGAATACTTTAAATATTGGTCAGGCGGTTACTTTTATTGCTGGTGTTCGGGTAGAAAATGAGGATAATGATTATATCTCATGTTATATGCCTAATATGGTGTCGGGTTTTCCTGTGCCAGCCAACTCAATTCTGGATACTACATCCAGTAGTTCCCAAACTGTTTGGTTACCTAATTTTAATCTCGCAGTCTCGCCATTCAGTTTTATGAAACTAAGACTGGCCGCCTATAAAGCCCTTGCCCGACCTGATTTTAATATGCGTCTGGAAAGATATATTGCTGGTCGCCCGGCTGAAGTTGGTACTAGCTTACAAGTTTATGTCGGCAATCCTAATTTGAAGACCGCGCAGGCATGGAATTATGAGATTAATACATCATTTTTTGGTGATGCTATTGGATTAATTTCGGTTTCGGCCTATTATAAAGAAATCGAGGATATGTTTCACATGCTGAATAATTTTAATACGACAGCTGTGAAAGATGCCCAGGGAGTGTATCAAGATACACTTATGCAGCGTTTTGGTATAAAATGGTCAAGCCAAATGGGTTCGGCGGCTTATAATTTGACGCTTCCATACAATTCGCCTAAGCCTACCAAGGTATGGGGATTGGAATTCGAGCATCAGATCAATTTTACTTATCTACCCGGACTTCTTAAGCATTTTGTATTGAGCTATAATGCTTCATTTGTGCGTTCGGAGACCTATATATGGGCTTCAAAAATTGATTCGGTCTACTACGATCCGCCGGGGCCTGCACCTGCAACCTGGAAGAAATTCTATGTACTTACTGAAAGAAAGCAAAAATTGGAAGGAATGCCAGAGTTCTTTGGTAATGTTGCTCTAGGTTATGATATAAAAAGGTTTTCGGGAAGAATTTCGGTTTTTCATCAGGGGGAATATAATATTTCCTATTCCGCTTCTGGTTTAAGCGATCGAGTGAATAATCCATTTACGCGCGTGGACTTGACCCTGAAACAGGGATTAAATGATAATATTTCTGTATTCCTTAATGTCTCTAATCTAACCGATATTGAAGAAGGCAGTTCGATCTATAATAGGGTATATGATCGCAAGTTATTTAGAAACAGTGAGAAGTATGGTTTGACCGCCGATTTTGGTATCAACGTAAAACTATAATAACAATGAAACCAGAAAATATTTTATTTAGAAAGGAGGTATTCATCAAAAGTCAAAGGTTAAATAGTGATTGAGTAAAACGTAAATATTTAACACGAAAGGAGAAATTATGGTAAAGAGAAAAATTGGGGCTATTGTTATCGTTACTGCTCTGCTATTTGCAGGATTATACGGACAGGATGTCGTAGTTCAATTAGTGCCGTATGATGGTTCGGAAGCCACTTTCCTGCAAAATCAGATTAAGGCCGATACCTTAGCCTCGGGTGGAT
>DAOTJS010000026.1:0-24344 GCA_035448825.1 Fidelibacterota bacterium
CCAGCGCCGATGATACTGCCCTGGCAACGGGGTGGAAAAGTAGGTCGTCACCGGGGAACCTTTAATCCCGCTCCGGCGGGATTTTTTTATTGTATCTCGTTTCACCTTGTCTTATATTCAATACGTGTCATCGCTAGGTAGAGGCAAATTTGAATCAAAGGAAAAATAACTCTTGTTCTATCTCACAGTGTTATTTATTCAGTACCTTTAGATTAAAAAGTGTATAATATGGAGGATATATGAAAATAAAATTTAAATGTCTTCTACCCCTAATTCTATTGGGTTCAGTACTGTTTGCCCAGAATGTGAACGGGATTCTCGACCTTAGAACCAATTATTTCTACAATTTTGAAGTCTATTACCTGCTTGATTTTGATTTTAACAACGGCCGTAATAATCCCGATATGTTCTCTTATTCCCTGTACTATTTACCTGATGATGGTATTACTCCAATCCCAATTAAAATCGAATTCGAATGGATTGCCAATATTCCAGCTGTGAATATGTATAACCACCGAATCTTATATGTAATCACCCGACCATTTGAGTTTAATGGGGAAGTCACTCTGACGACTCGAGATATTGATCAAAATATGCGCAGTATTTACTACACCGATGGAAGACTGTGTAATATTAGTGTGGATCGTTTTGAACAGGATTTGCAACGGTTACAATCCATTATTCTTTCAACCGGTGGAAAATTGCCAGCCGGAAGTTACCTGTTTACGTTAAATATTACCGATCAGTATGATAATCTCCTGAAGAGCCAAACTCAAACGATTGAGGTTTCCAATCCGACTACGCTGGAATTGATTGCGCCCGGTGGAGAATTGGAGGATAATTTCGAAATTGCAACTACCTTACCGACTTTTCAATGGGAATCAATTGATTTTATGTGGAGTAAAACTAATTGCCCAAAATGTGGTTATGCCATCCGCGTGGCAGAATATGATCCTACCAGACACAATTCCGCCGATCAGGCTTTGAAAGATCGCGCCAATTTACCGTTTCCCGATAATAATGATTATTATCCATTGCCATCATCGAAGGTCTCCAGTGTTGTTGGACTGGATTTGTATACAGCTGGTACCGTTTTCCAATATCCCCTGACGGGTGCCAAACCGCTGGAAGCCGGCAAAACCTATGTCTGGCAGATTCGGAAAACATTTCCCACTACTTCTGGGTCTGAGTCCGTCTTGAGCCCGATTTTCGCTTTTAAAATTCAATCATTAGGACAAACCAGTTATTCCGGAATAGATGTCTCTCAGTACGTAGCTCTCCTGAACCAAATTCCAGAAATCAATCCTGAATGGTTTAAAGCAGGTGGCGCATTATATGGGTATGTTCCTACCGGGATAATTATCTTAAATGGCAATCAACGTATTACTCTCGATCAACTGTCAGTGCTGGTGGGCCAATTTATGACTGGTCAAGTTTCCATTAAATCTATCACGATTGAATAGGAGACGCTAAAATGAAGAGAAAGATTCTATTCAAACTGCTATTAGTAATAATATTTTTCGCTACGGTCGGATTCAGTCAGGATAAAATTGCGTTGATTCTAAAAGTCCGCGGTGAAACCAGCATCAAACGTTCAACCGATTCTGAATTTAAAAAAGGGCTAAAAATCGGCGATAACATTTACTCAAGAGATAAAATCAAAACTGGAAAAGATGGTTTCGTAGTATTAGTATTTCTCGATGATAAGAGCCAGATAAAGATTCGTGAAAATTCCGAGATGGAAATATCCGGCGAACGTAATAAAGGTTCGATTTCGAAACAGGTAGATATGCAATTTGGGACTCTAAAAGCTGAAGTCAATCCGACTAAAAAGGGCGATTTTGTGATCGCTACCCCGACTTCAGTCGCATCGGTCAAAGGAACTGTCTTTTGGGTGATTTCTGATCCAGTCAATGGTGATGTATTTTATGGCATTTCGGGTAGTATTGAAGTCACCAATAATAAGGGTGGCGGTGTGATCGTTGTCGGCGCTAACCAGACTGGTGTTTCGACCCCGGCTGGCAATGTCAATGTCGAAAATACCCCAGCTGGGGCTCAGCCGATTGATGAAGATGCCGAAGAGTTCGAAAAAAATAATGAATTAAAAATTCAATTGCGTAACCCCTCCGGAGAGACTAAGACAATTAAAATAGAATATAAATAAACAATTTCATTTTTAGTTATTAATTTAGTAGTTATGTTAAGGAATAAATCAGTACGTCGAATTATAACCAATTCATCGTTGGTTTTAACGTTATTTTGTGGGCTAGCCTACTCTCAAACCAAGATTTTACATTCACCGCCCCGTGAAGTATATGTCGGCTCACCGGTTTTGATTGAGGCGATTGTGGATCAGCTAGTTGCCGAGATTCGGAATGTAAAAATCTATTATCGAGAATCCGGGCAGGAGTCTTTTCTTGAAGATGATATGAATGAGATTATGGGGGTTTTCAAGTATTATATTCCTGCGAAATTCGTCACTGATAATGGCATCGAATATCTTATAATGGCGGAATTTGTGAATGGCAGTATGGCTGCTTTTCCGGAAGTTGATCCTTTTAATGTGCCGATGTTCATAAGCGCCCGCCGGAAGGCTGGTGAAGCGGAAATTACTCCGGATGTTATTCAGGCCAACCTGTTGGGTGGCACACCCAGTAATGTTATTATCCTTAGCCCTGAAGAATCTCAAGTTGTAGCCTCTTCAGAAGTCTTAATAGCCGTGTCTTTGTTCAATGCTGAGAATATTGCTCTCCATACTATTAAAGTCGAAATTGACGGAAATAATATCACCCCAATTAGTCAAATAGAGGAAGACCTGATTATAGCCAGACCCCAAAACCTGCGACCAGGTATCCATACAATCAGAATCACTTTTGCCGATGTGAACGGGGCTTTCGGTAATCCATTGCAGTGGAATTTTAGAGTAGTGGGTAGTGTAGGTGAAGCTGAAAGAGTATTTAAGTATAATGGCCGCGTTCTGGCTGAAGTAAATTCGGAACAAGTGCGGGGTATTTCCCAGAATATTCAGCAAGTGACAAGTGGTTTTAACGGTTCCTATGATTGGATAAAATTTCAAGCTAATGTCTTTGTTACTTCGGAAGAAAGTCCGTTTAAACAACCACGCAATCGTTACACTGCTGGCTTTTCTTCCAACTATTTCGAAATGAACTTCGGAGATATTAACCCCCAATTTTCGGAATTTGGTTTAAGTGGAAAAAGAGTACGGGGAGTCGAGGCTCATCTAAAACTTAATTTTTTCAATCTACGGGTCATTGATGGAGAAACTGAGCGTAGTATCGAAGGTACAATCAGTGATGTACCAAAGATAGTCGTTTCAAGTGGTGATACCTTATTTGAGTATTCGCGCACCGGCTATACTTATGGTCAACGCCTTCTGGCTGTGCGCCCCTATTTCGGTTCCGGGAAACATTTTCAGCTAGGCTTTAATTTTATCAAAGCTATTGATGATACTCTCTCAGTTCACAAAGAAATGAATGACATTTTTGCCAGCGGTAATCAGATTATCAGGATGGATGGTGCCACTCCTCAAGATAATATCGTCGTGGGTTCCGATTTGAAACTGGCATTTGATAATCAAAGATTTGTCTGGAAAAATGCCGTCGCGCTCTCAATGTTGAATCGTAATATCAGTGGCGGTGCTTTGAGTAAAGACGATACCCTGGCGCTCGGGGATTTTAATATCCCAATCTCGACTTTCGGTTTCGATCCCAGTTCAATTGAAAAGATATTTATCATTAACAAGTATCAATTTCCGATTTCACCAATAGCTCTAGATTCTGTAGAAAATGTGAAGGATCCAATTTTAAAAATTCAAGTAGATGATTCGACTCAGCTGGCTTTTGGAATAAAGGAAATTCTTAATATGCCGTCCGCTGCTTTCCGCAGTACCTTGAATCTTAATTATTTCCATAATTATATCACGATCAAATACCAGCATATTGGCGGCTCTTTTTACTCGCTAGGAAATCCCTATATGCGCAAAGATATTCAAGGTTATATAATTTCTGACCGAATCCGCCTTTTCCAGAATAAAATATTTTTAAACCTCAATTATGAACAGAATCGCGATAATTTGAATAACGATAAGAATGCCACGACCACAACGTCATCATTTATGGCAGGTTTGTCGTTATTTCTGGGTGAGAATTTACCCAGAATTGATTTAAATACGGTGCAATACGGGCGGAAAAACGATGCTACGACTGTGGATACGACCTGGTATGGAACGGCTTACGTGGATTCATTTAGCGTTAAGGATAACCGCGAATCGAATATCACCACTCGTCAAGATATTCGTATTTCCCATAGTGTTAATTTTCTGAATGTTAAGAACACGCTGAATTTCTCGTGGTCGAGCTCTGATCGGAGCGATCGTCTGGCTGATAGTCGGCCGGAAGGTTATCTATTCAGTTCGATGAAAACTTCTATGATTAGTTTTGGTATCAACAGTACTTTTCCATTTCCTCTCCAAACCAATCTTAGTTTATCCAACAACCACAGTGAAAGCGGTTTAAATCCCGAGCCTTACGATTTCGTCTCTCTAGGGGCGCAAGGGCAATATGATTTTTTTAATAAAACTTTGGGAGTTTATGCTGGATATGGTTTGATGAATGGTAAGGGCTTAGCTGACTATACTCAAAATAATATCTTCGGCGGATTTATCTTTAACTTCAAGAAAATTCACCAATTGCGGACCAATGTCAGGTATGTTTACCTTGATGATCGAAGCAGTGGTGAACAATTCCATGACCTGAGTTATTTTGTGACCTATTCCCTGAATTTTTAGGCACCCAAAGCCTCTAATGAAAAAAAATACACTCAAACAGGCGGTGGGAGGAATAATTATAGCCCTCGTTCTGGCGTTCCTTGTTTCTATTCTTTTGGTGTTTGGCCTATTTCGTGAGATGGAATTGAAATCACTGGATGCGCGTTTTAAAAACCGCGGTCCGAAAGACGTTTCGCACTCCAAATTAATTATCGTTGCCATTGACGACCAGACTTTTAAAAGTTGCCGGGATCGCTACCCTTATCCGCGAGAATATTATGCCACCCTTATTGAAAATCTGGAGGAAGTCGGTATTCAAACGATTATGTTTGATATTCAATTCACCGAACCGGATTATAAAAATCCACTGGGCGATTCGATTCTGGCTGATGCTATTCGGAAAAATGGCAATGTCATTCTGGCTGGAAAAGTTACCCGTGAGTTTAGCGTCGGCGGGGTCAATATTTATGCCGATAAGCCTTTGCCGATATTACTGGCAACCGGGAGTGACTGGGGAGTTGTCGGCGAAATTCAAGATCCTGATGGATTTACGCGCCGCTATCCCATTTTCGAGCAATATCAGGATAAAACGATCTACACTCTCGGCACCAAAGTTTTTTTCAAAGAGACCGGACTGCCTCGAGCCCCGGAATATAAATTTGAAGAAGGCTATTTCATTTTTAGCGATTCGACAAACGGTAACACCCAGCGTCTTTTAGCCCATCGCGGCAGTCTTGGTTGGGAGCAAACTATCCTGATCAATTATTACGGACCGGCTGGTACGTTCCCCACTTATTCGATGTCTGCGATACTCGACGACTCCGATTTTGATTTGAAAGATGAAGAGGATACCGATTACCTGGAAATGTTCAAAAGGAAGTCGACCTATCCGCTGGAATTACGGATTGCCTTGATTGCCGATTCGACTCGCCAATTTGAGGCTATCTCGGCCCTGGCTGCCGGTGATACCGCCGGCGTTTTGGAAATCCTTGACGAAATCAATCCGTTTAGAGGAAAAATCGCTTTAGTGGGAGTATCTATCGAAGAATTGCATGACAATAAATTTACTCCTTTCTATAATTATGGTGATAATCGGCGTCTGATGCCGGGAGTCGAAACGCATGCCCACGCTATTCAAACCATGCTGGAACAGAGTTTTATTCGTGCTCTTCCGATTACGCTCAATATCATTTTCATTTTTGTAATCAGTGTGCTCACCGCAATTGCCGTGGCATTTGCTAGGCCTGTATTTGGGGGCGCTTTGTCTTTAATTTTAGGATTCGGGGCGATCGTATTTTCATACTGGATGTTTCGAGCCCATTCCGTCTGGGTGCAATTGGTGCCACTTTTAGTCGGCATTGCTACCAGTTATTTATCGAGTGTCGTTTATCAATTTCTGTCGGAGCAAAGAGAGAAAAGGAAAATTCGGAGTATGTTCCAGACATATATGAGCCCGAAAATCCTGAAGTATCTTGAGGATCATCCTGATGCTTTTAGCCTTTCTGGTGAAAAACGCGAAGCGACGATGTTCTTCTCGGATGTCGCTAATTTTACCACCATATCTGAAAGTCTCTCAGCTGAAGAACTGGCCTTAGTTCTTAATAAATACTTGTCTCCAATGACCGAAATCCTGATGAAATACGACGGTTATGTAGATAAATATGAAGGCGATGCTATTATGTGCGATTTCGGTGTACCGATGGAGGATCCCGATCACGCATGGAAAGCCTGTTTCGCGGCTATTGATCAGCAAGCGGAGCTGGAGGTGCTGCGCCCTCAAATTAAAAAAGACCACGGCGTAGATATTTTTGTGCGAATGGGAATCAACTCCGGAATTGTCAGTGCCGGTAATATGGGTTCCAATCAACGCTTTCAGTACACGGTTATGGGTGATGCCGTCAATCAGGCGTCTCGTTTCGAAGGCGCTAATAAGCAGTACGGTACTTATCTGATGATTGGTGAGGAAACCTACCGCCGGGCGCAGGACAAAATTGAAGTTCGCGTTCTCGATCGTCTCGTGGTAAAAGGTAAATTGAAACCAATTACGGTATATGAACTTCTGGGTCGTAAAGGTCAGGTAGATCCGAAAATGTTGCAGATTTGTGCTTATTTTACTGAGGGAATCAATCTCTATTGGAATCGCCAGTGGGACGCCGCCACTACCGCCTTTGAAAAAGCCATTGCCGTTAAAGGAGAGGACAAGCCGTCGCGCGTTTTTATCGAGCGCTGTTATATTTATAAAAAGAACCCGCCCGGACCAGACTGGCAAGGCGAGTTCATTATGGAAACCAAATAACCGCAGCGGTTTTTCGTCTCGTCCAACCTATTTAAGCCTTTATTTTCCTATAAATATATCTTTTACCAACGACCATTTTGCGTAAATTAGCTGGTGGTTCGTTAGTTATTATTAATTGAAATTTTAATTTCAAGTTCGAAAATCATGAGTTCTGAAACAAAATCATTTTGGAAAATGTTAATGACAAAAAGGATTATTGTGTGATTCTATGAGTCCTAAAAAGGGAAAAATCTTGTGGGTGGATGATGAAATCGAGTTGCTGAAAGCCCATATTCTATTCTTGCGTAGTCGCGGTTTTGAGGTTGTCCCGGTGTCGAATGGCAATGACGCTGTCAATCTGGTTAGCCAGGAAAATTTCAATCTGGTGCTATTGGACGAAATGATGGCCGGCAAAGACGGACTGGCAACTCTGGCTGACATCAAAGCTCGTAAACCCGGTCTGCCGATAATTATGATTACCAAAAATGAGGAAGAAAGCCTGATGGAAAAAGCCATCGGCAGTAAGATTACCGATTACCTTACGAAGCCTGTCAATCCCAGCCAGGTACTAATGGCTTGTAAGAAAATACTCGAGCAACAGCGGATTTCTTCGGAACATGTTTCCCGCGAATATCTTGAGGAATTTCATACCATTTCTCAACGATTGTTTGATGATCTGGAAAGTAGTGATTGGATCGCAATTTATCAGAAATTGGCCGGGTGGGAAATTGAATTCGACGATCATCCCGATCTGGGTTTGAATGAAACTCTCGAGGATCAAAAGCGCGACTGCAATATTGAATTCGCCAAATTCATCACTAAAAATTATAAAAAATGGGTTAACGATGATCCACACTTTCGCCCGATCCTTTCGCCGGATTTGATAACCCAGAAAGTATTGCCTCTTTTACAAAATGGACAGAAAGTATTGTTCCTCGTTATTGACTGTATGCGTTTAGATCAGTGGTACACTTTTGCTCCATTATTGTATGATTTATATAATGTTGATATAGATTATTACTTTTCAATTTTACCTTCAGCTACACCGTATTCGCGCAATGCTATTTTCAGCGGGCTTTTCCCCAGTGAAATCCAGCCGCTCTATCCGGACATCTGGACACCTGAAGATGAGGATGAGACCTCTATGAATCGGCACGAAGCCGAAATGCTTGACAATCTGTTATCTTCAGCCGGGGTTGACCTGCGCGGGAAATTCAATTACTTGAAAATACTCGACTCCGATAATGGTTGGGCGCTCGAAAAACGCATTAACTCATACCTGGGTAATTCACTTATCGCGCTGGTGCTTAATTTTGTTGATATTCTGGCGCATCGCCGGGTAGATTCCGATATTTTAAAAGAAATTTTACCGAACGAATCCAGCTATCGTTCAATCGTGCGCACCTGGTTTCAGCATTCCTGGATTTTTTCGGTTTTGCGGAAATTTGCCGAAACCGATTTTACTATTATTTTAACCAGTGATCATGGCAGTATTCGGGTGCAAAACGATGTCAAGGTGATCGCCGACAAAACTACTTCTACCAATATTCGTTTTAAGAGTGGTAAAAATTTGAATTGTCCACCGAAATATGCCCTGAATATCAAAAACCCAGGCGAATATAAGTTGCCGGACCTGGGCATTAATACCAATTATCTCATTGCCAAGGAAAATTTCTACTTTGTCTATCCGACCAATTATCACAAATTTCAAACTTTTTTCAAAGACACTTTCCA
This sequence comes from Fidelibacterota bacterium, assembly GCA_035448825.1. GTDB lineage: Bacteria > Fidelibacterota > UBA2242 > UBA2242 > UBA2242 > JAGNGI01. Next base: position 8,796 of record DAOTJS010000026.1, read on the forward strand.
GCATGGCGGCATCTCGATGGAAGAGATGATTTTACCAGTTGTCACAATGACACCGAAGAAATAGACTATGATTTTGCAATTAATCAGCCGCAGTACGGATGAAACTATCCGATTGGGTGAAATGTTGGCAACCTGTTTGAAGCCCGGAACGGTAGTTGCCCTAATTGGCGAATTAGCCGCCGGTAAGACTACCTTGATCAAGGGCATCTGTCGTGGGCTGGGCGTAACTCGTCCGATCGAAAGCCCGACTTTTACCTTAGTCAATGAATATCCCGGCTCGATTTACCATATTGATTGTTATCGCGAACAGCGTCTGACGGAATGGCTGGAACTTGGCATCAACGAATATTTGTATAGTGACGGTATAACCTTAATCGAATGGGCAGACCGAATCAAGCCGCTTCTACCGGAGACTACTTTATTTATTGATATGCGCCAGAATTTCAACGATGATACGGTTCGCTATCTGGAAATCCAGGGTTCGCCAAATCTAATCTCACAAATTGCTAGTCTTCAAACCGTCTCTTATTAACTATGAACTCTTAACTTCCAACTATATACTTTGAACTCTATTTCTCCCAAACTCATCCTCGGTATCGAAACGGCAACCCTCAATTGTAGTGTCGGTCTCGTTCAGGGTGCAAAAATCATAGGTCAAAAAAATGTTATGAATCGTGCCGTTCATTCCGAGAAACTAATCGAGTTAGTTGATGACGTGCTGAAGCCTGATTTTGCCTTTGCGGATGTAGATGCCATTGCGATTAGCATCGGACCGGGCTCGTACACCGGACTGAGAATTGGTCTGGCAACGGCTAAGGGATTAGCATTTGATAAGCAATTGCCGATTCTGCCGGTGCCAACTTTGACTGCGCTGGAAGTTTCCGCACGTCGGGAAGTGATCGGAGGTGCAGTTTTTTTCATAAAATCGCATCGTGATCTGGTTTATTATACTGTTGCCGGGGGAAATGAGCCATTAATTCTAAAACGAAAAATAGCTTACGCTCCGATCGGCACAGTTGCCGAACTTTATCCTGAACATTTACTGGTTGGTGACAACGCATTTGACGGGCAATTTGGGAACCGTCTGACGGTATGTTTCCCGGCGGGAGATATTGTTGCCCAGCTGGGAGCCGATTATTTTGAAGATTTATTACCGTTAAGTCGTCCGGATTTGGAGCCGGATTATCATTCCAATCTGGAGGCCAGAGTATGGCCGCTAAAATAGATGTCCGAATACGGCGGGCTGACGAATCGGATTTACCGGCTATTCTGGCAATCGAAGAAAAATCATTCGTAACCGCCTGGACTGAAGATTATTTCCGCCACGAATTATACAATCCCGTTAGTCGTTTTTATGTACTCGAAAAAGAGAAGAAAATACTCGGATATATTGTCATCTGGCTCTTTGCAGATGAGTCGCACATTGCCAATATTGCCGTTCATCCTGAATTTAGAAATGCCGGTTTAGGTGGAAAATTGTTAAATTTCTCTTTTGAAATTGCGCATCGAAATGGAGCAAAGATGATAACCCTGGAAGTTAATGAGCGTAATTTAGCCGCTCGCCGTTTATATGAAAAATTTCAGTTTGTTTTAACCGGACGGCGGGCGCACTATTATGAAAATAAGGACGATGCCTTGATATTGACTCGCCCGCTTTGATGAGGTAAGTATGGCTGACTGGTTTCAAAGAACGAAAAAGGGTCTGCTCGGAACTGAGAAGAAAGTTATCCCTGATGGACTCTGGGTGAAGTGCCCAACCTGTAATGAATACCTTTATAAACGTGAACTCGATAAAAACTATTGGGTTTGTCCTCATTGTAGCTATCATTTTCGGATTCCCTGCGAAAATTATATCAAAATGTTAGTCGGAGATGAGTTTGAGGAATTTGGTTTGGAACTGTGCTCGAATGATCCTCTTCAATTCAAGGATTCTAAAAAATATACCGAACGCTTGAAGCAAGCAATGAGCCAAACTGGCTCGAATGAGGCCGTTAGAACCGTAACCGGTCGGGTAGACGATGTGCCGGTCGTGTTATGCGTTATGGATTTTAACTTTATCGGCGGTAGTATGGGTTCGGTTGTGGGTGAGAAAATCGCGCGCGCTACCGATAAGGCTCGCGAATTGCATATGCCTTTGATAATTGTGTCTCAATCCGGTGGAGCACGAATGCAGGAGGGCATTTTCTCCTTAATGCAAATGGCAAAGACTAGTGCGAAATTGACGCGCTTTCATGAAGACGGCGGACTGTTTATCTCCATTTTAACTGATCCGACAGCCGGTGGCACGACGGCTAGCTTTGCGATGCTCGGTGATTTGATAATTTCCGAACCGGGTGCTTTTATCGGATTCGCCGGGCCCCGAGTTATTAAACAGACCATCGGCCAGGAACTGCCGGAAGGCTTTCAGCATGCCGAATTTCTGCTCGAGAAGGGTTTTATTGATATTATCTCACCGCGTTCGGAACTGCACCAGCTGATAAGTAAAATTTTGAAGTTTTTTTATGAGCCCAGATAAGCCCTTTATTTTGGTAACTAATGACGACGGTATCGCTGCGCCGGGTATAAATGCGCTGGCAATGGCGCTGCAATCAATTGGCGAAGTAATTGTCGTCGCGCCCGACAGTGAAAGAAGCGCAGTCGGGCATGCTATTACTCTATCAGATCCGATTCGAGTGACGGATTTTAGTAAAAATGGGTTATGGCGTGGATTTTCGGTCTCGGGAACACCGGCCGATTGCGTCAAAATTGCGGTCGGAGCACTTCTGAAACGCCGACCCGATCTCGTCGTTTCTGGGATCAATCTCGGTTCCAATGCCGGTATTAATGTAATTTATTCTGGAACGGTTTCGGCGGCTACGGAAGGCACGATTCTGGGAATACCCTCGATTGCTGTTTCCCTGGCTACATATTCTGATCCAATTTTCGAGACAGCCGCCGAATTTGCCGTTAAAATCTCTCAACTTATTCTCAAGAAAGGTTTGCCGGAGCGGACTCTATTGAATATCAATGTTCCCAATGTACCGAAGGAACAAATTCGTGGTATTCGGATAACTCGCCAGGGGATGGCAAATTTTGCCGAACTCTTTGACCGACGGGTAGACCCCCGCGATCGCATTTATTACTGGATGGATGGTAAAAAAGCCGAGCTCGAAGAGGGCGAAGACGTTGATGACGTCGCTATCCGTGAGAATCTAATCTCGATTACCCCTGTCAAATATGATTTAACCAACTATGAATTTATTCCGGAATTAAGGAACTGGCTAAAAGAATGTGAGGAAAAATGAGCAACATTTGTAAAGTTTGGATTGTAGATTTTGGTTCACAATATACTCAATTAATTGCCCGCAGGGTACGGGATATGTCGGTCTATTCCGAAATTGTACCGCCGAGTGTGACTGCCCGTGAAGCCACTGAACAACAGGTGAACGCACTAATTTTGTCCGGCGGGCCGGCCAGCGTCAATGCCGCAGAAGCGCCGCAGATTTCTCCCGATTTCTTCGAGATGGATTTGCCGATATTAGGGATTTGCTATGGACTGCAATTGATCGCGCGCTATTTCGGGGCGCGGGTGCATTCTGACATTCATCGGGAATACGGTTCCTCGTTGATTGAAATTAAAAAACAGCATGTTTTGTTCGATGGCGTTGCGACGCCAACTCAGGTCTGGATGAGTCATGGCGATCACGTAGATTCTTTACCGAACGGCTTTGAAATTATTGCGATGTCAACGAATAATGTCCCAGCCGCGTTAGCGCATACTTCCCGTCGCATTATGGGACTTCAGTTTCATCCGGAAGTCGAACATACTACGGAAGGGAGGAAAATCCTGGCGAATTTCCTCTTTAAAATTGCCGGACTTCGGCCGGATTGGACGCCGGAAAAATTTATCGAGCAAACTATTGCCGATATTCGTCAGCGAACCGGCCAGGGACAGGTTTTAATGGCGATGAGTGGCGGCGTAGATTCTTCCACGATGGGAGTTCTGATCAATCGGGCCATTGGACAACGCTGTATTCCGGTTTTTATCAATCACGGCCTGTTGCGTCAGACTGAACAAATTCAGGTTGTCCGGCAATTAAAAGATCAAATGGGATTGCCAATTCGCAGTTATAATTATTCACGTCAATTTCTGAGCGCCTTGAAAGGAGTAACCAATCCCGAGCGCAAACGCAAAATAATCGGCCGGGAATTTATTCGAGCTTTTGAGGAGATTGCCCAGCAATTTCCGGATGTAAAGTTTCTGGCGCAAGGTACACTCTATCCTGATGTTATCGAAAGTCATTCAGTCAATGGTCCGTCGCAGGTCATCAAAAGTCATCACAACGTCGGCGGTCTGCCGAAAAGAATGAATTTTCAGCTAATCGAGCCTTTTAGTCGTCTTTTTAAAGACGAAGTGCGCAAAATCGGGCGCGAACTCGGAATCCCTGAGCAAATTTTAGGGCGGCATCCGTTTCCGGGACCGGGATTAGCTGTTCGTATTTTAGGCGAAGTTACCCCGCGCCGACTTAGCATTCTACGGCGAGCGGATGCCATTTACATCGAAGAATTACGTTCCAGCGGTTATTATGATAAAGTCTGGCAGGCTTTCGCAATCCTGATTCCAGTAAAAACTGTCGGTGTTATGGGTGACAAACGCACCTATGAAAATGCCCTCGCTTTACGTGCTGTCACAAGCAGTGATGGTATGACGGCCGACTGGGCGCGACTGCCGGATACGTTACTCAGCCGCATTGCCAACCGCATCGTCAATGAAGTCCGCGGCATCAATCGCGTCGTATATGATGTCACTTCCAAACCACCAGCGACGATTGAATGGGAATAATTTAATTTTTTGATGATGATAAAATTACCCAGAACAACTGCCCTTTTTCTCGCTATTTTCTTGATTTTGTGGTCTAGCCTGTTAGCCGACCAAACGACTGACAAACTGCAAAATTTGCTCGACGAGGGAATAGCCTGTTATAATGCAGAGAAATATTGGGATGCTCAGAATATTTTTAAGACAATAAACGCCATACCCCAAGCCGAAAATCCTTACCTGACGACTTCCACTTTAATGTTGATTAAAACGGCTTATCGGCTGGGCGAAGCGGAGAAAAGCGTCGCTCTGGCTTACGATTTTTTGCGGAATTATCCGTGGTCGAAATATGTTAAGGAAGTAAAATTGACTTTAGCCGAAGCGCTATTATCGCTGGGTAATTATCAGGAAGCGTTGCGAATTTATCTGGATTTGTTGAAAAATTACTCTGATGGGGAAATCCAATCCCAATGTGAAGATGTTCTCAATAAATTAATTGATTTTTATCTCGAAACTGAGGCGGTTAAAGCCCTACGTGATTCAACTTCCGATAATTTTTCCAGGCAATATTTGACGATAAAATTAGCCGAGAAATATCACGCTGAAGGCCGAACCGACTTCGCTGAAGCCGAGCTAAAGCAATTGCCTGCTCGTCTCGAAAATAAATATTTACGCGACCAGTTACAGAAAGTCGAAATCCAGCTCAAGAAGCCGCCAGTCGTTCGGAAATACATTGGGGTAATCCTGCCGTTGTCAGGTTCGAATTCTTCTTCCGGTCGAGAAATTTTGAATGGGGTTAAATACGCTATCGCCAATTATCGTAAAAATAATTCCGAAGATATTGTAGCCCTGGTCTTTGATAATCGAAGCGACGGCGTTCTGAGTCTCAAACAAGCCGAATTTCTGGCCAGAAGTCCCAGGGTGCTGGCTATCTTTGGTCCGCTATTAACTGAAAATGCTATTTTAGTTGCGGTCATTGCCAATCAGTATCATATTCCAATGATCACGCCGACGGCATCTGGCAGTCAGCTGGCTTCGCTTGGTCCTTATGTTTTCCAGGCAAATGTTGATTACGAGAATCTCGGGCGTTTTCTGGGAATGTATGGAGCAAAAGTAAAAGGTTTAAGAACCGTGGCAACTATCGCACCGGCGGACGAATTTGGCAAAGAATTGACCGATGCCTTCTGCCGGGCAATTGATGAATCAGGCGGGCAGGTAATTTCGCAACAATGGTATCGAGGCGAGCCGACCGATCTTCAATATCAGATCAATAACTTGAAGCTGACAGCCATTGATCATGCCATTAATCATTTCGAGTCACGCTTCAATCTGGCGAAAAAGCAATTAGTGGAATTAGTGAGCACTAATCCTCTTTATTTCAATGATTCACTGCGAATGGTTGTCGGCGATAAATATTGCTTTGTTTTCAAGCGCGATACTACTTATCGCCTTTCCATCCAGGATGCTCTCATAATGACCGGCTTGATGAAGAGTACGGATTTTGAGACTCCTGATCCTGATACAATTACCTTTCCACCTGGAATTGTGGATGGATTTCTGATTCCAGCTCGGGCGGACGATGCTCGACTTATTGTACCTCAATTGGTTTATTATGATATTCGCGCTAATATTTTTGGTAGTGCCAACTGGAATGAACCGGAATTATTAAGGAAGAATCAGACTGTTTTGCGAAACCTTTATTTTATCTCGGATTACTATATTGAGACAGAATCGCAAAATTATCGTCGGATGGCGAATGATTTTAAAAAGAATTTCGGTAAAGAACCAGGACGGATGGAATTATATGGGTATGATACGATGAATGCCCTGCTCGCAGTGTTCAAAAACGGCGCACATACGCGTGAATCGGTGCGGCAAGGGCTTCTGGAAATGCCGGTCTATCGCGGACTATGTCGCAATATTTCCTTCCAGGGTAACCGTCCACGCATCAATTCCTGCGCCTTCATACTTGGTTTCGAGCAAAATAAAATCCAGCCGGTGGCGATTATCGAAAACGGCGCTATCGTTGAAGAAAAAACTAAGCCATAATGTTTCCGCTAACTGTTTCAAAAGGAATTGAAATCATCCGGGCTCCAGAGCTAATGGCTTTTCCGGAAATTGTCCACGCTTTCAGTACCCGAAACGGCGGAGTCAGTAATGGTCCTTTCCGTTCGCTTAATCTGGGAATTGCCGACGGCGATACTCTTAAGAATATCCTAATAAATCGCAAAAGATTCTACAATACTCTCAATTTTGCGCCGTCTGATATTGCTCAAGCCGAACAAGTTCATAGTAACCGCGTCGCCGTAGTTGAAAGCAATGGTCCCTATCCCAATTGTGATGCTCTGATTACCAACCAGGTCAACTTATACCTGAGCATTAAAACGGCAGATTGTGCGGCGATTTTACTGTATGATCCCCGCCATCAGGTCATTGCGGCGATACATGCCGGCTGGCGCGGTACAGCCGAGGGAATAATTGCCAATACAATTAATACTATGCAGGCTCGATTCCAAACTAATCCAGGTGAATTAATCGCTGCCATCGGTCCGGCTTTGCATGTCTGTTGTTATAAAGTGAAAAATAATGTCGCCAAGAAATTTAGCGGTAGTGAAATAATTCAGCGAGAAGGGAATCTTTATCTCGATTTAATCCTGGCGATAACTAACCGACTGAATGCGGTCGGCGTTCAATTGGATAAGATTAGCGATAGTGGTTACTGTACCGCCTGTCAACCGGATAAATTTTATTCCCACCGGCGCGATGAAGGTGTAACCGGGCGTATGCTGGCTGTAATCGGTATTAATCAACGTAACAATCACTAAGAGTGTTCCTCAAATGTTCGATTTAATAGTAGCCGTAATTATTGGAGTTTGCGTTTTTCTCGGATTACGCAGTGGCTTGATAAAATCGGCTTTTAAACTTATCGGATTATTATTGGCAGGACTTACTGCTTCACGGTATTATTATATTGGTGGAAAATTAATTGCTGGCCTTTTTAATTTGTCCGAAGGTGTACAAGCTGTGATTGGGTTTGTAATCGTTTTCATCGTAGTATTTTTATTTTTTGAATTGCTGGCTTCGATGTTGAGAAGCCTTTTGCGAGCTTTGAAATTGGTATGGGTTGACCGAATTGGCGGGATGCTGTTTGGATTTCTGGAAGGTGCCATTATAATGATTGGCATAGTCTGGGTATTAAATGTCTATCCGGAACTCGGATTCGTTAATCATCTGAGACAATCTTCGACCAATTTTAAGTTTTTTGAACAATGTGGCGCGAAGGTTGTCCAGATTTGCGGACTGAAACCGGAGCTGGATCATCTCCACAAAAGTCTGCGTAAAATCGTTTTCCTGCCGGAAACACCAACAGTGAAGCCGGATAGCTTAAACGTTTCCCCGAGTAAAAATAATCACCGATGAATTAATAATAATGCCTGACTCTATCAGAGAACCAAACGATAAACTCGGTTTCAGTAAAATCGTCGAATTGATCCAGGAACTTGCTTTATCTACGGCCGGCAAATCCCTGGATAGTACTATTAAACCGCTGAAAGATATTGAAATGATTCGGCGCCAGCAAAGTCGTATTAATGCGCTCCAGAATATTCTGGCCGATGGTGATTCTCTACCGCTAAGTACTTTTTCCGATTTTCGCGTAGAACTTGAGCGGTGTCGCGTCGTCGGAACATTTCTATTGTTGGAAACTCTGACCCAGATTGATCAATTATTGGAGCTGGTAGAGCGGCAACGCCGTTTTTTCCATGCCCAGCGCCAGAGGCTTTTAAGTTTAGAAGAACTTTTTGCAGGTTTGGGTTCTCTGCCACAAGTACGTAAAACTATTGCGGCTATAATCGCGCCAGATGGCTCGATTCGTGACAATGCTAGTCCGGAGCTTAACCGAATTCGCCATGAAATTTGCGCTCATCAGCATCGCCTCAATCACGAGATCGAGCGTATGATGAACTATGCGCGGGATCAGCAGTGGCTTCATGAAGATCAGGCTACCATCCGCGACGGACGTTTGGTTTTACCTTTACGGGCGGAATCGAAACGAAAAATTAACGGGGTAATTCACGGTCAATCATCCACCGGTGCCACTATTTATGTTGAACCGCTTGAAATTGTGGAAATTAATAATGCTCTCAAAGAGCTGGAGCTGGCGGAGAAGGAGGAGATCGAGCGGATTCTACGCCGAACAACCGATAAAATCCGGCCGGATTTTCCGACTTTGCAAAAAAATATCCAGATTCTGGCGGAACTCGACTTGTTGAATGCTTGTGCGCATTTTGGGCAAAAATTCAAATGCACGCCGCCGCATATTGCCGAGAATAATAATTTTGTTTTACGTCAAGCACGGCATCCTCTTCTAGCGCTTCATAAAGAAGTGGTTCCGCTGGATTTTGAATTGGCGAATGACGTCCGGGCAGTGGTCATCTCCGGCCCGAATGCCGGTGGCAAAACCGTCGCGATGAAAACTATTGGTCTCCTATCACAAATGGCAATGAGCGGGCTGCCGATTCCCGCCGAAGAAGGAAGCCGCCTTCCGCTGATTACTCAATTTTTGGCTGATATTGGTGACCAGCAATCGCTCGAAAATGACCTCTCGACTTTTTCCTCGCATATCAATAATATGAAATTGTTTCTGGAAACTGCCGATGACCGAACTTTAGTGCTGATTGATGAGCTCGGTACTGCTACCGAACCAACCGAAGGTGCGGCTCTTGGGCAGGCGATTCTGGCTGAATTGATTGCCGCTGGCTCGCTGGTAATTGTTACGACCCATCACAACGCATTGAAAGAATTTGCGCAAAAACAACCCGGCGCAGTTAATGCCGCTATGGAGTTTGACACGATTACATTGGCGCCGACTTATCATCTGCAAATTGGTTTGCCGGGTAGCAGTTATGCCTTTGAAATTGCCAATCGGCTGGGTCTGCCGGCAAAAGTGGTTGATAATGCGCGCCAGATCGTTGGTGATGAATCGGTGCGCTTGACCAATCTTTTACGCGAAGTGGAACAATTGCGTTCGGAAGTCGAAAAGGATAAAAAGATCATTTCTCAAAACAAAAAAACGCTCGATAAATTAGTCACCGAATACAATAAAAAACTTGATGCCCTGCGGGAAAAAGCCGAACGGGCTGACGCTGAACTGGCACGCAAATTAGAAGAACTTTTAGACGAATCACGGCGCCGGATCGAAAATGCAGTCAAGGAAATTCGCGAACAAGCCGCCGCGCCGGAGACTATTCATCAGGCGCAAAAAACTATTGCCGAAATTCAGACGAACGTTCACAAAATCAAGGCGCGTCCTAAGCGAACCGCTCCGACACCGCCGGTGGAATTCCAAATCGGTGATCCGGTGCGGATAGACGGTATCAGCGAGTTCGGCGAGATAATCAAAATCGGGTCGCAGAATAACCGCTTTGGAGTCGCCGTCGGCGGTAAAATTCTCTGGGTTAGTAGGGAAGCGCTCCATCCTTTTAAGAAAATTACCACTCTTGAGAAACAACCCGCGGTAGTATCCGTAGAAAGTGAACCGCTTTTCTCACCGCGTCTGGATTTGCGAGGAATGCGCTATGACGAGGCTGAAAGTGCGCTCCAGAAATTTCTCGATCGCGCCTTACTTGCCGGATTGAATCAGGTAGAAATTATTCACGGCAAAGGTAGCGGAGCTCTTCAAAAATTGACCCAGGAAGTATTGAGGGCTACTCCGGGCGTGCATAGTTTTCACTATGAAAATTTCGATAGCGGCGGCACCGGCGTAACGATTGTCGAGTTCTGAAGAAATTAATTACACGAGGGATAAGAAGGATTAATAGTAACTCTAAGAGATAACGATATCTCAGTACTTATTCGCCTTTTTTAATTCCACAACCAAATTGTCTTATTAAAGTGATTTAGTACATTTTCTCAAAAAATAGGGAATTATAATGAAAATTACAGAATCCCAACCGCAAAATATAGTGATGTCAACTCCGCATCAACTCCATAAAATCAAGTAACCAAATTATCCACTGAACCGAATGATACTTTATGAAGCGGTGAACGACAGGCATAATTGATGAAAAAAATAATCAAGATAGACCGAAGAATAGAATCTTAAAATGTAAAATAATTGCTTACCAGTATGCTAATAAATATGAGGGAAACGCTGAATTTGAAAAAGTAGTGCATTTACCACTAAAATATTTCTTGACTTTGGGAGTCTTTTTAGCTTTAATTCAGAAAAATTCAGAGGGAAAGAATGAACAAGACATTTATTAGCGATCTTAAAGAAAATGACCGGGTCACTTCGTTTTTCGGCGTATTCTCGAAGGCAGTTCGGCGAACGAAGGAAAATAAAATTTATCTCGATTTAGTTTTAGTTGACCGCACTGGCAAGATAAATGCTAAAATCTGGGACGATGTCGAGAATTTAGCCGGGCAATTCGAAGCCGGCGACGCCGTCAAAGTTCAGGGCACGGTCACCATTTTTAACAATGAACTCCAGATCAAAGTGGAGAAAATTCGACGCGCTATTCCGGAGCGTGACCGCATTGAAGGCTTCGATGCCGGTGATTTAATCCTCAGTACGAGTAAAAATATCGAAAGTATGTGGGAGGATTTACAGCAAATAATCCAATCGCTAAAAAATCCCTTCCTCAAGATGGTCGTCGTGGCTATTTATGAAAAATATGGTGAACAGTTGAAAACTCACCCGGGTTCGATGATTCTGCATCATGCTTTCCGGGGTGGGTTGCTGGAACATCTGCATACGATGTGTCAGGTGGCAGAAGGGGTTTGTCAAGCCTACACGGAACTCGACCGCGATTTGGTAATGAGCGGAGTTCTATTGCATGATATAGGTAAGTTAGTCGAGTTGGAGGCTGGAATGGCAGTTTCTTATACCGATGCTGGGAATTTTCTCGGTCATATTGTATTAGGACGGGATATTGTCCGTGATCAATGTCTGGCTATAGATGGTTTCCCTGAAATTTTACGTTTGCAACTCGAACATATTTTACTTTCCCATCAGGGCAAACACGAATTTCAATCGCCTCGCGAACCTCAATTTTTAGAAGCATTGGTAGTTTATTATATTGACGAACTTGATACGCGTTTCAATCAAATGAAAAATGACATCGCGACCGATCTAAATGAGGGCAAGTGGACTACCAAAGGCGGCTACTTCAAACGGGTATTATTCAAAGGCGAGCGCGAATCCGGCGAGAATAACTAAAGAATCCTTGAATTATCGGCATCGCTTTGTAAATTGCGGCGACTAAATGACTGTTCTATGAATTCAAGGATTAGAAAAATAACTTACTCGGCAATTTTTATTGCCCTGATCGTCGGGGTCGGTTATGCGCTGGCATTTGTTCCGAATGTCGAATTAGTGACAGCTCTGATATTTTTATCCGGAGTATTGATGGGCTGGAAGTCCGGGCTAATGATTGGCGGATTGGGCGAATTTCTGTTCTCGGCTCTCAATCCATTGGGCTCGGGATTGATTTTTCCGCCGATGCTGGTTGCTCAAGTGCTGGCGATGAGCATTATTGGCGGTGTCGGCGGACTTTGCCGGAATTTTGTACTAAGCTGGCAACCACGACTGAGAAATTTTATCGCAATTGGATTACTCGGTGGGCTTTTGACATTTTTTTATGATATTTGTGTTTCCATCGCCTACCCTTTATCAGCCGGATTTAATTGGCGTGGATTAGTAACGACTTTAGCGGCTGGTTTGGCATTCAGTATTATTCACATAATCGTTAATCTGATTATTTTTCTATTTTTAGTTCCGGTAACTGCCCAGCGGATCGTTCGAGCGATACCCTTTTTCAAGGAAGAAGGACGCTGAGATGAAAGCACTCCAGCTTTTTCTGATAGTCGGTTGGGTATTAATTTTTATAGAATCCGGTATAAGTGGAAATCAGCACCAGACGGATTCCAGCCGGGTTGAAACTGAAATCCAATCGGTTGGGATATATAATATTGGCGATCAAATTTTTGAGCGGAGTAATTACATTTTTCTGCCTTATGACGATTGGGGCGTCAAAGGCGTAATCCAGACTTTCGGTTTACCGGTTACAGCACTAACGATGCGAAGTAACGGTTTGTCAATGACTGATCCGGTTTACGGGCAAGTGCCTCTGACCTGGCTGAATCCGCGTTTCGATCAGATTGAATTGGAAGCGACTGCCATAAAAATGACGCCGCGCTATTTTTCGCGGGACAAAGTATTTTCGCGGTTCGATTATTACCGGGGCGACTATGGCTGTATGAATTTCAGTATGTTGATCAGTGGTAAGTTGGCGGATAATACGACGGTCTGGCGTTTGGTAGGCGAAAATCTGGGTTATGATAGTTATTATGGTAATCTCGGAGGAAAATCATCCCAGACCGGCGAGATTCTTTCGCAAATTTACCGACTGGATCTGCGGACTTTCTGGAAAAGCTGGCAGATTGACCTGAATGCTGCCTATCAAAAATATCTGCCGGGTTATGTTAAAGTTTCTCCCGCTTCATCGTCGGCTTATCTAGCGCCCTCCTTGTATGGTAATGTAAAAGAATGTCGCGCCGCTCTGGGTGGTGTAGCTACCAGAGCAAATGAACGCGATTCAACCGCGATCGGTTTTCAGCAAAATAATTTTATTTATGGACAATATGTCAAAGACCCCCGGTTTGGATTCAAAGGCGTGGCTGATCAATCGGAATTTATTATTTATCACGACCGACAAATTTCCCACTTCCGCTTGGCGATGAACTTTAATCCTGTAACTCGCTCGGTAACTCTCCGGAATGGTTTCTACGAGCGTCAAAATCTACCGGCTGGAGGTATTGGTATTTCATCAAATAGAGTTAAAAGTCAGTGGAGCCTTTATTTGGGTGCAATTGATCAATATTTTGACGGCGAATTTCATCTCCAGTATCGGCTGAGTTCGAAGAATCAGATTATGGGACAGATTGCCTCGACTTATACCCTTTATCCGCTAATTTACCATTTGAATTTTCCGGTGAACCGGCCGATTAGCAAGGAAGGCTTCCAATACCGGATCGGAACCGTTGACTTCCAACATACCGGTCGGAGTTTTCAGTTGAATCTGGCATTCAATCAGGTGAACTCGGATTTTTATATTCCCTATAAATCGGCAATCAATGATACAACTTTGATTTATCATCTCAGGAAACTGGATGCGGCTTATGTAACTGCTAATGGAAAATTGATCTTGCCATGGCGTATGACGCTAACGGCGCGTGGTTTAATTTCCAATGACGAGGATGGCGTTTGGTTACAAGGCTGGGGACAAATCCGGCAGGAAGTTGACCTTTTCAAGAATAATTTGCGGTTGTATGTCGCCGGAGAATTGACCTACTGGGATATGTCGAAAAATTTGGGCTGGTTTGAAGAATTGCGAGGAATAGGCCAATTCGGAACGGAATATTTTACCAATAACCGATTGAATATGGTTTCCCGAATTGGGGCGCGGGTCGAAGATTTCCATATTTTTTATGCTATTTATAACCTGGAAGGTCGGGCTTTTTCCACTGTTCCTGGTGCTAATTACCGGAATCGCCTGCAAATTTTTGGGGTTGAGTGGCAGTTTTTGGATTAGTGCCTGAAGTCGTGAACTCGTAGGACAGCCTTTCTAGGCTGTCAGCATGATATTTTAAACGACATCAAAATAGACAGGCAAGAATGCATATCCTACGATTAATAACATTACATAATCCGTAGGACAGCCTTTCCAGGCTGTCGTCGTGGCCTTCAAACCGACAGGCAGGAATGTCTTTTTATTGTAGGGCGATTTGTCAAATCGCCCAGTCGAGTTGACAACTCGACCTACAAATTTCATTGACATTGACTAAGTATAAACTCCTTATCAATGATGATTTTTCGGCTGGCTGTACGCCAGAAGGCTCCCAGTATACCGCTACCGCCTTCGACATTCGAAAAAACCTGAAGCGGAGCATTAAACCCACTTAGTTCGTCGGGTTGAACTTCCCAGCGCTGGATATTGTAAAGAGCTTCGTTCAATGAGTAAACATAAAATCGCAAATAAAAGGAAGTGAACTGACTCAAATCGCCGATTTTATCTTTATTATAATTGTAACGAAAAGTTATTTCCTTTAACATTGTTTTAATCTTATACTCTACAGATGAATTTTGACGGGGAAAACCAGATGACCATGAATATACTCCTTTACCTTCATCAGTAAAATCTGCGTGTATTTGAACACTCCAATATTTACCTGTATCATTTATTGCCGTAAAAGATAATAACGGTAAATATCCCTTGGCGCCTTCAGCTGGATACCAGGAAAAATACAAATCCGCTGACTGATCTCTGATCGTATCCGGCAAATTGATAAACTCCACAGAATCCGGCACCACCGTTTCTGCATAGAGACTGTCGTAATCCGGATGATAGACCGATAACTCCCAATGCTGTCCCGGATGCACAGTAACATTTGGAAATTTGTAGTAGTAATAATGATAAATTTTATAAAATTCTTGATAGTTAGTAACAGAGTCTTCCCGGACCGGAAGATAATTACCATTCACTGCAATTCTTATTTTGGCATTAGAAACGCTCCAATAATCCCAATAGGGATTTATTATCATTTCCGGAGTCACTAGATCTTCAAACTCGTACTCACTTATTTCGCTCCACCTCGAGACAAAAACGTAAGTAGTGTCTTCGAATGGACTGATAAGACAATTTGCACATAATTCCCGGCTGATATCGGTACTGGGCCCGGTCGGTGGCCCG
>DAOTJS010000027.1:0-23554 GCA_035448825.1 Fidelibacterota bacterium
GATATTTCAACTCAACACTATCTTGATAGGTCAAAGCATAACGCATCCAGGTATAAGCACTGGCACCACCACCACCAACTAATTCCATCTCACCAGTAACCACTACAGCCTGACTGGAAGTAGCTTCTAAGGTCTCATTAAAACCACCCTTGATAGTCGCCCAACCTGTCGGAACTTTATTATCTCCAAGACCAGCCTCTCCAGCTGCAGTTATGCTTGTATTCAATGGCCAGGCTGTGCCTTGTGCAGTCTTACCCCATTGAGTAACGTAGGGAGTTAACACTAATTGGATGTCATCAGCATACCAGATGGTAGTAACTTGTGAACCACCTATATCTCCTTTACCCGCACAGTTGATTCCGAAAGCGAGATAAATCGTACCCGTGAGACTGGAACTGCCGGTGATACTTATAGTGATATCTTCCCAGGCTGTCGAGCCGCCTTTGGCACGATTCCAACTACCGATTTTATTAGCTGCATTGTTGTATGCCTGCCCTGTGGGCATAGTTTGATAAGCTTCAACAATAATGTCTTTCCAGCCGACATCACCCTGTGCAAAGTACCCCTTGAACTTAAATGTACCATAATCAGCCAACGTCTTTCCGGCCGGCAGAGTAACTTCGAGTACTGGTGCTGCATTGTAATTGTTTACAGTGCATTTCAGAACTTTATTGCCTGTAGCCAAAGGATCATCGGCAACCTCGGCCGTTATATCATTGGGACTCCAGCCAATGTGGGGGAAGGTATAACCAATATCCTTATCCTCGAAATTAATCAACTGCGCCTGAACCGTCACTCCTCCTAAGAGCAGGAATACAGTCTCAATCGCCAAAAAAGTATTTAATACCTTTTTCATAGTTTCATTTCTCCTTTCTTTTTTCATAACAAAAAAATTTCCCATCACTTCTACAAATAATGTGCAGTAGAATGTTTCCTTTTGAATCACCTCCTTTTTTAATTGAGTTCATATTTTATAAATCCTTTTCCTCATCGAGCTCAAATTATAAAAATCATCATTTAATCAAGACTAACTTCTTGGTAAGGTTGATACCTTCCGATTTTAAAGTGTAGAAATAGATGCCCCCGGACAGATTTTTCCCATCGAAAGTCACAATATGCTCACCAGCTGGTTTAACTCCCTCAACCAAATTAGCGACTTCTTGCCCAAGAGTATTGTAAACTTTTAACGAAACCCGCGCCTCATAAGGAACCGTATATTTAATCTGGGTAGTCGGGTTGAAGGGATTCGGATAGTTCTGGGTCAGAGAAAATTTCGATGGTCCACTTGTTTTCGGCTGATGTTTGACCGCATTCTGGACACTATCAGGATGGATACCGGTTTCCAGCCACTGCGCGATTTTGGCTCTTTCCTCATCGGCTTGAGCCAACCAGGCCGAATAATAATCGGTAGCACCTTCTCTAACTGCTGGATTCCACCAATTGTATAAATCACCTAACGGAAAGCCACCCATTCCCGCCGTTTTTAAGGTATCATTAGCATAGGCTAAATTCTCCGGCAAAGGCCAGCATAGTGCCTCGTGACCAATAAGGGGCTCGTAGGCCCACATCGTATCCAGATTCACGTCCCATTTTTGATTCAAGAAATATTTTAGCGGTTCCAAATTAAGCGGAGGGACAATTAGTCGCGGGTTGACTGCATTTCTCAAATCTTCGACGCTATAGAGTGCCGCTCGGTTGATATAAGGATAGACTTTGTTTCCCTCACTATCGGTGGAATCGAAATACATCAATGTAGTGCTATCCAGCATTGGCCGCGGATAGGGAATTTCATCAAAAAGTCTATCCGTGTATTTTTGTTTACTATAAGGAGAACCTACCGAAGTTATTCTTCTGTCGGGGCGCCACTTTGTAACTGGATCGGGGTCATCCTTATAAGGTAGATCCCAGCCGCCATGCATCCAGTCCACCAGCCAATCATCTATATAATAAGCGCTATGAGCAAAAAGAATATGGCGATCCATATCAGTAAAAGGTACTTCAAACCTTATCGAATCCACTGGCGTTATTTCTATAGTTGCACTACCGGCACCTGTCACCGGAAGATAACCTAACATATAGGCATTGACAAAAAGACAGTTGGTCACATTTAACTTCCACCACCATCCTGACTCCAAAGAAAACATTACCACATTATAGAAGGTACAGTGGTTGAAGTGGACATTTTCACCCCAGTTGTTGCTCTCCTGCATCAACACATAGCCTATATTGGCAAAAGTACAGTTTTCAAAAGATACATAGTCCGTATGATAATCAGGAACATCAAATGGATAAGAGACTGCTCGGCCATAATACATAAAGTGACGATCCACGCAGTTGCGGAAATAGCAATTCTTGAAAGTACCGTTGAAATGTTTACATCTAATACAGATCGCACCGGAAGCGGTTACAACCGGGCAAGGCATATATTCAAAAATACAATTTTCGAAATAGCCTTCCTCTTTATCATCCGGCGACTGTCCGGTGGTATCGCCGTCGAATACGATAGGTGTCCCGGTCTGTACCCCAGCGGCATCTACAAATCTGACCCAGATATTTTTCATAATCAAGTCACCATATACCGCAATCATAAAAGTCTTGTTTACGCTGGTGCTTGCGGTCCAGAGCATCTGAGGCGGTGAAGTTTCCTGGGTTGCTCCAATATCCTCACCTACAAGTTCCAGTACCTGTCCTACCGGCACTTCAATCACACCGGTCATAACGTACCAGTCATTCGATTTCAACTTGAAAACGGTATTGGATAATGTTCCAGCATCAATAACGGCTTGAACGGCATCGTTCAGAGAACCTTCAGTGCCACCGCTATATATACCGTTTACTTCGACAACGGTCTTCTCTTGTGCATTTAGTCCTACAATCAGAAAAAGTGCACACAACAGAAAAGTTAACATACGTTTCATATTTTTGACCTCCTGAATTTTTTGTTTTGAGTATTTTGGCATCATTCTTTTTAAATTTTTTTTACATTACCTTATAATCTGAATCTGATTCCTAGATTAGCTGTCAGACCATAATGCTTGACACTGGTAAAGCCATCAATAGACATCTGCGCCGATGAATTAACCTCATTATTGAGATTATTGACATCTAAATAAATCTCAGATCCAAACCATGGTAGAGTCTGACGAACAGATGCATCTATTCTAAAATAATCCTTGGTGTAACCGTCCTGTTCCGGAAAGGTGCCTACATAACTAACGGAATTACCCTGGAACAAGAACGATAACCGAGCTGAAAAACCTTTATATTCATAACCGATATAGGCATTCACTACATCATTCGGCTGATAGAGCAGACGTCCGCTACGAGTGGAATCGCGCGTCGTAGTTACCGGCGGTCTAACGGAATAATCAGTCACTTCCTCTCTCAAAGGATAAGTGGCTTCCGATTCGATCATGGTATAGTTAACACCCAAAACTATTCCATCCAAACCCCAGGGTAAATACCAGAACCTGGTCTGCCAATCAAATTCAAGTCCTTTTACATAAGCCAGGTAGCGACTATTTATATAAGTATATAAAGTTGCCCCATCCTCCGGTCTAACTCCCATGATTTGAAAATCATAAATCGTTTTGATATCGCTTGATGTTGAAGTCTTATGGAGAACATAGGCAGTACTATAGGCAAAGTCCTTTATGGTTTTATAGAAGCCGCCTACGGAAAGTAGGCCTAATTTATTGCTATGAAAGGTCAGGTTCAGATCATGATTATAAGCATGCGCCGGTACTAAATCGGGATTCCCGGCTCGAACACTCTTTCTGGGATTATCATAATTAATTTTAGGTGACATCTGGTGATAGTCTGGTCGGGCTAATGTCTGAGTGTAGGCATAACGAATATCAAACCACTTGAAAGGTGAGTATTTAGCCTGAACCATTGGCAACCAGAATTCGCTTTGCGGATGGGAATAGACGGTATCGCAACTCTGAGCATCCGGATTACGCATATCGTACATATTGTAGGCAGTATACTTAGACTTAGTTTTTTCATACCGGGCACCGCCAACTATCATTAAATTTCTGAAATCAATTTCCGACATTGCATAACCGGCATAATATTCTTCCTTGTATTTATAGGAATTGGCTAAGTTCTGGAACATACCATTATACCAGCCTCCGGTTTGATCGGCTCCACCGGTGGCTTTTCCTTTCCATTGTGGATTATTATTTAAATAGTTGGCCATTTCGACCAGAATATTCGGATCGCAAGCCCAATAAATTTCTCCAAATTGATTATCCAGGAAGGATCGCATCAGTTTGGGACTGCCGGTAAAATTAGAAGCCGCAAATTTGGCGGTACTGGGATCAACAGGTATACCAAATTGTTTTTCCAGGTCTTCGACCATCGCCGCTTGAAATGTACCGCTTTTCCTGATCTCGGCATAGGGGGTTTTCTGATCGTTAGTATTTTTTTGATTGTAGTACTGACCACCAAATTTAAAATAACCTAAAATAGACCTCCCAATACTAAACGGTACTTTGAAATCCGAGGAAATGTTATCGTTATTCTCGGTATATAAGGAACTGAACAAATTCAAGTAATCCAAATAAACCTTATCGGGTCCGGGATACTTCCATAATTTGGTCAAACTATCAGGAACAGTATTAATAGGAACACTACCCATCATTGCTTGGCCGGTCTTGAAAGTTATATAGGGAGATTCTGGCAAGTCATTCCTCGAATGAGTATTAGCAGCTTTCAAATTCATTTGCACATATCGAAAATCATATTTCAATTCCAGAGAATTTACTGACAGATCCGTCGTATTTACCCCATCTCTATAATTAAAATTGAGGATCTTATCGAAATAATTTAAAACGGTATTGTAATCCTGATAATCCGAAACAAAGCGGGTAAACATATTCACGGACTTGATTGAACCGGCTGGTAATTTGTAATCTAAAATCAAATTGCCGCCATACCTTTTGCGGGTCTCAATATGGCGGTTAAGGGTTACACTATTAACACTAACCGGTCGATAACCAGTATTAGTGTCAATGACACTACTGGTAACCCGATAGGCGGCACTCATATTATCAGCATCGCGATCATACTTCTCGGCATTTCCCAGAAGATAAACTCCCAGATGATCCTGGAAGAAGCGTTGACTGAATGAGGCGATCGTCCGATAATTCCCAAAGTTTTCCGTTTTAGCGGTATAGCCAGATTGCCACATCAAATCATAATGCAGTTGCGAAGGCGCTTCTCTCAATTCCATATTTACCGAGCCACCAATCGAGTTAGCGTTCATATCCGGAGTAAGCGATTTATAGACCGAGATGGATTTAATCATATAAGGTGAAACCAGACTGAGATCAACACTGCGGTCGTTTGAGATACTGCCAGCAGTATTGCCAAGAGCCGAAACACCTATCTGGGTGCTTCCGGTTGAAGCTAGCTTTATCCCTTCGACTGCCACCGCATTATATTGCGGCGCCAGACCTCTGATAACGACTTTATTGGCTTCGCCCGAGCTCTCCAGAGTCGAGACCCCCGGCAAGCGGCTGAGGGCTTGAGCGGCATTGAAGTCCGGCAATTCCTGAATCCGAGCCTCAGAAACGATGCTGGCAATTTTATCGGAGGCTAATTGCTGGTTAATGGCTTGTATCTGCCCAAGAGCCTGAGCGGTAACGATGACTTCTTTGCCCTGTAAAACCTCCGGTTCCAGTCCGAAATCTCTCCGCACCGTACCACCATCAGGAATATTCACATCAACTTCAAGGGTTACATAGCCAATATAAGAAACCACAATCGTCTGCGGTCCATCAGGAGCATTTGGAATAGAATACATACCATCCGCATCCGCCGCTGTCCCTATAGTTGTTCCTTTAATCATTATATTAGCGTATGATAATGGATCTTTGGTGTTCTTATCGAAAACTCTTCCCCGGATAGTACCTTTTGCCCAAAGAGATTGGGTCATCAGAATAAAAATGAGTCCAATGATAAAACAAGCTTTACGACTCCGACTATGTCCATTTTGGCCAGAAATTACAAATGAAGCCGCCTTAATAAAACGCGTAGAAATCTTCATAAGACTCCATCCTTTTTACTCTTTTTAATTTCTTGCATAATCCCACATACCCATTCACTGTCTTATCAATTATCTTCTCAATTTTAAAGATATAATTTATAAAAGGCAACTATGTTCTTTGTCGAATTACGCATTATAACCCAAATTGAGCACCGGGCTTTTTGACTTGGAACTGCTTTGATTTCGAATCTCATGATCCATCATTCACATCAGTTCAATATTAATTGAACCGTTTTAAGAAGTCAAGGAAAAAATTAACACTCACCTAAAATTTTTTCTTTTTTTGCATTTAATTTCCCGGTAAAAATGCCCAAAACGCTTAGCAAACCGGATTTTCAGAGCTACCGGTAAAATGTTCGGGTCGTTACCCTGTATTGATTGATTGCCTAGGTGTATTATTGCATGATTGAATGGAAGTACTAATAAGTTCTTTTAAGTGCTTTTAAGAAACTCAATGTTATGTTAATTATTTATCCGCATTTAGGAGCACTTAAAAATGCTTAAAAGAACTTAAACGGATATAGAAATACTTTAAAATTTTTCTTTGAAAGCAACCAACATAAATCTTATTTTATGGAGAGGTAAAAATTATGGATAGAAGAAAATTTATCAAAACCAGCGCCTTCCTGACTGGAGGAATCTTTCTGAAAGGGACTCAAATTTTCGGTAAGGAGGCAACATTTCACGATTTAGTAATGGTCAAAGATGGTCAACCGGCCGAAATGGCGCGCAAGACCTTCGAACTCCTCGGCGGTGTTTCGCGCTTCGTCTCTAAAGGTGATTATGTTCTATTGAAACCCAACTTGAGCTGGGATCGCACTCCTGAGTACGCAGCTACGACCAATCCTGAACTGGTAGCCGAAATCGTACGTCTTTGTTTTCAAGCCGGTGCCAAAAAAGTCGTGATCCTCGATAATACCTGTGCCGACGCGCGCCGCAGTTACGATGCCTGTCAGATCCCGGTTTATGCCCGGGAAGCGGGCGCCGATGTGCGCTTCGTGCGCGAGAATCAATTTATCGAAACAACGATCCCGAATGGAACCAATTTGAAAAGCTGGCCGGTTCATCAAGAAGTTTTTAATGCCGATAAACTGATTAGCATCCCTATTCTAAAACACCATAATATGTCAGGTATCACTTCCGGCTTTAAGAATATGATGGGCTTGCTCGGCGGTCAACGTGGCCGAATTCACCGACCATTTGCGGAAAATATTGTAGACATTAACCGCGTAATCAAACCTAATTTGACAATCATTGATGCTATCCGCGTTCTACGACGAAATGGACCTCAGGGCGGCAATCTGAATGATGTCGAACAAATGAACATTTTACTGGCGGGAACGGATCGCGTTCTGGTGGATGCCTGGGCGGCGAAAATTTTCGGTCTTAATCCGCTTTCGGTAGAATATTTGAAACTGGCACATTCAGCCGGTATGGGTGAGATTGATACTGATAAATTCAAACCGGTCGTCTATTCCTTCAAGGCATGAAAATCAAATCGCTTACCTGGCGCAAAATAGCGCAGGTCTTCTTTTTCCTGCTGTTCACATTAACGCTACTCCAAGCAACTTATCCATTCGAACCATGGTTGCCGCCGGAGCTGTTTCTCTGGTTTGATCCACTGGCAGCAATTACTACTCAAATAGCCGGTCGCTTCTTCGACATTGTTTTTCTATTAGCGGCAATTGTATTACTAAGCCCGCTGATTTTCGGGCGGTCTTTTTGCGGCTGGATCTGCCCGATGGGAACTCTTATAGACGTCAGCGATCATATCCTAAAACCGAAAAAACGGCGCAATTTCCGCCATCTGCGTTTTTTGAAATTAGCAATCCTGACCGCCGTGATTGTTCTGGCGATTTTCGGCGTACAATACGCTTGGCTGCTAGACCCGTTGCCGATCGCCTGGCGCTCAATCGGCGTCATCGGTCTGGCTTTATTCTTTTTATTATTTAATGGAATCTTGAGTGGTTTAGTCAGTATTGGAATATTTCCCGATGCTCTGCTTAGTTTTCAAGACAAACTTACCGAATTTCTCTTCCCAGTAGCGAATCCTAATTTCGGCGGACTGGTTGCCCCGTTAATTATTTTTCTTGTAATACTGGGCTTAAGCCGTTTGAGTCGGCGCTTTTGGTGTCGCTACCTCTGTCCCTTGGGAGCTTTGCTCGGTTTGGTCGCGCGAATCAGCCCTTTTCGTCGGATTGTTAATTCTGAAAAATGTAGTGAATGCGGCATTTGCCGCCATAAATGTAAAATGGACGCCATCGAACCTGATTTTGTGTCAACCGCCAAATCCGAATGTATTCTCTGCCTGAATTGCAAATACGACTGCGCGACCGAAGCTATCAGCTTCGGCTGGCGGGCACCTACTCAGATGATGAACAAAGTTGACCTCTCGCGGCGCGCATTTATCGGCACAAGTTTAACTGCTCTAGCGGGCGTCGGTTTTTTAAAAATCAATAAAATCAACCCGCGGCATTCTGACCGGTTGATCCGTCCACCAGGCGCTTTAATCGAGGATGATTTTCTGGAACGCTGTATACGTTGCGGCGAATGTGTCCGCATTTGCTCAACTTCCGGAAAATGCTTACAATTTTCCGTATCGGGAAGCGGGTTAGAGGGTTTTATGACACCATTAGCCCAATACCGGCGTGGCTATTGTGAATACAATTGCAATCTCTGCGGGCAAATTTGTCCCACCAAAGCCATCCAGCCGTTAAACGTTCCCGCCAAGCAAAAAGCCAGAATGGGGCAGGCGATTTTCCAGAAAGACCGCTGTATTCCTTACCGCCTGAATGAAAATTGCATCGTTTGCGAGGAACATTGCCCGCTTCCCGACAAAGCTATCAAAGTAAACATTCGCGAATATTCCGATCCGGTCACCGGGCGGAAGCATATGGTAAGCTATCCGTATGTAGTTGAATCTCTCTGTATCGGTTGTGGCATCTGCGAAAATAAATGCCCACTGAACGGCGAAGCCGGTATAATCGTCATTCGCGAAGGCGAAGAGAGATTGCGGATCTGAAAACCGCTGGTTTAAAATTAATTGCGTCGTTCTCACCATCTAATATTTCGAGCGAAAATACTCTCCTCCGCTGGATGATTCGCCGGAAATAAAAATCGTCGAGTCCCAGATTTGCTCAAGCTAAAACGATTTTAAAGGAATTTCAGAATTTACAGGTATAGCAGTCGAAATTATTTTTGATTAGCGTAATTTCTTTCAGCATTACAATTCAATCGTCTCAATTATTAACAAAATTAAAGATACACAAAACCCTGATTTTGTTTTATATTATCGTGGAAATAAATTCGGATGGGTCAGTGCGATGCGTAATTTGAATAATAAAAATCGCCATATATCAGATTTGACTACATTGACCGTTCGATTGGTAAAAAACTGATGTAGCGTTATGGCAATTACCCGCCGTCAATTTTGCTTGAAAATGGGAACTGGAGTAGCCGCCTCTGTTTTTGTTCCAAATCTAATCAAGCGCGGCTGGACTAAGCCGCCACCCGATTCCAAACCTTACATTCGCGAAGCTCACTATTATGCTCCCCTGGCTGATCGAAAAGTGCGCTGTTTACTCTGCCCGCGCACCTGTTTAGTTGCTGACGGTAAACGCGGCTACTGCCGGGTTCGCGAAAACCAAAAAGGCAGTTATAAAACACTGGTTTACGGGCGACTTTGCTCGATCAACAACGACCCGATCGAAAAGAAACCGCTCTTCCATTTCCTGCCGGGGACAATGGCTCTGTCTGTCGCCACCGCCGGTTGCAATTTAAAATGTAAATTCTGCCAGAACTGGAATATTTCGCAAGTGGCGCCGGAGGATATTCCATTTGAATATTATTCACCCGAGAGATTGGTCAATCTGGCCCAGCAGATCAAATCCCCAACGATTGCCTTTACTTACACCGAACCGACTATTTCGACTGAATACATCGTTGACACCGCCCAATTAGCGCGGGCTAAAGGCATTCATTCCGTTATGATCTCCAACGGCTACATCAATTCCGAACCGCTTGGCAATTTATGCAAAGTGCTCTCAGCCATTAAAATTGATTTCAAAGCTTTTTCCAATGACTTTTATCGCAATGTTACCGACGGCACTCTTCAACCGGTGCTGGATACGATGATTCAGATTAAAAAGAGCAATGTCTGGTTAGAGATTGTCAATTTGGTAATTCCAACCCAAAATGATGCGCCCACTCAGTTTCGGCAGATGAGTCAGTGGATTTTACAAAACCTCGGTTCGGATGTGCCAGTGCATTTTACCCGCTTTCATCCCTTATATTTAATGGAAAATCTACCGCCGACGCCCTTGCGCACGCTGGAATCCGCTTATGAGATTGCTCGCGAATGCGGCTTGCAATTCGTTTACGTCGGCAATGTTCCGGGACATGCCGCGGAAAACACCTATTGCCCGCATTGCAATCGCAAAATCATCGAACGAGTCGGTTATCAAATCCGCACTTTGGCGATTAAGAATGGCAAATGCCAATTTTGTCAAACAAATATTCCCGGATTTTGGAGTTGA
Source organism: Fidelibacterota bacterium (assembly GCA_035448825.1). Taxonomy (GTDB): domain Bacteria; phylum Fidelibacterota; class UBA2242; order UBA2242; family UBA2242; genus JAGNGI01. The sequence continues at coordinate 10,588 of DAOTJS010000027.1, forward strand.
CAATGAAAAAAGGAGTAATTATTATGGCTGTAATTTTATCAATGTTGACGGACATCCCGTCTGCTCAGGAACGACCGGCTTATAACGCTGGTGCATTTTACCCGGCTAATCCGGCTGAAATTACCTCTCAAATAACGACTTACCTGAAAAATGCCGGGCCGAAAACTTTGCCGCAAAAACCGTTCGGCATAATTGTCCCGCATGCCGGTTATATCTATAGCGGACCGGTTGCGGCGTATGCCTATCGCGAAGTCAAAGACCAGAAATATGACGCCGTAATCATTATGTCACCCTGCCATGTGGAGTACTTTCCATTTGCGGCTATTTATCCCGGTGACGCTTACCTTACCCCGCTCGGCAAAGTCGCCGTAGATAAGAAACTCGCCACGCAGTGTGTAACTTCCGATGGACTAGTTAAATTGGCAACTGAGGGACATTTAGGTCGGCGATTCGAACGCGCCGAACATAGTCTAGAAGTCCAATTACCTTTTCTGCAAATTGTTCTGCCCAACACCCCGATCGTACCGATTGTAGTTGGGACTCACGACTGGCGAGTGCTCGAATCCCTCGGCAATCGGCTGGGTGAACTGCTTGTTCAGAAAAACATCCTGATTGTGGCATCCAGCGACTTTTCCCATTATCACCCGTATAGCGAGTGCCAGAAAATTGATCAGCGTGCGATTGACTGCCTCAAGCAGTTAGACGCCATGAAATTTTATAAAGGCTTTACGTCTGAAACGTTCGAAGCTTGCGGGGGTGCGCCGATTACCGCTCTGTTAATTGCCGCTCAAAAAATGAAAAATCCGCAGATCGAAATCCTTAAAAATGCTAATAGCGGCGATGTTCCGCACGGCGACAAATCGGCGGTCGTCGGCTACGTCGCAGCTGGACTTTATCAAGACACCAAAGCTAAAAGCGAAAATAAAAATACGGCGAACAGTCAATTGAATAAAGGCGATTTGACGCGGGAGGAACAGCTCTATCTGCTCGATCTGGCCGAGAAAACTGTTGCCGCCGCAGTCAATCATAAACCTCTGCCAGATCCCAAGGACGTTCCGGAACGCCTGAAAGTCAAACGCGGCGCGTTCGTTACCCTCGAAAAGCATCACGAACTGCGGGGTTGCATCGGTTATATTCTACCTATCTATCCACTCTATAAAACTGTAATCGAAATGGCTCAGGCGGCCGCTCTGGAGGATCCGCGATTCTCGCCCGTCTCACCGAGCGAATTGAAAGACATTACTGTAGAGATTTCCGTCCTAACCGTTCCGGAAAAAATCAGCGACCCATCGGTGATCGAGGTCGGCAAGCACGGCCTAATTATTAAGCGCGGTTATAATCAAGGCTTACTCTTGCCACAGGTAGCTACTGATTACGGCTGGGATCGTGAGACTTTCCTCGAACATACCTGTCTGAAAGCCGGTCTGCCGCGCGATGCCTGGCGAGATAAAAATACCGAAATTCAAATCTTCTCGGCTCAGGTGTTCAGCCGCGAAACAGTGAAGTAAAAAAACAAATAATAAAAGGCAGATAACTCAGCCGCTGCTTAGATGATTCGCAATTTGCGACTTCAAGTTGGGGTGGAAGGCGTACTATGGCCTACGCATTTACAGAACAAGGAGTAGCAATGTTATCGGCCGTGTTAAGAACTGATACTGCAGTGGGCTATACGACAAACCAATTTCCGACCCGCCGCAGGTGGGGCTAAATTGGTGTTGGCGTATCTTTATGGCTTATGCCAAAGATGAACCTATATTCTTTTGATTAAAAAAACTTCCTAAACCCACTCAGCACTATTGTAATCGTAAAAGTTAGAACCAGCGCCGGTATAATTCCATAGACCGGTATAACGACTCCGGAAATCAGGTAAGTGCCGAACGCTGAGCCTAAAATATCGGCGGCGTAAATCAGTCCGGCGGAATTGGCGATATTATCAGCTTGCGCTGCGCCAGCCTTCACCATCAATGGAAATAGACAGCCAGCCACAACCCCTCCGATAAATAAAATTAGTCCGATCCAGAGCGTTACCAGCCAAATCAGCCAGCCACCAGTCAGTGGTAAAGCCAGGAAAAACGGCAAAATCAACATCAGCAAAAAGCCGACCCGCTCGAGAAGAATATCCGCTTTCTTCCATTGTAATTGCAGAATTGCACCCAGACCGGAACCCAGCATATAGGCAAAAGTCAAAAATACGATCCACAGATAAACACTACCGACTAAACTCTGGAACAGGATAATCGCAACCGATTCCAGTCCCATCACCCAGAAACCGACTCCCGCCATTCGCACCGCCGGACTTATTTTTTTTCGATAGGAAATCAATCTAATAATTAATGTTACCGCTATAAAACCAATCAGAATCGGGATAAAGCCTAGTTCCCGCAAAAACGGATATACTTTTTTAACGATCCCGCCGGTGCGTTGTCCCCAAAGCATGGTGTCATAATAGTATCCAATTGGTCTGGCGATGGTGTTCACTTCTTGAATTTCCGCTTCCGCAATGCGATCGGTCAGGAAAGCTATTTTCCAATCCGATAGCCGATCATGCAGAAAATAATCGCTAATAAAAGTTGGTTCGAGATGACGGCTTCGCATAGCATCCACAAAAAACACTCGATCATTATGCAAAGTTGAATCGCTGGCGAGAAGGTGAACTGTCAAACCGGGAATCCAGATCGTTTCCCGAAAAACACGGCCGGCGGTATTCTGCATAGTTTTTAGAAATTCGATTTGTGCGGCTGGTAAAAATTCCTCATCGCCGGGCAAATTCAGCATCAGAAGCCCGCCCGGACTGATTCGGCTATGCACGATTTCGAAAAATTCCTGGGTATAAAAACGATTCCACTGGGCATTGACCGGCAGAGGAATATTCATTAAAACCACATCGAATTGTTCGTCGGTTTTCTCTAAATATAAAGCCGGATCGGCGAAAATGACCTGAACATTGGTATCCGCCATATCAAACGATCCGAATTGAGTCAACATATGATGCAAAATCCGGTCAGGCTGAATAATCGTAATGCGCTCGACTGACGGATGCTGGCTAATTTCGTGGCAAATTTCAGCGTTTCCGATCCCAATGACTAAAACCGATCGCGGTCTGGGATGATTAAGTAGCGCAAAATGCGTCCACTCCTCGGCTTTCTCGCGGTCACCGAAAGTCCAGAGCGGCTGACTGTCGCCATAGACGCTGATGGCGTCCTGATAACGCACGGTAGTTAACGCTATATGGGGCGATTCACGGCTCAGCAAAGCCCGAAACGGCGCCCATTTCCAGTTAGTAATCGGTCCCCGAAAACCAAATGAAGCTAAAACGATTATCAACGAAACCCCGACGACCAGGACTATCCGCATTCGTTCCGAGTAAATAAAGAGCCCGATCGCCAAAACCATCATCACCCAAACAATTACCAGCAGGCAATCCAAAGTACTCACTCCGGATAGAATCAAACCGGCAAAAAGCAACCCCCCCAATGCCGAGCCGATTACTTCACCGGCATAAACCGTATGAACCGGCGCCAATTCCGCCTTGACTTTGACCCAATTCACAATTAGCGGGAAAAATAGCCCGTTCAACCAGGCTGGCAGACTGAAAAGGAGAAACGTCCAGGCGAAAATCGTTCCCAATCCGACTACCGTGCCGGTGGGAATCCCGGCAATCCGGCGATTCAAAAATAACAGAGCGGCAAAAATGATCAGAACCAATCCGTAGCTTAGAACGATTGCAGTTAGCCATTTTTCCGATAAATTGCGCCGCACTAATCGCGCACCCACCAGGCTTCCCAGCCCGGTCCAGATTAACCAATGACCAAGAGCGATGCACATCGTCAGTTCATTGCCATAAAAAGACTGCGCCGTCAGGCGCAAATATGCTACCTGCGCCATCATAGCCACCGCACCAATCACGGCGGGCATTATGGCAAATTTCAGGTAATCTCGCCTTACAAAACTGCCCATGCGAAAATTTAAAGCTAAATTTTATTAGTAAGCACTATTCCGAAATTCGGACCGCGCTCGGATCCCAGGCTACCCTGAAACCAAGAAAACTTAATCGAGCAACTGGCATATAACGATAACGGCTGGTCGTACGCATTGCTTCTTTACCATGATACCAGCTGCCTCCTCGGATAACTTTGAACATACCCGAAACCGGTCCAGTGGGATTTATCTGACTGGAATTTTTGTAGTAATCACTGCGGTAATAATCCTGACACCATTCATAGAGATTGCCAGCCATATCATAAAGGCCGAGGTTATTCGGTGGAAATTTTGCCACCGGCGCAACCCTTTTCCATTTATCAGCTTGACCGGTTCCAGAATAATTGGCAAATGAATGATCAATAGAATTGCCATTCGGATATTTCAAGTCCAACCCACCGCAACGAGCGGCATACTCCCATTGCGCTTCAGTTGGCAAATAACCGCCAACCCACTGACAAAATTCATTGGCTTCATACCAGGTAACAAATGCAACCGGATAAGAATCGTCGGTGCCAGCTTCTTGTTCTGGCATCGCTTTGCCTGTTCGACGACAATACTCTTTGTATTGACCGATAGTAACTTCCGTTACGCTCATATAAAAATCAGTCAGCGTCACAGGGTGAGCCGGTTTAGTATCGTCGGGACTGCTTTCGTCGTTGGAACCCATTTGGAAAGTTCCACCCTTTACCAGAACTGCCGGTATTTTTAAAACTCCAATTCTTACTACATTTGGGGTCGAATCATTCGTCCTTGGAACCGGTTCGGATGCATCACTGATAAGCCAGGCGATACAAATTAAAGAGCTTAAAAATAGAATTGTCAATTTTCGCAATTTCTTTGCCATCTCTTATCTCATCCCTTAAATCTGTAATTAAACTATAAAAAGAACTCGGGAATATCAAGACATTTTTATCCATTGCCAAATTTTAACGTCTCAACTGAGTTCAAAATAAATAATGCAAAAATGTCTCTATATCGGTAGAATTATCCTAAGAAAAGAATTTTTTATGTTTTTTAAAGACAAAGTTGTTAATATTGGATATGTTAATCATTCCTAAAAAGGAATCGGCTAATGAAAAACTACCCAAAAATATTAAAAACCGGTTCGATCATATTCGGAATTATTGCCTGTATGATCGTTTCTTTAATGAAAGGCGCAACTGAAATGAGTACTCTTACGGTTCATTATCACCGCTATGATGGAGCTTACCAGAACTGGACGCTTTGGACCTGGTCGGATAATTTCAGCACCGAAATCAAAGCAACCGGTCAGGATGACTACGGTCTAATTTTCAACCTCGATCTAAGTATTTATCCCGATTCCAATAGTATTGGTCTTTTACCAAAATATGGCAATTGGGAAAGAAAAGACGATCAGGATCGTTACTGGAAACCGAATGCCCATCGAGAAGTCTGGCTCATACAGGGCGATGAAAAAGTCTATAACTCTCGTCCTGATATAAGCCCCAAAATCCGCAAGGCTTTTCTCGATAGTCCTACTATGATCACGCTCGTTTTTTCCAATGCAATTACCAAAGAAATGTCAACCTCACTCGCGGCTACTATCAAATTGAAAGATGGTCAAGAAATCCGGCCTGGCAGAATCTCCCTATTACCGGAAACCTCCCATTCCTCAGAAATCGTGCGACTGATAGATTTGCCTCCGATTGAAATTGATAACTTGCCGGCTAGTGTTTCAATGTCCAACTTTGCGGATTGTCCCGTCTGGCTCAGGTATATTAGAGATGATGAAAAGTTCATAACCCAGGAACTGCTTGGCGCTTTTTATTCACCCGATTCCACCAGATTCGCGATTTTCGCACCTGGCGCTACGGCAGTAGTGCTACATATTTACGATCAACCGCAAGGTGGCAAGCCCACGAAATATAAATTGACTAAAATCCAGAACAGCGTCTGGTCTGTGACAGTTAAAGGTGATCTAAAAGGTAAATATTATGTTTATAGTGTCGCCGGTCCTGATCCGGCTTATGAACCCAAAAAAGAGGTGCTTGACCCTTATACCACCTGCGCTACTACACATGACGGACGGGCTTTGATTTACGAAGAAAATACTCAAATAGCACCCGCACCAAATTTTCCCTTAAAAGATGCAGTTATCTACGAAATGCACGTCCGCGACTTCACTATCGCCGAAAATTCCGGAGTAACAAACAAAGGCAAATATCTTGGTTTTACCGAAGAAGGCACAACGATTCCCGGCACTTCCACCAGCACCGGTCTTGACCATCTAACTGAACTGGGAATCAATACTATCCAGCTCCTACCCATTCAGGATTTCGAACATGATAATAAGGTCAATAATTACTTCTGGGGTTATATGACGGTCAATTTTAATTCACCGGACGGTTGGTACACCACCAATGAAAATGACGAAAGTCGGGTGCGTGAGGTCAAACAGATGGTTTCAGCCCTACACCGCCGCGGCATCAAGGTTGTTATGGATGTAGTTTACAATCATACCGCCGAAACCAATCCGCAAATCCGTTATAATTTCAATGGGATTGTGCCGAGCTTTTACTATCGTCAGAGAGAGGACGGCTCTTATTGGAACGGTTCCGGATGCGGCAATGAAGTGCGCAGTGAAAATCCGATGGTACGTCGCTTTATCATCGAATCACTCAAATACTGGGTCAAGACTTATGACATTGACGGATTTCGTTTCGATTTAATGGGATTGATAGATATGGAAACTATGCGCCAAATCGTTAAAGAACTAACCGCCCTTAAGCCCGACATTTTTCTCTACGGCGAACCCTGGACTGTCGGTGAAACGCCCATCAAACCGATTTTGAAAGGCGCTCAACGCGAAGAGGGCTTCGCCGTATTTAATGACAACTTCCGTGACGCTCTCAAAGGACCGTGGCATAATACTGATCCGGGATACGTTCAAACTGGCAAAAATATCGAAGCCGTTAAAATCGGCATTCGGGGTAGTATCGACGATTTTGCTGCTGATCCGGTCGAAACCATTAATTATGTTTCCTGCCACGACGGCCGCACACTCTGGGATCAATTAGTTGCCTCCACCGGCAGCAATAAAATGTATACCGACACGCAACTAAAAGCAATGGATAAGCTAGCCGCTTTTATCATTTTCACTTCGCAGGGTATTCCTTTTATGCAAGGCGGTGAGGAATTCCTGCGCACCAAATTCGGTTCGAATAATAGCTACAACCAGCCGGACAAAATCAATAAGATTCGCTGGGATTACAAACAGGAAAATCATGATATTTTCGCCTATTATCAGGGACTGATCCGCATCCGCAGAGATCACCCAATGTTCCGAATGGAAACCGCCGAAGAAGTGCGCCGCAATTTGGCATTTTTTGAAGAACTCGGACTCAGTGTACCCCCCAATTGCATAGCTTATCGTCTCCAGCGCGGTTCCAGCGGCGACATCTGGCGCGAAGTTATTATCTTAATCAATCCGAACAGCCGTCCGGAAACCTTTAAAATCCCAAAAGCTAAATGGATTCTGGCCGTAGATCATACTTCCGCCGATCCGGAAATTATTTCCCCGATTAGTGGACCCTTAGTTACCGTCAAACCCATTTCGGCAATGCTGATTTACCGCCTTTAATTACAGGTAATCCTCCCTAAAGAACTAGATGAAAACAACTCGATTTCATTCTTGTTTACGCTTAATTGTTTTACCCTTGCTGATATGTGGTCTCTTTAATTGTACCCAACGGAACGTATTAAATAAACCACCGGAAATAATCGAATTTGTTCGAATTGATTCCGGATGTAGTACATCATTGAGTCTCTCTGAAATATTTACCGCAAAGAAATATAAACCGATTTTCAGTCCCAACCCGGATATTCAATTAGTCTATCAACCCGATTCCAATATAATTATTCTGACTCCGAACAACTCATTTTCCGGATTGACTATGATCAATTTTACCAACCAGAAAAAAGATCTTTGTCTGCCGATCATTGTCAAACAAAAGAATCTGGTCACCTTTTCCTACAAGCCTCCCAAACCGGTTCAGGAAATATTCGTAATGGGTAATTTTAATGATTGGAAGCGGAGTTCATTACCAATGTCCGATGAAGACGGTGACGGAATTTTTACACGTGATGTTTTGCTCGACGATGGTTTATACGAATACCAGTTCGTTGTTGACCAGAACGAGATTTATGATCCCGCCAATCCGGAAAAGACCGATAATGGATTCGGCTATTTCAATTCGGTTTTACGCGTTACGGCTCCGCTGGCTGATTATGCCGCCAATCTCTATATTTTGCCGACAAGACAGAACGATACCATTACATTAGCTGTTGACTGCCTCGGTGATACCAGCGATATCCGTTATTTTGTCTTGCTGGATAATCATCTTTGTCCACCAAAAAGCTATCATCATAAAAATAAACAACTGCAGATCTATTTAAATTCACTTGAAAATGCGATCGGGATGCATATTTTGCGGGCAACGGCTCAATACAAAAATCAACCCGGCAATGTGATCACTATCTATTTGAAAAATGGTAAACCACTCGATAATAATACCTTCATCTGGAACGATGCTTGTCTTTACGCCATAATGATCGACCGCTTTAAAAACGGCAACTCAGGAAACGACCGTCCGGTAGTTCATCCCCACTTAGCATCACAAGCCAATTTCCAGGGCGGCGATTTTGACGGCATCCGCCGGACCATCGAATCCGGTTATTTCGACGACCTCGGCATCAATACTCTCTGGATTTCGCCGGTCAATAAAACCACTGATAGTACTTATCAGGAATGGCCTGAGCCCCATAATTACTTTTCCGGTTATCATGGTTACTGGCCAACTGATGCCAGACAGACTGACTCGCGTTTTGGCTCCCTCCAAGAATTAAAAAAATTAGTCGAGGTGGCTCATCGTCATAATATCAAAGTTTTACTTGATTTTGTCTCCAACCATGTCCACATCGAACATCCCTATTTCAGAGAACATCGTGAGTGGTTTTGCCAATTGGAGTTGCCGGACGGATCTCTGAATATCCGGCGCTGGGATGAATATCGCCTGACAACCTGGTTCGATACTTTTCTGCCATCCTTCGATTACGAAGGCTCATATGAGGCTCTTCAAACTATGACTGATAATGCTGTTTGGTGGTTAAAACAAACCGGCGCAGACGGTTTCCGCCACGATGCCACTAAACATGTGCCCTATACTTTCTGGCAAACTCTAACATCCAAAATTAATAAGCGGATAAATCCGCACCGGTCTCTGGATATTTTCCAAATTGGTGAATGTTTCGGCAGCAATGAATTGATTAAATCATATGTCAATAATGGAATGCTCGAATCGCAATTTAACTTTAATCAATTTTTCGCCGCCCGTCGAGTTTTTGTAGAACCGACCGGCGACTTTCGCGATTTGGAATTAGCTATTAGAAAAGCACTGGAAGTTTATGGCTATAATCATCTGATGGGCAATCTAATGGATAGTCACGATCAAGTGCGCATAATGGCTTTTCTGGATGGCGACCTGACTTTGTCTGATGACGGCACAAAGCGCGCCTGGCAAGAACCACCCATAAAGGTGGATAATCCGCTTACTTATCGGAAAGAATTAGTCTTCCTCGGATATATATTGACTGTACCTGGAATTCCGGTCATTGATTACGGAGATGAATTCGGTTTGACCGGTGCTAACGACCCGGACAATCGCCGGATGATGCGTTTTGGTGAGGAATTATCTGACCTGGAACAAGAGCAATTACAGAAAGTCAGCCGGCTAATTCAATTGCGAAATCAACATCCGGCTTTGCGACGTGGCGATTACTTCACTATCAAAGCCGAAAAGGACATATTCATTTATAGCCGCGGCGATGCCAATGAACGGCTTATCATTGCATTAAATAAAAGCCCAAATAATCTCAACTTGACGCTATTTTTACCTGATTGGTTAAAGGGTCAATCCCTCCAATCGTTAATCAATAATAATACCTGTCCAATTAATTATAATGCAGTCGAGATTAACTTAGCTGGTCACAGCGTAGATATTTTTACCATTAATCCGTAGGACAGCCTTTCTAGGCTGTCATCACATACCTCAAACTGACAGGCAAGAATGCCTGCCCTACGATTAATAACACTATACTACCGTAGGACAGCCTTTCCAGGCTGTCATCGCAATTCTCAAACCGACAGGCAAAAATACCGATTAAAATCGTAAGGCAATCCGTTAAATCGCCGCCCTCAAGATAGCTCAACTTGACATAATTCAATTAGATTACTACACTATCTCACCATATAAAATTTAGTTGAATATAATTTTCTGGCGTATTAAAATCCCAAATGAAAAATCCATTAAATATCGGAGGTATCATGATAGCAGTCAAAATAGTAAAATCTCAGCGGAATAAAACGAGGAAAATTACGATCATCACAATATTTTTGACATTACTGACTTTTCAATTGTGCAATCGCCCATCAATCAATGACAATATCGGTAATCAGACTGAACAATATGCTGAGGTTTCCGACACCGAATACTCCGAAATGCAAAAAATCGCTCTTGACTTATTGAAAAATCAACCGCTGGTAATTTTATCCACAGTAAATTTATATGGATATCCCGAGGCTCGAACTATGGGCAATATGTATCCTCGACTAATCGAAAAACAAATTTTAAAAGCCAATTCGTTGGATACATATTTCATCGGTAACATCCATACCGATAAAGTGAAGCATATTCGCCAGAATCCCAAAGCTTCGGTCTATGTCTCTGATAATACTACTTTTAAAGCCGTTATTTTGACGGGAATTCTTACTTTAGTTGATGATCTGAAAATCAAGGAAGCCGTTTGGAATGATGGGTTGCTTAGTATGTATCCCGGTGGCCCGAGCGATTCAAATTTATGTTGCCTGCGATTCGATGCCCGGACATTGAAAGTTCATCGCGGTGCAGGTTCGCCGACGGTTCTCATCAAACAATAGTCTTCAAACCGACAGGCAAGAATGCCTGTCCTACAATTATTAAATTTCAACTGTAGGACAGCCTTTCCAGGCTGTCACCGCAGACATCAAACTAAAAATAAAAATACTATTCAGCATAAATCGGTCCATTGACTCGCCATAATCGAAATACTATTTTGACTTGGGTTTTATTATTGACAGGCAGGAATGCCTGTCCTACGATTAATAATTTTTAGCCGTAGGACGGTCTTTTCAGGCTGTCAACAACGTTCTTAAATCAGCATGAAAAATTGCTTACATTACCTTAATCAAATGGAATTTCCATTATATATGTCCAAGGCCAATCTTCAACACATTTTACCAATCCGGCTTTTATCGGATTGTTAATAACATAATAAATTTTATTTCTCAAATCATCCTCATCACGAATAATATGATCATAGCTTTCATCTTGCCAAAAAATACCTTTCCGCGCCAGAATTATATTCGCTTCATGTGCTGAAAATCCCTTCAGCGATTGCATTATTTTCGATAATGGTCTCGAGCATTCTTCCAAAGTAAATACAGTATGAACGTGATTAGGCATAATAGTATAGCAAAGTAGTTGATATTCTTTCTTATCATAGAATTTCAACGCAGAAGTAACTATACTAGCTATTTCTGCTTTCATAAGGTATTGATCTCCAAATCTACACTTATCTAAAATTCTGTCAATTTTCTTAAAATATTTTTCGTTCTGAATATCTATAAGCTGTTGCCGTTCCTTTTCATCGGTAATACTAATTTTTATTTGGTGGACAGCTAATCTGTGCAAATTTTTATATTTTCGCACGATAATTTCTGGTAAAGAGCCAGCTAACCGAAAAGTAATAAAATAGGAGCTGTTAGGAATATAAATATGCGGTAGATGTCTTTTTGAAAACGAGGTTTTTCTGTCAGTCAAAATTCGGATTCCTCTTATTATCTTATCTAATATAATCTATTAAAATGGTGAAATGCTACTGTTCTTTGACAGGCAAGAATGCCTGTCCTACGATTAATAACACTATACCACCGTAGGACAGCCTTTCCAGGCTGTCACCGCAGACATCAAACTAAAAATAAAAATACTATTCAGCATAAATCGGTCCATTGACTCGCCATAATCGAAATACTATTTTGACTTGGGTTTTATTATTGACAGGCAAGAATGCCTTACCATTGTAAGGCGATTTGTTAAATCGCCGGTCGAATTAACAATTCGACCTACGAGTAAACGACAGGCAGGAATGCCTGTCCTACGATTAATAAATTTCAACCGTAGGACAGCCTTTCTAGGCTGTCCAGTATTTTAAATTTTAGTCAATATATCGTCGTATCTCATCCAGCGTTCGGCGCTTTTTCGGGCGTTCGGAATCCGCCGGATAACCGAGACAAAACATTATATCAATTTTAGCAGATCTGGATAGTCTAAGAGCCTTACGCACGCCACTCTCACTGAACCAGCCCAGCCAGCAAGTTCCTAATCCCAGTTCAGCCGCCTGCAAGGCTAGATGTTCCCCGGCAATACCAATATCAACCAAAGCATATTTGAGATTGCGAAAAAATCCACCAAGTTTAGCCTGGTAGGATTTTTGTTCGGTAATAACTACGATTATCACCGGGGCGTTTTTCACGAATTTGTTCGAGGAATAAATCCCGCTAAAGGCGGCTGAACACAATTGGTTTTTCATTTCCTCATCATCAACCACAATAAAATACCAGGGTTGAGCATTACAAGCCGAAGGTGCTAAACGCGCAGCATCCAGACATTTATCAATCAGTTCACGCGCCACCGGTTTCGGCAAATATTTGCGAACACTGCGCCTCTTTAATATTAATTCCGAAAAATCCATCTTCACTCCATCAATTCACGAGCCTGTTTTAAGGTAGTTTCGCTGACTGAGCGACCGCCAATCAATTTAGCGATTTCATCTACTCTTTCTTCGGGAAGCAATTTGCGGATTTGAGTCCGACTACGGCCGTTCGTGGTAACTTTCTCCACGCTAAAATGTTCGTCAGCCAGACCGGCAA
>DAOTJS010000028.1:0-17882 GCA_035448825.1 Fidelibacterota bacterium
TGGGTTATAGTCTGATTCTTTTGATTGTGGCTTCGATTCGCGAACTATTCGGCGCTGGAAAATTGCTCGGGGTTACGATTCTGCGGGTTAATACCGAAGGTGGCTGGTACGTGCCGAACGGCTTATTGGTTTTACCGGCCAGCGCCTTTTTCCTGATCGGGTTAATTATCTGGGGTTTACACACTTTGAAACCGGAAACAAAGCAGGAATAAATTATGCTGGAACATTACCTGAGTCTGTTTATCAAGTCCGTTTTCATCGAGAATATGGCACTGGCTTTTTTCCTTGGTATGTGTACCTTTCTGGCAGTCTCCAAACGTTTGGAAACGGCAGTCGGGCTCGGTATCGCGGTTATTATTGTTCAAATGATTACGGTTCCAATCAATAACCTGATATATCGCAATTTGCTGGCTGAGGGCGCTCTGAGCTGGCTGGGCCTTGATATAGATTTGACTTTTCTCGGTTTGATAACTTATATCGGCGTGATCGCCGCCGTTGTCCAGATTTTGGAAATGGTGCTGGACAAATTTGTGCCGAAACTTTACCATGCGTTGGGGATTTTTCTACCGCTAATCACCGTCAATTGTGTAATTCTGGCCGGGTCGCTTTTTATGGTCGAACGCGATTACACATTCGGCGAAAGTGTGGTTTTCGGGATTGGCTCGGGGATGGGCTGGGCGCTGGCGATTGTTGCCTTAGCCGGTATTCGCGAAAAATTGAAATACAGCAACGTTCCAGCCGGTCTGCGCGGACTGGGCATTACTTTCATCACGGCCGGGTTAATGGCAATGGCTTTTATGCTTTTTTCCGGAATTCAGCTTTAGTAAATACGATTTTATGAGTAGTTTGACTTTAATTTTAATTGCAGTCGGAGTTTTTGTAATAATCGTACTGGCACTGGTCGGCTTGATCCTGCTGGCAAAGTCCTATTTAGTGCCGGTCGGCACGATTAAAATTAATGTCAATGACGATCCGAATTATATTTTCGATGCGCCGGTCGGTGGCAAACTACTAAATACACTGGCTGAAAAGGAAATATATTTGCCATCCGCCTGTGGAGGAGCCGGCACTTGCGGACTGTGCAAGGTAAAGGTTCTAAAAGGCGGCGGCACAATATTACCGACGGAACTGGCGCATATCAATCGCCGGGAAGCCCGTGAAGGTGTGCGGCTGGCATGTCAACTGGCAGTCAAGGAAGACTTGCGGCTGGCGATTCCACCGGAAATTTTCGCAGTCCGCAAATGGGTGTGCATGGTACGCTCGAATCGCAATGTGGCGACTTTTATCAAAGAACTCGTTCTGGATTTGCCGCCCGGCGAGCAGATGAATTTTCGAGCGGGTGGTTATATTCAGGTAGAGACCGGACCGCACCGCGTAAATTTCAGGGATTTCGTGATCGAGAAACCTTTTAAAGCTGAATGGGATCGCTGTGATATGTGGCGCTACGTTTCCGTTGTGGACGAAGAGATTGTGCGAGCCTATTCGATCGCCAACTATCCGGACGAGAAGGGCATAATTATGCTGAATGTGCGCATCGCCACGCCGCCGCCGGAAAAGCCGGATGCTCCGCCGGGTAAAATGTCGTCGTATTTGTTCAGCCTGAAACCAGGCGACAGGGTAACGATCTCCGGGCCGTATGGAGAATTCTTCGCCAGAGAAACTGATAGGGAAATGGTATTCATCGGCGGCGGAGCCGGAATGGCGCCGATGCGTTCACACATTTTCGACCAATTGAAACGCCTGCACAGTCAGCGTAAAATTTCCTTCTGGTACGGCGCACGGAGCCTGAAGGAGCTGTTCTATCAGGACGACTTCGATGCTTTGCAGAGAGAATTTCCGAATTTTGAATGGCACGTGGCGCTTTCCGAGCCTTTGCCGGAGGATAATTGGAAGGGCTATTGCGGTTTTATCCACGAGGTAGTATTGAATAATTATTTGATCAATCACCCGGCGCCGGAAGACTGCGAATATTACCTTTGCGGACCACCTCTAATGGTCAGCGCCGTGTTAAAAATGCTGGACGGTCTCGGCGTCGAACCTGAGAATATTTTATACGATGAATTCTAATAAAGTAATATCGTGAAATCGGGACGCTATTCAAGTAAAAACAGGTAAGGTTGATGCTGATTTATTTTCTAGTAATATTGGGATGTGCGACATTGGCTTTTGCTCTAATGATGGCGGCGCTGAAATTCAGTCGCTACAAGGGCGAAAAGCACAGCGGGCAGTGCGGTGGCGGTTGCCATTGTTCGTGTGAGAAAAATCAGACCTGGGTTAAGCCGAATCATTAATCAATAATTTTGCGATTGAAAAATTTTCCTTTCGGCTTGACACAAGTCGGTATTTCCTTAATCTCCTCCGGAGAATAATATTTTGCCCTCTATCGTTCTACAATACCTTAACTGCTACGCGGTATAATAAAAAAGAAAATCTTGTCCCGCCGAGATGGACCCTCTCGGAGTTGATCCTATCTAAAAAAATTCCATCGCTCTTAAAATTGCATTTTCCTGACTTTGGTCGTAAAATTCACATCAACTTTAATAAAACAGTTTTTATGTTGAATAATAAAAATACTGTAAAAATAACATTCTTAAATCTTGCATTAGGGCTGTGTTTCTCGAAAGCCTTAGCGTTCAAATTTTACTGGTCGGAGCTAATTGCGGATACACTTTACGTCAGTACTTATGCCGATGCGCTTACGCTGACCGATTTCCCGGCTATTCAGATACTCGACGAACGAGTTGATCCACCGACCATTATCGGCATTCAACAAATCAAGAAATGGCGCTACATTCCGGTTGACCAGTACATCGCCTTGAATGAGCCACTGGAAACGCAACTGACGAAATTTTCCCAAAAATTTCAGGTTACTGGCAATCAAACTCTGGTTATTGATCATCTCAGTCTCTGGTATGACGCCAGTCCGACGTTCGGCGCGGCGCGCACCTTGAACGGTTATACGCGGCTGGTGGATTCCAGCGGAAAGACTGTTCGCGACTGGCAATGGGAACTGCGTGAGAAGACCACCAGGAAGCAAGCGCCGTCGGACAACATCGCGATTCTACTCAACAAATGGATGATCGCCCAGACTGAATCTCTGCAAAAACGACCGGTCTCCGATTTACCGGTTTCCCCTTATCGTTATCGGCGGCAGATGATTCCCTGGACTGATATAATCGGTTTACGCGATGGCTATATCGTAATCGCTCACCTTGCGCTGGATTATCCGGCTGATCAAATGCAAAAGTTCATTCGCGGATCACCGGGAATCTATTACCGCAAATCTTCCGAGCACGAATCTATCGCCATCGGTGGTAAGGATCAACAGTGGTATTTTCGCCTGACCCCGTCTTGGTTGGCGCGTCTCAATACTACTATTCGGGTTGGCTTCAACAATTTCAATCCCCGCAAATATGAATACGTTGATTTCTGGAACATTATGCTGGTCAATTTAGGGTTTAATGCCAGTCTGGAATATCGGCCGGTTTATCACAAAGGACTTTTCGTAGGCGCGGGTTTGCATCAGGCAGTCAATATATTGCCGTCAGTGATCAATACTCTGGAAATCGGCTGGCTGTTCTCCATAGGGCTGGTGCTACCATGAAGAGAATATCTCTTCTGTGGCTAATTTTGTTCACTGGTCTGCAAGCCGCCAATATTTCCGGTTATATTGTAGATGAAAAAACCGGCGAAGCGATTATCGGCGTCAATGTTCTAATCGCGAACACCGGGTTGGGAGCCGCCTCCGATTTGCGCGGATTTTTCGTGATACGCCAGGTGCCGGCTGGGCCTCAGACTTTGCAACTCTCGCATATCAGTTATGCCGAATGTGAGATGCGGATCGATGTTAGCGACAAAGCACTTTTTCTAGGTACAATAAAAATGACGGCGCGGGCTTTGCCAACTACCGCCGTCGAGGTCATCGGTCAGCGAGGCACTTTAATCGAAAAGGAAATGGATATTGCCAGTTTCCAGGTGGATCCGATTGTCTTACTGGAGGCGCCGCAATTTCGCGATGATGTTTTTCAATTATTGAAATTTTCGCCCAGTGTGAGTATGTCGGATCCGCTTTCGCCGCAGTTGCATGTGCGCGGCAGTGACCCGGGCGAGAATTTGGTGCAATTGAACGGTATGACGATTTATAATCCTCAGCATTTTCTAAGTTCACAGGCTATTTTCAATCCCTATTCGATCAAGGATATCGAGATGCTGGTCGGTGGTTTCGATGCTGAATATGGAGGCCGCAATTCCTCGATTCTGAATATCACCACCCGTGAGGGACATCAGAGTGAAGTGCATGGGGAATTCTGGCCGTCCACCTCGGGTATCAGCGGCGCTATTGAATTTCCGGTAAAGAAAAATGCCACCGCTATGCTGTCCGGTCGTCTGATTTCCGATCTGGCTTATCGCGTGCTAATGAACTCGCCGAATGTGATGGGCGATTTTGTGGGTTCATATCTAAGTAAAATCGGACGCACTCAATTGCGCCTGACGGCTTTTTATGCGCGCGATTATCTCGATTATAGTCTGGATAACCTAATGCTATACTTCCCTTACGATTTTTACGAAAATTTTCAGGAAGGTTTTATCACCGATACCGAGAATCGGGCAGTCGGAATTCAGACGCATACCTTAATCCGCACCAATATTTTACTAGAAACTCATTTTTTTCATTCCGGCTCGCGGGCTAATAATGATTCCTATGTCAACTTTGTTTTTCCAGATACTGTCAACAATCTAGACCGGATTATCAAATATCGCACTTCAATCCGCAATTCCGTGCAAGATTATACCGCCAAAGCCAGCCTTTCACTGTTTACTTTCTGGAATCAGACTTTCAAGTTCGGTTGGGAGCAAAGCCATTTAAGTTTTTTAAATAAAATTGGTGGGCAGACTGATACTTCGGCACGTCGTATTGAAGCCGATCTCCAAGCGGTTTACATTCAGGATAAAATCGAAATCGGCAATCTGGCGCTGAAATTCGGTGGGCGCAGTTCGCGGCAAAGGTCATCAGAAAGTTGGCATTTTGAACCACGTGCCGCTCTGGCTCTGCGATTGGGAATCACAACTGTCAAAGCCGCCTGGGGACATTATTATCAGTACCTTACGACTCTGGACTCACGCAATCGAGAATTCATTCAATTCCTGGATTATTACTACAATCTGGAAAACCAGAAGCCGGTCGAATCTATCCATTACATTCTCGGAGTCGAGGGCTTTTTAACCGATAAACTGGAATATTCGGTTACGGGTTATTACAAAGATTTGAACCGGCTTTATCGTCTGGAATATGACGCCGCTAAAAAATCGCTCGAATTGTCCGAAATCCTCGAAGCCGGGCGCGGTAAGGCTTACGGAATCGAATGGCTTTTGCGCGGTGAAATCGAGCGCCTTTCCGGATGGGTTAGCTATACTTTTTCACACGGTACTCGCAGTTACCCATCTTTACAAGACGGTCATTGGTATTATTATGAAGGCGATCAGCCGCATAATTTGAAACTTTTGTTAATGTATAAATTGACCCCGGCAATCACCGCCAGCACGACTTTTCAATTCAGTTCTGGTTATCCGCGCACCTGGGAAACTGGTCGTTACAACCAGTATTTTTACAACCCGTTGGAAAACAGCGTAGGCGGTTTCCCGCGCGATATAACCCCGGTGAAAAACAACGTCCGCTTTCCGCCGCGCATTGTCTGGGATATCGGCTGGAAGAAAAAATTGCGTGAAGGATTTGGCCAACACCTGTCGGAGTATCTCGGATTGAAAGAGGCTTATACGACTATGACAATTCGCAATTTGTTATTTCTGCGGCGCAATCCTTACTACTACTTTTATTTTCCTGAATACGGCTATTATGCTTTCGGGCTGGAATATTTCCCCAGTGTAAGTTTTGGATATACGCTCCGGTTTTAATTATGAAAATATCTAAAGACAAAATTTTGATAATATTGATGTCAGTCCTAGCCACTCTGGCTGCCTGGCAAAGTTGCGATTTGCCCTGGCAACCCGGGCCAATGCCGGACGCGATCATCGAGACGGAATTCGTGCCGGGTTTGAATATCTTGGGAGTCGTGCGACTGGAGGATACTACGGCGAGTTCTTTTGTTTATGTCGAGCGAGCGTACGCTACCGATGAATATGAAATCTGGGTGGATACCTTACCGATTGTCAAAAACGCTAACGTTCGGATATCGGGTACTAGCGATACCACTGGCTATATTTTTCATTATTACGGCGAACAAAGCAACCATAAATACATTAATCCCGATTTCCGACCGGTCGCCTGTGAAACCTATCAATTGACCATCACTGCGCCGGGATTGCCCGACCTGTTCGCCAGCACCAAAGTTCCTCATGTGTCAGAAATTGATAGCGGTTCAGTAGTAATTACCGACGGCGGAGTAAATTTCAATTTGCGTACGACTTCCGACGCTGGCATGTATGATGTTTATTTAATGTGTGAAAATGGTCAACTGGTAAATAGATTCGCGAATAACGGGGCGATTGTCCAGGAATTGCAATTTAAACTCAGCAATAACCTGGGCGCTCCGCTGGTGATCCAGGTTTTTGGCTATGATGAGAACCTGACGACGATATTAAATGCCACTTCGAGCATCATTCCGCAATCTTTTCTGGAAACCATCAGTACAGTCGAAGGTGGTTACGGCAGTTTCGGGTCGGTTAGCGTGCTAACCTATGTTATTCCGCGATAATTTCAATGATCACGACCCGGGAAAAGAACCCATAGGCTAATGTAAAATATTTGTCATCTATAACTTTTGGCACGCCTCCCTATTTACTGGTAATGATTAAACCAATTTGTTCTGATAGGACAGGATTAAAATTGGTAGTCTGGAATGCCTCCGACAGTGCGGTGGGAGATGTCATTGTCCATAAGAGTAAAATCAGACTTTGGTTAAGCCAAATCAGTAATTATTATTTTTACGGTTGAAATATTTTCCTTTTGGCTTGACACAAGTCGGTATTTCCTTAATCTCCTCCGGAGAATAATATTTTGCCCTCTATCGTTCTACAATACTTTAACCGCTACGCGGTATCAGAAAAAATCTTGTCTCACCAGAGACTCCTTCGGAGTCAATCTTGTCTAAAATACTCAATCTTTCTACAATACCTTAACCACCACTTGGTATGAGAAAAAAGAAAATCTTGTCCCGCCGAGCGTGACTCTCTCTTCTGAGACTCCTCCGGAGCCTCCGGAGTTAATCCTGTCTAATAAATCTTTCATATCATTGCGCGGGTTTCGCGGTCAGTAAATAATAATCGGGGTAACCATGACTTAATCCGGAAAGTTCATATTTTCGGCGAATATTTCCATAAATCGAGCGTCTGTAGCCAGCGGAATATGCCTGGTAATTGGCGGAATCCGGCGATATTCAGCCTCATCAATTAAAGACAATTTGACGCCGCGCAAAGCAGTATTTCCAGCCTGATCAATTACTTCAGCCGGAAAATCCAGCAGACCGATCCGCCGGGCACTGGTGACATTGATATAATTGCCGAATGCTCCCGCCAGAAATACTTGCTTTATGTCAGCCGGTTTCAATTTCAATTGCTGCCGTAAAATCTGGATTCCGGCCGCGATGGCGCCCTTTGCTAATTGCAATTCGCGAACATCGGACTGGGTAATGACAACCGGCTTCTGGAGCGGGATTTCTCGTTCGGGCAAGGTAATTCGTCCGGTTGAGTCAATCCAGCCAAGATCGAGACTAGCGGCGATCGCGTCCACCAATCCACTGCCGCAAATCCCGCGCGCCGGGACATTGCCGATTACCTCAACTTGCAACTGACCATCGGTATGCCAAACTTTCCCGATGGCGCCGGTGGTGGCACGCATTCCCATCGCAATCTGCGCGCCTTCAAACGCCGGTCCAGCGGCAGTAGAAGCGCATAGGATTTTTTCGCGATTGCCGATGACGACTTCGCCATTGGTGCCGAGATCAATCAGGGCAACGGGTTCGGGACTGCGATGCATCCCGACCGCCAGAATTCCAGCCAGAATATCGCTCCCCACGAATCCGCCGAGACACGGTAGAAATTTTACTTTGGGATTGCCCGGCAATTGCCAGCCGATTTCCTTAGCCGACCACTCCAATTCGCCCGGCTGTTCGATTTCAAACGGCAAAACCGCCAGCGGTTCAACCGATAACCCGCCAAACAAGTGGTGCATAGCGGAATTACCGACGATATTAACCTGCTTCAGTCGCCGCTCCGGACATTGACCTTTTTCTATCAGGCGGGCGATCATTTGCCCGATTTGACGGCGAATCAGGTTTTGCAATAATTCTCGGCCTTCGGCTTTCAGGCCAAACTGGATGCGACTCATAATATCGGCACCATATTGTGCCTGCGAATTGAGGGCCGTTTCCACGCCTAGAACTATTCCGCTGGACAAATCGAGTAATTGGGCTACCAGAGTAGTCGTTCCGAGATCAACTGCCACCGCCAGGCCGCTTTCTCCGGCAGGTTTTATCCGGGAGGCATCAGCCAGAATCGGGGTTTCCAGTTGGGCGAGTTCGATGACTAACGGTTCCGTCACCTGACATTGACAGGCTAAGCGCCAGCCCTGATTGATTTCATCGGAAGTAAACGCCTTTTTCTGAACTTCATTGACGGCCAGGTTGCCCTTTAAAATTTTGATGCGGCATTTGCGACAAATGCCACGCCCGCCGCAGGGAAATTCCACACCTTGTTCAAAAAGGACGTCCTTTAGAGCTGTTCCGACGTCAACTTCGATCTCTCGCCCGAGCGGTTCGAGGCAAATTTTCACTTTTTTATTTGGTTGCATTTTCATAGTCATTTGTTACCGATAAGTAATTAAATTTTGAGCAGATTTCAAACAAAAAGGATTAGAATGCAAGGATTAATTCAAGTTTACACCGGCGGTGGCAAGGGCAAAACGACCGCGGCATTGGGTCTGGCTCTGCGAGCCGCTGGTGCTGGACTGAAGGTTTTTATCGGGCAATTCGTCAAAGGCGCCGAGTATAGCGAGATCAAAGCCCTGCGCCGATTAGCCCCGGACATTACAATTAAACAGTTTGGTCGGCATTGCTTTATCAAAGATAAACCGGACGATGAGGACATTCGCCTGGCGCAAAATGGCTTGCGCGAGTTGGAGTCGGTTATTCAGTCCGGGGATTATGACCTGGTGATACTGGATGAAGCCAATATCGCGGTGTACTACAATCTATTTAGCGTTGATGAATTGCTAAAGGTGGTGCAGAACCGGCCGGAGCAGGTCGAAATCGTGATTACCGGGCGGAAAGCCGATCCGCGAGTTATAGCGGCCGCCGATCTCGTCACCGAAATGCGCGAAATCAAGCATTATTACCAAAAGGGTATTACCGCCCGACCAGGCATTGAAATGTGAATTCGGATTTAACAACCGACCAGTAGATAACAAAAAAGCCTGACTTTTGGTCAGGCTTTTTTAAATCGGCGTTTAATCAGTTATTAAGAAAAGTTTATAAGAGCTGTTTACTTATAATGCAACAAACATGAAAAGAATCATCAATTCCAAAATATTTTAAAAGTATTTTGCAAACTTTCAAATTCATCGCTTGTAAAATAGATTTAGCCTCTAAATGATAGATAAAGTTATTACTCCAATTTTGTTCTATTTTTCACACCAATGCCAAGTTTGCCACTTACCTGTATCTTCCATTAATATTAAATATACAGTGTCATTGACTGAATATGTAAAATATCTGTTACTTAAATATAGTAATATTTAGTCACACTCTGTTCCTTTGTTAAATAGTTCTTTACATTCAGTAATATACCAACACCACGACGTGTTAATATCATTTTTTATCCATTTTAACTCAATAGGATTCTCCTTGACTTCTATTTCAGATGGTTCAAGCGACATTTCACAGTTATAAAAAATAATTCCAGTAAAAAGAAACAAAATAACAAAAACAAAATTTCTGAAATAATTGATCATAATATCCCCCCAAATTTTATTGTTTATATTCCAAAACACAGTATGATTTTTCATTATGGCTAAAAAGTATAACCAATAATTGATTATTTGAAAGTAAATATTTTGGAAAATCTTGTTTGCCACGCGTTCTAATTTGGTAGTACTTACCCCAACTTGAACATCCAAGGTAAATATAGCCTTTTAATACTTCGCCTTTAGGAAATATTAACGTAAAATCGCCCTTATCAAGCTTGTATTCAACTAGGTTTTGATAATTATTTTGGGGAATAGTTATACTATGTGAAGAATATTCTAAAAATGATTTATTAACACAAAAATTGAAAATAATCATGATTAAAACTCCTCATTTTAATATACTCTAAATTAAAACATTCCTCTAGGCTTACCTCGAGGTATCCTTTCAAAAGAAGAGTATGAGAAACATTGGTGCCTCATCTATTAATTTTCCGATTAAGATACCTCGACACTTGCATCGAGGAGGTTCATTGAGACATTAGATAAATTATTTTTTGGTATAGCAACTGGATTCAGTATAAAATCCAACTTTATTTTATTCTCTCTGATAACTTTTCGCAAGCATGATTATCAGGGGAATGCCGAAATAAACATAGTCAGTAATCGGAAAATGAAACAATCAACACGAGCGGAGCGCAATTGGTTAAAGCGGCACTCGGATATAGAACCGATTTTTGGTCATTTGAAATCCGATAATCGCATGGGTAGAAACTACTTGAAAGGTGCTGAAGGCGATCACATCAATGCTGTATTATGTGCAAGTGGTTATAATATGAGAAAACTTCCTTGCCTGCCCTGTCTGCCGACAGGCAGGTGACAGGCAGGTGAAAGTTTTCTTTTTGCCCAAATTTTTAAGCCAGATATTAGGTCATATTTTCCACAAAAAGTTGTATTTGAACTCTAACCAACCAAATTATGCTTACATTCTATGCACCTAATACCTTTTTTCAGAGACGACTTAATATTATCGTATAACGAACAAGGCTTAGGCACAGCGGAATTAGAGGCGATTTGATTTCGCTTTCCGAAAATCTCCTGTAAAATCGCCAAACTTCAAATTCATCGAACAGATATAGCCGTTGCCTCCAGCCAATGGTTAGGTTTTATTTTATAATCAAAATCGTATCTATATAAAGATACTCAAAGGATATTTTATTAAGAGTATCATTTACATTGAAAAAACCAGAATCACTAAAAAATCCTTTTAAAGTAAACTTAAATTCTTTATAAAAAGTATCTTGTTTAGATATATCAAATAAATGTGAATATCTAAGAGTATCTAATGAATTGCAGTTGATATAATGAGATGGTATACTCATTGGAGGTTTCCTATCACTACTCATTACCCAACCTGATCCATAACCAGATTTTGCTCTAATATCTTTAAAAAAATAAAAATATTTTATTAACTGACCTCCATTACCCTCAAAATGATATATATAAGAAAAATCAATATCAAGAACTCTTACAGTATCCAGATAATCACAATCATAAGATAATTTTACATCGTCAGTTATTAGCACACATTCCGACTCGTTTGGTTTTGTCGTCAAGTCGCAATTAATTAGGAATATCAGCGAAATAATTATTACTGATTTAGTTAATCTCACATTACCCAAAATCATTGTTTATAAACCTAACGTATAATGATGAGACACAAGGTGAAACGAAGCGATAAACTTTCGCAGTCCAAAACTCCCTTGAAAAGTCAGAAATATTATGTTTGTCGAACAGCTCACCCTGTTGCCTCCATCTGATGGTTAGAAGTTTCCTTATATCACAGAATGAAATTCAAAGAAAAAGATGTATATGTTACACCTAGTATTGCAGATAAATCATCACTCCATTTTTCACGATATTCGTAACGACTATCGTCTATATATTCATCTTCCTCTTCATCTGTATAACTATTTAAAATTATCCTTAATCCAAACTCACCACCAATAGAAACGTGATCATTTAAGAAATATTCGGCTCCAATACCTAATTTCATTCCCATAAAATCAAGTGCATCCTTTAATATTTTCTTATCATCTTTTGATAATTTATCATCCCATTTTTCTCTATCCCATATTTCCCCGTTGGATTCATAATATATACGTTCTCCTTTTTCTGTCCCATTAACATTTGGGATACAGATCATCATTTCACCTATTAAATATGCTTTCCATAAATAAAATTTTAGACCTGCATGCGGTATAAATAGCATTGCAGAACCTTCAAAAGTCGAATTCCGTTCATAGTCCTTGTATAGTATATATCCTGAAGAAGAGGAAGAATATTTACTATCCCAAGATGTATAACTAGATTCGTATTTACCGGAAATACGTGCGATATCGATTCCACAATAAGGATTTAATGGACCTAATTTAAGACCAAAACTTGTTCCAGTTAGTGGAAATCCAGTTTTAAAAGATGCAGTAATACCACTTTCTGCATACAGAAATACTGAAAACACTGTTAAAATCAGCACAACAAACAATACTCTTACTTTCATTTCTTTTCTCCTTTTTCGTTTAATTATACCTTTTTCCATACATTCTTATATACTTCTAATGTATGGTTAACCTTCTGCTGAAACATTTTTCAAATATTCGTTGATGCGATCGATTGGTCGTTTTCCCATATTGCGGTAACCGCGGTGCGGTCGTTGTTCGTTGTTCCGAAGGAACTCCCATGGAGTATTCTTTCAGCCATTTATCTAAGTCTATTTGCAAGGAATCAACCGATTCGTACATTTTGGTTCGGAAAGCCGGGCGGAAAAATTCATCCAGGACAGTCCGATTGAATCGTTCCACAAAGCCATTGGTTTGTGGATGGCGAACTTGGGTCTTTCTATGCTCTATATCCGATAACTCCAAGAATAACTCATAGGGATGATTAGGTGTGCCACAGCACTCTCTGCCATTGTCGGTTAAGATCGTTTTAACCGGCAGATTCCCAATTTTTCCTTTGGGTTTAATTGGATTTCGCTCGACTTTCAAATTATCAATTTCCAGCGCTTTATTCTTTTCGTATGGTCGCTGAGCAAATATAGGTAAAGCAAATACTGCCAATAAGTATACCGTGATCCGTGTAATTATTTTCATCTTTTACTTCCTATTTTTACTATAGCTATCTCTGCCGAATAATCACCGGCAGTATATAAACTATCCTTATGCGGATATGGTAACACATTTATTAATGATATGTTGTAATTGTTAATTGTTGTATCTGTTCTAAAACCATAATATGTATTTAAGGTAAATTCAATTTCTTCTACTTTATTAAAAATAAATAACAGTTCGGCATTTCCTTCCCATTTGCATTCAGTTCCTATTGCACATCGAGAATCTGTTATCAATGAATCAAAAGTAATCCAAATATCTTCATCATAGTTAAATAAAGTATCTTGATATACTATTTTCAAAGTATCGTTGAAAAATAAGTTGTTGATTTTATCTGAAGATACAATACCATTATTTCCACAACTTAAAAAATTTAAAAAAAAAGACTACACATATGGATATAATAAACAAATATTTGCTCATTTTCCTCTCCTTTCATAGTTTAAATTAATAGAATGAAAATATGCATATTATTTTATTTCATCAGAACCATTTCGGCCAATACACATTCTGGAAATATCGTCCAAATAAATGTGAAAATAGCCAGAGAAAAAACAATCAATAAACGAATGATCTTCATGGTTCCCTCCATTCAAACATCAATATAAGGAATATGAAATTATATGTACTATTTCCCGATGAGATAAATAGTAGGACGACATTGATTATCCAGCCAATGATTAAAATGCTTGATATACTTGAAGGTTTAATGCCACTCTTTTTTTCAGTATGATAAAATTTCCTTGCACCCTCAACAAGGAAATACATAATAACAGTGAATAAAAATAAAATAATCGCATTTAAATATTTTCCAATTACTAATAATATTATAGCCAATATCAATAATAATGGTAAACCCCAAAATATGAATTTAGTAAGGAACAATAAATTAGAATGTCTTATAATAAAATCTTGATTTCCCCAATCTTCAATTATACTACATGCGTCAAAATGATGTAATTCGCTAACTTTTATGGCTTTATTCAGATTAGTGTTATAAAAATATTTATTGTCTTGATGCCATTCAAAATCTTTCATTTTAAGTGCATTCAGTAAATCTCTAATTTGATTGTCTGGGATACTAATAAAGTTTTCATTTAGTAATTTAAAATCATCAATTGATGGATACATATTTTCCCTTATAAATGATCCTAAATATTATGGTATAACGGGGGGCATAACCCGCTTGCGACGAGCGCAGCGAGGAGCAAGTCGTGTTCATGCCGTTGTTGGGCGGCTTGATACATCCTTATCTTTTCCGCTTGCGCTCTACAACGATATCGTAGATTTTCTGGGAAACTTCCTCTGGACCTTCATGCTCCCATACTCGAATGACTATCCATCCTGCCGCTTCCAGCCGGCTCGTTGTGTCCAAATCGCGCTCTTGATTCTGTTTGATTTTCTGAGCCCAGAATTCGGCATTGGCTTTCGCTTGCGTTCCGTGAACTGGACAGCCGTGCCAAAAGCATCCATCAACGAAAACTGTCACTTTCGCAGATCGGAAAACAATATCCGCTTTCCTGTTCAAATTCTCGACGGGTTTTTTGTCAAGCCGAAAACGGAGACCCTTGCGATGAAGCGCCGAACGAAGTGCCTTTTCTGGAGCAGTATCTCGTGGCTTGGCGGCCTTCATCCTGGCCAAAGCCGCTTCGGATGACGGAGTCGGTTTGAATATATTTTCGTCACTTTTCAATTTTCGCTTTTCTTGCATAAAATACCACTATAAATTGGATAATAGAGTTCGTATTCTTTCCTTAATGTTATGATAAACCGTAGTAAGTTTTTGCTTTGCATCTTGTGTCAATAGAGCAGTATGAGCAAGAGCGTCTCTTATCGGCTTATATGCTTTTGCATCAATAGTCAGATTATTTGTGCTTCCTTTTTCTGGCTCGGCATTTTTTGCTAAGCTTGCAATGTCTAGATAGCTCAAATCATCGTTCGTTTGCCTAATCTGAATATTGATATTCCCAGCTTTCTTATTTTTACTCTCTTTATCTCTGCAATCTTTTATAATTTTTTTTGCATCCTTATCAATAGTAATTTTTTTGGCTAGAATATATTTCCGCAATAGGTTCTCAGATATGAAACACTCAGCGTAGGAAGAAAAATTAAACTGTGCATCCTCGGCCAACTTATCAACCCATCCATCAACTTTTCCCTTTTGTGTTGACTCAGCTGGAAAAGAATAGTCCTCGGAAACGATATTGAACAAGTCTCTCGACTTCCTTT
Source organism: Fidelibacterota bacterium (assembly GCA_035448825.1). GTDB lineage: Bacteria > Fidelibacterota > UBA2242 > UBA2242 > UBA2242 > JAGNGI01. The sequence continues at coordinate 15,316 of DAOTJS010000028.1, forward strand.
CCCTGGGTGACAGACGACGATTTTCAGAATCGCCTTCCTCTCTATGTTCGATTCTCCACTCGTCCCATTGGTTAGCAATTTGTGGTATTACTTCCTTTTGAAGGATTGTCAACAGTTCTCGGAATTTTGGATCATCTGCAACGATGCCCTCTCGATTGCTGGTGAACCTGTCTATCTCGTCGTCCAACTCGTCGAAGTGGATTTGACCATACAAATAATTCTCGTAGATTCTTGCAGTCGGGATATGCCGCAAGAGATCCCTTTCTCGCAGCCTGCCATTGACGAAAAGATCAATCCCCACCTTTTCCTCGGTAGTGAAAATCTTCAGATCTCTCGGTTTTTTCACAGATGCAATGAATCCCTTGAATAACCCTTGAACGGTGATAGACGCTTGTTTATTGAGTGTTGGTGGAACAAGTTTCTGATTAATGTAGGGATCGTCGAAATCATTGATGTTCCAGAGGAATTGAGTGTTTGTCGCCAGATCATCAAGATCATCGAGGGTGATCGGCTGATTATCCACGTGTATTCTGAAGCTGTCATCTATCAAAGAAAACCTGAAATACAAAGCCATCACTTTTCTAATCTGATTGATGCTGTTGCGGACTCCCTCGGTTATGTTCTCGAAATAGATTATCGTTCCGTGGTCATGTCCTTCCTGGTATTGCTGGAAGAGCGATCCTTCGACTCTGCCCAATCGATACAGATCGGGTGTTAGATCATTCTTTATAGCATCATCCAAGCCAGAATTGTCGATGACTCCACCCACATACTCATCCTCCGGCGATCTTCTTGTCAATATACTGATCCTTCTGGCACAGGAGAGAAGGGCTATCTTTCCGATGCCTTTTCTGCCAATGTAAGGTCGGTTCTTCGCAGACCTTGAGCCTTCTTTTCTTTTCGAGTAACCAATCTTCAAGAACTTGTTCTGGAAATCTTCGGCATTCATCCCGTCGCCATCATCTTTGACGACGAGCGAGTCTCGTTTCCTGTCTATATAAACCCAAACGTTGTTCGCATCTGCATCCCATGAATTCGATATTGCCTCGCCCAGCACGGTCATAAAGCTTCGATACAGGTTCCTTCCGAGATGGTTCAAAATGCTCAAGGAAATTTCGAAAGTAAATTGTTTACTATTTTCTACCATAATACATCTCTGTATGGTTCAAGATTGATTTACCTATGATAAAAGCTAACTTTACAGGAACAGCATTCCCAATGTATGTGCTTAGCCTCTTGAGCGATACGTCCTTTTCATTCTCATAGAATTCGAAGTCTTCGGGAAATGTCTGCAACATGGCCGCTTCTCTCATCGTTAGTGCACGATTCTGTATCGGGTGACCGAACCGCCCGGTACCGTAATTGTAGAACTGTGTAGTAATGGTAGATGAGGGCTCATCCCATGCCATTCTTCCATATACAGCCTTATAAGTTCTCCCCGTTTTCTTTTTGTGACATTCCAATTGCAAATCCTCGCTCCAGTTGAGCCATGTTCCATTTGGTCTAGATGCTTTGATCCTCTGCAAATTGACAGGAGTTAGTTTCGAGGTTCTATGCAGTAGATCGGTCTCGCATACTTCTCCTGCTTCTACCGGAGGAAGATGCCCGATTGCTTGCCTCAAAGTAACATACTCCCCCTTGGAATGTGTTTTGGGAAGTAAAGAAATCTCCCCGTATTTCGACGCAAGCAAGACCAATCTCCGCCGCTTTTGTGGTATTCCATAATCAGGACAATATACGTTCGAATACGAAACGTAATACTCATTCCGTTCGAGAAAGGTGACGAAATCGGCGAATATCTCCTGATTTGCCAGATTTGGAACATTTTCCATTGTCACTATGTGTGGATTCGTCTCACTTACCAGTCTCGTGAATTCACGGAGTAGCCACCATTTCCTCGTTTGGATCTTGTCCTTGATTTTATTAGAATGCGTGGAGAATGGTTGGCAAGGTGCACAGCCAGCCAAGATTTTCAACACATCATTCGACCAATACCTTTCGTTTATTTCTTCGCCGCGGAGATCGGAAACATCTCTCTGGATGAACTCGGCCTGCACATTCTTCTCATAAGGATACTTGCAGGATTCGTCGATGTCTACCCCTGCAACAACGGATATACCCGCCTTCTTCAGTCCATAAGAAAGGCCACCTATACCACAAAATATGTCGATGGCTGACGTATTCATACTGACTCCAAGATGAACTCGAGAACTTATCGCAACATTCCACCGCTCTTGCCGCCCAACATATATATTAGACGCTTTACCCATCTTCCAAATTTTTCCTACTAATATGAAAAGTTTCATAAATATAGGAAAAGTTTCCTACTAATATGAAAAGCTTATGTTTATCCGCCAATTTCATGCTATCAATTTATCTCTACTTTGGTTATTTGTCAACAATTCTCTCACTTAATCCCAAATCTCGCACAATATCAAATCTTAACTGCCATACTTTCTCCGCTTTGTTCCATTCTGCACCGAGTGTTTTGATTTTTTGTCTTAGATCAACCTCATCATATCCTAATTTTATTTTTACTATTTTATTATTAGGAATCCTTCGTACAT
>DAOTJS010000029.1:0-15828 GCA_035448825.1 Fidelibacterota bacterium
TTGATAAACCCGAGTGAGGTGATTTTGTAATAATATTGATGACACCTCCGACAGCGTCAGATCCATAGAGGGCGGAATTGCCTCCTCTCACGACTTCGATTCTTTCGATTCCTTCCGTCTCGATTAAAGCGAGATCAACCTGTCCGGTTTGGGGATTATTTAAACGCTGACCATCGAGCATTACAAGAACCTGTTCAGACGAAGAACCACGCAGTGAAATAGTTTTGGTATTGCCTAATCCGCCATAATCTTTGATATAAACACCTTGTAAATTCTGTAAAGCTTCGGCCAGATTTTGCGGATTGCGAACTTCTAAATCTTCCATCTTAATAACATCAACTGAAGAAGGAACTTCAGTAATCAAATTATGGCCACGCGTCGCGGTGATAGTCACAGATTCCTGAAAATCGATCACCTGAACATTGAGCTCGAAATTCAATTCTAAGTTTTGGTTAGCAATGATTTTGACATATTTCACCGGTGGTTTTTCATAGCCGATCATTTCAACACAAATCTGATACTGTCCTAAAGGTATGTTTTCAATTTTATAAAAGCCAGCGTCATTGGTGGCTGTCCCAATAGAAGTATTTTTTAGATAAACGTTGACCCCTACCAACGGTTTCTTGCTTGCGGCATCTGTGACAAATCCAGAAATAGATCCTACCTGCCCTGCTTGTAAGAATAGGGGAATACTTAACCATAACAAAATTTTGGGACAGCCTAAATTCATTACCTTTAGATTAAAAAGTACAACCAAGCATTACTTTAAACATACGGCCGGGCTCGGGTGTATCTTTCACTTTTACATAATCCTCGTTAGTTACATTAGTCATTTCAAAAGTGGCGCTCCAGCCTAACTTAAGTAAATTAAACCGGTAGGTTGTGTTGAAATCTATGGTTTCATACGACGGTAACCATAGGGTATTGGTACTATTGGTATAACGCAAACCGGTATAATGATAAATTAGATTCGCTTCTAAGTTTTTCTTACGAAAGGTAGTAGTCAAATCTAATTTATTTTTGGGACGATATGTAATGTATTTATTATACTTATTTACGTCTTTGCTTTTATTTATGGCCTTTAAATAAGTATACTCGCCATTTAGAGATAACATCCCATTAAAAAAGGTCAATGTTGCTGAATTCTCCAACCCTTTAGTGTTTGTTTTAGATATATTTTTGGGAGTCCATAGATTTTGCAAAGCTGGATCCTGTTCCCAAACGATTAAATCATTGACATTATTTACAAAGTAATTTGAGGTAAGAGCTAAAAATCCCATATTAAAAGTTAAACCAACATCATAGTTATTTCCGACTTCAGGTACGAGATTGGGATTTCCAATGGAATAGCTATCTTTTGGCCAATAAAGATCATTGAAAGTTGGCGCTCGATACGATTTAGTTATATGGCTTATAACACCAAGGTTAAATTTGCCGCTATGCCCCATAGAAATATTAAAACGAGGGCTGAATGCTGGATCGAAATCATTAGGATAATCGTATCGCATAGCCAGTGAAGTTTCAAAATTATTGATAAATCCTCTGAATTGCTTAGCTAAAGTAAAGTTTGCGAAGGCACTATGGGTATCACGATATTTATTACCGACCGATGTACTGACGATTTTATCTTTAATAAAATTATATCCATAGGAAAGGTTGATCAATTTAAATAACTGCCCACTTTGTTGAATATCCAGTCCGTAAACATAACTGTTGTGGTCACTATGAGTATCATAATCATAAACTATATTGTAATCATGATAATAAGTCTGAGCTTTTAAATTAAAGCCAGAAAAAAGTTCTTTTTTATCATAAGTCAAATTATATGATTTATTATCATAGCGTAAACGAGCCGTTGGCGTAAGGCTACTAATCAATCCCGGCGAACCATTATTCGCTTTATAAAAATCGGTTGAAGCTGTAATTGTTTGATCTTTACTAAAGTTCAATCCGGCTTTGAAAAATATATCATAAGAAGATTGGTGATTATTACCTAAACGAACTCTTTGACCTTGGTCATTAGTATATTCAAAATCGCCATCCCATAATTCCCGCCGATAACTTAAAATGTAGTTAAAATTCTTCCGGTTAAACATATTAGAAATATTTAAAATTTCGCGATTGTAAGAACCATAGGTCGTCTTAACATCGAAATTAATATTTTTCGCTTCCTGATTCTGAGATTGGGTATCATTGAAAGTTTTAGTAGTAATAACGATTACTCCACCAACGGCATCAGCCCCATATTGAGCCGAACGGCCACCTCTTAACAATTCAATTTTGTCAATATTTTCAATTGAAATCGCCGCTACATTTACACCAACGATTCCAGATGTATTCAAACGTTGACCATCAAAAATAACTACGACTTTATCGGAGCTTACGTCCCGTAAAGAGATTTCGCCCTCGGATTTCACATAAACACCGGAAATACATTTTAAGGCGTCACCCACATTCTGACAATTGTTTTTCTTAAAATCTTCCTGGGTTAGGACTACTTCCGAGGTTGACTTTTGCTTAGTCACCGGTTCATCTTCATCGGCATAGCTTACCATTCCAAGTAAAAACAAAAACATCAAACTAATAATAATCATCTTTTTCATATACTACCTACCTTATAATTATAATCAAGTATTTTCCAAAACATCACATAACCTGTCAGCATAATATTGGAAATTAATATGATTAACTTCTTCCAATTTTTCTATCCATTTTGCAGGAAATGCAGAAACTCCTGAATAGGCACCGCAAATACTGCCAACAATCGCACTGGTCGTATCACAGTCGCCCCCTAAATTTGTTGTAATTTCAATAGCTTCGACCGGGTTGCCTTTTGCCATCTTGAACACCGCCAGACATAGTGGAACCGTCTCGGAAATCTGAACTCCACTACCGACAATATCATATAAATCGCGCATTTTGGCTTCCTTAGTCGAATTTTGGCCAATAATATTAAGTGCTAATTGAGTTCTTTTAATGATCGAAGCACCATACCAGATATTTCCACGATGCATTCCGTTTTCCGCTGCCGTTAACGCTTTAGTGATAATTACATCTATGTCTTTTTCACCGCTGATCCCACAACCGATAGCCATAGCTACGGCGGCCGAGCCGGCAATCGCAATATTGGTATTATGGGTTGCCATACAAGCGTTTTCGATGCTATCTAAGGTTTTATCGAGATTGCCTTGCCCAAATATTCCCACAGAAGCTATACGCATAGTTGCCCCGTTGGTATCGCCAGTGGGCCCTGATTCTTCGATGGATTTTCCGGATCGAATGGCATATAATGCTCTTAATGTGCTAGGCCCGACAAGCATAGAATCGAAGGCGTGAATATCTTCACCCCATTGTATCAAACGATTAGCAATATCTTTTGGATCAACTCGCCGATTAGCAATGATAGAATCTGCTACTAATAAAGTTTGCTGGGTATCATCGGTAACTTGTCCCGCAACCATTCCATGATGCAGAAGATGCCCCTCTGGTGCAGGTTGAAAATCGGTAATATAATTGGGAAAATATTTGCGGATGGTTTCCGGACTCATCATTGATGTCGGCATTCCCATAGCATCGCCTGCCGCAACGCCTACAAGACAACCTAAAATACGCTTATACTTTTCATTATTTATCATCATTATCCTGCACTTAAAAAAACTTTCCAATGTAAAATATGGGGGTCTTTATTTTATTTTTAATAATTGTAATCGCGTCTTCAGTACAAGAAACAAGAACACAAGTTGCTGGGCCTGCTGACTTTTTAAGATTAATCACGGGAGAATCTAAATATTCTATTTTTAAACCAGCCAGACGTTTCATCTCCTCGGCTTCAAATAATATCCCATGCGAACCGACCGGTAAAATGTCATGAATAGTTTTTATCTGGCGGATCTGATAAAAATCTTGCTGACTGATAATTTCTTTATCATCCAGGGTTACTTCATCTTCTGGCCCGGATTTGGGTATCCCGAGGCATAAAAGAATATCACCTGGCTGAGATGAACCCGGCCTAAATTCACTTTCGTGCACAAAACCAATTATTGTCGTACCAATTCCGGTCTGGTTAGTAGGAACATTATCTTCAGTACTTCCAGAAATTGGGAAGTCATCGTCAAATCCAGCTTCTGCTAATTCATCTCGAATGCCACAAATTATTTCAACCCCATGTGGTTTCATTGGTACAGTCAACATATCGAAGGCGGCTATAGGAATTGCACCAGATGCCAGAATTTCCAATAAAGGAACCCGCATAGCAAAACGTCCAGTTTGATAGGCTGAACATTTAACCACATCCCCTTCGAGTGGACCAATACCACCGTCTGAATCTACCGCAACAATTAATGATAAACCCTGCCCAATGTTTATTTTTGTTAAATCACGTATTTGGCTCACTACTGTTTTGGCAGAATTAGTCTTAATGGTTTTATAAAATTCTATCAAATCAAATCTGTTCTTTATGTTAGTCATGATTGTTTCTCGGGTAATTCAATATAGAATTTGGACTTATCACCGCGCAGAATCGTCTTGACAAATTCAATTACCTGACCATTTTTTAATTTGGTAATGCGTTCTATTAGAAAAGCTGGTTCACCTGTATTTAATTCAAGAATTTTAGCTTCATAGTTATTTACTTTTACAGCCTGCAGGGTTTCAGTTGCTGATTCTATATCAAGACCATATTCCTTATTAATAATTTTAAAAAGTGACTCTTCTTCGACCTGTTTTTCAATTAAACCCGGAACAAGTGCTTTTGGTAAAAAAGAGGTCTGAAGCGACATCGGAATTTCATCAATGTATCTTACCCTTTGAATAGAATAAACGGGTTCATTGACATTGATTATTAAATTACGAGCTATTAATTCATTAGCGTTTATTTCATTAGCAAAAATTAACTTACTTCTGACATTTTTATTTAAACCTATTATTTCGGCCGAATAACTTAGGGAGGTCACAACACTATAAGTAATTTTTTTGTTGGAGACGAATGTGCCTAATCCTTGAATCCGATAGGCTAATCCGCGATTAACTAAATTGTTCAGAACGCGCTGAGCAGTATTTCTACTAATGTTAAATTTCTTAGCGATTTCATTTTCAGAAGGAAGAAGTTCGTCTACTTTATAGTAACCGCTATTAATCAAGTCAACAAAGGCTTCCTGTAATTGGTGATAAATTGGAATAACGCTGTGTTTATCTATTTGAAAATCTATCATAATCACTGATTTTTACCATCTTTTTTTAATAAATGGTAAGTAGTAGTGTTTTTAATAACCCGTTCACGTGTATCTGTAAAGCTGACCCATTCGTTTAAATCTATTTTATGATTATTAATGACGTTATCAAAATTCACTTTTGCCGTCCATAAAGCCTGGGGTTTAATCCATTGTCCCACCGAGGAATAATTTGCCCAACCGGTTCTTTCGCCAGGGTTTAAAGTGTATATGCTATCACCACTAATTGAAGTATCTGCCCAGCTCGCTTTATATAGGAAGTCTTTATTATAATTAATCTGTACTTGAATTGGTAAATCAATCGGATTACAAATTGATTCCAATCCAATTTCATCGAATCGGTGCATTTTCCCATATTTGTCGGGTGACATAAGATAATTTTGATCCAAATATATTAATTCATCCTGGCTAAGATTACCTAGCATACAAACGATAGCCTGAATTCGGTCCATTGTTTTGCGCGGTGTTATTTCAACTTCGTTACCAGTCAAGGCATTATACAAATGCATTTCCTCTATTTTCCGACCTTTTATTTCCATAACTGCATATTCATAACATCCGCCGGAATTTTCATCTAAATCCTTAATTACTCCCCCGGTTGAACCCATTGTAAAATATTGAATACCATCAAGTACTCCGTCATTTTGATCATAATGATAATGACCCGCTATAACCGCTAAAACAGGGTAATTTTTTAAAATATTATGGATTGCCGACCAGTTTTGCCAGACGTACCACTGCGGGTGATGTATTAAGACGATGATGCCATTAGTTTTCCTATGTTCATCAAGATCATTTTGTAGCCAGGCTATTTGTTCTTCAGATACCTGATTTAGGAAAATTGAACCCCAGCGGGGATCAGTATGCAAATTTTCCAAACAATATAAGACGATAAAATGATAACCTTTCAAATCGTAAGAATAGTAAAGTTTTCCATTATTTTTCAAATTATAGGCGGCACTTTGTTCGAGAAACCATTTTTCGCGGGAGCGATCTTCAGATAAAGGTTTATAAATTGGCGGCACAACATCGTGATCCCCAATTGCAAATATCCAGGGACAGCATAGCTGATTCATAATATTAATAGCGTCTCGGAAAATTTTTTGGTAATCTTCATAGGAATTGACATTCTGGATACTTTCAACCATATCACCGACATGCAGAGTGACATCAGGATGAATATTATTAATTCTTGAAATGGCTTGCTCTAGAATCGTAAATGCACTATCAGCATTGACTGCACCAAATTGATCTCCAATGATTCCGATTGTGAGTTTATTCGAACAATTAGCAAAGAGAACGAAAAAGGCAATTATGAGTAGATAGGGCCCTCTTTTTCCGGCTAATCTTCTTTTTTTGGATTTACTTGAATGGTTGACCATACAAGTTTAATTTAATGTCATAAAATTGATTTGTCAATAAGAATTTTTAAAACTCTGATAGGTAGGTGTCACATAACGTAACATTGTTGAAAATTCTTAATAATCGATACTGTAATAAATCATCTAATAAATCATCGTCTATAATTTCTTTCTCTCTAATTGTAATAAAAAAAATTGGCAATTCAATTGGTTGATAATAAGAATGTCTATAAGGAATTTTAGACTAAATTATTTGTCTTTTAATACTAATATTAAGGGCAAAATTAAATTATGCTTCGAGATTTACCTATGAATTACTATTTGTTACTATTTGAAGAAAAAAAGTAGCAATAATTCGCCTAGATTAATTTTTACAGTTTTACTAACTCAAAAAAGAGTTATTACCCAAAGAAAATCAATAGCATTCTCAGTATGCTGTATCTATTCCGAGGTACTCTTTTTCATTTTCCTCTTACTTTGGCGCCAGTCGAGGATTGATTTAATAATCGTGATAGGTAACATAATGTAAATAATGGCGTTGATGTATTGATCACAGAGATTGCTCGGCCAGGGGAAAGGATGAAAGAGAAAAAAGTCAGTGGCGTGACCTTTAATCAAAACTTCGAGGACGTTGCCCGCCGCGCCTATTATCAGACTTAGAATAATTGAAAGAATGACTATATTGCTTCTCGATTCCTTTTCCTTAATTAAACTCCGTGACAATGAAAAGCATAAAAACGCGACCAGGGCGATCCCGAAAATCGCCCAGATTTTTTGATTAGCAATATTTCCGAATATGAAATGGTAGCCGGTATTGTAAGTGAGAAACCATGATAAAAACGGCAAAGCAGTATCAACCCTTTCCTGGAAAGGCAATTGGGTATTGGCGATACTTTTGGTCAGGAAATCTATTCCAAGTAAGATGGTGCCAACCAAATAAGCGATAAACAGTGATTTACGGTAGGATTTCATTGATAACACTCCCAAAAATTTTAGGCGGAGTCGCTAATTATCATTTATTTTTATTCCAATGTTGCCATCTAAAAATTTGATTGCTTTCCGGAAAGAACCCAGCTTTTACCGAGCGAATATCGTCCACCGAAATAAAAATTTCCGGAATAATTTCGCTGGCAATCCGTAAAACATCTTTGACTTTTTTGCGCTGAACGACAACATATACTATGTAAACTGGGCCTTTAGCACCTGAGGCATTAATAACAGTTGCCCCATAACCGGCATCTCGCAGAGTCATAGTCAAAACATCGACCATTTCGGTACTGATTAGACGAATGGTCTGCAAGCCGAAGGCTAATTTTTCCTCAATCGAAACGCCAATGAAAGTGCCGGAAGCGAAACCAAGGCCGTAAGCTAGAAAGCTAGCGACGTTATTCAAACCTTGTTGCATAACCTGTGAAATGGCTAATAGCCAGATTGAGATTTCAAAAAAGCCGATAAATGAAGCCGCTAATTTATTGCCTTTAGAGACCAGAATAATCCTAACTGTTCCGATCGAGACATCGGTAATCCGTGCAAAAAAAATAAATAATGGAATAAATAAATATTGGTAAATGCTAGAATCCATAAAGCTAGTCGCCATGATAAAAATAATCCTGAGTTAAATTCGACATTTAGGGAAATAATTCAAAGTATCCACTTAATTACATTGATATTTCGGTAGACTCGTTTACTTTTAATACAAAAATCGTTTCTTAAATTGGCTGAAAACTTATTGCGTTTCTGATAAGGATTATGAAAAGGTATCGGCGAATTAACGATCTGGTGCATAGTCATTCGTTTTTCAACTGTTTATCAATTAGCTTTCGCTTAGTTTTCTTGCCGGTAAAATCAGCGATGAAAACCAGTAGAAAATTAATACATATATAGTTAATTCAAAAGTTATTCCGAATAAGAATCAACCGGTAATCAGCTTGATGAATTCCTGGTTGGGCTTACTCGCAACAAATCAGGTTATTTAGCTGTTAAATCCAGATAATCAATTGACTATTGAGAAAATTCGGTAAAGATCAAGATGATGAAATAATGCAGATTTGTATATTTTAATTTGGAATTGGCATTGAAATTCGGCATATTTTCCGCCGTGAGAAAATATGTATTTAGTTTACTTTTACTTTCACTCGTAGGACTTGCCTTTTCGGCTTCGGACGATTTTGCGAAACTTCCTGACGGCTTACAATATCGGCAGGTTAAGAAGAATATCCGCCCTGAGGCACGGCCAATGTTCAAAGCGGCTGAAAAGTATTATGATAAAATGAAATATTCTCAGGCTGATCAATCCTACCTCGAAGCAATCCAGCGCGGTGAGGGATTCTATGGCAGTTGGGGACGGGCTTGCGTTGCTCGCCAGGATAAAAGAATCTCAGATGCCGAAAAATTCTATGCCACGGCTTTTAGTCTCAATGATTCTTTAGAAAGCTTTTTATACGACTATGCCGTTTTTTTGCAACTTAACGGTCAGGAATGGGGTAAAATTGAAAAAGTTTGCACCAGACTCTATACCGTGACAAAAGATGACGAAGCTTTGTCCATTCTGGTCGAAACGGCTGCTCGTTTAAAACAACAGTCAGCTGCTTTGAAAAGTCTGGCGGAAATTGCCAGACGCTATCCTTTACGATCTAATGCTCAGGTGTATTACGCCTCGATGTTATATGACTGCGGACAAAAAGCCGAAGCTGCGGAAGTCGCCCGCAACGCCATCCAGATTTCGTATGATCCTTTTCAGCTTAAACTAATAGTTTCGATTTTAGCTCAGGAAGGCTATTTCGTCGAATGTGCCAAAGCCTGCCAAAAAATGTCTCAAATAGCACCACGTTCAGCGCCGACATTGGAAGCCTGGGGATTTCTCGAATTACAGCAGGGACATTATAAAAATGCGGCTACTTATTATAAAAAAGCGCTCAACCGCGATTACCGAATTCCTACGCTCCTATCATTAGCCCGAATATACGCTTTCTACCTTAACGAACCGGAAAGGGCACTTCATTATGCGAAAGCAATCACGAATCTGGATCGCGACAATTGCGATGCGCTTTATATAATGGCAGAGGTCAAACGAAGAACCGGAGATATCAATGGAGCCTTGAAGTATTCAGCGCGTTTAATAGATCTTCAGCCGGAACATCCTCAGACCTATTATTATCATGGGAAGCTGTTATTTCAAAACAAAGATTATAAGAAGGCTGTCCAATATTTAGAGAAGGCTGTTCAATATAATCCAGATATTAAGCGCTACCGTCTGGTTTTAGCCAAAGCCTATGCCGGAGCCGGTATGCCCCAAAAAGCCCGCGCGACTTACGCTAATTACTTGAATGAACCACTAAAGGACTTATGGCAGGAAGAAAATATGCTCAAAGGAACTCCTCCGCCACCGCGTTGAAATCGAGTTTCTTAACCATTCTGATTTTTCTAATCAGCATAAATAGTTGTTCCAATAGCTACCGATATCAGGTACCGGATCTAATCCTTCCTGATTATGAAGGTATCCGGCAAATGTATTGGAAAGTTTGGCAAATTATGGAACAAAATATAAAGCACGGCACCCGTGAAAATGACTTCAGCTACCGCTATGTCAATTGTGAAGATGAACTATTAATTCATCAAAGTCCAACAATCATGGTGGCACTTTTTGGCGTGTATGGCAGTTCTCATTTTCCGGTAATGAAATCGCTAGATAATTTCTATCGCGGTCAGCGCTCGGATGGATTTATTTCGCGGGTATATAATTCTATGACTGGTGAATATCTACACGCTCCCAGTGCCATAGAACCGATGATCAATCCGCCGCTTTTTACCTGGCCAGAATTGAAATATTATTACCTGACCGGTGATCAAAGTCGGTTGAAAAAGTATTTTAGGACATGGGAAAAATATTTCGAATGGTTGGATAATTTCTGTCAGGCTAAGGGCGAAGTGACCGGGCTATATTATAACAGTCAGAATGGTTCATTGATGATCAATTCCCCGCGGAGCAATAATGATTTTGGGGGATGGACGGATATGTCCTGCCAGATGGCACTTTTTGCCGAGCAATTAGCCGAAATTGCCGAAATTATCGGCGAAGATGTCAAGGTAACTTATTATCAAAATCGCTATCAGGAAATTGCCGGGATTATCCGACAGAAATTATGGCATAGCGACGATGGATTTTATTATGATTTGACCAGTGATGGTCAGCCCATTAGAATAAAAACGACTGCCGGGTTTTGGTCACTAATTGCCGGCATTCCAGCCGTCGAAGAAGCTCCTGAATTAATTTATCATTTGAAAAATAATGATGAATTCGCCCGACGGCATCTCTTTCCATCATTAGCTGCCGATGAAGACGGTTTCAAACCTAACGGCGCCTACTGGCGAGGTGGCGTCTGGGGTAGTGAAAATTATATGATTGTCGAGGGATTGAAAAAGTATGGCGAATACGAATTCGCAGCTACTACGGCCTGGAATCATATCACAAATATGGAAAAAATATTCTCTGGCTACTTCCCTGATACAAGTTTGATAGATGAAAAATATCGCCCGAGCTGCAACGCCACGGTCTGGGAACTATATTCCCCGGAAAATGATCAGCCCGGAACACGCTGGGATACTTATAATCTCTGTCGTCCGAATTATATTCCGACTTCCGGATTTGGGCCGGTCGCAATGCTAATCGAAGATGTGCTGGGATTTACCGTAAATGGACCGGACGATCGTCTGACGTGGCGTTTGTGGCTGTTAAATAAACATGGCATTCGCAATTTGAAATTTGGAAATAATCTGGTTACGCTCTGGTGTGAGAAACGTGAGACGAAAGAATCTCCGGTAAATATTAAAGGCTTAACCAGTTCACCATTTCTTCTGACGATAATTCTCGAGCAAGATACTGTCCTCATTAAACAACCGCGTGGCCGAATAAACATCAGCCTCAAAATGGAAGATTTTAAGAAAATTAACGATGAATAAATCCCTTTTCTACAAAAATTACTGAAACGAATACGACTGGGATGAGTTGAATGTGCCGGAACTTAGGTTATTAAGAACTTATAAACCTTCACTTTTACAATAATGACCGGAAAATCAGAGGAGACTAAAATGATAGTAACGATTCCGTTTGAAAAATTAATTGTCAAAACTCATGCTCTTTGGGATGAACAGAATCTAGTGCTGGCCTGCGGCGATTTCAAAGCGGGGCACTTTAATTTTATGACGGTTGGTTGGGGCAGTCTGGGAACGATGTGGTCTCGGCCATTTGCGCAAGTTGTCGTCCGGCCGACCCGTTATACTTACGAATTTATGGAAAAATACGAAACGTTTACGCTGTGCGCTTTTGCGGCAGAATATCGGAGAGAGTTACAAATAATAGGTTCGACTTCCGGTCGCCGGACTGACAAAGTCAAAGCGAGTGGTTTGACGCCTTGTCCGGCGAGGATCGTTGCGGCGCCGGTTTTCAAGGAAGCCGAATTGCGAATCGAATGTCGCAAAATTTACTGGAGCGATATGGAGCCCGGCCATTTTCTTAAAGACGAAATCGCTAAAAATTATAATGGGCACGATTACCATCGAATCTACTTTGGCGAAATCGTCGCCATTTCCGGAACTGAGAAATATTTAGCCAAAGACTGAATTAAATGAAAAAATAGAACTGAGGTATATCAATGCAATTATCAGTCGTTTTACGAACCGCCGTGATGCTGGTATTTTCGAATTTGTTTATGACATTTGCCTGGTATGGTCATCTGCGCAACTTAAGTGACAAAGCCTGGTATGTAGCCGCTTTGGTCAGCTGGGGAATTGCGTTGTTTGAATATTTGATCCAGGTCCCCGCCAATCGTTTAGGCTTTACTCAAATGTCGTTGGCGCAATTGAAAATTTTACAAGAGGCTGTGACGCTCACCGTCTTTATTCCATTTGCTGTTTTTTATATGAGGCAACCACTGAAAGCCGACTATTTCTATGCTGGCCTCTGTATTATGGGCGCAGTGTATTTTATTTTCCGTTCGTAAATGAAAGAGATTTTAATCGAACTTTTTTAAACCATAACTTGGATTTATGCTGGATATTATTTACGTTTTACTCGATGAATAAATTACTTATGGTTAGCGATTTGGATATTATTTTGAACTGCCGGTCAGGCGGAAAAATGCCATGAAAACTATTGATATTGCTCAAATAATTCCGGTGGTGAAAAAGTTGTGCATTGATGCCAATTATTATGTCGCCGCCGATGTGTTGGCGAAAGCCCAGGCGTCGCTGGAAAGTGAGAAATCGCCGATCGGTCGGGAAATTTTACAGATATTAATGCAAAATTACGAACTGGCGGCGCAATGGCAGATGCCGCTTTGTCAGGACACCGGCGTAGCTGTAGTGTTTGTGGAGCTTGGTCAGGATGTTCACCTGATTGGTGGCGATTTCGAGCAGGCGATTAATGAAGGGGTACGGCAGGGATATGCAGAAGGTTATTTGCGCAAGGCGATGGTTAATGATCCGGTTGTTAAGCGGAAAAATACAGGGGATAACACGCCGGCAATTATTTATACTGAAATTGTACCCGGTTCTTCTTTGAAAATTACCGTTGCTCCCAAAGGCGGTGGCTCCGAAAATATGTCTGAAGTGCGAATGATGAATGTTTCCGACGGTCTGGAAAGGATCAAGGATTATGTTGTGGACTGTGTGCGTCGTGCCGGAGGGCGGCCTTGTCCGCCGGTCATCGTCGGAGTTGGATTGGGCGGCAATTTTGAGCAGTCGGCTCTATTGGCTAAAAAAGCTCTATTACGTCCTCTAACCGAAAAAAATCCCGAACCATTTTGGGCTGATGTCGAGCAGGAATTGGTGGAAAGGATCAACCGGTTGGGTATTGGGCCACAAGGATTGGGCGGCAGTACGACTACCTGGGCAGTCAGTATCCTTTATAAACCCTGTCATATAGCTTCTATGCCAGTGGCTGTCAATCTCGATTGCCACTGCCATCGTCATGAAACCGCGGTAATTGAGTAGATTCAATATGTCAGAGATTTATCGTTTGACTACACCACTTCAAAACTCAGATTTGATAAGTCTGCAAATTGGCGATAAAGTTTTACTTTCGGGGAAAATTTATACAGCCCGGGATGCTGCTCATCAGAAATTGATAAAACTTTTGGAAATCGGTCAATCTCTGCCATTTGATATCAAGGGAGCTGTAATCTACTATGCTGGTCCGGCGCCGGCTCGCCCCGGCCATCCGATTGGTTCAGTCGGCCCAACCAGTTCATATCGAATGGATAAATTCACTCCGCCTTTGCTGGCGGCCGGAATGAAAGCTATGATCGGTAAAGGCGAACGCGGTCAAAGTGTGATTGATGCGCTTATTCGCTACCAGTCGGTTTACTTCGCCGCTGTTGGTGGAGCGGCTGTCGTAGCGGCACAAGCAGTAAAAGCAGCTCGCATTGTTGCTTTTGAGGAACTTGGGCCGGAAGCGATTTACGAATTGGCGGTAGTTGATTTTCCAGTTTTTGTGGCTGTTGATGTAAACGGCAATGATCTTTTCCGCGTTGGAGTTGCTCGTTACCGTCAGGAATAATTTTTAAGGGAGACAATATTTATGGAACGATTGAAACTCGATCTAAGTAATCTTGATAGCATTTTTCCGGAAAATTTTACGCCGGAACGAATCGCCCGAGCAAAAACATTGTTTTTTCAGAAATTGGCAGAAGGCGCTCATCAATTCTACGGAGGAAAAATTCAAATAGCCCCGCGGGCGGGATTTTTTGGATTCAACTGGTTTAATGTCTGGTATACGCCGGGCGTCTCGCGCATCTCAACTGCAATTCGAGATAACAATGACCTTTCTTTTGAATTGACAAATCGCGGAAATTTAGTGGCAATTGTCAGCGATTCGACTCGGGTGCTTGGGGATGGAGATGTGACTCCGCCGGGTGGTCTGGGAGTTATGGAAGGCAAAGCTTTTTTAATGAAATATCTTGGTGGAGTAGATGCCGTGCCACTCTGTATCGATAGTCGCGATCAAAACGGCTTGCCTGATCCCGATAAAATCATTCAATTCGTAAAGATGTGCCAGCCGAGTTTTGGTGCTATCAATCTGGAAGATATTTCTCAGCCGAATTGCTATCAGGTTTTGGATGTGCTTACTAAGGAATGTGAAATTCCGGTTTGGCATGACGATGCCCAGGGAACAGCTTGTGTGACCTTAGCCGGTCTAATTAATGCCTTGAAATTGGCAAAGAAAGAGATCGGCGAGGTGAAAATCACAATGTTAGGAGCTGGTGCTTCGAATACGACCATTGCCAGAATTATTATTGCGGCTGGAGGTGACCCTCAAAAGATGACGCTCTTTGATTCACGTGGAGGGCTTCACCGCAATCGTACGGATATTAAAGACGATCCGCGGTTTTATCGTAAATGGGAACTATGCCAATTAACCAATCCACACTGTGTTACTGATTTTGTTGAATCATGTAAAGGGGCGGATGTGCTGATTGCACTCTCAAAACCGGGACCGAATGTCATTAAACCGGAATGGATCAAATCTATGGCTGATAAAGCGATTGTTTTTGCCTGCGCTAATCCCATCCCGGAAATTTGGCCGCATGCCGCCAAAGAAGCGGGTGCTTTCATCGTGGCTACTGGTCGGGGTGATTTTCCCAATCAGGTTAATAATTCACTTGGTTTTCCTGGAATTTTGAAGGGGGCTTTGATAGTGCGAGCTCGTAAAATAACCGATTCGATGGCCATTGCAGCGGCCCAAGCTTTGGCTGATTTTGCCGAAAAGCGTGGCATAACACCGGATAATATTATTCCGAAAATGGATGAAACAGCGGTCTTTCCTTCCGAAGTTGCCGCCGTAGCTGAGCGAGCAATTCAAGAGGGAATGGCGCGGAGAATAATTAATGCCGAGTCGGCATTTCAGCAGGCTGAAGTAGATATTCAAACTTCTCGTGCGATGTTTCAAACACTGATAAAAGAAAATTATATCAAAGAGCTTCCTGAGAGTTTTTTAACTTCAGCCCTCGAATGGGCGATTAGCCAGGTTTAATCGGCAGGAATCCTATTCAAAGCAATCCGATTTTGGCAAAATAGAATTCTGTGATTTTGTTCAATAAAACCATTTTTGTTGCTTGTCATTTTGCCAAATTTTATGCAAATTATATCCGATTTTTTAAAATTGATCGCGGGGTGGAGCAGCTGGTAGCTCGTTGGGCTCATAACCCAAAGGTCGTAGGTTCGAATCCTACCCCCGCTACAAA
>DAOTJS010000030.1:0-15661 GCA_035448825.1 Fidelibacterota bacterium
GTCATACAGCTGAGTTACAGCCTTGTTAAATAAAAAAACAGGCTAGAAAGCCTGTATTACGATTTTGTTTAGTGGAGCTGGTCGGGATCCCCGCCTGACCTGCGACGGCAGGATCAGTCGGGCAGGGAACCGGCGACCTTCCCGACCAATCGAGACGCTCTCCATTGTTTATTCATCTACGGCAGAATCAGTCGGTCATACAGCTGAGTTACAGCCTTGTTAAAAAAAACAGGCTGAAAAGCCTGTTCTACATTTTTATTTAGTGGAGCTGGTCGGGATCGAACCGGCGACCTCTTGAATGCCATTCAAGCGCTCTCCCAGCTGAGCTACAGCCCCTTACAAAAAGCGCGTAAAATTACTATGAATTGTTTAGTAATGCAAGCCTTGTTAATCGCCCGCCGGTGTTATTTTATAACCTTTGGCGTTCATCCGCCTCTCAAAATCGTTCAATTTTTTACGAATTGCAGGATCGTCTTCTATTTTTTCATCCAATTCGATTAATTCATAATTGACCGGATTAACGATTTGACTTTTTTGTTGAAATAATTTGTCTTGAGTTTCTTGGAGATCGCGAATTACTTTCAGTTGAGTCGGTTTGTCGGCATAATATTCCTCGATGCTTTTATCGCCGGCATTTGTTTTAAAAGACTTGAGCCGATTGGTGGCAGATTCCAGCTGAACGCTAATATTGGAAATATCCTGCAACGGCTTTTTAGGTTGATTAATTTCAGCTGTAATGATTCCTACGTATTTCCCTGTTGTACCACAGCGGGCGATAAACCTGCCGTCAACCACTTCCAGATTACGCGAATAGCGATAGGAACCCGCCATTAAAATAAAATCTATTTTCTCTTTAATTGCTCCGAGTTTATTTTCGTCACCAGCGGTCAAAGCCGCTAATACTATGATATAGTCAGCCTTTTTACGCAGTGCCGGCAAATATTTATTTAAAGTCTGAATGGGATCGGCAATCCCGACACCGCGGTATTTTTCATTCCAGACCGAAGTCACACCGATTATACCAAAATTTTTATTACCGACTTTGACGATTTTATATGGTTCAAAAACCGGTTTGCCGGTCAATGTATCCACCACGTTTGCGGAGATGAAAGTAAACCGGGCTTTGGCTTGTAATTCTTTTAAAAAGTCGAGACCTAAGGCGAAATCATGTCCACCGACATTATAAGCGTCATATTTTAAATTATTATAAATATCAACGATCAGTCGCGCAGTTTCTTGCTTAAGTTCTAATTGCTTTGTCTCGATTTCGTCTCGATCGAAGAAAAGGTTACCGGCATCCAATGTCAAACTGTTCGGGTAATTCGTCCGATATTTATTGAAAACTTCTGCACGCCTAGCCAGACCGCCAAGCCGATGCGTTCGTCACCCACAGGGTTCGGTTTCACCCATAACCGAACCCGTGTATAAAATTGCGAAACGTTCGGCAGCGCATACCAGGCTCAATAGGCAAAAAAGGATTACCCAGATTAATTGAAGCAATTTTTTCATTTTATATCATCTTAGTCACTAATTCTCTTGATAATTTCTGAATTACCGCGAAAGGTTTCCAGGTTATTGCAACCGGTGCAAAACATCACGTGCCGCAAAGTATCCCCAAATAAATTCACGGTTTCAGTCAAGCCTTCAGTACCATGTGCGTACCAGGTACGTACAAACAACGCTGCTCCGCCGGCCAGTGTTGCCCCGAGAGCAATTGCTTTGGCGAACTGGAGACCGGTTGTAATACCCCCGGATGCAATGACATTAACGCCCTCGATTTTTACGGCTTCCAGTAAAGCCGATGCAGTTGGAATTCCCCATTCGAAAAATTCACCGGCTAATCGTTTTTGGTGAGAATCGGTAATGCGTTTGGCTTCGATCCTTGACCAGGAAGTGCCACCGGCACCAGCCACATCAACCCACTTAATTCCCATTTTGGCTAAGCGTCGAATAACTCCGCTTGAAAGTCCAAAACCTACTTCTTTTACAATAATGGGAATCGGCAAAGTATCCTTCAAAATTTCGATTGCCCGACTGACATTGCGAAAAGATGGATCGCCTTCCGGTTGGAGAGCCTCCTGAAGCGGGTTGAGATGAATTGAGAGGGCGTCCGCGCCAATTTCATTCAGTAGTGATTTTAGAGTTTGAGAGTCTATTCCTTCTGCTAGCTGGACAGCGCCCAGATTAGCAATTAGTGGAATATTCGGCGCATTCTCGCGCACGATAGTGTAAGTTTCCAGTACAGATTTATCAATCAAAGCCGGTCGCAAACTCCCAATTCCAAGAGCAATTTTAGCTTGATTGGCTACCTTTGCCAGAGCCCGATTGAGTTCTTTCCCATCGCTTTCGCCGCCGCCAATTGGACAAATTATCAGGGGCATTTGTAATTGATAACCGAGAAATTCGCAGGAGAAATCAACCTCGTGCAGGTCAATTTCCGGTAAGGCATTGTGAACGAAGGTAAATTGTTCAAAACCGGTCGTCACATTTTCATAATGAACATCCTCTTCGCAAATAATTCGGAGGTGGTCTTTTTTGCGCTCGGTTATTTTATGAATCATTGCGCCAAATCTATTTAATCGTCAATATAATTCAAAATTTTACTTAGTAGTAAATATTAGTGTCGGTGAATTTTGTAGCCTGCCCAGGATTGAGCTACAGGCATAACTTCTAACTCGTTGACATTGACATGTGCCGGAAGGTGGGTGACCCAGAAGACCATTTCAGCAATATCTTCAGCGGTCAATGGTTGATAGCCTTGATAGACTGCTTTAGCTTTGGCGACATTGCCTTTGAAGCGGACTAATGAAAATTCCGTTTCGGCATTTCCGGGCTTGATATTCGTGACCCGAATGGCCGTTCCGCTGACATCCGACCGGAGATTACGGCTAAATTGAGCGACGAAGGCTTTCGTGGCGCCATAGACATTTCCGCCTTCATAAGGATATGAGCCGGCTACCGACCCGATATTAACAATATGTCCGGTGTTCCTCGCAACCATACCGGGCAGAATCGCCCGAGTCACATACATCAAACCTTTGATATTGGTATCTACCATCGCATCCCAATTATCAAGATCGGCCGATTGAGCTGGTTCGAGACCGGCCGCCAATCCGGCATTGTTTACCAGGACATCAACCGCGTTAAAATTTTCTGGTAAATTGGTGAGAGTTTCCATAACCGCCTGACGTTGACGCACATCCAGAGTAATTGGAAGAACTGCTACTTTTTCTCCGAGTTCAGCCGAGATAACTCTTAGACGCTCGGATCTGCGACCAACCAGAATCAAATTCCACCCATCTGCGGCGAAATGCTCGGCGATACTTTTACCAAATCCGGAAGTTGCTCCGGTAATCAATATTGTTTTAGTCATAAGGCTCCTTTCATTGGCGAAAATTTCAGAGTAACTATTTTAAAATGCAAATGGAAAGTGAAACAGGGAAAATCTGTTAGATAAAAAATCATATCATATATAATTCATAAAATATCAATTTGTTGAGGAGTAGAATAAAAAAGGTTTAGGTTAAAGGTATACTGGTAAAAGAAGAATAATTCTGAAAAAGCTCTGGTGAACTTTCGCTTTGGTTTATTGAATTTTAACTGATTTTATTCGACCTAAATTGTTATACTTACCATTTTATTATTATTTATGTAGTTAATAATGGGAATTGCCAAGGTATTAAATGATAAAATATTTTCATAAAAATTATTGCAAATTTCAATCAGTAAAATTAAACTCCAAAGTTTAAAGATGTTTAGAATTACATAAAACAAAAATATAGGTCAGAAACATTACAGGAATGTGTAAATATTTGACTTACCCAATATACACTGTTAGTTAAGGAATAATATGGCAACTCAACGCACGCGGAAGGTTGAAAAGGGTTTAGTAGAAGGCCGACTCTCGCGGTCTATCTGGAAACTGGCGGCTCCGATGATGATTGGCGGTGCCTTGCACGACCTTTTCTCGATGGTAGATTTGTTTTTTGTCGGTAAGCTGGGACATATCGAGGTAGCAGCACTTTCTATTGCCGGGACAACTATGGCAATCATGATGATGTTAGTGCAGGGTATCGGTGTGGGAACAGTGGCGTTAGTTGCCCACTTTACCGGCGAGAAAAATTACGAAAAGTCAGATGAAGTCCTAGGACAGACACTCATTTTAGGTATCATCGGCGCAGTTATAATGCTTATCGTCTCATTTTTTCTAATCGAACCGCTTTTGAAACTTTTTGGTGCTAAAGGTGATGTATTAACCT
Organism: Fidelibacterota bacterium; assembly: GCA_035448825.1. GTDB lineage: Bacteria > Fidelibacterota > UBA2242 > UBA2242 > UBA2242 > JAGNGI01. The sequence continues at coordinate 4,260 of DAOTJS010000030.1, forward strand.
ATGCCGCGGATTATTTGCGAATAAATTTTACTTACTCTATCATTATTTTTCTTTTTTCCGGTGTAAATAGTGCTTTACAGGGTTCAGGAGATGTCAAGACGCCTTTATATGCATTAATCGTGGGAAATATTCTTAATATCATTCTCGATCCTTTATTGATTATGGGATATGGCCCATTTCCGGCAATGGGAGTAGCTGGTTCGGCAGCAGCCACCGTTATAACGAGAGGAATAGGACTCTTGTATCTCTTTTTCCATCTTCTTTTTGGCCATTCTACCATTCATTTAAAAAAGATACATTTCAAACCCGATCCGGCCCTGATGCGAAGAATTGTGAGCATTGGCTTTTATGCCTCGCTTCAGGTATTTATTCGGGAAGTGTCCTTTCTTTTTCTGATGCGTCTAGTTACATCTTTTGGTGATGTTACCCTGGCGGCGTATGGGATTGGGTCTCGTATTAGGTCTTTCATTATGGTGCCTGGTTTTGGATTTGCCAGCGCGGCAGCGGTTTTGGTAGGGCAAAATCTCGGGGCAGGAAAACCGGAACGAGCTAAAAGATCAGCCTGGCGGGCTGTGATATATTACGAAACTATTGCTATCCCAATTGCTTTAGTATTTTTAATCTTTGCGCCAACGATTGTAGGAATTTTTAATGATCATCCCGAAGTCATTACGATTGGCAGTTCTTTCTTACGCTATCTGGCGGTTACTTTTCCTTTTATGGCATTTTCGCTGGTCTTTTCGCAGGCTTTGAACGGCGCTGGCGATACTAAAACCGCTACTATTGTTAATGCCATTGGTCAGCTCGGTTTTCGGATACCTTTTGCTTATTTCTTTGCCCGTACAGTTGGATTAGGTTATACGGGTGTCTGGCTGGGTATAAATGCTTCCGATATTGTCCAAGGCATTGGAATGATATTTGTTTTCAATGCTGGACATTGGCAGAAGGTATTTTTAAAACATAAAAAGAAATTAGCCTATGGATTAGAGCCAAGTGAAATTGCCACAGAATTGCCTAATCTCGAACCATAGGGTTCCAAAATAATCATCCGATTGGTTGTGAAAGATAATAGTAAACTATTTGATAAAAATTTGATTCAACAATTTGTTGAATTCAAAAGTAGAAAGTTCGTTACGAGAAAATAAAGGGAGAGCGCCAATATGATAATTGTAATGATTTTAATTGGCATATTTACAGGCATAGTGACCGGATTAACCGGCGCGTCGGGTGTGATGGTGGTTGTACCATTATTAAATATTCTATTGAGTTTTTCTATCCATGAAGCTATCGGAACAAGCTTGATGGTAGATATTATAGCGCCATTAGCAATATCATATGTTTATTTTAAGCATGGAAATATTGACATAAAATCCGGAATATGGATAGCCATAGGATCAATTATCGGAGCCCAGTTGGGTGCAAATTTTGCCGTTGGTCTACCTGAAGTAGGTCTTGGCGGGACTTTTGGAATTTTTATGGCAGTTATGGGTCTATTTATCTGGAGAAAGGGATTAAATCACGAATCTTTGTCGAAGGTAATGAAAAAGGTAGCGAAATTTGAAACTCAGACTCAAAGAATTGTGACTGCTCTGATTCTGGGGTTTTTAGTTGGTATTATGACGGGAGTTTTAGGAGCGGGGGGTGGCGGAATGATCCTCCTAATTCTGATTTTTGTTCTAGATTTTCCGATTCATTTAGCGATTGGCACCTCAGCTATTATAATGGCGATAACGGCTTGTTCTGGAACGATTGGATACGCTTTACATGGCAATACAAAACCAATCGCGGGATTGATCCTGGGCGTTAGCGCCGCGGGTAGCGGAATGGTCAGCGCTAAGTTCGCTAATAAAGCCAACGAACAAACCTTAGGTAAGATTGTTGGAGTAATGTTTCTGATACTTGGGGTAGTAATGACTATTATCAATTTTAGATAATATTGAACGATATTAGCTCATTCCAAATAGCCCACAGTTGAGAATTTCTGCAAAATTAAAAAGTTAAATATTGAAAAAGTTTATCCTTATCCGAAAGGTTTGGGGAATACATTTCTATCCGAACCAGTATAACGATAATTGAGCACAGATAATCCCGATTGTAATCTGGAAATTACTTTTGAATTTTACCCGTAAATATTCTGAAATTCCAGGTGATTCCATATTTGATTTGGAAATTTGAATTATTGTACGCATTATTTATGTGTGAAAATATGATAGGCTATAGGGCACAACTGAAGATATAGTAAAAACAATATGAGTGCAAACCCGTTGTGTGGAATTAAGCGAGTGCATATTTGATATGATTTAAGGGTTTATTATTGATAGAATTCAGGAACTGTAGCAAAGTAAAGGCGGTCACTTTTGACAAAACTCGGGTAGCCAGGCCCACAAATGTTTTCTGCTGGCAATAGTTTTTGGACGAGATTTATTCGAGAAATATCAACGAATTTACAAAGATGTTTCCGACGACGATTAAATTGGGAGCGATCAATTAATAAGGGAAAAACCTCTCGATATTCGGATTTGAGTTTACTAAACAGTAAGTTTTCGCTGTTGATGGAGAGACACTCAGCAACGAGCGATAGGGTGATTACATCTACATCGCTGAATTTAGGTTTAGCGCTCACTTTTTTGATATTTCCATTAGAATCAATAAAATTGGCCAGTGATTCATTGACAATTGGCCTGATTCGATCAAAGTTAGTTTTAAGATTGTGCATTAGTTTATCTCCTTGTTTATTATTGAATTACAATACAATAATTTACGGATTTTTAGACTAATGCACATCATATTTTTAAATTTTTATTTCACACAACGGGTTAAGTTTGTTAATTCTTTTTACTGGATTTACTTTTCCGATTATTCTTAAGCCATTCTATTACATCTGGATGACTTTTGCGAATATTTTGGGGTGGATAACAACCAGACTCATATTAGGGATTTTATTTTATGCCATTTTAACGCTAATTGGTTTAACTTTGAAGTTATTTGGGAAACATTTCTTAAATATAAAATGGAGAGATAAATCGGATTCATACTGGAATTATCGTAAAATTGAAACAATTGACCACAAAAATTATGAGAATCAATTTTAATATAAAGTAAAGGAAAATTACAATAATGAGTAAGGTGTCTATAATTCGTGAATTTTGGGATTTTATGAAAGTACGTAAAAAGTGGTGGCTAGGTCCTATCATTGATTTTTTACTACTACTAGGTTTCATCATTATATTAACCGAAGGTTCAGCGATTGCTCCCTTTATTTATTCTCTTTTCTAGATGTTCAAATTTATTTTTTTATGAGAAATTCTCTTGCTTGCTATTATTTTCGCTATAAAAACAATTTTCTAATTACTGACAAATTTGTATTAACGGATGTTTAATTGGTGATAATCTAAACTGCTGAATAATTTTATAAATGAATTCAATCCCGAGAAATAATCATCGAAAAAGCAGAATTATTACGGTATTTTTGCTAATCACTACACTACCGGCGTTAATCATGTGCGCGCAGAATCAAATCGGTGATTCTGACTTGACTTTTGTCGAAGAGCATGGCAACCTTACAGTCAGTGGAAATCGCATTGTAGATCAAAATGGTGATCCGATTGTATTACGCGGAATGAGTCTCTTCTGGAGCCAATGGATGGGAAAATACTACAATTACAATTGTATTGAATGGCTTCGAGATGACTGGAAATGCACCGTTGTCCGGGCGGCAATGGGTATCGAATCGGGTGGTTATTTGAACAATCCCGCAAGCGAAAAGGCAAAAATCGTGACCGTCATCGAGGCTTGTATTGATTTAGGAATTTATGTCATTGTGGATTGGCATGATCATAATGCTCATGAACACCAGTCTCAGGCGATTGCTTTCTTTCAGGAAATTGCCACCGATTACGGTGACTATCCCAATGTGATTTACGAAATTTTTAACGAACCAGAACAAGATGATTGGAAAACCGTAGTAAAGCCTTATTCGAATGCCGTCGTTGACTCAATCAGAGCAATTGATCCTGACAATTTGATTGTAGTTGGAACACCGACCTGGTCGCAAGATGTGGACGTTGCCTCTCTGAATCCGCTCGCGCAGAATAATATCGCCTATGCCTTGCATTTTTATGCGGCGTATCAGTATCATAAACAAACCTTGCGCAATAAGGCGACAACGGCATTAAATAACGGGATTGCGCTTTTTGTGACGGAATTCGGAACTGTTTTGAATACCGGCGATGGTCCGATTGATACCGCCGAAACCCGCTTATGGATGAATTTCATGGAAAAAAATCAGATTAGCTGGTGCAACTGGTCAATTGCCGATAAAAACGAAACCTCAGCCGCCTTAAAACCAGGCGCGTCGGCTAACGGCGGCTGGTCAGTATCCGAAATTTCTGAGTCGGGATTATTAATCAGGGATTATATCATCAAGGGTAATACCAAACAAACTAATCTAGTTGAAAAAACACAACTTACTCCAGTCGGGTTTATCTTAGATCAAAATTATCCAAATCCCTTCAATTCTTCTACCCGGATAAGCTTCGAATTACCGGTTAGCGCCGGCGTTAATCTTGGTGTTTATGATTTATGCGGTAATTTGATTTGTACTTTGGTAGATAAAGTGTTTCCAGCCGGACGATACCAAACTACCTGGGAAACAGACATCGCGAGTGGCAAAATTGCCGGTGGAATATATCTATTGCGACTTTCAGCCGATTCCGAAATTGGAGCGACTTCAATTTCCCGAAAATTATTACTTATAAAATGAGACCAAGAGGATAAATTGAACCAAATTAATTACAGGAGTTACAATGCGCAAAACATGCTTAAATGGGTTCTTATGCTTGATAATTTTGCTAAACCTATTCGTAACCAATAATCATTTGCTCAGTCAGGAATTAACTCGAGATATGGAAACGTTTCAACCCTTATCCTATGCCGAAGCAGACCGATTAGCCGATTCGGTTTTGGCCCAAATGACCTTAGATGAAAAAATTGCTTTGATTGGCGGTGATAAGTACTTCTTTATTCGAGCGATACCGCGTCTGAACCTTTCGGAAATTTATATGTCAGACGCGACGCAGGGTATCCATATCCGTCAGAGCTTTAATGAGATTGATCTCTCGGACTATCAACCGGAAAAATCAACAGCCTTTCCCTGTCCAATCTCATTAGCCGCCACCTGGAATCGCGATCTGGCATATCAATACGCCCGGGCGATCGGAGAAGAGTGTAGAAACGCCAACATTGGTGTTTTACTTGGCCCGGGGATGAATATTTATCGCCAGTCCCAGTGCGGTCGCAATTTCGAGTATTTTGGCGAAGATCCCTATTTAGCGGCGCGAATGATCGAGAATTATGTACAGGGAGTCCAGAGCACTGGAACCGTGGCTACCTTAAAACATTTCCTGGCCAATAATACCGAATATTATCGGAAGAAAAGCAACTCGATCGTTGATGAACGAACTTTGCATGAAATTTATACACCTGCTTTCAAAGCCGGGATCGAAGCCGGCGCAAAGGCGGTTATGACTTCTTATAATTTGTTAAATGGCGAATGGTGCGGAGAAAGCGCTTATGTCATTAATTATCTTCTAAGAAATCAGATAGGATTTCAGTGGCTGGTAATGACCGATTGGTGGTCGGTTTATAACGGTGAGAAACTGGCTAAATCCGGTCAAGACCTGGAAATGCCATTTGCAATTGCACTGGAAAATGTACATCAGCTTATTGAGGATAATAAAGTGCAAGTTAGTGACCTAGACCGAATGGCGAAAAGCATCTTGCGTACCTGTTTTGCTATGAAATTATATGATCGGTCACGCACAACGGCAGAAGACAATTTCTATGAAGCCCATGAAAATATTGCCTTGCAAACTGCCCGAGAAGGAATAGTATTACTAAAAAACGAAAACAACATTTTGCCGGTAAAAGATCAGGTGAAAAATATCTTAGTTACCGGCGATTGTGTCAAAAAATTAGCCGTTGGTGGTGGTTCGGCCTATGTCGAAGGCTACAACAATCGCCTGATGATTTCTGAGTTGCAGAAAGTTTTTGGCAATCGGATAAAATATGTTAAAAATCCTACTGTAAAACAGATCAAATCCGCCCAATTGGTGCTGTGCAATGTAGGAACAAGTGATAGCGAAGGCTGGGATCGCCCATTTGAATTGCCGGATGATCAAGAGCAGAAAGTTCTAAAATGTGTCAATAATAATCCGAACACGGTCGTTATTGTGACCTCGGGAAGCGGAATACGTATGACCGGCTGGAACGAGAAAGCCAAAGCAATCATCTATGCCTGGTATCCCGGGCAGATTGGCAATCAAGCCTTGGCTGAAATTTTAGTCGGTAAGGTTAATCCTTCTGGAAAGTTACCCATCACAATTGAAAAGGAGTTCAAAGATTCACCGGGTTACGGATATATTCCGGAAGGCGAATCGCTTTATTACGACTGGAACATTGCAGGTGAAAGGGAGCATCCGGTATATGATGTTCGGTATAAAGAAGGAATATTTATTGGGTATCGCTGGTATGAATCCCAGAAAATCGAACCGCTTTATCCCTTTGGACACGGTCTGTCGTTTACATCGTTTTCTTACAGCGATTTGCAAGTAATACCCGATAAATTTTCCGAAGTTGATACCGTTTCAGTTACCTTTTCGGTTAAAAATGGGGGTAAGTGCCCAGGCGCCGAAATTGTCCAACTATATGTTAGTGATCTTGAATCATCTTTACCTCGCCCGCCGAAGGAATTGAAAGGTTTTCAGAAAATAGTGTTAGAGCCGGGTGAAATTAAAGCGGTAACCTTGAAATTAAGCCAAAAGGATTTTGCCTTCTGGAGTCCTGCAATTAAAAATTGGACGACTGAAAAGGGAAAATTTGTTATATTGATAGGTTCATCGTCACAAGATATTAGACTTTCCAAAGAGATCGAACTATTATAAATTCTAAAAGTATAAACGTTTCGATTATTGGGATATTACGTGTAAGGATATTTTAGGAGATTAGTTTTGAAATTCGGTCATTTTAACGATCAAGACAGGGAATATATTATCACGACGCCGGAAACCCCTTATCCCTGGATCAATTATCTCGGCAGTCAGGATTTTTTTTCCATCATTTCGCATACCGGCGGTGGCTATAGTTTTCATCGCGACGCTCGCCTCCGGCGCATAACGCGCTACCGTTATAATAATTCCACTTTGGATGACAACGGTAAATTCTTTTACATCAACGATAATGGCGATGTTTGGAATCCCGGCTGGAAACCGGTTAAGAAAGCGCTCGATTTTTATGAATGTCGCCACGGATTAGGTTATACCCGCATTTCCGGTCAGCGCAATGATATTTTAGCTGAGGTTCTGGCTTTTGTGCCTATGAATTTCGACGGTGAGGTTCAGCAAGTTACCTTGAAAAATACCGGTACTTCCGTCAAGGAAATCAAACTTTTTTCCTATGTAGAATTTTGCTTGTGGAATGCCTGGGAAGATATGACTAATTTTCAGCGCACCTTCTCGATCGGTAGAGCGGAAGCGATCGGTAGCACAATTTTGCATTTTACCGATTATAAAGATCGTCGCAATCATTTTGCATTTTATTCGGTCAACGCCCCGATTGATGGTTTTGACTGTGACAAAGAATCCTTTATGGGATTGCATAATGGGCCACACGAGCCGGTAGCCGTGTTCGAGGGCAAAACTCGCAATTCGGTGGCTTTTGGCTGGTCGCCGGTAGCCGTCCATCAAATTGAGGTTAAGCTCAATCCTGGCGAATCGAAAAGTTTCAATTTTATCCTCGGATATGTAGAATACCCCGAAACTGAAAAGTTTACTGCCGACGGCAAAATCAATTTGACCAAAGTGCGTCAGATGCAATCTCGCTTCGAATCGCCGGAAAGTGTGACAAAGGCTATGAACGATTTACGCGAATTCTGGGATGGTTTATTATCGGTTTTTCAAGTCCAAACCGGCGAGGAAAAGATTGACCGGATTGTCAATATCTGGAATCAATATCAATGTATGGTTACGTTCAATATGTCGCGTAGCGCATCTTATTTTGAGTCCGGAATTGGACGAGGAATGGGATTTCGTGATTCCAGTCAGGACTTGCTCGGCTTCGTTCATCAGATTCCGGAGCGAGCGCGGGAACGTTTGCTCGATATTGCGGCAACTCAGTTACCGGACGGTGGTGCTTATCATCAATATCAGCCACTAAGCAAGCGAGGCAATTATGAAGTGGGCGACAATTTTAATGACGACCCGCTCTGGCTAATCTGTGGAGTTGTGGCTTATTTGAGAGAAACCGGCGATTTTGCGATATTGGACGAATCGGTACCATTCGATAATGATCCGAATAATCAAGCCAGCCTGTTCGAACATCTCAAGCGTTCTTTTTATCATGTGGTAAATAATCTTGGACCTCATAAACTTCCGCTAATCGGGCGCGCCGACTGGAACGATTGCCTTAATCTGAATATTTTTAACACTGATCCGGATCAGTCTTTTCAAACCGGTCCATTAAAAACCGACGGTAAAACTGCTGAATCTATTATGATTGCCGGGGCATTTGTTCTATATGGTCAGGAGTTCGTTGAACTTTGTGAATTTCTGGGAAAAATGGATGAAGCCACTGAAGCCCGCCAGCATATTGATGAAATGAAAAAAAGCATTGACCGATTCGGCTGGGATGGTGAATGGTTTTTGCGCGCTTATGATGCTTTTGGAAGGAAAGTCGGCAGTCAGGAAAATGAGGAAGGCAAAATTTTCATCGAATCGCAGGGATTCTGTTGTATGGCAGAGATCGGCAAGGAAGACGGCCGGATGCAAAAAGCGCTCGATTCCGTGAAAAAATACCTCGATTGTGAATTTGGAATTGTTTTGCAAAATCCGGCTTACACGAAATATTACATCGAATTAGGTGAGATTTCGACTTACATTCCCGGCTATAAAGAAAACGCCGGAATATTTTGCCATAACAATCCCTGGATTATGATTGCCGAAACCAAATTAGGTCGCGGCGAGCAGGCATTTGAATATTGGCGTAAAATCTGCCCATCATTTCTCGAAGATATTAGCGATTTGCATCGTACCGAGCCGTATGTCTATGCTCAGATGATCGCCGGTAAAGATGCCTATAAACCGGGCGAAGCTAAGAATTCCTGGCTGACCGGCACGGCGGCCTGGAATTTTCTAGCGATTTCGCAATACATTCTTGGGATTCGCCCACAATTTGACGGTTTGCTGATTGAGCCCTGCCTACCTTCCGATTGGAAAGGTTTTACCGTGCGTCGCCTTTTTCGAGGGAAAACTTTAAATATAGAAGTGAGAAATTTCGCCGGAGTACAAAAAGGTGTGCGGCGATTGACTTTAAACAGTGAAGAATTGAATAACAATCTAATTCCTTGTTCTAAACTGAAAAATACTAATGAAATAATCGTAGATATGGGTTAAAAATTCAAAAATAAGACCGACTTTTAGGGGGAAATAAATTGACTCTATAAAATGGAGTGAAATAAAGATATTACGGGGTAAAATTTTAAAAATAGGAGAGGACAATGGCTAAATACCTTACCTTACGTGAAAAAATCGCATACGGTTTCGGCGATCTGGCGTCAGTGCTGTACTGGCAGACTTTTATGTTGTATTTCACATATTTTTACACGGATGTTTTCCTGATTCCGGCAGGCGTAGCGGCGACAATGTTCCTTGTCAGCCGGGTCTGGGATGGTGTTAATGACCCGCTGATGGGCATTATAGCTGATCGTACCCATACCCGTTGGGGAAAATTCAGACCGTATTTACTGTGGTTTTGCGTACCTCTTGCGGTAGCAGGTGTTTTTACATTCAGCGTACCTAACTTCGGGATGACCGGTAAAATCGTCTATGCTTATGTGACTTTTATCCTGATTATGATGCTTTACACGGCTATTAATATTCCATACACAGCGTTGCTAGGAGTAATTTCACCGGATTCCGATGAACGCACCTCCGTTTCATCGATCAAATTTATGTTTGCGTTTGCCGCCGGGGTTATTGTGTCAGCGACGCTTCTGCCAATGGTGAAGACGCTCGGTAAAGGCAACGAAGCGCGCGGTTGGCAATTATCCTTTGTGATTTATGGAATTGCGGCAATTATCTTTTTCTTGATTGCATTTAAAGGCACGCGTGAACGCGTCCAGCCGCCTAAGTCGCAAAAATCATCGGTGAAAAAAGATTTATACGAGTTAGTAACGAATTCTCCCTGGTTGATTCTACTTTTTACAACGATAACTTTTATTCTTTTCGTTGCAGTTAGAAGTAGTGTGACAGTTCATTATTTTAAATATATTGTTGGAACGCGAGAGATTTCGCTCCCGTTTTTCAAAAACATGACCTGGGAATTCGAAACCCTGACCTCAGCTTTTAATACCGTCGGCCAGATTTCATCATTAATCGGGGTTTTATTAATTAGCTGGGTTGCTAAAAAAGTGGGGAAAAAGCCAGCTTTTATGATCATTTTTGTCATTGCAATTTTTAGTACCGGTATCTTTTATTTTCTTTCGCCGGAGCAAATCGGGTTGATTTTCTTGTTCCAGATTATCGGTTCGTTGACCGGCGGGCCGCTGAGTGTTTTGATTTGGGCAATGTATGCGGATACGGCTGATTATGCGGAGTGGAAAAATGGCAGGCGGGCGACCGGGTTGGTATTTTCGGCCTCGACGATGTCGCAGAAGCTCGGCTGGGCATTTGGCGCTTTTGTCGCTCTCAACTTAATGTCGCGGCTGGGATTTATGCCGAATCAAGCCCAGACGCCACAAAGTTTGCAAGGTTTGCGTTTGCTATTCAGTCTGATTCCGGCGGGATTTGGTATTTTGGCGTTGGTAATTGTATCATTTTATCCTTTAAATAATAAGCGGATGGCGGTTATTGGAGCTGATTTGAAAGAGCGTCGGGCTCAAAGTGGAGAAGAAATAGCCCTAGCTTAAAGCATTTTTAAATGGGAAAGGAATTTCAAAATGAAATATCATATTGTCGGTGAGCCTATTTCCAATTTACCCTGGGAAGATCGGCCGCAAGGCTGTTCAGATATAGTCTGGCGATTTAGTAAAAATCCGCTAATTGGGTGGAATCCCATTCCGAAAGCTGCCCGCATTTTCAATAGCGCCGTTATTCCATACAGGGGTGAGTTTGTCGGTGTTTTTCGCGCGGATCAGAAAAATGGGCGAGCGACGCTTTTTTCCGGTAGGAGTCACGACGGATTAAAGTGGGAAATCGGGCCGGATCCGATTAATTGGGTGGATGAGCAAGGCAATCCCAAACCACTTAGCTATGGCTATGATCCCCGCTTAGTGAAAATTGATGATACCTATTACATCGTCTGGTGTGATGATCTGCACGGCCCTTCGATTGGTTTAGGTAAGACGCAGG
>DAOTJS010000031.1:0-14454 GCA_035448825.1 Fidelibacterota bacterium
GCGGCTTCGTCCGCTTAAATTGTTGCTTTGCCATATCTCAGCTCCTTAATTTTTTAAAAACTCAGGGACAAAACCCCTTGTCTTTTCGATAATTTCTCTTTGAACTTTTGTATCACAATAATCGAATTGTGAAAATTTCATCGTAAAAATCGCCCGCCCTTGAGAAATAGATCTTAGGTCAGTTGCATAGCCAAACATCTCCCGTAGAGGTACTTCAGCATCAATAATATTGGCATCATTTCTTTTATTAACACCGACAATATTGGCTCGTCGCGCATTCAGATCGCTAAGTACATCGCCGAGGTACTCATCCATCACCACGACTTCCAAGGTCATAATCGGTTCAAGCAAAGCCGGTTCGGCTTTATGCAAGGCATTTTCAAAGGCCATAGCAGCGGCGACTTCGAAAGCCAATTCTGTGGATTCTTCTTCACGATATTCAGCGCCAGTGACAATAACGCGTATTTTCTGTAATGGATATCCGGCTAACACGCCGCTTTTTACGTGATTGCGGATACCTTTTTCTATAGCCGGGAAAAATTCTTTTGGTATAGTACCCGGAACGATTCTGTTTTCGATCCGCACTTCATTACTTTTGGGATCGGGCTCAACGCTCAGTCTTACAACTGCAAACTGGTTTTTATTCCCCATTTGGCGCACGAATCGGCCTTCACCTTCAGCAGTAGTCACGATCGTTTCGCGATATGAAACCTGGGGCTTACCGATGTGAGCCTTGACATTGAACTCTCGGGTTAGGCGTTCCACCAGAATCTCGAGGTGCAGTTCTCCCATACCGGCTACGAGAATCTGGCCGGTTTCTTCGTCAGTAGAAATCTCGAAGGTCGGATCTTCATCAGCCAATTTATTCAAAGCATTCATCAAATTTTCCTCATCAGCTTTGCTTCGCGGCTCAATAGAAATTTTGATCACCGGTTCGGGAAATTTCATTGATTCGAGAATGATGGGATTTTTGGGATCACAGAGGGTATGACCGGTATAACTGTATTTTAAACCGACAACCGCCCCGATTTCTCCGGCTGACAACATATCACGGTCTTCACGTTTATTAGCATGCATCAAAAGTAAACGACCGATGCGCTCCTTCTTCTGCACTGTTGAGTTAAATATCATTTCGCCTTTGCTAACGGTACCGCTATAGATTCTGACAAAACTTAATCGGCCAACGTGGGGGTCAGTCATAATTTTAAAAATTAGGGCGCTAAATGGGTCCTCTGGACACGGATACCGTTTGATCGGCGTACCTTTCAAATTGATTCCTTCCACTGGAGGTATATCGAAAGGCGACGGTAAATAATTAACAATTGCATCCAGTAATGCCTGAATCCCTTTATTTCGGAAAGCCGAACCGCATAGAACCGGTATGATTTTATTCTCGAGAGTGCCCTTGCGGAGACCACTGCGCAACTCCTGCGGAGTGATTTCTTCATTATTGAGAAATTTGGCAAAAACTACGTCGTCAAAGTTGGCGACTTCTTCGATTAATTTCTGACGGTATTGGGTAGCAATATTCTTTAAATCTTTAGGAACTTCAGTATAGTAATATTGGCTCCCGAGAGAATTATCGTCATACAATATAGCCTGCTGACTAATCAAATCTATCACCCCGGTGAACAATTCACCGGATCCCAATGGTAGATTTATCGCCACCGGTTGGGCTTTCAGCCGTTTTTCGATCATATCCAGTACATTAAAGAAATCGGCCCCCGCGCGATCCATTTTATTAACAAAAGCTATTCGCGGAATGTGGTATTTATTAGCTTGCCGCCAGACGGTTTCACTCTGAGGTTCGACGCCTCCAACCGCACAAAAGATTGCAACTGCGCCATCCAGAACTCGCAAGGAGCGTTCCACTTCAGCTGTGAAATCTACATGTCCGGGTGTATCTATAATATTTATGCGATGTTGATTCCAGTAGCAGGTTGTAGCGGCCGAAGTGATTGTAATGCCACGTTCCCGTTCCTGCTCCATCCAGTCCATCGTGGCTGAACCTTCATCAACTTCCCCGATTTTATGGATTTTACCGGTGTAAAACAGAATCCGTTCAGTTGTAGTAGTTTTACCGGCATCAATGTGAGCCATAATGCCGATATTTCTGACTTTGCTGAGGTTTTCTGATTTCACTTTACCTTATCCTAAATAAATCATCTGAAATGGGCAAAAGCCTTATTGGCTTCCGCCATCTTATGAGTATCTTCGCGTTTTTTGATCGCATTGCCTTCACCATTAGCGGCGGCTAACATTTCTGCGGCCAGTTTTTCGGCCATTGATTTTCCCGGCCGGGCTTGGGCATATGTAATTAACCAACGGGAAGCTAGGGCGAAGCGTCTTTCTGCCCTTACTTCGATTGGTACTTGGTAAGTTGCCCCACCGATCCGCCGCGATTTGACTTCCATAATTGGTGAAACATTATTGATGGCTTTCTTGAATACTTCGAGGCCATTGCCTTTATGCTTGGCTTCGATCTGAGCAATGGCGTCATAAAAGGAAGCCTCCGCTACTGATTTTTTACCTCTTCTCAAGAGGTAATTAATAAAACGGGCTACCATAATGTCGCCGTATTTCGGATCGGGTAGAATTTCTCGGGATACAATTTTTTTTCTGCGTGACATACAATTTTCTCCCTATTAGGACGGACGTTTTGTTCCGTATCTGGAGCGACTGTTTTTGCGATCATTGACACCACTAGAATCCAAGGTGCCACGAATAATATGATAGCGAACACCCGGTAAATCCTTAACGCGACCACCCTGAATCAATACCATCGAGTGTTCCTGGAGATTATGACCTTCACCTGGAATATAAGCTGTTACTTCGATTCCATTAGTCAGACGCACACGCGCTACTTTCCGCAAAGCCGAATTTGGTTTCTTGGGAGTGGTAGTATAAACACGGGTACAGACCCCTCGTTTCTGAGGGGAACCGCGTAAGGCGGGTGCTTTTTCTTTCTTACTAACTACTTCGCGACCCTTGCGAATTAGCTGGTTAATTGTTGGCATATTTTCTCCATAATAAAAGCCTGCAAAAATACGATAACTAAAGATTTTAAACAACAGATTTTATCAACTAAAGCATTATTTTTGTAGAGCAGCCAGTTCACTTTCTTTCTCTTTCTTCTGTTCTTCTAACTTTTTCCATTCCTCGATTTCTTGGTTTGGTTCAATTACACTGATATCTTTATACTTGCGTAAACCCGTTCCGGCGGGAATCAGACGTCCCATTATGACATTTTCTTTCAAACCGCGCAGGTAGTCGGTTTTGCCGGCAACAGCCGCATCGGTCAAAACTCGCGTTGTTTCCTGGAAAGAAGCCGCCGAAATGAACGACTCCGTATTGAGTGAAGCCCGTGTGATACCGAGTAACATTTCGGTAAACTGGGCTGGACGTGCTGGGCGCGCTTTAGCCGGGTTTTTGCCTTCTTCCTTGAGTAATCGGTTGAATTTGGCAAATTCTTTCTTGGAGACGACATCGCCTTCATCCCAATCGGAATCTCCGGCATTGACGATTACCACATAATCCTTGATGCGATTGTTTTCTTCAATAAGTTCATGACGGTTAACGCGATCTTTTTCCAGTAAATTAGTATCACCGGGGTCTTCGATGCGAACCTTTTGCATCATCTGACGCACAATGACTTCGATATGTTTATCATTGATCCGGACACCCTGTAAGCGATAGACTTCCTGAATTTCATTAACGAGATATTCTTGCACTTTGCGTGGATCCTGCACCGCCAGAATATCCTGGGGCGCAACTGGACCTTCGCAGAGTCGGTCCCCGGCTCGAATTTCATCACCCTGATTGACCAAGACGTAACGACCGTAAGGAATCTTGTATTTTTTAGTTGTCCCATCAATACCGGTCACGATAATCTCGCGAATGCCTTTTTCAGTTTTGCCAAAAGTAACTCTACCGTCAATTTCACTAATGATGGCTGGGTCTTTTGGACGACGGGCTTCGAACAGCTCGGCGACGCGTGGCAGACCGCCGGTAATATCGCTGGTTTTGCCGGTTTCCTTCGGCCTCTTGGCTAGAATATCTCCTTTAACGACTTCATCGCCATCTCGAACAACTAACATTGCCCGCACCGGCAGTATGTATCCGGGGTAAACAAATTCCTTCCCATTTTGTTGAGCAACTATATCAATACGCGGTTGCAAAGTGCGGTCTTTGGATTCAATCACCGTCATAGTTTGGTGACCGGATTCATCATATTCGATATTATAAGTCACATTCTCGATTAAATCTATAAAGCGTACTTTACCTGAATAGAGAGCTAGAATCTGATCCATATATACATCCCAGCGGAAAAGAGTATGACCGGCTTTGACCAGTTCGCCTTCATTCACAAAAACGTGCGCTCCGTAAGGAATGTTATACGTGGAAGTAATCCGGTTGTTGTCATCAACCAAGTTCAAAATGGCATTATGGGAGAGGACAACCGAATAGTTTGAATCTTTGTATTTTTCAGCAACATAATTGCTGGAAAATTGTACATAGCCTTTCGTCTTGGAAACGGTTTCCGACTCCTCAACAATGCGTGCCGCCGTACCACCATAGTGGAAGGTGCGCAAAGTTAATTGCGTACCTGGTTCGCCAATGGATTGGGCCGCCATAATCCCGACTGCTTCGCCAACTTTGATTAATTTACCGTTGGCAAGATTTCGTCCATAGCATTTGGCACATACTCCTCGGAGAGATTCACAGGTCAAAACGGAACGGATGCGAACTTTTTCGATGCCGGACGACTGAATTTTCAGAGCAGTTTTTTCGGTGATTTCTTCACCTACTTCGACTAGGATTTCGTCTTCATTTTCCGGATTATAAATATCTTCCTGAGCCACTCGGCCAATAATTCGATCGGCAAGTGATTCGATGATATTCTCTTCCTTTTTTAAGGCGGTAACATCAATGCCATTAATCGTCTGGCAATCTTCCTCGGTAATCACGACATCATGAGCCACGTCAACCAACCGGCGAGTCAGGTAACCGGCATCGGCGGTTTTCAAAGCGGTGTCCGCCAGACCCTTGCGAGCGCCGTGAGTAGAAATGAAGTATTCGTGAACGGTCAAGCCTTCCTTGAAATTGGAAGTAATGGGGGTTTCAATAATTTCGCCGACCTGTCCGGTCATAGATTTTTGCGGTTTAGCCATTAGACCGCGCATTCCAGCCAATTGTTTAATCTGCTCGCCACTGCCGCGCGCCCCAGAATCTGCCATCATATAGACCGGATTGAATCCCTGCCGATCGGCTGCCATATGTTCAAGCATAACTTCCGAAAGGAGGTTGGTAGTATGCGTCCAGTTATCTATAACTTTATTGTAGCGCTCACCTTCAGTCAATATTCCTTTTTTGAACTTACGCTGAATATCTTCTACTCTTTCAAAAGACTCTTGTAAAATTGTTTCCTTTTCTTCAGGAATTAACACATCCGAGATTGAGATCGAGACCCCGGAGCTGGTTGCATACTTGAAGCCAATATTTTTTAATTTGTCGAGAAACTTGACCGTTTCATAGTTCCCGGCTTCCTGAAATACAATACCAACGATTTTTTCGAGACTTCTCTTGCTAATCAATTCGTTGTAATACTCCATTCCGGGCGGCAAGAGGCTATTGAATAAAGCGCGACCGACGGTCGTTTCGATCATTTTGCCATTAATTCTAATTTTGACTTTGGCATGCAAATCTACTTCACCAACTTCATAAGCGTAAATTGCTTCTTCCGGTGAAGAAAACATCGTTCCGGCTCCCAGAGCGCCTTCTTTCTGGCGGGTAATGTAATATACCCCCAGAACCATATCTTGAGATGGAATAGCAATGGGATGCCCATGCGCCGGATGCAAAATGTTATGACTGGAAAGCGCCAGTAGACGGCATTCGATTTGGGCTTCAAAAGTGAGTGGTATATGGACAGCCATCTGGTCGCCATCGAAGTCAGCATTGAAAGCCGCACAAACCAATGGATGGATTTGAATAGCTTTGCCTTCGATTAATTTCGGCTGAAAAGCTTGAATCCCTAAACGGTGCAGGGTCGGAGCGCGGTTCAAGAGCACCGGGTAGTCTTTGACCACATATTCCAGAACGCGATAGACCTCGGCATCTTTGCGCTCGACCATAGTTTTGGCGGCTTTGGGGGTCTTAGCGATTCGCCGACGAAGGAGGGCATGAATAATATGGGGTTTGAAAAGTTCAATCGCCATATCTTTAGGCAAGCCGCATTCATTGAGACGTAAATCCGGTCCAACAACGATAACCGAACGCCCGCTGTAATCCACGCGCTTACCGAGTAAATTTTGACGAAAACGCCCCTCTTTGCCTCTCAGCATATCGCTCAAGCTTTTGAGCGGACGGCGCGTGCCACTACGAACTTCAGTTCGACGGCGGCTATTGTCAAATAATGAATCAACTGCTTCCTGAAGCATCCTTTTTTCATTGCGCAAAATGACATCGGGAGCCTTGATTTCAATCAATTGTTTCAAACGATTGTTGCGAATAATTACCCGCCGATAAAGATCATTCAGGTCGCTCGCCGCGAATCGCCCACCTTCGAGTGGAACCAGCGGACGCAAATCTGGTGGAATGACTGGCAAAACGGTTACCACCATCCATTCCGGTTTATTGATCGGCTTACCTTCTTGATTCAAGAAAGCATTCACGACTTTCAAGCGCTTCAAAATCTCGGCCTTCTGCGTCGGTGATTTCTTAGCTTTTAATTCCTCTTTCAGACTTTGAACCAACCCTTCGATATCTACTTTCTGGAGAAGTTCCCGAATAGCTTCGCCACCAGTTTTAGCAATAAAATAGTTCTTGGCTTCTTCTTCGTCAAAAAGCTCGGTCTTCGGGCCATAAGCCTGCATATTCTCAAAATACTCTTCCTCGGTAATAACCGATTTATATTTCAGGTCGGATTTACCTTGGTTCAAAACCACATATTTCTCATAGTATACAATCTCCTCCAGATGCTTAGTCGGAATATCCAAAAGATAGTACAACTTACTGGGAATTGACTTGAGAAACCAGATATGGACAACTGGAACCGCTAGGGTAATATGCCCCATTCTCTCGCGCCGAACTTTCTTGCGGGCGACTTCTACGCCGCAACGATCGCAAATAATGCCTTTATAACGGATACGCTTATATTTTCCGCAATGGCATTCCCAGTCTTTGACCGGGCCGAAAATCTTTTCGCAAAACAGCCCATCTTTCTCCGGCTTATAAGAACGATAATTGATCGTCTCCGGCTTCAGAACTTCACCGTGAGACCTGGTCAAAATTGTTTCAGGTGAAGAAAGATGGATCGTAATACTTTCAAATTCACTACGAAATGTAGATGGTTTTGTATAATTCATACTGCTAATTATACCTCCGTAATTGGATTAATTAATATCCATTTCAATGCACAGACCTTGCAATTCTTTCAATAAGACATTAAAGGATTCCGGTACACCGAAATCGGAGAAATTTTCGCCTTTGACAATGGCATTATAGACCTTCGAGCGACCATCAACGTCATCGGATTTTACTGTCAAAATTTCCTGTAAAGTATAAGCCGCGCCGTAAGCTTCTAATGCCCAAACTTCCATTTCACCAAATCTCTGGCCACCAAACTGAGCTTTACCACCCAGCGGTTGCTGGGTGACTAATGAATACGGGCCGGTGGAACGGGCATGCATTTTATCTTCGACTAAATGCGATAATTTCATCATGTAGATATAACCAACCGTCACCGGATTATCATATTGCTCACCAGTCTTACCATCTATGAGATTAATCTTACCGATTTCCGGTAACCCGGCTTTGCGCAATTCTTCCTGAACCTCCTTCTCAGTTGCACCATTGAAAACCGGAGTTTCGTAATAAACGCCGAGTTTCCGACCAGCCCAGCCCAGCATAGTTTCATAAAGCTGTCCTAGGTTCATTCGGGAAGGCACACCCATCGGATTGAGGATAATATCAACCGGTGTTCCATCTTCGAGAAAAGGCATATCCTCTTTGGGAACGATAATCGAGACGACACCTTTATTACCGTGACGACCAGCCATTTTATCGCCAACTTGAACTTTGCGCTTGCTAGCAATATAGACCTTAGCTAATTGGAGAACACCCGGCTGAAGGTCATCGCCGACTTTAATTTTATAGATGGTTTGTTCCAATTCCTCATCAATGCGCTGACTAAGAATAAAGTAGCTCTTAACGATTTTTTCAACTTTTTCGTTGATGGCCGGATCGCTCGTCCAAGGAGTTTCCAGACTTAGTAGATCGAAATCCACCTGCGCTAAGGTTTCATCACTGAACTTGATACCGGACTTGAAGGCAACTTTGCCATTAGTTATATTCTTGATCGTAGCGCTCGTAGCACCTTTCAGAATATTTTTTAATAGAAGGTCACGTCTTTCTTTGAGGTAGGCGTGTTTTTGGACACTACGTTTGGTTTCTTCATCAATCAGATGTTTCTCTTCCATCCGACTAACTTTACTTTTACGGGTAAAAAGTTTGGTATCTACAGCCACGCCTCTGATACCCGGATCGGCTCGTTTGGAGGCGTCTTTGACGTCACTGGCTTTCTCACCAAAAATCGCCCGCAGTAGCTTTTCTTCGGGAGTCGGATCAGTTTCGCCTTTGGGAGTAACTTTACCAATCAATATGTCATTAGGCTCGACTTCTGCACCAACTCGAATAATGCCGTTGGCATCTAAATTTTTGGTGGCCTCTTCACTGACATTGGGAATTTCGCGGGTTAATTCTTCATTACCGCGTTTTGTATCACGAACTTCCAGCTCGAATTCTTTAATATGAACGGACGTAAATACATCATCATAGACCAGGCGCTCGTTCAGAATAATGGCATCTTCGAAATTATAGCCACGCCAGGGCATAAAAGCCACCAGTACATTGCGACCAAGCGCCAGCTCGCCTTCATCGGTAGCGCAACCATCCGCAATTGCATCACCGACTTTTATTCGATCACCTTCTTTAATCAAAGGCTTTTGATTAATGCAGGTGTCCTGATTAGTGCGGAGAAATTTGGCTAATTCAATGCGAACTTTGCCTTGATTTTCATCTAAATAAAGTTCATTTTCAGTATCAGTGCGGATTACAATGTGATCAGCGGTAACTTCTTCTATTACACCGTTTACCGGGGCTAGCACAACCGACCGCGAATCTCGAGCTACTGTGCCTTCTAGACCAGTACCTACAATGGGACGTTCCGGTTTCAGCAACGGCACGGATTGTCTCTGCATATTAGAGCCCATCAAGGCCCGGTTGGCGTCGTCATGTTCTAGGAATGGAATTAGTGCGGCCGAAACTGAGACAATCTGTTCTGGCGAAACGTCCATATATTTGACCTCGTCTGGGGTCACAATCGGAAATTCACCTCTGACTCGCGCTCTGACCCGCGGACTAATAAAATGACCTTGTTCATCCAGAGGCTCATTGGCCTGGGCTATCATTTCGCGGTCTTCATCGTCGGCCGAAAGATATTCAACTTTATCGGTAACCGTCGCAACACCATTGATCTTCTCAACTCGGCGATAAGGCGTTTCGATAAAACCGAGGTCATTGACATAGGCGTAGGTAGCCAGCGAAGCAATCAAACCAATATTCGGACCTTCCGGAGTCTCAATGGGACACAATCGTCCATAATGAGTGTAGTGGACATCGCGTACCTCGAATCCGGCGCGTTCGCGGGATAAGCCGCCTGGCCCAAGAGATGAAACTCGACGCTTATGAGTAATTTCAGCCAGTGGATTGGTCTGGTCCATAAATTGGGACAATTGACTGGTCCCAAAAAATGAATTTATCACCGAAGTAACTATGCGTGAATTAATCAAATCTTGAGGAGTCAAATTTTCCGATTCGCGTAAATTCATTCTTTCTCTGATCGTCCGAGCCATTCTGGTAAATGCCAGGTTAAACTGGTTGGTGAGTTGTTCACCGACAGTACGTACCCGACGATTCCCGAGATGATCAATATCATCAGGACCAAGATTGCCCTTTTTCATATCAACAATACGTTTCATAATCTCGACGATATCGTCGCGAGTAAGGACACATTCTTCCACTGGAACGTTTAGGTTAAATTTTTTATTTATCCGGTATCGTCCCACTTGTCCTAGATCATATTTTTTAGGGCTGAAAAATAGGCGCTCAACAAACTTCTTGGCGGTTTCCAGATTCGGTGGCTCACCAGTCCTTAAACTGCGATAAAGAAAATAGAGCGCGGATTCCTCGTCATTGGTCTGGGTATCTTTGCGGAATGTATTTAAGAAAATATTGCGCTCGATTTCATCACTGGTCGTGAACACTAGTAGTGAAGTAACTTTATGTTGCTTGCATTTTTTGATAAAATCTTTATCAACAGCGATTTCTTCTTTTATTTCAGAAATGACTTCGCCGGTTTCCGGATCAATGACATTTTCCGCCAGCACTTTGCCAAGAAGTTCTTTTGAATCTCCATTTAAAGAAAAGCGTTTACCGATTCCAAACAGGTTAACAATATCCTCATTTGTTGGAAAGCCAAAAGCCCGTAGTAGAATTGTCGCGGGAAACTTACGGCGGCGATCCACGATAGCACTCAGAATATCGCGAGTATCAATCACAAAATCTACCCAGGAGCCACGGAACGGGATAACCCGCGCTGAATAAATTTTCATACCATTCGTATGTTCGGCTTCATCGAAGAAAACGCCGGGTGAGCGTTGCAATTGACTGACCACCGCTCGTTCCGCCCCATTAATGATAAAGGTGCCTTTTTCAGTCATATAAGGGACATTTCCAAAGAAAATATCCTGCTCGATCCCGGCTTGATATTCACCTTTGGAAATACCCTCTTCACTAATATGGAGAACTAGACGAACTTTGAGTGGCACTGTATAGCTGACACCGCGTTCGAGACACTCTTTGATGGTATATCGAGGTTCTCCAATTGTGTAATATTTGTACTCGAGAAGATAATTGCCATGCGTATCCTCGACCGGGAAAACATTCCTGAATGCCGATTCCAGGCCGATATTCTTGCGCTCTAACGGCATTGTATCTTTTTGTAAAAATTCATCGAAAGATTTCACCTGCACTTCCAGCAGGTTAGGCATCTTTTGCACTATTTTTATTTTGGCAAAAGATTTCCTTTCTTTCTCTAAGGGGAGAGTATTACTCAAAGGTATCCCTCCTTATTAATTTGATTTTCCATAAAATACAATGAAAATTGCTTATTTGAAAAACAAGAATTCTCATCAAGACTAAAGGTTGAAACTGAAAATAATTTATTTGATTTCGACTTTAGCTCCGGCTTCTTCGAGTTGTTTTTTAAGTTCGGCCGCTTCTTCTTTGGAAACGCCTTCTTTGACCGTACTGGGAGCGCCATCAACTAAATCTTTGGCTTCTTTCAATCCCAGATTGGTAGCCGCCCGCACGACTTTGATCACGTTAATCTTATTCGGGCCAACCTCTTTTAGAAGAACATTGAATTCAGTTTGTTCTTCAACCGCCTCGGCTTCGGCCGCAGCGCCAGGTTGAGCTACCGCGGCTGCTACTGCGACGGGCGCGGCCGCTTTCACGTCGAATTTTTTCTCGATGTCCTTGATGAGTTCAGAAATTTCCAGCATATTTGCTTTTTCCAGATACTCCAGAACGTCTGCTCTAGTTATGTTCGCCATTTCTAAAAAACCTCCTTTTAGTGCGATTCTTATGATTGTTTTTTTTGATCAGTTAAGGAATTTAGAGTCCCAACTAACTGGCTTAATGTAGCACGTAAGACCATAGTTAGTTGACTCATCGGCGCATTTAGAGTTCCAAGCAGAGAAGCCAGTAACTCGCGGCGGGAAGGCAAATTAATGACTTTTTCAACCTGATTGGCTTCAAATAGCACTCCGTCATAAATGCAACCGGTAATGACCAGTTTATCTAATTTGTTTTTCTTAATAAAGGCATTGATTATTTTCCCGGGCTGGGCGGGATCGGTATAGGAAATCGCTACCGCAATTTGGCCGTCCAGTAATGGCTCGATCGAATCCCATCCGGAATTTTTAGCGGCCATTTTTGTTAAAGTTTTTTTAACCACCTTATATTCGACATCAGCCGCATATAATTCTTTACGCAAACCGGTAATTTCCTGAACATTCAGCCCTTTATAATTGGTGAAATAGATACCGCGGGCTTTTTGAAATTTTTCTCTGATACTTTCGAGGCTCTGAATATTTTTCTGATTTGGCATTTTTGCTCCTGATTAGGCTATGATCGAGGATTTATCTACACGCACACCGGGCCCCATCGTCGTAGTTAGAGTCACTTTCTGAATATATACTCCTTTAGCGGAAGACGGGCGTAAACGCATCAACGTTGATATTAAAGTTCGTACGTTTTCCTCGAGGTTCTCAACAGCGAATGACTTTTTCCCGACAATAGTATGAACGATTCCGGTCTTATCTACTCGGATTTCTACCCGACCGGCTTTGATTTCCTTTACCGCCGCAGCAACATCGTTGGTCACAGTCCCGCTTTTGGGGTTGGGCATCAGACCTTTCGGACCAAGTATTTTTCCTAATTTACCAACCTGCCCCATTACATCCGGGGTAGCAATAATGACATCTACGTCAGTCCAGCCGTTTTGAATTTTTTCGATATATTCTTCCAGTCCGGCATAATCGGCCCCAGCCTGGAGAGCTTCATCCACTTTACTTTTGGTCAATACTAGAACGCGAACTTTGCGGCCGGTGCCATATGGATAGGTAACTGTCCCTCTGATATTTTGATCGGCATGCCGCGGATCAACTCCCAGATTTATATGGGCTTCGACAGTTTCGTCGAATTTGATACCATTGCAATTTTTTAATATCTCGAGTGCTTCTCGCAGGGGATATTCCTTTTTCCGATCAATCTTTTTATTGTTCTGTTCAACTCGCTTAGAAATATTCATAACGTTGAATCCTCTCACTCATTTATTGAAATGCCCATACTCCGGGCGGTACCTTTAACCATTTCAACGGCTTTTTCAACCGTGTGAGCATTTAAATCAGGCATCTTCATTTTGGCAATTTCCATAACTTGTTCCATTGTGACCGAGCCTACTTTGCTCTTATTAGGTTCACCCGAGCCCTTTTCAACCTTGGCGGCTTTCAAGAGCAAAACGGATGCCGGTGGCGTCTTAGTTACGAAAGTAAATGAACGATCCGAGTAAACTGTGATGACAACCGGAATGATATAGCCAGCTTGATCCTGAGTGCGCGCATTAAACGCCTTGCAAAATTCAACGATATTGACGCTATGCTGACCCAATGCCGGACCTACTGGCGGTGACGGATTGGCTTTGCCGGCTTCGATTTGTAACTTAATGGTGGCTAAGACTTTTTTTGCCATAATGCACCTATTTCTCCAATTCTACCTGTAAAAAGTCCAACTCGACGGGCGTTGGACGACCAAAAATACTTACAGAAACTTTTAATTTGCGTTTGTCTTCATTGACTTCCTGAACGACTCCACGGAAATCTATAAAAGGGCCATCAATGACTTTAACCGGGTCACCCATTTTAAAGGGAATCGCCAATATTTCGCGGCCGTCTTTCTTCTCGACTTCACCCATAACGCGTTTGACCTCTTCGGCTTTCAACGGCTGGGGCTTGCCGGCGGCTCCAACGAAATTCATTACTCCAGGAATGTTCTCAACTAGGTATTGCGACTCTTTGGTAATATCCATATTAACCAGAATATAACCGGGGAAAAAGACTTTATTGCGGACGCGTTTCTTGCCTTCGCGCATTTCCATGATATTTTCAGAAGGCACCAGGACATCTTTAATGATGTCCTTCATTCCGGCATGTTCGGCTTCGATTAGAATAGCTTCTCTAACTTTTTTTTCCTTACCGGAATATGTTCTTAGTACATACCATTCCATATCAGGCCTGTTAAAAAATTACATTCATAATTTTGGAAAGAATCAGATCAACGACAAAAAGGAATACCGATAAAATCAAGGAAAAAAGCAGGACAACTGCCGTCGAACTCTTCAGCTCCGACCAACTTGGCCAGGAAACCTTCTTCATTTCGAAGACAACCCCTTCAAAAAATTCGCGAATGCGTTTGATCATGTCTTTGTCCTCCGTTTGGGCGATCGGTAAGGTCTATTAGCAATATTGCAGGTGAGGCAGGAATTGAACCCGCAACCCCCGGTTTTGGAGACCGGTGCTCTACCAATTGAGCTACTCACCTTTATTTGCATATTATCGGGTCTCTTTATGAACTGTATGCTTTTTGCACCAACGACAGTATTTCTTATATTCGACTCGGTTCGGCTGACTTTTCTTATTCTTATCAGTAGAATAATTTCGGCGTTTACAGACCGTACACTCCAGAGTAATTAATTCGCGCATAATTTTACCTGAACTTTATTCAATGATTTCCGTGACGACGCCAGCTCCAACGGTCCGGCCACCTTCCCGG
>DAOTJS010000032.1:0-13994 GCA_035448825.1 Fidelibacterota bacterium
CTCGTAATGACAGATATACATGTCATTGCGAGGAACGTAGCGACGTGGCAATCCCCATCCCGTAAAATTCCCAGACCCTTCCTTTACCGACCATTCAGAGTCTATTCGTAGTAACATTACAGATTACCATGCTTCGACTGCATTTCCGCTCGTCCTGTTAGATGCTGAGCTATCTAACAGAGCTCGTAGTGACCATAAAGGATAGCGGTTCCAATGACCAAAGCAAATATTACGGCCTTAAGAACATCTCCGGCTGGGGAGCGAAGTCCCAGCGAAAAAAATGGAATTTTCAGCGCTTTCGGAAAATTTTTAATAATATTGATCACTATTGCCTATGTCATTAACAATATGTGATTGCGATAATTTTTGCGCCTTAAATTCCATTCGATGGGACTGAGCGAACCCCCGTGAGGTGTTCTTCAGCCGTTGCTTTTTTTGGTTCTTTTTTCAGCAAAGAAAAAAGAACAGATAAAGTTTATTCACCTCTAAGACACCAAGACACAAGGACAGATTAATCATTGGTTTACCTCTGTGAAATTTGACTAGCAATCTGCCTGCGTTCGCAGGACAGGCAGGAATGGCAATCCCCATCCCGTAAAATTCGCAAACCCTTCTTTTTTCCGACTATTCAAAATTACTTCCCTCGATTCTCTCTTTCTCCTCTTAATATTTATTCATTAAAACCCAATTAACAAAACATTTAAGTCATTTGGCCAAACATTTTAACGGTCAAATAAAGTTGTCAAACGATTTGGTAAAACATTTTTACCGGCTAATAAAGTGGCCAAACATTTAACCGGTCAAACAAAATGGCCAAATGGTTTGTAAAGATTAATAGGTGAGTAAAATGTTTTGCCAATTGGTTAAAATTAACAATGCCAGGGCTGTTTATCATAATGTAAAGTGTAGAATACTTATCTGAACTAGGCGTTGCTATAGTCGCGATCTTTTTTTATTTAGAACCAAGAATAATATTATTTTCTCCTATTGACTAAAAATTAAATAACTAATATATTCAAAGCAAAGTTGATTTTTGATATTTTAGCTTATTTAGTATAAAAAGCAAAACCTCCCAGAGCTGGAGCTCCGGGAGGTTTCACCGACGAGGAATGGTTCAGCTGTTACTGAATATTTTCAGTTTCATCTGAACCATTTCCATTTTTCGGCTTGCGTTGCTTCATAGTATCGAGCCCGAACTCAACCAATCGTGGGTCGTATTTACCGAAATGGGCATAAAGCGCATCCCGCATACGACGCAAAAGGTCAACTGACCGATCTCGTACGGCATACAAGTCCTTGGTTGCTTTTTCAGCGATACCAGCCGCTTGTACCTGATTTTGTAATGCATTAGTCAGTTCCGTAACACAGGCGTCGAGCTCGGCTTTCGACGGACTCACCGGAACATAAGTCTCGGCATATTTCGCTAATGCCGCAGACATCATCTGCAATTGCGCAATAAGCAGCGCAGGCCTTGGGAGTATCAATTTCGCCATGTTTTTCACCTCCTTCCTAATTTGTTCCTGTTAAAAACAGCCGGAAAAACCAGAAACTTTGGGTTAAATTACCCTCGGGCTTGTTTTTACTTTTTCGATAATGTCAAAAAACAATTATCAAACGACGGCACTTAATATATTTATTTATTTCGTTATTTGCAAGAAAAATAAAATATATGTGTGTTTATCGCACAATATTCTTGCATACAATAAAGTATTGCTTTAAATTGTGACAGCAATGAAAAAGGAGTAAAAGAAAATGCAACGCCTAATTAGCATCCTGCGTCAGGGGCGCGAAAAAGCGCACCTAACACAAAATGATTTAGCCCTACAAATGGACTGTTCCCGGGATACAATAGCTCGCATCGAGACCGGACGACAGGTCATTAATCTCGATCAATTGATGGGATATATACGCATTTGCCAGATCAATCCGAAAGATATTTTAGAGGCTCTTGAGCCAGAAAAACCGGCTGAATTTGCCTTTATGTTGCGTATGCATAATGTCCATTATATTACCTCCCAAATTACCCAACAGTTTGCCAATTGGTATTCGGCTTGCGAAAAAAGTCGGACTAGTGAACCTATCATTATGCGAGAATTACCTGATCTTAAATATGATGGAAGCCATGATCCCCGATACAATGGCGAACAACATGCAATTGCTACCCGCGCCGAATGGAATTTGGGAAGCGTTCCGATTAAAGACCCCGTTAGTCTGATTAGTGACCTTGGTATTTTTATCCAGGGCGCTGATTTAGGCGATAATGATCTTTTCGCATTAACCGGTAAGAGGAATGGTTCTAACCAATATGGGATGATTATTAATACTAATAGTGCCATTACCATCGAGCGCCAGAGATTTTCCATTTTTCATGAGCTAGCTCATCTGATCGCACACCGCGATGATTTTTCTATTGATTATAATGAAACTGGTAAAGGGCGGTCTAAGGATTCCAGAGAAATTTACGCTGATGCCTTTGCCGGTGCGTTTTTAGTTCCTCGAGAGGAATTGGAACGTTTTATTAAAATTGCTAATTCCAGAGGTCTCCTTAATCTGAGCAGCTGGATTCTGGAAGCCAAACGTTATTTTGGAGTCAGTTATCAAACTATATTACTGCGGCTGAAATCTATTGGATATTTTAAAAATGACCGTCAATTCGGGATATTATTTGGTAGACTAAGAAAAGTTTACGGACCTAATGAACCTAATCCGATTACTGCGCCGTTGAGTTTTACCAATACGCCTGAAGTGCTGGATACTATCGTTTTTAAATTATCCAGTTAGAATAGTAACGCTCTATTGAGATTAAGTTTTAATCGGCTTAAAAAATAAAAAGTCCCGAAAATCGGGACTTTTTATTTCTATTGATTTTCGATAAAACCTTAGAACGGGTAAGCAACACCGAGCAGGAAACCATTTTCAGTATGCTGGTAATCAGCATCAGGATAGAAAGGATCGCCGTTCTGATCTTTGACATCGCCCATTACAAAGACGCCCTGGGTGAAACGCAGATCAATCTCAACCGGTTTTCCAACCAGACTCTGCAGGTTGTATTTTACTCCAAGTCCCAGGTTAAGTCCGAAAGAAGAGGCCGGGTCGAATTCTCTCGTCCAGTTCGGGAAATCCCAGGATTGATAATTGTACTGCAGACCAGCAACAACGAATATACCCAGTGCCGGATACTCAAATCCGATGGCTTTCATAATCAAATCGGTTAGATCATAACGTCCAAGTGCCAGAATTGAAATGACATTAGTTGAGGCATCCGTGTATTGATTTTCGTACTGAGGTTGAGCATTCCACATTCCATAGCCAACCATAACTTCAGCCGTCAACGGTTGAAGAACTAGAGGAAGTTTTACCCAATTACCAATATTCAGTTGAGCACCACCCTGAATTCGCATACCTGTATTAAATATTGCACCAGTACCTGGATTTCCCCACGGTTCGATTGGGCCAAAATTCAAATAAGCCTTTGCAATCCAGCTGGGCTTGAAGACGTTTGGTTCTTCTGTAACGACTTCTTCCTCGACGACTTCTTCTTCGACGGGAGGCACCTCCTCCTGTGCGAAAGAGTTGACCGTTAAAGCGAGCATAAAAGCAATAGCAAAAACTAAGGCAGAAAAGAACTTACTTTCCTTCACAATAACCTCCTTTATTAAATATTAATTTTCTCATAGCCATTTTAACTTATGCTTAATCTATACATAGATTTTTAATATGTCAATAGAATTTTTTATACAATATTTAAAAATAAAATATTTGGGTAATAATTATAACCACTTGATTAGTAATTATAAGTCAATGATATTGTGTGAATTAGAATGTAATAGTGATTTATATCACGGTTAATAATGCCGTAATGAATGCCCACGAAATACGCGAAAAAGCGTTAAAGGTATTTTTAGACAGTATTGACTTCAAAGTAGTCCCGCTTGGCGGGACAAGATTTGTTTTGATCTAAAATTCAGGAGATAGAAGTAGAAGTAGAAATAGAAGTAGATTTGACCATGACTTACCTACCTAAAACCCGTAACCAGTAACCAGTAACCTGTAACCAGTGACCAGTAACCGGCAACCCAACGAATCAATCATGCAATCATGCATTCCTGCATCCATGCATTCCTGCGATTTATCATGGTTAGACTTTAGATTCTACACGTGAATTTTTTTAACAGGATTGACACGATTTCTTCGATTGATAATTAAAGAGATAGGAGCATTGTTTAAATTATCAATGTATTAGCGTTAAAAACCCGTAACCTGTAACCTGTAACCTGTAACCCGTTACCCGTTACCCGTAACCCGAGACCCGTAGCCTGAAACCCAATCACTCATCCACGCACTCATGCATTCATGCATCCATGCATTCCTGCCTTCAGACTTTATTTCGTGCGGTTCGTGCAGTTCGTGGATAATAGCATTTAATGTCCGTGAAAGAATACTTGATTTTCCTCTTTGGTCTTTCGCTTTCGTGCGTTAAAATATGTCGTGTTTCCAATAAAATTGATGGAAGAAAGAAAAAGATGATGAACAAAAAAAATTTAGCCTTATTGCTAAGCATAATAACTCTGACAACTATGGCATTGCCGCAGTATTATATCTCTCCTTATGAAAAAGTTTATGACGACTTACTCTATTTACAAGCCAGTGGGTTCTTGCAAGATCTCGATTTGAATCATACGCCGCTTTCGACCATTCAAATTGCGCAATCACTAAAACTTCAGTTAAAATCAGATAGCTATGCCACAGCCGGAGCAACTCAACGTTTATTAATAGGTAGAATTGCGGCTGCTTATGCTCCAGCCGATACTGACCTTGTTATAAATTTAAAGCGCAAGATCTATGACCTATTAAAGATCGAAAGTGATCAATCAGCTTTACATTATGGTGTCAAAATCAACCTGGATTATCAGAATCAGCCGCAGCCCAAGCTTTATCCCCAGCTGCGTACTTTTGGGTCGCTTTCTGTGACCAAAAATCTCAGTCTCACCAATGTTATGACGCTTGATCCCTTTGTGGCCGAGAACCCGGATTATATCGGCCAAGAATGGCGTGGTCTTTCCGGTTATACGGAGCAAGCTTATTTGATGTGGAGTACAAGAGCATTCCGTCTGACCGCCGGACGCAGTTATATAGTTTTCGGGCCGGGTCGCAATAGTTCTTTATTATTCTCTTCTGCGGCGCGCCCATTAGATAATTTAAAATTCGATATTTTCCTGAAACATCTCAGTTTTCAAGGAATCACTGCTAAACTTGATAAGATGGGAGACGTCGAACGTTATCTTTCGGCTCACCGCCTCGGTTTCTATCTGGGAAATTGGGCGATCGGCTTAACGGAAGCTATGTTATATACCGGTACTGCCCGGAACCTTGAGTTCGCTTACCTGAATCCTTTTCTGCTCTATCACGGTGAACAATTGAATGGTCCCGATCTCGATGGCAATACGCTCGGGACGCTGGAACTCAGTTATACCGGCCGGAACTGGATCGTTTATAGTGAATTTTTAGTTGATGACATTCAATTCGATAAAGAAGAACCAGGCGATCTTGAACCCAATGAAGTCGGTTGCATTCTAGGAATGGATATTGCCGATCCATTCAAAATCCCAGGCGTTTATCTGGGAATGGAGTACACCGCTATTACCAATCGCACCTATAAAACACCTACGCGAAGCGAGTGGTTTTTACATCGCAATGTGCCGATCGGTTACGAACTGGGTAGTGACTTAGACCGTTTTAACGTACTCGTTCGTAAATATCATAAGAACTTACAATTTGCTTTAGAATTCGACCACATTCGACAGGGTGAAGGTGATTTGAATAAACCCTGGGATTCACCATGGGATACTCTGACTGTCGCACAAGGTTATTCGGAGAAATTTCCAACCGGCATAATTCAGACGACCAATGACGTAGGACTGGAAGTTACCTGGATGCCAGATTATGGTAAATACCTTTATGCCGGCCTAACTTATGAAACGATCAAGAATGTAAATCATAGTAATAAAAATGAGCGAAGTGTTATCTTGACTATTGGAGCGTATTTAAATTTAAATGGCAAGGTTGGTTTATGATGTCTGCGAAACGATGCAGGAGTTTTTTTGACAAGATTTACAAGATTGATAAGATAATTTTGATTTAGAATTTAAAAAATAGAAGTTATATTGTGTTTATTAATGTTTCACCAACTAATAGAAACCAGAAACCTGAAACTAGTAACTAGTTAACCCTACCATACAATCATGCAACCATACAACCAATAACCCGAAACCTGTTACCAGTATTATTACCAATTTTTTTAACCTTGACCTTTGCCTTAACCTTAGCCTTTGTCATTCGTGGGCAGAAAGGAGTATTAGTGAAAATTGACCTTATCGTCGGTGCGCGACCGAATTATATGAAAGCCGCTCCGGTTTACCGAGCACTTAAAAAACATCCCGAAAAATTCAAAGTTCGTCTGGTGCATACCGGTCAACATTATGATGAAAAGATGTCGCACATTTTTTTTCGGGAACTGGAATTGCCTCAGCCGGATGTTTACCTCGGGGTTGGTTCTGGCAGGCATGGCGAACAAACTGGCAAGATAATGATCGAATACGAGAAAGCCGTTCTATCCGATAAACCGGATCTGGTATTAGTTGCGGGGGATGTCAATTCTACTATGGCTTGTTCTTTAGTAGCCGCAAAATTGCATATTAAAGTCGGTCATATCGAAGGTGGTCTCCGTAGTGGTGATTGGTCAATGCCGGAAGAAATCAATCGCATCGTAACTGATCGAATTGCCGATTATCTTTTTACTACCAGTAAAGATGCTGACGAGAACTTGTTGGCTGAGGGTATTTCACCGGATAAAATTTTTCTGGTCGGCAACACGATGATTGATTCATTGAATTATTATCTACCCAAAGCCCAACAATTGGATTTGAAGGGTAAATATTCGATTGGTCTCAATGCATCAAGTCAGCCAATTGAAGAGCACAAATTTATCCTAGTAACTCTTCATCGTCCGTCTAATGTTGATGAAGGACAGACTTTACAAGCCTTGATCAAAGTTTTATGCCAGATTCAGGAACGGATGCCGATCATTTTTCCAATGCACCCACGCACCCGCAAAATGCTAAGTGAATTTGATTTGAATGGAATGCTGGAGAGCGCCAGAAATCTAATCATCACCGAACCGCTGGGTTACCTGGAATTCCTGAAATTAGAGGCGACTGCATTTTTAGTTTTAACTGATTCAGGTGGGATACAGGAAGAAACTACTGTTCTGGGCATCCCCTGTTTGACTTTACGAGAGAATACCGAACGTCCCATCACAATCTGGGAAGGCACCAATGAATTGGTTGGTTCGAATCCACAAAAAGTATTAGAACGCACCTACGCTATTTTAAATGGCGAACGTAAAACCGGAAAAGTGCCACAATACTGGGACGGGCATGCCGCCGAACGCATCGTAGAAGTCTTACTTAGTAAATTGTAAATTTGCCCGCGAAAGATTTTTTAAGACAAGATATGTTTAATCTTTAGACAAGATTAAACAGATTTTTTCGATTTGTAATTCAAAAAATAGAAGCGTCATTTAATTTATCAGCATCTTACCGACGAGAACCAGAAACCTGTAACCAGTAACCCGAAACCTGTAACCAGTAACCGGCTACTAAACCCACCATTCATACATCCATGCAATCATGCAACCATGCAACCATGCGACCATGCAATTTTTATTTCAACACACTCAGTAGATTTTCTAGAGTTAGAAACTGCAGGTCAGCTTTCGATTCTAAAAATGGTTCTATATCCCGAATAACAGCGTTCCAATCGGTGTTTTCTCCTATTTCAGCCAGTATTTTGCGCCAATTATTAAGAGTAATCTTTTCTCCTTGATAATTAGTTTGGTTCAACGCGTTTTGCAGGTAGGTAATATTAGGCGTTATATCCTGCCAGCGAGATAAAATAAAAATCAAATCGTAATAATCACGTCCTTTAGTATAGGGACGTTGTAGTAACGCATGAATTTTTCCCGATAGAAAAGTCGGCAGATTGTGAACATTTACCGAATAAGGAAAATAGCGATTAACCAATTTTTTCTCATATTGAAAACCGTCAGGCGGGGAGGTATCGAGTTCAATCTTGATGCTAAGTTTAGAATTGCTATTAGGTGATAAACCGAACTCATATAAAAGGTCTTCAAATCTAATAAAAACAGATTGAACGATTTTGTTATCAATTCGTGGTTCTGAAATCCGATAGCCTTGAAGCGCTAGTTGTTTACACAATTTCTTAACGGGATTAATTAAAGAAAAATCGGTTTCAGGGGCAAGCAAATGGAAATCAAGGTCTTCGGAGAATCGGTTAGCTCCATAAATCATCCTTAGAGCCGTACCGCCGTGGAAAATCCACTTTTGAAGAATTTTTTGCTCGAACAACTGCCGCAGGATTAGGTGTTGTAAATATTCCCGTAATAGGAGTTGAGCCTGATGAGGTGTTGCGGCATCTTGAATAATTGTGCGGGCTTGGCTTTTCATAAAAACTCCTGACGTCGAAGAAGTTCAATTAATTGATCAATACTGCGTTCGATTTTAATACTTTTCATTTGAGCGGAATAATCACGCAATCGCTCGAGATTAATAAGCTCACAGTGTTGCAAACGCAACTCCGACCAGCGATTCAAGTTCCATTCTCCTGGTGAGAAATAACAAACGTCAATTAGGGCCTTTTCTAAATCCGCTATCAGGGCTCTCTGTTGTTCACCATTCCCGAATTTTATTTCAGTATAACCGAAAAAACGTTCCGGTTTGATGCTGAAGTATTGGAACCGTCCGATAGCAGTTTCCCAACTCGCAGTCTGGCGGGTGGTAACGGCTTGAATTACCTTTACAGCTTCTGGAATACAGCCATAATATTGCAAAGCCGTGTAAAGACTGACATAAGAAGGACAATAGAGATAATTGGAAATATAAAACGGATTAGCCGAAAGTACTTGGTATTGAGGTGGCAAAAGGTATTTTCCGCGACGGAGTTGGATTAGTTTTCCCTGATTTACCCAGCGTGAAATGCGGGGCAAAGCCGCTTGCTCTGATTGACCTAAAAGCGTTTCGATTTCTAAGGATTCAAAGAATGGTCGTTTTTGCAGTTTTTGGCGTAACGTTTCAAATTTCATATGAATAACTTACCACATTTGGTAAGTAATTCAAATAAATATTTACATATCAATTAATACTAAGGATTTGTTTGATTTATAGACGAGATTAACTCCGAAGGCTCCGGAAGAGTCTCAGAAGAGAGAGTCCCACTCGGCGGGACGAGATGTTTTTTATTTATAGACAAGATTAACTCCGAAGGAGTCTCTGGTGAGACAAGATTTGTTTTGATCTAAAATTCAGAAGATAGAAGTAGAATTAGATTTGACCATGACTTACCTACCTAAAACCAGAAACCTGTAACCAGTAACCTGAAACCCGAAACCTGTTACCGTTAATCCGTAACCAGTAACCGGCTACCAAACCCACCATTCATAAATCCATGCAACCATGCAATCATGCAATCATGCAATCATGCATTAAGAAGGCTTTAAAAATGGTTTAATGAAAACGTCAACAGATTATTTTAGAGTGCCGAGCGGTAGTAATCGAAAGTAAAGCCGGTGTTATTCCAGTTATCGAATTGCCGGACGATTTGATAATTGCGGGTAAAACCAGCCGTCACGCCTTGCATTACGTGACCGGTGATGTATAGAAAGCCGCGACGTTTCAAGGTATTTTGGTAAACTCGCTTAAGCATTTTGGATAATCCCAGTGCTCGATGTTCTTTCCGTACGATATAGGCATAAGTATAAATCGTATTGTTCTTGCCAAGATTTTCGTCGCATTGTGCCCAGCTTTCTTTGGAGAAATATTCAAGCGGAACCCCGATAATAAAACCTTCGATTTCACCATTAAGGCGAATAACGAAGGGTAGAGTTTCTGGATAATTGAAATATTTCTTGATCATATTGCGGTTAAAGCGGGCATTTTGGCCGAAATTGTCTACCAGTGTTTCGGAAATCTTGACAATCTGGCCGAAGTCAACTTCTCCAAGGCGTTCGATCATTTCGACCGCAATTCCATCGGTAGTGGAGGCTAATAAATGACTCCGGGTTTCAGAAAGGGTGACTTCAAATAATTCGTGAGCGTTTTTATCCATACGGCGAAATTATAGACAGAAAAATTGAAATAATCAATGGTGAGAATGAATTAATAACCCAAATCTGGCTAGCCAATCGCTCATTGTTTTTATCCGTTATTGAAATTCGATTTTTTCTAAGAAGAGTTTAGAGATTTACGATAAACTTTTTAAGAAGATATAAACGGAAGTCTATCCGATCCTGAATCATTTCTGTGACAAAACATCCGTAAATGTAAAATAACCTGATTTTTGACGGATGGCAAATTCGGCGGATAGCAATGCCCCTTCCGCAAATGCTCTTCGTGAGAGTGTGCGATGAGATATCGTGATAATTTCCCCCAAACTGCCAAAGGCGATCGAATGGTCGCCGGGCACATTTCCTAAACGAAACGAGCTGATCGGCACTTCTCGTCCGACAGCTGCAGCTAGCATTTTGGCGGTACCGCTGGGTTTGTCTTTTTTAAAGCGGTGGTGAGTCTCGGCGATTTCCACGTCCCAATCTTTGAGTGGTTCCTTTAGTAGGTTTACCATTTTCAACATTAATTGGATGCCAAGAGAAAAATTGAAAGACTGCACTACCGGCACTTCTTGACCAAGGGTGCGAATCGCTTCCATTTGTTCAGCGGTATAACCGGTAACTCCGGTGATTAACGCACAACTATATTTTCTGACTTGCATTATGGTTTTTTCGAGACCGGATGGTAGCGAAAAGTCGAGAATCACCTCCGGGGCCGATTCGATTTTTTCAGTCTTATCGTCAATTTGAAGGACGCACTGGTGACCTTTTTCAAGAAAAAGGTCATCTATTTCGTGACCCATTCGGCCACTAAAGCCAACTATACCATATTTCATATTAGTCCTTTGGCCTGCATTAGGTTCGATACCATCTGCGCATTTTTCTCCGATAGCGGAATCAACGGTAGTCTGAGAACATTATGGCACAGATTCAGGCGTGATGCCGCATATTTAACCGGTATCGGGTTTACTTCGACAAACATTGCATTGATTAAATCCAGATAGCGATTTTGAATTTCGCGTGCGCCGTCCAGGTCGGCGGCCGCCATCCGTACTGTCAACTGCTTCATTTCGGATGGAATGATATTGCCAACGACAGAAATGACCCCTTCGGCTCCGAGCGCCATAAACGGCAAAGTAATATCGTCATTTCCGGAATAGACCAACATACCTTCTGGCCGACTAGCCATTAACTTCGTTAATTGGGCAAAATCGGAGTTGGCTTCTTTAATTCCGATGACATTGGGACAAGCATTGAAAATCCGAAACATCGTATCCGGTAGGAGATTGAAACCAGTGCGAGACGGAACGTTATAGACGATAATCGGTAATTTGGTGCGTTCGGCAATATATCGGAAATACTGGAAAATTGATTCCTGAGTTCCTTTATTGTAATAAGGCGTGACGATCAATACTCCGTCGCTGCCTAGTTCTTCCGCCATACGATTATATTTCAAAACGGTATCGAGGCAATTTGAACCGGTTCCAATAATTACTGGAATGCGCTGATTGGTTTCCTTAATAGCCAACTGGATAATCTTTTCGCGTTCATCGCTTAAAATAGCCGGAGCTTCTCCGGTGGTTCCCAGCACTATCAGACAGTCAGCTCCACCATCAATCTGAAAATGAATCAATTTTCGGAAAGCATCGTAATCAACCTCTCCATTTTCAGTGAAAGGCGTAATCAATGCTGTTCCTAATCCTTTAAACATAACTTCCTCACTTTTTAGGTTCTAAAAAACAAAAAGGGGGTCTACTATTCGGACCCCCTATGTATAAAAATACATTCATTCTATCAGGGGGTTACAAATCGGGTTTCTTAGCGATCTTAGCAACTTTTACATAGTTGCGCGAAGATGCCGATTTTGAATTAATTACAATGCCTTGATAAATCATTTGATTCAAATTTTCTTTCAATTAATCATAATACAAGTAAAAAATAAAATAGATTCAACTAAGATGCAAGCAATTTTTAGAGATTTTTTTGTCAATAGATTTAATAACCTAAATTTTTTTATCATTGTGCTCAATTTCTAACCATTCCGGTAAGGCATAAAGTTGCGCCGGTTCGGTAACGTGATAGGTTGCCAGGCCAAGCCGTCTGGCGGGCTCGATGTCCATAGTTATCGAATCACCGACCATAAGTGTGCGATTAGCCGGAACACCGCATCTTTCCAGGATATACTCTAAACCTTTAGTTGACGGCTTCATAAAATTGATTTTTTCGGCCTTGCTAATCGGCAGAGCATTGATATCAGTAAAGGTGAAACGTTGTTCCGGCGGAAAATAATCAGCTAATTGCAGTTGACTAAGAATCTTATCAGCCGTGAGACGGTTATTAGTAGTAAAAAGGAAAATTGGATAGAATTGCCTGATGGTATCTAAAACCTTAATTGTGCGCACATCCGGCTGAATATATTTCTTAGTCGAAATGCGTCGAGTTACTTCCCTTTCAAAAGCGTGCATATCGGCGTCATAGAAATACATTAAAGTCAAAGTGCTGGTAGGAGTGCCATTTAAATAGCGCGACAGTTCTGCCCGTTTTTGTTCGAAATCAACTTTGATTTCCGATGGCTGACGATTGACTGATTTAGCGGCACATTCGAGAGCCACAATCGGATAAATGGAATCCATTTCCGCTGAAACGGGATAAAGAGTCCCGTCCATATCGAAAATAATCAGTTCAAAGTCTTTTGGCATTCGATATCTCAATACTAAGTAAATCGGCGTGGAAATTATCATTTTGAGCCGAGACCTGCAATTATTTTTTAGGTAAAAGCCAAACAGAAAAACCTTGCCATTTTCCCAAAATATTCGGATTTTGTCAAGGTAATTTGATTTTTGTAGTGAAACCTGAAAACTTTGCCCCCATCTAAACCTATCTGAAAAATTGGATTGAATACTGGATGCGATTTAAGTTATATGATGTTCAATAATAAACTTCTCGTTCTAATAGATATTGATGGCACGCTAATCAAGTCCGGAATTTCTCCTCGGAAAGCGCTTAAACAAGCTATTTTCGAGATTACCGGATACCCGATTATATTTGAAGATAACCGTTTGACTGGTTTGACCGATCCGCTAATTATTACCAATGCTCTCAACCAACTTGGAATTCCACCTAAAGACGATGGATTGCCAACCAAAATTTTAAGCCGCTACCTTGAAATTTTCAGTCATGACTATCCAGTTGCAACTGATAAAATAATTTTTCCAGGTGCAAATGAGTTACTTGATTATCTCAAGACGCGACCGGTTCGAATGGGACTATTAACCGGTAATGTCCAGCGCGGCGCGCAAATTAAGCTCGCACCTTTTAATCTATGGCGCTACTTTGACTTTGGTGTTTTCGGCGATGATAGCGCCGACCGCAACGAACTGCCGCGCCTTGCTCTGAAAAAGGCTCACAAATTATTTAGCGAGGATTATCCGCCGAATAAAGTGATCATTGTCGGCGATACTGTGCATGACCTTATCTGTGCCCACGTCAATCAAATGCAATCGGTGATTGTCCTGCGGCATCCGGAATGGCGGTTGTCCATAGAGGCAAGAAAACCCGAACTACTAGTTGAAAGTTTCGAACCACTGGAACCGGTGAAAAACTGGTTTGAAAAGTTGTTTTGACAGGATTGTTTTTGACAAGATTAACTCCGAAGGAGTCTCTGGTGAGACAAGATTGTTTTTAATTCATAATTTTCGGTAACACTCCGCGTTTTCTGCGCTCTCCGTGGTTAGATAAGAAATTCATCATACGTTGAATCGGAACTCGATCACATCGCCGTCCTTGACGATATAATCGCGTCCTTCCGAGCGAA
>DAOTJS010000033.1:0-13861 GCA_035448825.1 Fidelibacterota bacterium
CGCGCTGGACGCGATGCACACCTGATTCAAATTTCATCGTCCCATAGACATTTTCACCAGACAATAAAAAAATTACTTCTTTAAAGCCACCCAGACCGTTCTGAGTGCCGGAAAGTTCTTCAACTTTCCAGCCTTTGCGTTCGGCAAATTTCAGATAAAGACGGTACAAATCAGCCGCGAAAATGGCCGCTTCTTCGCCACCTGTGCCGGCTCGAATCTCAACAATTGCATTCTTGTCATCATTGGGATCTTTCGGAATTAAAAGCCTTTTTAACTCTTCCAATAAACGTGACTTTTCCTCTTCGAGAGCATCGAGTTCTTCATGCGCCAATTGCTTTAAATCTTCATCATGACTATCGAGAACCGCCTTATCTTCATCAATATTTTTCAATACCTGCAAATAACGATTACCTGTGTCCACGATCGGCGTTAAATCCTTATGCTCTTTAGCCAACTGGCGGTAATGATGTTGGTCAGCGATAACCTCCGGTCGGGACATTTCATCCGTGATGTCATTATAACGCTTGATAATGGTCTGAACCTGTTCGCGCATCTTTTAATCCACCGCTTCAGCTATGTATTCACGGCCAGCAAATTCGGCATATCGTTCACCGAATGCACCTTTTAAAGCCGCAATGGCGACCTCGATCTGATCGTCGGTCGGCGGTTTGGTGGTAATTCGCTGTAACCACAGACCAGGCGCAATCAACCATTGCGTAAAACGTTTATGCTGGAAATTGGCGGACAATTTCAAAAACTCATAGCCGATTCCGGCTACTAAAGGCAATAATGCAAGATGATAAAGCAAGCGAGCGACCAGCGAAATCGAACCGAAGCCCCAGATGACCACCGCATCTATCAAAGCAAAGAGCAAAATACCAACCAGCATTACGATAAAAATAAAACTCGTGCCACAGCGCGGATGATAGGTTTTAAACGGCCGCGCATTTTCGACTGTCACCTCACGCCCGCTTTCAAAAGTAAAAACGACTTTATGTTCGGCGCCGTGGTATTGAAACAATCGTTGAATGTCTTTCATAAGCGAAATCAGCCAGAGATATACCAGGAAAAATAGGATACGCCACGCGCCAACGACTAAGTTAAAAGATAATGCCTTGCGCTCGATATTCAGCAACTCGGTTGTCAGCCACAGTGGTAAAAATCCAAACAGCAAAAATGCTAATCCAAAGGCAAAAATTGTCGAAAGCGTAGTGGCAATTCTATCCTTAGTTTTATTCGCCGGTTTGGCGGAATTTTCCGCCTGCATAGCAATATCAGTTGAAAATTGGAGTGTTGCCAGGCCAATTTTCAGCGATTCAAACATACTAATCATTCCCCGCAGGAGCGGTTTTTTAAGAAATGGAACGCGTTCAGCGATAGAAATAAAATTTTCCCGCTTGATTTCGATTTCACCGTCAGGTCGGCGTACCGCCGTAGCATAAGCGCCCGGCACGCGCATCATTACGCCTTCAATAACCGCTTGCCCACCAACTAATATTTTCTGTGCCATATACAAACAAAAACGACCTCCCCACTTTAGTGAAGAAGTCGTTAATCCTGTTAAGAGAAGCTAACCTTTCTGGGTATCGCGCTTGTATTTGCGATTAAATTTTTCGATGCGCCCAGCGCTGTCGATTAATTTCTGCTTGCCGGTAAAAAACGGATGGCAGGCCGAGCAAATTTCTACTTTGAGATCGCCAACAGTCGAGCGCGTCACAAAAGTATTACCACAAGCGCAGGTAACGGTGCACTCTTTATATTCAGGGTGAATATTGGGTTTCATTTTTTAATTCCTTTGATTTCATTCGATAGCGTTAAAAAAGCAGGCAAATTTAAACCGCCTTGCCTTTTAATTGCAAGGCATTTTTACTGAATACTCATTAATTGATTTTTATCTTTTTATAATTTGGAATGGACTGATTTCTGGTGCTTGGTATTCTTCCTGCAATTTGACCAGATCGGCACGTTGCTGAACTAATCGAGTTTTGAACTCACTTGGTACAGTTTCATTCCGGTAAAATTCGCTAACTCGATCCAGCTTGGCTATGAATTTATCAATCCGTAAAGTGAACTGCTGTTCATAAGCCGTTCGGCTGTAGTCTTTGCCGAGTGCTGTTTTAAATAATTTTTGCAGGTCGTCATACTTCGGTAAATATCCCACCGGCGTTGCGATCGCATCATATTCGTTATGCACCCGACCTTCAGCCCATAAAATCCAGACTTTTTTATCGGTTTTTTCGTTTAAATAATTACCAGAACCATCTTTCAAGAAATAATTGGTTGCAAAAACAAGTGGCGTTTGGGATAAGCGCGCTCCGAATTTCAGATGATTTTCAATGTAAAGTCCGAGCGGCACGACTACGAAATCCAGGTTAGCCATTGGTGAAAAAGTGCGCTTTCCTTCTTGCCCTAGAGTGGCGGCGGTAGTTTCCGATTCCAGAGTAGCACCCAGCATTACACCATGAAGCCAGTCCCGCGCCTGCAGAATCGGTGGATTGGTATCTGAATCGCGTCCGCCATAAATGATCGCCGAGATTGGCACGCCGTTTGGATCATCGGCGCGCGGATCGAGATTTTCCAGCTCACTGAGGCGCATAGTATAACGCGCATTCTTATGAGCCAGCGGAATTTCCTTGCCGTTTGCATCTTTTTTGCCCTTGAACCATTCACCGGAATGATTGATGCCGCTGTCCGGCGTCTCGCAACCCATTCCCAGCCAGTAAGGCTTTCCGTCTTTTACCAGAACATTCGAGAAAATCAGCTCCCGCGGCGTCGTCAAACAACGGTAAATCAAGGCATCGTCAATAGGATTGACATCGGCAATAATCCCAAAAATACCGGATTCGATATTGACAGCCCGACAATTTTTATCATCTGAAACACGCAAATAGGCAATATCGTCGCCGACAATCGTCTGACCGGGCAACATAGCGGTACTGGTCTTGCCGCAAGCGCTCGGAAAGGCACCGGTAAAATAGGTTGTGCGTTCTTTTTGCGGCGGATGAACTCCCATAATGAACATATGTTCAGCCAGCCAATCCTCGTGATTGGCTTTATTGATCGCCAGACGCAGAGCCAGCTTTTTTAAACCAACGCTATTGCCGGCGTACTGATTGTTAATTGTGAAAACGCGGTTGCCTTCCAAGTCAATGTATATCCTGCGCTTATCAATATTTTTTGAACAGCCGCGTTCATCGAGTTCACCAGAACTATGAATAAAATGAAAAAACCGGTCGGAGCCATTTAGACGCCGGAATTCGCCATAACCTTG
Source organism: Fidelibacterota bacterium (assembly GCA_035448825.1). Lineage (GTDB taxonomy): Bacteria > Fidelibacterota > UBA2242 > UBA2242 > UBA2242 > JAGNGI01. The sequence goes on from DAOTJS010000033.1 coordinate 3,272, forward strand.
TCGATATAACAGGTCTTCGCTATGAGCAACATAAGACGAGTCGGTAATTTGCAAAGCCGGGATGGAAAAAATTGACCCGAGCGGACCCAGACAATAAAAACGCACCAGCATTTCTTTACCGGTCATTATGCCGTCCAGTAACTGACGAATTTCAGCCAGACCCCGGGCGCGATCGAGAGTATTGAGGCGCTCGCTCATCATCGACTCATCACTAACTAAAATACGAGTATTTTCCTTATCACGGCCCTGATCATTATAACCGTCAAAATGAACTGTGTGCCCGGCGGTTTTAAGCGGCTGTTCTTCACCACTACGAAGCGCCAATTGTCGCACATAGGCTATTTCCTCTGGAGTGTCGCTAAGGATACTAACTTTAGACGGACGACAGAGCCGAATATATTCGGTAACAATGGCTTCGACGTACCGGTTCTGAAGAGCAGTGAGTTTCTGCCAATCGGCAGTGCTGAGACAATCAGGGAATGGATTACCTTCAACTGCATTATTCTGATTTTCGCTCATAGGAATTCCTTCTTGAAATTTATACATTAACAAAAATTATTAAAATCATCTTAAAAATAATAACATTAAAATCAAAATATTTAGAAAATAATCCGAGTTATCGAATATAAGTTATAATTTGCCAATTAATAACGAGTCCAAAAATCCCTGACAGGTTATTATTTTCAATTGCTGACGTCTCTTTTTGGCATCCGGTAAAATCCGCTCGAGTTCCTGCCAGAAAAGCGGACCGTGATTCTTAACGTGCGTGTGAGTCAATTCATGTAGAATCACATAATCAATCAACTCGTCCGGCAAACGCATAAGTTGGAGATTAAGGTTAATATTATTAGCGGCGGAACAACTACCCCAGCGCGATTTGAGATTTTTAATAAAAAGTCGGTTAAAACGAAAACCGTGGCGTTCGGCAAGATCACTCACTCTTTGGGGTAAATATTGTTTAGCCTCGATACGGTAAGCGGCGGTCAGTCCCCATTTAATCGCTTCTTGAATTCGAGGATGGCTAACCTTTTGATCAGACGGATACAGAACATTAATAATTCCAGGTTGGATAGCAACTCTGATCTCACTACTGCTGACTGGTTTTAATGCCAGACGGTGAGTGCGGGTTTGGATAGGTTGTTTACCATCAATGATGAATGTCGGCGGTTTGACATTTTTCATAGCTAGGATTTTTTTCAAAGCCCACTCACGGTTGGCTTCTAAGAAGGCGAGAGCGGCTTTTTCAGTGACGAAGTATGGAATAGTAATCGTGAGCGGTTGTTCCAGTCTAACTCTAAGAGAGAGTCGTCGGGCGCGACGGTCGCGGCGCAAAACGACTGGGCCAAGGCCGTTGACCTGGATAGTTTTTGATTGAGGTCTGGAATTTTCCGATTGCACTTGCAGGACGGAATGTAAGAAATTTTTGCAGCTAAAACCACAGAATTTGATTAAAAACAAAACGGGGCAAGATTAATCCTGCCCCGTTCGATAACCTGGAAGTTTTACTCTTAGATTTTGGGCAAATCAGTGAGCTCCGCCAAGTTCTTTTGTAGTGAGGCATCCGAAAAATGGTTGTCTTCCAATCGGCCAGCAAAATAGGCATCATAAGCACTCATATCGAAGTGACCGTGACCACTTAAGTTGAACATTATCGTCTTGGAAACGCCTTCCTCATCGGCTTTCTTGGCTTCATCAATAGTGGCTTTGATAGCATGCGCTGTCTCCGGTGCCGGAATAATACCTTCACTCCGAGCGAAAGTAACTGCGGCTTGGAAAACTTCGGTTTGCTGATAGGCACGCGCTTCTACTAGTCCATTTTTAACCAACGAGCTTACAATTGGAGAAGCGCCATGGTAGCGTAGTCCGCCAGCATGAATTTTCGAAGGCATGAAATTATGACCTAGCGTGTACATCGCTAACAATGGCGTCAGCTTAGCGGTATCGCCAAAATCATAAGAATATTGACCTTTGGTCAAAGACGGACAAGCAGTCGGTTCCACGGCGATCGCGCGCAGTTTCCGTCCAGCGATTTTATCCCGGATAAACGGGAACGAAAAACCAGCAAAATTGCTGCCGCCGCCGACGCAACCGATGATAATATCAGGATAATCCCCAGTCTGAGCTATTTGCTGTTGGCATTCTTCACCAATGATGGTTTGATGGAGCATAACATGATTAAGCACCGAGCCGAGCGAGTACTTAGTATTTTTATCATTTATAGCCGATTCGACGGCTTCGGAAATTGCGATTCCCAGACTACCCGCGCAATTAGGATCATTAGCGAGAATGGCGCGTCCACTGGCAGTTTCTTTGCTCGGGCTGGGGAAAATATGTCCGCCCCAGGTTTCAATCATAGATTTGCGATAAGGTTTGGTTTCGTAACTAATGCGCACCATAAATACTACACATTCCAGACCAAAATAATTGCAAGCAAAAGCCAAGGCGCTACCCCATTGCCCAGCACCGGTTTCGGTCGTCAGGCGCCTTACTCCTTCTTTGTAATTGTAATAAGCTTGTGCGACGGCGGTATTGGGTTTGTGACTGCCGGGGGGGCTAACGCTCTCATTTTTGTAATAAATTTTCGAGCGCGTGCCAATGGCTTTTTCCAAACGATAAGCCCGCACTAATGGAGTTGGCCTCCACAGCTGGTAAATCTCGAGCACCGGCTCCGGTATCGGAATAAAACGCTCCGTACTGACTTCCTGTTCGATGAGAGCCATAGGAAAAAGTGGCGCCAGATCATCGGGCGTGATGGGTTTTTGAGTTCCGGGATGCAAAACCGCTGGTAAAGCATAGGGCAGGTCAGCCGCAATGTTATACCAGGCTTTCGGCATTTCGGATTCAGACAAGGTGAATTTGTGTTGTTTCATTTTCATTTCCTTTCTTTGTTATTTTTTTCGTTATTGTCAATAAAACAAAAAACCCGCCTTCTTTCGGGCGGGTCTATGCCAATATAGAGTTGCTTAAACGCTTATCTCAGCATCTCACCGCCCTATCATTAGTTTGCCACCACCAGTTCAGGGTGTTTTGCCGATTTTCTAATGCACTGATTCTATCCATACGGGCGAATATTTACGGATGTTTTGGAAAAAATGCAAGCATTTTTTATTTATTTAAGTGGCTTGGATACAATCCGGCTACTCAATAAATTTCCGCCCGATGACTGGTAGCCACGATCGCAAAACCGAATATCTAAAGAAAAAAGCCAGCCGAATCAGTATCCGTGAAGGCGCCGCTTATGGTTTGTTAGACGGATTTGGCTTGCGTTACATTACTCCGTATGCGCTTTTGCTCGGAATGAACAATACCCTAATCGGCATTTTGATTTCATTGCCGCAAATGCTGGGGACCCTGACCCAACTACTGACATTGAAATTTCTGGAGAAAGGTATCCGCCGTAGAACCATTGCCTGGGTGGGTACTTTTTTGCAAACGTTGATGTGGTTTCCGATCATTTTGCTGGGCTGGTTGCATTTTAATTTTAATATAGACAACACGTTGATTTCTACTGGTCTGATGGTTTTTTACAGTCTGATGGTGATTTTCGGCGGGATCGTTGGCCCAGCCTGGAGTTCCTGGATGGGCGACATCATCCCGCGCCAGATCGGCACCTATTTTGGCTTCCGCAATCGAGTCGTCGGATTAACCACAATCCTTGCGATGTTTAGTGCCGGTTTGATTCTGCAATATTTCACCGGGGTGAACCGGCCTTTTACCGGCTTTGTGATTATTTTCCTGATTGCTTTTATCGGTAGAGCAATCTCTTCAGCACTCCTAAAACGTCAATATGAACCGGACTTTCACCCTCAGAAAGAATATTACTTCACAATCTGGCAGTTCATTCGCAAGATTCCCCAGAGCAATTTCGGAAAATTCGTTACTTACGTGGCGCTAATGCAGTTTGCTGTGTATATTTCTTCACCGTTTTTCGCCGTATTTATGTTGAAAGACTTGCATTTCAATTATTTTCAGTTCACTCTGATCACTATGACTATGCCCTTCGTCAATATGCTTTTGATGCCAGCCTGGGGACGTTTTGCCGATCGCTTCGGCAATCTGCGAGTCGTGCGTATCACTGGTCTCTGCCTACCGGTCATTCCGGCGCTATGGGTTCTGGCAGTATTTTTTAGCAATAGACCCATTCTTGAAATGTTGTATTTGATTTTCGTCGAAACGCTGAGTGGTTTCGCCTGGGCTGGATTCAATCTAACCACCGCTAATTTTATTTACGACGCGGTTACGCGCCAGCGGATGGCAATTTGTGTGGCTTATTATAACATTTTCAATGGCATTGGGATGTTTCTAGGTGGTTTGATTGGTGGTTTGATAGCCGACTTACCGTTCCAATTTCATAAATTTTCCGCTCTGGCGTTGGTATTAATGCTCAGCGCCTTGATCCGCCTGCTCGTCTCAGCCGTTATGTTGCCGTTGATTCGCGAAGTGCGAGAAGTTGATCACTTCGATATTAAAGAGGCGCGCAAACGACTATCAATGTTATCGCCGGTGGATATTCTGCGAGTGCTCTCGACGAAATCGGGAAATCCACGTAACTAATTTATATTTAGCCGAATATAAAGGAATAGTCCTGATATTTAAGATTTTGTAATTATGAAAAAACGATATTTTAGAGAAATCGATTATATTCTCTTCTACTTGACAACGATTTAAGGCTATTATAAAATAAGGAGTTATCACTATGAAAGACAATCAAATCGCAATCATTGGTGCCGGAAATATCGGGGTTGCCATAGCCAACGGTTTAGCCGACTCGGGGCATTTTAAGCCTGGCGAAATTATTCTAACACGGCGGCGGATTCATTTACTGGAAGAAATGCAGAAACGGGGCTTTAGTATCGAAAAGGATAACTGTAAGGCAGTTCGCCAGGCGAAGATTATTCTCATCGCCGTCGAACCGCAACAAGTTAATGCGGTTCTCACTGAAATTGCGCCAGAATTAGAACCCAACTACCATGTCGTCATATCCGTCGTGACCGGGGTCAGTACTGCTCAAATTGTGAAAAAAGTTGGTGCGGGCATCGCGGTAGTGCGCGCCATGCCCAATACCGCAATTGCCGTGCGGGAATCAATGACCTGCCTGGCATCCGACACGGCTTCCGAATCCGACATTGCCATCGCTAAGTCCATTTTCGACACAGTTGGTAAAACGATCGTGATCGAAGAGGAGAAAATGACTGCCGCAACGGCACTGGGAGCCTGCGGAATCGCCTTTTTCCTGCGGGCAATTCGAGCGGCTTCGCAAGGAGGTATCGAGATCGGTTTTCATTCTCAGGAGGCAATTGACATTGCCGCTCAGACTGCCCGCGGGGCGGCTACCTTGATTCTGGCTCATGCCAATCATCCCGAATATGAAATTGACCGGGTCACAACTCCCCGTGGCTGTACGATTGCTGGTCTCAATCAGATGGAACATGAAGGTTTTAGCTCGGCAATGATCAAAGGCATTACCGTTTCCGCCGAGCACGCCACTCGTCTTTACAAAAATGCTAACGATTGAGTATCGAGACTAGACTCGAGACCGCGCTTTAAAATGACCCAAACTTATCACAAAACCTTTCCAGCAGGCTTGAGTTAAGTCGGGTTCTATAAATTTTCCGTCGTTGACTTTCTCATCCGAGACTCCTCAGAAGTCGCTGGAGAATTAGTGGGTTGAAAAATTAGCGGAAACCCGTTACCTATTTTCCTACTACGCTTGACTCAAGTCATCTGACTCCGACTTAAGCCATGTGCTCACCATTTCTCAGCCTTAATCTCGACCTCGACCTTTTCATTGTTAAGCTCTATGAGGGCGGACTATTTATGGAATCTTTTAATTGTAGGTCAGATAAACCGACAACTATCTATCCGAAAGTTAGATTTTATTTGTATAGTTGAAATATAAGTCCCGACGCCTACCGAAATGAATCAATGGCTTCGAGAAGAACAACCACTAGAGCAGGACTTAGCACCGCATGAAGAACATCCTGTTGAACCACCTATAGCCGGAGCCGAGATCAGTTTTTTGACGCGCTTAAAGCCGCAATGTGGACAAGTGATTTCCGTTTCGGAAACACGGATTGAGGAAACTAACTCCTCGAAAACCTTACCGCAATTTTGGCATTCAAATTCATAAAGTGGCATTGTAACTAAAAATTTTAATTATTAACGATTCGACTAATTTGGATAAAATAATTGGCCATTAGTTACGATCCGTTCTCAACTTCATTAAATTGTTCGGGATTTATTGTAATTAAGTGCAAAGATAAGCAACTAAACTTCATACATTTTTCTGAATAGACTAAGGCTTTCACTATTTTTTAGAAAAAGTAGCGATTTGAGGTTGGTTATTTCGGCTTGCCGGACTTTAATTTAGAATATATGTCTTCGGCTTTATCCGGGAAAATTATGGCAAAAAGGCCAACTAGCAAACCGATAATACCGATGACATCAACCAAGTTCAAGTGCTCCAGCACTAACAAAATTAAGCTAATGGCAACGAGAACCGCACCAAAACCTTTCATAAGAATGCCCCTTCCTGCCAGGCGTTAAATTTCATAATTTTAAGATTGGATTTGAGCTTTTGCCCATGATATTTTGACCTAAAAAACAAGATACTGAGTGACATTTCTACCTTAAAAGGAACAATAAAACTTTCCTGATTGGCAAGATTTTCCTGAGCTAATTTCTGTTTGCTTTCCGATTTTTTCGTTATAAACTGCATATTTTTCTCAAAACATTTAAATCTAAAAAGTTTAGCTCAAACTGCCAAATGCAAACTTAAATAATTTGATACACATCAATTTTCTGAGTTTTATTGACGAGGCTGTAAATCTCATTTGATTTTAAGTCTTTCTGAATGTATATTCAGCGAAAAATGAGAGTTGGCTATGAGTAGAAAGCACTTTTTCCCACTTGTCTTTTTAATGGCGCTGGCTGGCAGTTTATTGGCTCAAGGAGACTTGGGAATTTATCAGCCGGTTAATCTGGTTACCATACCGACAGCTGGTATATTACCACGCGGGGCTTATGCGGTTGATTGTCGTCTTTTCCCGGGCGGTGGATTAGCGGGCCAAATCAGTGTAGGGGTTTTCGATAGGTTTATGTTCGGGGTATCTTACGGCGGTGGTGGTATTATCGGCAATCAGAAAATTAACTGGTACAATCAGCCCGGCGTCGAGATCAAATATCGCTTTATCGAAGAAAGCGTTAAATTTCCAGCTTTGCTGGTCGGTTTTTCGTCCCAAGGTCATGGAAATTATATTGATTCGCTCAAGCGCTATGAAACTAAAGCCAGCGGATTCTATGTCGTCGTCAGTAAAAATTTCAATTTTCTGGGCAATTTAGGTCTTCATGGCGGGATCAACTACAACCCGATCGAGAAAACAGATGGTGATGCCGACCCCAATTTTTTCCTAGGAATAGATAAAGACCTGAACTCTGAAATTGCCTTATTAGTCGAATATGATGCGGCTTTGAACGATAATCATACGGAATTGCCCATGCTCGGTAAAGGGTGGGGCTATTTGAATGCCGGCCTTCGCTGGCGATTGGTGGATAAATTCACCGTTGAAATTGACTTCAATAATATCCTGTTGAATCGTAAAGATGTTGACTTTATGAACCGCGAGCTGAAATTCACCTTTTCGGAAATATTTTAAGTTTCTAGATAAATCGTTTTGTCTTGCTGGTTTGGGCAAATGATACGTTTTTCTCATAATTAAAATAAATAGAGGTTCGTATGCAAAAATCATTTTTCCCGAATTCAACCAAAGTATTTTTAATCATTATGGGATTGTGCGCTCTGCCAGTTTATCTGACACCCCAATCGGCTAAAGTCAAAACCATTCTCGCCCAAGCTGATAAATTGAACGATGCTAAAGATTACCAGGGCACGATGACCAAATTGCGCGAAGCCGAGAAAATTGAGCCTGACAACCCGGAAGTATTATGGAGAATTGCCAGAGCTTACTTCGATTTTGCCGATCAACAACCGGGAAATGTCGAGGTGCAAAAAGCTAATCTCTATCCCGGCTTCGAGTATGCTAAAAAATGCGTCGAAATGGCACCGGAATTAGCGGGCGGACACCAATATTACGCTATTTTAATTGGACAAATCGGGGAACTGGAAGGCACTAAACAGAAGATTACCAACTCCTACGCCGTGCGGGAACATACCGAAAAAGCCATTGCGCTCGATCCCAAAGAGGATTCGAATTACCATGTAATGGGACGCTGGCATTATGAATTAGCTGATTTAAGTTGGGCGGAGCGCCAGGTTGCCAGCCTGATTTATGCTACGCCGCCGAAAGCCACTTTTGAGGAAGCCGAGCAATTTTTTCAGAAAGCGCATGAACTCAAACCGCAGGAAATTCGCCATCTCCTCTGGCTCGGTAAGACGCAACTCAAGCTCAAGAAAAAAGATCAGGCTAAAAAGAATCTCCAATTGGCTTTGGGGATTCAGCCGCAATCCGATTCCGATCGGGTTATGCAGAAGGAAGCGGCAGATCTACTTAAAAAATTATAATTCTATAGGCGTTCTATGAAATATTTAAAACTTATTTTCAAAATCCTGGGCATTGTAACAATTATAGGTCTGCTATTCCTGGCTATTCTACTCATTATCCAGAAAAAAAGTAAAGCAGAACCTAGCGTCGAAGAACCGGCAACCGAATAATTATTCCTCGAGAATTTCCAGATATTGTCAGGTAAATTTACCTGGATGATGGTCAGTTACTTATGAATTGTATTTCTAATCATTGAACAATTTCAACTCAAAATAGGAAATATTTCAACGCGCTAACTTAGAGTATCCACTTTAAGCCGAGTGTCGGTAATATAAATATTACATCCTCTGAAAATACTTGAGCCGTGGTCCAGGCACCTGAAAAATTGAAGCTGATTTCGACTTCGCCGCCAAGAGAAAGTGCTGGAGTAATTCTGTACCAGAATTATGGTTCAGAAAGAATTACAATTTTGCGAGGCGGGTAACCGTTTGCTCCGGTATTCCAGAGGTCTATGAATCCACCGAGTTCCAGTTTGCGCCAGTTATAACTCCAGATGTAAGTCAACTGAAAGGTTAACCCACCGGTATTTACTTCTTTAAGCAGAAGGAAGTCAATGGGAAAAGTGTGTTGCCCAATCTGAAAAATGTATTGGACACCGCCGAGCCAAACTGCATTAAGAGAACCGCTATTTGTCAAGCCATCATTATATTGTAAGGTGGCCGAAAGGTTTTTGACTTTCGGCAGTTGGAAATAGCGGGCAATTTCGCCATAAGCTAGAGAAGCATTTCTAAAACCGGATGAGCCTTCATTATTGTAATCGAAATCAACGAAGGCAAAGGTTGAACCCAATCGGTCGGTTTTATATATTTCGAGAGTCGAGGTCAAATGTTGACGGCCAAAATCGTAATGAAGTTGTAGGTTCTACGCCAGCGCCAAACCAGGCAGAATAATTATCAGGATTATGGACGCTTTTTATTCGTTATCTTCTTTCATATATAATTTGTATAATTTTTTCAGTTCTTTATTGAAAAAAGCCAATTTTTTCTCAAGGTTAGCCAGCCCAAGAAAACCCAATCCGATGGCAACAAAAATCAGCAACACAACCAGAGCCATAACGACTCCTTCGATATGCAACACGTGCCCGCCAAAAACATTCGGGCGCATTCCCATCCGAATAAATACGATCAATCCACCGATGAATCCAGCAGTGATCATAACCACGCCGATCTGGCTATTCTGCCCCTCAGTATTGCTGGCAATTGTCACGAAAAGCCAGATAATCATTCCTACCAGCAAGCAAATTAAGCCAATATTAAAATTGTCGAATATAGTGGCTGTAACGAAAGCCAATAGGGCTATTCCCAGAATTAGGTAACTATACAGAGTCCGATCACTAAACGTCATATTCACCTCTTGTTTTTAGTTGCTAAATCAATAATCCGTCCTTCCTGGTGACTATCAATTACCCGTTGGGCTTTGACCGCCTCAATCAAAACGTCGCGACCAATAATATCGGTAGGGGTTATTTTTACCGCGGAAGGCGCCAGGCCGAAGAAACGCTCGAACTGGCTAATCACAAAATTATTAGTGGCGAAAGTATAAATTTTTTGATCGTCAATCAGTTCGCCCGCTACGGTCAATTTTATTAACTTTTTTTGACTACTATTATATTCATAAGAAAGTCCGGAGACCTGTAAAAGGTCACGGGGGTTTTCGACGTGATACTGCATGATGAATTTTAGCTGTTCTCCAGTTAATTCGACTATCTCGATCGTATTATCAAATGGTGAGATTTCCCAGAGGTCACGCACGCGAATTGGCCCGGCTTTCAGGTCTTTACGGATGCCGCCACTATTCATAAAAGCTATGTCGGTCTTAAAATACTCACGAATTACATCACAAATCCAGTTGCCGAGATTCGATTCGCCGTGGCTATTTCGCCGCCAGTCAGTTGCCAATTGTCCAATGATTATATTCATTTCATCTGCAATAGAAGCTTCGAGCGAATCCACAACCTCGGCGACGGCGAGTGATGGTTTTACTTTCCCGAGTCGAGTTTCAATTAACTCATAGCTATAGGAAGTAATGT
>DAOTJS010000034.1:0-13101 GCA_035448825.1 Fidelibacterota bacterium
CAAAAATCGCTTACGCAGCATGAATGTTACGTTTAATGATTGCCGGATTAATAGATTGGATAGGTGGAGAGACTTTCGATATTTTTCTTAGCTATAGACTTCTCAGGTCAACGCCCGAGCGTGGAAATAAAGTAGGTCGTCATCCTTCGACGAGCTCACCCTTCGACAAGCTCAGGGTGACAGGAAGCGACGGGCTCATCCTTCGACGAGCTCAGGATGACAGGAAGCGACGAGCTCATCCTTCGACGAGCTCAGGATGACAGGAAGCGACGAGCTCACCCTTCGACGAGCTCAGGATGACAAAGAAGCAGCAAGCTCAGGGTGACATTTAGAGTTAGCCTAATAATGATTTTCTTCATTTCTGGTTTGTGCTTTCGTATATTTCGCTAAAATTGAGAATGGTAAAATGATAAAGAGCAATATAAATTCATCGGAGTCGAAATCACCTCAGCCTGTTCGTAAAACATGGGATGAATATTTCCTGGATATTGCCGAAATGGTGGCAAGTCGCTCAACCTGCTTCCGGAATAAAGTCGGTGCGGTGATTGTGCGCGACAAAGTGATCGTCTCCACCGGTTATAACGGAGCGCCAACCAACCAGCCGAATTGTATGGAAATCGGCTATTGTTACCGCGATCGGCATCAGATCAAGTCCGGGACACAGTTGGAACGGTGTCGGGCGGTGGGTTCACATGCTGAATCCAATGCCGTTGTTCTGGCGGCTCGTAATGGGCAGAGCACCGCCGGAGCCACCATTTACGTCGTTGGCCATAAATCTATTTGTGATCAGTGTAAAGCAATTATCGCGAATGCCAAGATTGAAAGGGTTGTTATGCGCAACTTAGATCGGCAAATCGAAATTGTTAAACCGTCTGTTGATTGGACGGTTCATCCTGTAGATCAACAAAATAAAAATTCCTGATACTTATATGCTGATTTATTGCCATGGATTCGGCAGCTCGGGTCAGGCTACTAAAGCCCAGATTTTACGGACGCATTTTACCGATAAAATGGTATTAGCGCCGAATTTACCTTGGGAGCCAGCAGGGGCGATTGAAACAATAATCGAAAATATCCGAAACGCCAGGAATAATTCCAGAATTCTTTTAATCGGATCGAGTTTAGGGGGATTTTATGCCTTACATTTACATCAGGAATATGGTGTTCCGGCAATTCTGCTTAACCCGGCAATTGATCCAATCGGTGATACTTACCCACATGATGATAATCCTTGCGATACGGAAAATAGCTCACTAATAGCCTGGTGCCGGGAATTCACTTCTCAGATTCGCGCCCTTTACCACTCACCACAAACGATAAATCCCCAGAACCTATTCGTTTTTCTTAATCAAGATGATGAACTGCTGGATTATAGAAAAGCGGCGGATTATTTTAAGGTTAATAATTGCCAGGTGACAATTTTCGAGAGTGGTGGTCACCGTTTTCTGAATTTTGAGGCATTAATCCCGACTATAAGAGCGATTTATGAAAATCTGCCACCGGCGAATTATATCTGATTGAATTTTATAATTACAACTGGCTTTTTTGGTCATTGGTCATTGGTCATTAGTTATTAGTAAAGAGACTGAGGCTAAGAAAGGGAGAAAAGGAGAAAAGGAGAAAAGGAGATAGGAGACAGGAGACAGTCAGGACAATTAGAATTATTCGTTCTAAATATCATTACAGCCTTAAGAACATCTCCGGCTGGGACTGAACGAACCCCCGTGAGATGTTCTTTAGCCGTTGCCTTTTTTGGTTCTTTTTTCGGCAAAGGAAAAAAGAACAGAGAAACTTGTTTCACCACGAAGACTAGAAAAGTAAGGTTGAGAAAAGAGATTGAGTAAAGAGACTGAGAAAGGTCATTGGTCATTAGCACTTTTTATTTATCATTAGAATGTGCTGCATTTTACCTAATCTTGGTCGTTACGAAAAAATTTCCTTGCTTTGTTGTAAAAAGGTAAAATATTCACGTAAACTATAATTACTATTCACGAATTAATCGCTAAAACTTTTATTTCGTGTCTAATATTTGGCGTATTTTTTTACCAAGAGCTGCGATTGCAAAAGGTTTTTGCAGAAAATTTATACCTCTTTTAATAATACCCTGAACGGCAATTATATTGGAGGTGTATCCGGATGTAAAGAGCACTTTAATGCCGGGCTTAATCTGTTCAATTTGGCGATGCAGTTCCTGCCCATTCATTCCCGGCATGACCAAATCGGTGAACAATAAATCAATTTCATCGCTGTGTTTTTTAAAGTATTCCAGCGCTTCAATCGGCTCGCCAAAATCTATAACTCGATACCCTAATTGTTGCAGTGCATTTCGGGTAAAAGTGCGAACATCGGTATCATCCTCCGCCAGCAGGATTGTCTCTTGTCCCATTATATTTTCCAGATCTTCCGCTTGATAAGGTTTTTCGTCTTGACCTTCATAAACGGGGAAATAGATCTTGAACGTGGCACCTTTACCTGGTTCGCTATATACGTTAATAAATCCATTGTTTTGTTTAATAATTCCGTAAACCGTAGCAAGCCCAAGGCCGGTTCCCTCACCTTCTCCTTTGGTCGTAAAAAACGGTTCGAATATATGTTCCTGGGTTTCTTTATCCATTCCGCAACCGGTATCGCTGACAGAAATCATAACATAATTGCCCGGTTGAAAGCCATGATGCTTCAGGGAATATTCAGAATCACAGGTGAAATTAGCCGTTTCAATCACCAGATTTCCACCTTTAGGCATGGCATCACGGGCATTGGCGACCAGATTTATTATTATTTGATCGAATTGGGTTGGATCTAAGTAAATATCATTAAGTTCGGCGCCCTGAATAAAACTTATTCTAATGTCTTCGCGCACCATTTTTTCCAGCAGACCTTTGGTAGATTCCAGATGAGTATTCAGATTTAGTCTTTGAGGTTCGGCATTTTGCTGGCGCGAAAATGCCAGCATTTTACCAATCATATTCGCCGAACGATGAGCGGCATCATTAATTTTTTGAAAATGGGTATAGAATTTTTGACCTGGTTGTAAATTCATTAATGCCATCTGCGAGTAGCCCAGAATAATAGTTAGTATATTATTAAAATCATGGGCGATACCACCTGCCAGCCGTCCAACTGCCTCCATTTTCTGAGCTTGACGGAGTTGAGATTCTAAACTATCCCGTGCGGCTTCGGCTTTTACCCGTTCCGTAATGTCGAGAATCTGGGCGATAGTGTGGTTTTTTCCATCAGTATCTTTTACCACATTGGAGTAAATCTCCACCTGGCGTCTTTCGCCGTCCTTGCGAATTACCTCAAATTCATAATTCATAGAAACCGCTTCGCTTTTTTGGAGACGCTGATAACGATCTTGTACCAATTCGACACTCTCCGGTGCTAAAAATTCCATAAACTTATGCCCAATAATTTCGGAGGCCCTATACCCAAGAATTTCACAAAGCCGTTGATTGACAAACTCAAAATTACTGTTATCGTCAACAATAAAAACTCCCATAGCACTGTTTTCCACCATTGAGCGGTATCTCTCTTCACTCTCACGCAAAGAGGCTTCCATCTGCACACGCTGAGTGACGTCTCTCGATACGAGTAGGAGCTGTTTGCCGAGGGTATTGCCAACACTCTGAAGATAAATCCATTTTCCAGATTTATGTTTGAATCGGTATTCAATTGTCTCTGTGAATTCTGATTTTTTTGCGGACATCAGATTTTTGATCGTATAACCGACATAAGTCTTCAATATTTTAAGTAAACCCTTTCGATCTTCCGGATGGATATAAGTGAACGCCGATTCGCCTAACAGTTCTTCCGGTTCGTAACCGGCAATCCTTTTAATAGAAGGACTTACATAGGTATATGAAGCATTCAAATCGAAAGTATGTAAGGAAATAAGATCACTCGTAGTTTCTGTAATCAAGCGGTATTTTTCTTCTGACTGCCGGAGGGCTTCTTCGGCCTGTTTGCGTTCGGTAAAGTCTAATACATTGGCGTAAGAGCCACGAAATCTACCTTTTTCATCAAAATTAGGAGCTCCCGAAATAAGCGCTGGTATTTGTTTCCCAGATTTTGTAGTAAAGGTGATTTCGTATTGAGAAAATGTGCCCTCTGGCCTTTTAACCAATTCTTGTTTTAGAATCTTTTGATTCTTGGAATCAAAGAAATCGAAAATGTTTTTGCCGACCATTTCCTCGGGTTTAAATTCTAACATATGACAAATCTTGCTGTTCACTAAGGTTACGATTTTTTGCTCGTCAATAGTAATTAAACCCTCAGCCATATTCTCGACCAGATCTCTATATTTGCGCTCCGATTCTAATAACTGGTTCTGCATTTGTTTGCTCTCGGTAATGTCTCTCGCGATTACCTGGACGGTGGCTTCTTCCTGTTCAGAAATTTTGACTGGGACGAATAAATTATAATAATATTTTCCACCTCTTTCATCTTCAAAATTTTGGATTTTGTCTTCTTTTAAAGCCTTTCGTACCATCTCGAGACGATGCTGAGCAATATCTGGAGGCATTACTTCAAAAAATGTTTTACCAATCAGTTCTTCCGCTGAGATGCCGAAACTATCTGTCATCGCTGGATTCGCGGTAATAAACCTCCCCTCTTTATCTATCTGAGCAATTAAGTCCGGAGAAGTCTGAAATAACAAGCGATATTTGTTTTCGGACTGACGTAGAGCTTCTTCCGCCTGCCTTTTACTAGTAATATCACGCACAAATTCAGCCACACCGGTTACTTTGCCTGTATCTGGATCTTTTATAGGATAACTGAATAATTCAATCCACTTGATAGGAGAGCCGGGGAGACCTGGAACAATATTCCACTCGGTTTTGCCGGATTGGATACAGCGAAGAGTTGGACAAGGATCGCAGGGAGCGTTAGCATTGTGATAACATTCGTAGCATTTTTTCCCTTCAAGTGGCAGGTTCTCGGCATACCATTTTTTCATCATATCATTGGTAAAATTGATCGTCAAATCCGGTTTTAGAATGCTAATGCCATCTTGGATACTTTCTATAATACTTTTTAGAAATTCTTCGTTTTCCCGTAATTTTTTTTCAGATTCCTTCCTCTCGGTTATATCCATTGAAAAACCGCCGATTAATGGCTCTTGATTTTCCCTCTCGATTCGAAAAGTATAGGTTTCCCAGATACATTCATTGCCACTTTTATCGGGGACGGTACTCTCTTCTATGTGATAACCTTTGACAAGTGAAATATTATCAGCCTTAACCAACTTTTCAGCTATTTCCTTTGGGAAAAGATCAAAAGTAGTTTTACCAACCCACTCTTCAATTCCAAAGCGTTTCTTCATTGCATTATTGATATAAAGATATTTGTGATCGCTGGTTTTGATAAAAGCCGTATGGGGGAATGTTTCCATAAAAGCCGAAAATCGTCGTTCACTTTCTTTTAAAGCCTGTTCGTATTGCCTGCGCTCGGTGATATCCAGTATTGACAAAAAATAGCCAAAAATATTATCTTCTTCATCTTTTCTGACGGTGGCTGAGAGAAGAACCGGAACTTCATTTTTTTCTTTGGTAATGAAAGTTGTTACTCTATTAGAAACGGAATCCGTTTTAAATATCTCTTCTTCTATTTCCTTAATTTGTTGCTGATTGGCGAATAGAGTTTCAATCTCTATGCCCACGGCTTCCTCTGATTCATAGCCGGAAAATTTTGTAAAACTGGCACTTGCCGCTACAATTATATTGAGAGAATTCACATAGCATAATGGAAAAGGCCATGATTGCCAAATATCTTCCAGGTATTTTTCTAATTCCTGGATTTCTTTAGTCATTACCATATTTTATTGTCTTTTCATTTTAAATTAAAAGCATATTCATGATAAGGAGCACCTTCAAACATACATTTAGTCTCGGTGCAGTTACCTTTCCCTTTTCCAACCGCGAATTCATAAATCCTTTCAAAGTACCCCTCAAGATATGGACACATAATTGGATGAATCTTAAAATCATTAAGATGAATTGTAATCTCCTTTGATTTTTCATCAAGGCTTATCACCTCAAGGTTGCCGATGGTATAATGCAATGTCCAATATGATGGGTATTCGTTAGCTGATTTTTTTAGTGAAATAAAAAAGTGCATAAATAGTTTTACAACAAATGAAAATCCCGGCGCCGCATACCCCATATTTCTTATTTCCGAATCTTGCCAGTTAAAAGTGTCTTGAATAATCAGAAGGGAAATGACTCTTAAGCCGATGGGAGAAAGATCTAAGGCTTCACCTTTTTTCCTATAGTCAATAGGATAACCTAATTCTTTGATCCTTTTTTCTAATTTTTTTAATCCTTCCTCGCCTTCTTTTTGCAAGACATATTTACCGTCAGTCTGAAATACCACCCCTTTGACTTCGCCCTGAAGCTCAAGTAATTTATCCAGCTGTTTCTTATCAGTCTTTAGCATAAGACCAATCTGCTATTTTAATTAAAATATAATTGAGCCAAATAACATAAAAAAATATACTACCTTTATATAGTAAAGTAAAGCAATAAAATTTTCAATTTGTTTTAATGAGAACTATTTTATTAAAAAATTGTAACCGATTTGGTGACTTAGAATCAGACATTAAAGTAAAAAATGGAGAAGCAATGAGTGAAAAATTGACCAAAGCCAGGTTTTTAAAGGAAATCTTCGATTTTGAAAATGAAAATGCCTGGAAATATAAGGGTGAATTACCCAGTGTGATTGACTTCTATGCCGATTGGTGTTATCCCTGTAAAATGGTGGCGCCGGTTCTGGAGGAGCTGAGTAAAAAATACGCCGGGAAGGTTAATATCTATAAAGTCAATACCGATGAAGAAAGTGAACTGGCTGAATATTTCGGTATTCGGAGTATTCCGTCATTGTTATTTATCCCAAAAAACGGCAAACCGCAGATGCTGGTTGGTGCTTTACCCAAAAATCAACTCGATCAAGCGATTCAGGATATTCTGATTAAGTAACCTGAATATGCTAAAAGTCATTAAGCTATTTGGTATAACTATTTTTGCTTGAGAGACATTTTCCTTTTTAATTTAATTAGTTATTGCCTCTAAATAATCCCGTTATATTTACCAATTTAAAATTACCGATTGTGCTGTTAATTTGACCTGATATTTTTAGGTAAAAAAAAGCGCAGAAAATTTGGGTTTCTGCGCTTGTTTTATGCCGGTGAGGAAATTTTAGGAAAACTTCAAATAGGTGCGGATAAATTGGTCAAATGGAATTTCGGTACGAGTCAGTTTGCGCAAATCTTTCATTTTAACCGTTACGATAATAGCGGTATCGTCCACATTTAGGATGATCTTACCGAACTCAGCCTCATTAGCGGTTTTTTCTAATTGTTCCAAGCTATTAGCTAAAACTGAGTTGAAGTTCTGAACCGTAGTTGAGACTGAGAGAATCGTAGTGTTGCCTTTTTTGCTTCCCAGCCGATAAGCAGAAAACAATAAACCGACAATTGAAAGGAGAAGGAGACTAATTTTGATCGTTTTGTTCATTTGAGTCCTCATTATTTTCAAAATTTTAAATGTTTGTGGTTTTCATGATCCGAATAGTTGCCGTCTATTTTGTTCATCTTCAAATTTTTAAATAATACCAAGCGATTAGACCGATATTGAAATAATTGGTTGTCCGATTCTATCGGGAAAAGTCAAGTAACCTCTGATAATTGGGCGTTTTTAATTGTGGAAATTGCCAGCCGTCACTAAAATGTTTAGTTATTTGAAAGGGAATTTATTAGTTTTATGTTCGTGAAAATTAGTTCATCAGTAGTTTTACCGGACAGATGGCTATACTTTTTAAAATTCCCAAACGTTTCAATTATGGCTTATGAAATCAACTAATACCTTCGGCGCAGTTAGTGTCATTTTACATTACATTCCCGAGATGGCCGACCAGTTTGCTCGAACTTTGACTTCGGTTTTTAATCAGTCCTGTTTGCCGCTTGAAATTCTGGTTTTATGTCAGGCGGGTCAGCCAGTTCCTGAATTTGAATGTTGCTCACTTCCCCTGGAGATAATTCCGGAGGCAGGTAATCTCAGCCGAAGGTTGAATAGAGCGGTAGGATCAGCAAAGGGCAAATATATTTTATCCATTGATAATTCGGTTGCCGAAGTCATACTGAAACATTCGTTCCTTGATGTTGCCTCCCTAATAGCTGAAAAATATCCTGATTTGGGGATGTTATATAGTGACTACGATTTAGTTAATAATGAGGTAATTCAGGAAATCCGACTTCTGAAACATCATTCCGGTCGTTTACGTGATAATCAGGATTATGGCAAGGTGTTTCTGCTCAGTAAAGCGGCTTTGGAAGCAGTTGGCGGTTTTGATCAGTCATTGAAATACAACGCCTTATATGACATTCGTCTAAAGTTATCGGAAAAATATAAATTGGTTCACATTGCCAATAAAATAGACGGCTCGCTTTATCGAGTGGTGTCCGGTGGAGTTAAACACAATGTTTTTGATTATTTGTTGGTGAGCAAAGAAGCCCAGCTGGAAGCCGAGGTAGTTTTAACTAATCATCTGAAGAGAATCGGAGCTTATCTCGCACCCGACCAGGGTTACCACCGCCGGCCGGATCTAAACGAAAAATACGATTGCCTGGCTTCGGTAATAATTCCGGTTTATCATCGGCCTGAATTTATCGGTACTGCGCTGAATTCGGTCTTCAGGCAAACGCTGAAAAATATCGAAGTAATCGTCGTAGTCAACGGCGGACCGCTCGATCCAACAATTAATGAAGTTCGCAGGTACATGCCGGGTGGTGATAGATTTGAGGCGAGTCTGCCGTCGGTTAGATTGGTAGTGGCAGATATTAACAATATTGGACTATCGTTGAATCTTGGTTTAAAAATTGTCCGCGGTCGCTACTACGTCCAGCTTGATTCTGATGATCGTTTAAAATCAGATGCGATTGAGAAAATTGTAGCTGTCTTCAATTCTGATGAAAGAATCGGAATGGTTATCGGTTCGTACGAAGTCTGGGAAAAGAAACCAAGTGGTGAATTTGTCCGAATGGAAGAAATTCCGATTGTCAAACACGAAGAGTGGACGGATGCCAACGGACGTAATAATCTCTTGCGTATCAATGGTGCCGGAGCTCCACGGGCGATTCCGATAAAAATTATCCGGGAAATGGGTTATTTCGGAATGAACGACGAACCGTTTGCTTGCAATTATGGCGAAGATTACGATCTGGTGCTGAAGATCAGCGAAAAATATCGCATCGGTCGGGTCTGGCAACCGATTTACGAAGTCGTGCGGCACGCCGGCGGCACCGATCATAGTATTGACCAAAATACTATTGATCGCAACGACGAAGCCAAAGACTATATGCGTTTGAAAGCCGTTCGCAGACGAAAAATAATAAATGAAATCACTAATCGTAATTTGAGAAAGTCACTTTAAAATTGGCTAATTGTAAGAAAGACATAGCAGATGATGAATTTTTGTTAATTGGAATTGACGGCGGTGCAACTAAAGTCAGTAGTTGGACAGTGAAAGCCGAAAATCACGGAACCGCTTTTGCACTTGGCAATTTCCACGCGACAAAATCCTATAATGAAATCCCCGGCTATATCCATAATTTTCAGCCGGTTGACTTAAATCGGCAAATTGCCGAATGGGAAGCAGGAAAAGTCGTGCCGACGACCGAAGAACTCGTTCAGTCGAATTGTTATATCAAAGCCGCTTCCTGGTGTATTGAACAAGTTACCAAACGGAGCGGCACCAATCGGGTGCTAATTGGAATTGGTATGCCAGGTATTAAAACCGAAGACGGCCGCGGCATCGCTGTCCTGAAAAATGGCCCACGCATTACCAATTATGCGGTTCGACTCGAAAATGAAATAACCTTAGCTGGAATAGAGTTAGTTCAACCGATCAATCAGATCGGCAGTGACGCTTATTATTGTGGAATCGGCGAAGAATATGCCGGTGAAGGTTCGTTTCGGAATGTTCGCAATTCTTATTACCTTGGTGGGGGAACCGGTGCGGCGGATGCTCTGAAACTCGACGGGAAAGTCATTCCGCTTGACGAAACCAAGGGTTGGTTTGTTAAAACCTGGGAAATAAAGTGTCCGGATGGCTATTCCGTGGAAAAATACGTTTCTTCGAGCGGAATACAATCGATTTATGGCGAGCTAATCGGAAAGTCGCCAGAGGAACTAACCCGGAACGGTATCTTTCCGCCCCAAATCCGTCGTCGGGCTTTGGATGGTGAAAAAGCGGCGGTTATTACGATGCAAAAAGTTGCTCATTTTCTGGCACTTCTTTTCTACGAACGAATTACCTCGATATATGCCGGCTGGCAGGGAATATTTGACTTTGTCAATCCCGATCGTCCGCTACCCCAAATTGAAAATAATTATAAAAAGGCGTTATTTGACAGTCTGGTCATCGGACAGCGGTTGGGTGAATTATTGCGCGAAGCCCAGGGTGATGAAGTGCTCTGGTTGCCGTTCGTCAAGGAATTGACTAATTTGATTATCAATTCATCCGCTCTCGATGAGGTAGCCAAAGAACATTATTGTCCGCAAAAGCATTTAGACCTAGCGCGAATTCAAATTTCGCTTCTGCGAGAAGCGCCGGCGCTGGGTGCGGCTATTGACGCTTATTTAACCTGGAAGGAGAGAAAGTTATGCTTGAACCAAATGTGATTCCGACCGAAGAACCAATCCTGCGGGTAGGAATTTTCCTGCCAATTGATAAATGTCAAAGGATTGCGCTCGTGATTCCACAATCTCCAGTTTATGAATTAATTCCGGAGAGCGGCCCGCGGCAGATTTTGAAAGGCGGCGAACAGATTGAATTTATTTTATTTGAAAACCAAATCGGGATTCAAATTAATGGGTCAATACCCAACGCCCGACTAAGTTGGAAAATCATTCCGAGAGGCGGTGAAATTCAGATAGCGAACAAAGCCGGGATTAAAGTCAAGAATGTGGTTGCCGGACGTGGTTTTCATTGGGAAAAATATATTGATGTTTATCTGCCCGGCTCAATCGAAATAAGTCGGATGAATGACAATCTAATTATGATAAATGTATTGCCGCTTGAGCAATATTTAATGTGCGTGGCAACTTCCGAGATGGGAGCGGCTTGTCCATTATCCGTTATCAAATCGCAGACGATCATCGCCCGTAGTTGGTTGCTGGCGAACGTGGAAATGAAACATCGCAATCTTGGAATGGACGTTTGCAATGACGACTGCTGTCAGCGTTATCAGGGGACGACGTTTCTTTCGGAACATTCGATCAAAGGTGCGCTTGAAACCACCGGTCAGGTCTTAATATACGGTGAAAAAATCTGTGATACGCGCTATCACAAGAACTGCGGCGGAGTTACTGAATCTTTTGAAAATGTGTGGAATGGGTCAGCTGTGCCGTATTTGGATTCAGTGCTTGATATTCCGCCTGATTGCCAACATTCGGCTTTGCCACTCGATACAGAGGCGAAAGTCCGCAATTGGATCGAAAACCCGCCGTCGGCTTTCTGTAGCCCATCTATCGTACCGGAAAAAGAATTGAAAAAGTATCTTGGCAATGTTGACGAGAGAGGTCATTATTTTCGCTGGCATTTTCGGATGACACAGAAAGAAATCACGGCGTTATTCAATCTGAAATTGAATCTGGACGCGGCCGCCATCAAGAGCATCGAACCATTAAAACGGGGCAAGTCCGGACGACTGACCAGTCTGGCGATTAACTATCGGGATAAAGCCAATGTTGACAAGCAAATCGTGATTAATGATCAATATGCCATTCGCGAAGCATTTCATGAACTTTTCCTTTATAGTTCGGCTTTTGTAGTTGATGTGGAGGAAGGATCTGAAAATGTCCCGGCGGCTTTCGTTCTGAAAGGAGCCGGCTGGGGACATGGAGTTGGCTACTGCCAGATTGGGGCTCTCGGAATGGCTCTACAAGGTTATTCGACAGCGGAAATCATAGAACATTATTACCCGGGTGTTAAACTCCACCAAGCATATTGAATTACTCAGGAGAAAAGTAATGGCAAGTGAACCGGCGACTGTGAAAAATCGTTCACCCTGGCTTTGGGTACCAAGCCTTTATTTTGCCGAAGGCATTCCCTACGTCATAGCGATGACGGTTTCGGTAATTATGTACAAAACGATGGGAGTTTCTAATGCGGCTTTGGCGTTTTGGACCAGTGTTTTGTATTTGCCCTGGGTAATCAAACCAATCTGGAGTCCATTTGTAGATGTAATTTCCACCAAACGCAATTGGGTATTAATAACGCAATTTATACTCGGATGTTGTTTTATCGGGGTAGCGCTAGTCGTCCGATTACCGCTCTGGTTCGCTTTGACGATAATCGTTTTATGGATAATTGCTTTAGCCTCGGCGACTCACGATATCGCCGCTGATGGATTTTATATGATCGGCTTGGATGCGCACCAGCAGACCTGGTTCGTCGGGATTCGCAGTACATTTTACCGGATGGCAATGATCGTCGGGCAAGGCTTAATCGTGATGCTAACTGGTTATATTATGAGTAAAACCGGGCTAAAGCCTGTTAGTATTACGGCTATGGCTGTTCCGCCGAATGAAATTATGCAAGTGCTGGATGAAAATAATTTGCCAGCGATCAAGGCATCTGAACAACCTAATATAGTCATTATTCCAGAGGAAGTAAAAGTGCCGATCTATAATCCAGCCGAGCCGAGTGGCGATTCCGCTAATGTTTTTATTTGCCTGTCAGCCCCCCCAAAAAAAGAGGAAACTGTGGTAGTAAATTTCGGCCGCAAGAAAGGCAGTAAGGACATCTGGTTGACGTCGGCCGGTCGCCTGGAATTTACGATTGAGAACTGGAATAAGCCGGTCAAGGTGACTTTGAAAGTTGATCACCGGCTAAAAGAGCCGGCAATTTCGCAATTTGAAGCTACCGCCGGCGATATTCCTTTCAGTTGGGCAGTATCATTCGGAATCTTAGGTGTATTTTTTCTACTAATTTGTTTGTATCACAAACTAATGTTACCGACCGGATTGGAAATGGTTAGGGTAAAAAGGCAGGAGCTTAAAGCTAGCTGGCTTAAGGTTTTTTCCAGTTTTTTCCAGAAAAAAG
>DAOTJS010000035.1:0-12728 GCA_035448825.1 Fidelibacterota bacterium
TGATTTTTGATCAACAAAGGCTGGGTGATCAAATTACCGACCTATTGAATTTGCCGCGCCGGAAACCGGATCTTAAAGACCTGGAGAAATTTGTCCAGGCGATAAAAAACCCAAAGGACGAAGTCAATATCGCCATTTGCGGAAAATATACTCAATTGCACGATGCTTATAAATCAATAATCGAATCGTTCAACCATGCCGGTGCGGAGAATAATACTCGCGTCAATATTGTATGGATTGAATCGGAAGACCTGATCAATGATTGTGAAACTGTCAATAAACTAAAAAATGTTGACGGTATTCTGGTACCGGGTGGATTTGGCGAGCGCGGTGTCAAGGGCAAGATTAATGCCATAAAATTTGCTCGTGAAAATAGCATTCCGTTTCTCGGTATTTGTCTCGGACTGCAATGTGCCGTAGTCGAATTTGCCCGTAATGTATGCGGCTGGTTAGACGCCGATAGCACGGAATTTAACGAAAATACCCAGCATCCGGTTATTGACCTCATGGAGGAACAGAAGCGCGTTTTCAATAAAGGCGGTACAATGCGTCTCGGGGCTTACGGTGCGGAAGTCATTCCCGGTACTTTAGCCTATGAAATTTATAAAGATAAGCAAATTTCCGAGCGGCATCGGCATCGCTACGAAGTCAATAATGTTTATTTAGATGAAATGGTCAAAGCCGGTTTGGTAGTCGGAGCGGTCAACAAAGAATTGAATCTGGTCGAGATGATTGAGTTGAAAAATCATCCTTGGTTCGTCGCTTGTCAATTTCATCCGGAATTGAAGTCGCGGATCAATAAAGCCCACCCGATTTTTCGGGAATTTGTGCGTGCGGCTCGGAAATATCATAACCAAAAAGCCGAGGATGCCAGAAGTCAAAGTTAACAATATCACCATTGGCAGTCGCCAGCCATTGGCTTTTATTCTTGGTCCCTGTGTGATCGAAAGCCGCGATCACGCTTTGAGAATGGCTGAAAAGCTAAAGGCACTCTCGGAAAAACTTGACTTTCCATTGATTTATAAATCTTCTTTCGATAAAGCCAACCGCAGTGCTATCGAAAGCTATCGCGGACCCGGATTAGAAGCCGGTCTGGCAATCTTAGCAGAAGTAAAAAAGCAATTTGGATTGCCAATTTTGACCGATATACACGAACCGTTCCAAGCCAAAATCGCCGCCAAAGTTGTGGATGTTTTGCAAATTCCGGCTTTTTTGTGCCGACAGACTGACCTCATTTTAGCTGCCGGTCGAACCAGAAAAGTAGTCAATGTGAAAAAAGGGCAATTTTTAGCACCTCAGGATATTGTCAATATTGTGCGCAAAATCGAATCAACCGGCAATCATTCAATTTTGCTCACCGAGAGGGGAGTCTCTTTCGGATATGGCGGACTTATTACTGACGTCCGCGCGGTGCCGATTATGCAAGAAACTGGCTATCCTGTAATTTTCGATGCTACCCATAGCGCCCAAATTCCCGGCGGCAATGTTACCGGTGGAGCGCGGGAATATATTCCCTATCTCAGTCGGGCTATGGTGGCGGCTGGATGCGACGGCATTTTTATGGAAGTGCACGATAATGTGGCTGAAGCCATGAGCGATCGGGCAACTCAATATCCGCTGGAAGATTTACCAAAATTATTGAAAGAATTAATAAAACTGGGCGAGCTAGTGAGAAAATTTCGATGAATGCCGATTTAAATGAACTTCTTTCGAAAATCCGTTTGATTATCGCCGACGTTGATGGAGTTTTCACCGATGGTGCGCTTTATATCGGTACTAATGGTCAGGAATTCAAACGCTTTCACGTTTTAGACGGAGCAGGAATTTCGTTGCTAAAGGCTGTAAACTTCCCGCTGGCAATTATTTCCGGGCGGAAATCTGCGGCTACAGAAGTGCGTATGAAAGAACTCGGTCTGGGAGATGCTCTTTATCAGGGAAATTTAGCCAAGCTCGAACCCTATGAGGAAATTAAGAAAAGGTATGCCGTCGCGGATCAGGAAATAATTTACATCGGTGACGACCTTACTGATATTCCTCTTATGAAGCGAGTTGGATTACCGGTAGCGGTGGCCAATGCCTTACCGGAAGTCAAGCAATACGCTAAGTACGTTACTCAGTTGAATGGCGGATACGGCGCTGTGCGTGAAGTGATTGATCTAGTGCTAAACGCCCAGCACTTAAAGTCAAAAGCGGCTGGAATTTTAACGAGGGATACCTATGCCGAAAAATAAATCAACGTCCGAAAAATATCTTGAAAAAGCCCGGGAATTACTTCGTTCCGAAGCTGAAGCCATTGCCACCCTACCCGATAAAGTTGACCAGAATTTTCAAGAAGTGGTCGAAGTTTTATTCAACACCAAAGGTAAGGTGATCGTAACCGGAGTCGGCAAATCCGGACATATTGGATGCAAAATAGCCGCTACTTTTGCCAGTACAGGTACGCCGAGTTTTTTCATGCATGCTTACGAAGCGGGACATGGTGATCTGGGAGTAATTTCTCCTCAGGATACCCTTTTGATTATTTCGAATAGTGGCGAGACTGACGAAATCATCCAATTAATTCCACCGCTAAAAAAAATGCGTGTTCCTATCATCGGTCTATTAGGGCGCGATGAATCAACTCTGGCGAAGAAATGTGACTATGTCATTAGTACACAGATAAATGGCGAAGCCGATCCATTACAATTGGTACCGACCACCAGTGCGATCGCAACTTTAGCTATGGGCGATGCGCTGGCGATAAGTTTGCTGGCGAAACGTCATTTTAATCGGCGCGATTTCGCCGGTTTACATCCCAGCGGTTCATTGGGACGCCGGCTACTGACTACGGTAGCCGATTTGATGCACACTGGGGAGGAAATACCATTCGTCAAATCCAGTGATAAAATGCCTGAGGTGCTTTATATGATGACGAAAAAAAGCCTTGGCATTGTCGGCGTCCTGGACGATTCCGAAAACCTGATCGGCGTTATCACTGATGGTGATTTGCGACGCGGTCTCGAAAGGCAGAAGGATTTCATGGAACAAACTGCTTTAAAAGTAATGTCCCGTAATCCGAAATGGATCAAAAAAAGCAGTTTAGCGATTGAAGCTTTGCATTTAATGGAAGAACATTCGATTACCAACCTTTTCGTATATAACGGCGAACAGAATCGCAAACCGATCGGAATTATCCATATTCATGATATTTTACGCTACGGGATTATGCCTTGAAGAGAAGGTTTTTAATATTATCATTATTTATTGCCTTGATTTCCTGGAGTTGCACGGAAGATAAGAGTGATGAATCGGCCGTAATTGACCGGCAATACCCGGATCAAGAAATCTGGAATTCGAATATTACCCTGACTAAAGATGGCCGCAAACGAGCGGTGGTTCATTCTGGCCATTTGACGAAAAATAATGATCAGGCATTTGTCTATATGGATACCGATGTAGCCGTAGATTTTTATGATCGGGATGAACGCCACTTATCGCATTTGACTTCCCAGACAGCAATCATTAATGAAAACACGAATGATCTAATTGCCAAAGGTAATGTTGTAGTCGTTTCTGATAGTGGTTTTACACTATTTACCGAGGAATTACGCTGGGATCACCGAAGAGAGCGAATCATCTCGGACGTGTTTGTAACTTTTGTGACTCCTGAAGATTCGCTGACCGGAATTGGATTTGAATCTCAATCGGATTTGAAAAACTGGGTAATTTTCAAACCTTCCGGAGTAACCAGCCGGGAGTTGAAATACTGAAATATGGAATTAAATAGCCACTCACTAAAAAAAACTCTGCGAGGTGAAAACCTGGTAAAAATATATGGAAAACGCCGGGTCGTTGATTCCGTGAATATTGAAGTGTCTAAAGGTGAGGTAGTTGGTTTGCTAGGGCCGAACGGCGCCGGGAAGACGACTACTTTTCATATGTTTACCGGAATGATCAAGCCGACTTCAGGGAAAGTATTCATTAATGAACAGGAAATCACGCGCCTGCCGATGTACAGACGCGCCCAGATGGGTATCGGCTATCTCTCGCAAGAACCATCGGTTTTCCGCAAATTGACGGTCGAGCAAAATTTGATGCTGGTGCTTCAAACTCTAGGTATTAGCCGTAAAGAACAAAAAGAACGACTCGAAATCCTGCTCGACCAGCTTGAGCTCCGTAAATTGCGCAAAAGACGGGCAGATACCCTCTCCGGTGGCGAACGGCGTCGCACGGAAATTACGCGCGCCCTGATTACCAATCCGGATTTTATACTGCTGGACGAACCGTTTGTTGGCGTTGACCCAATTGCGGTAGAAGATATTCAAAAAATCGTAGTCAGCTTAAAAGATCGGGACATTGGTGTATTAATAACTGATCACAACGTGCACGAGACGCTTTCGATTACCAACCGTTCCTACTTAATGTTCGAAGGCCGTATTCTTAAATCAGGGACTTCCGAATTTTTAGCTAATGATGAAGATGCCCGAAGATTATATTTAGGAGAGGCATTCAAGCTGGCAAGATGATGCAATTAAGTCAATCTCAGGTTCAAAAACTTTCTCAGGAATTGCGGCTCACGCCTCAGCAGATATTGCAATCCACGATCTTGCAATTGAATACCCTGGCTCTCGAAGCCCGCGTACTTCAGGAACTCGAACAGAACCCGGTTCTGGAAGAAGTAGAACCGGAGGGCGATGGTAGTACGGAAGAAGGAGATCAGAATAATCAGGAAACCTCGAAAGAAAATGAGATTGATTGGGAAGAAATTCTGCCGCAAAACGACGATTATACACCCAAAGAAGAAATAGACCCTGACCAGAAAAAGACGCAATATATTCAGCCGGCTCCACGAGGATTGGTTGATCATGTTTTCGATCAGTTGAAATTACATAATCTTGATGATGAGGAAGAAAGGATTGCAGCTGAAATCGTCTGGAATCTCGATGAGAACGGTTATCTCACACTGCCGATTGAAAATATTGCTTTCGGGCTGGGATTGCCCAAGAAGAAAGTGCTGAAAGTGTTGAAGGAAATCCAGGAACTTGATCCACCCGGTTTAGCCGCCCGCGATTTGAAAGAGTGCCTTCTGATCCAGCTTAATCGAATACCGAATTCCGATGATGCTATCAAAGTAGTTAATGAACATTTCGAGGATTTTGCCAATCATCGCTATCAAAATATTATGAAAGCCTACGGTTGGGATAAAGAACGAATGCAAGCAGTTCAGGAGATGATAACCAAACTCAATCCTAAACCGGGTGCGGCTTTGAATACGCTCGATCCGCAATATATCGTGCCCGATTTGATCGTCGAAAAAGTTGATGGCGAGTATATCGTAGAAGTCAATGATACGCGCATCCCGGAATTGCAGATTAGTTCCACTTATTTGGAGATGATCCACAATGGTTCCAAAATTGACAATGAGACTAAGTCTTACTTGAAACGCAAAATTGATTCTGCCAAATGGTTTATTCAAGCGATTCAGCAGAGACGCGTGACTATGATCCGGGTGATGAAAGCCATCATTGCCCGACAATTGGATTTCTTCGAGGACCCCAGCAAACCACTGAAACCGATGATTCTAAAAGATATTGCCGATGATGTCAATATGGATATTTCGACTATTAGCCGGGTCACCAATGGTAAATATGTTCAGTTGCCTTCGGGCATTTATGAATTGAAATACTTTTTCAACGAAGGTATTAAAGACGAAGACGGCGAAGAAATTTCAACGCGGATTGTCAAGGAAAAGCTGAAGGAAATTATTGATAATGAAGATAAGCATAAGCCTTATAGTGATGAGCAATTGTCCAATTTACTCAAGCAAAGCGGTTACTTAGTTGCCCGCCGCACTGTAGCTAAGTACCGTGAGCAAATGAAAATTCCAGTTGCTCGACTGCGGCGCGTGGTTTGATATTTTCTCATGAAAGATTCAAGGGGAAAAGATGACTAATAAAAAAGTTCAATTTAGCAATAAAGAAATCGAGGTTTCCAGTGTCTCCTATTGGTTGATAATTCTGATTGCGATAGTACTGGTGTTGATTGTTACGGCTTTGATGTCCTTTTATACAATTGAGCCCGGCGAAACAGGTGTAATAACAAGATGGGGAAAAATTTATCAGATTAACGAACCTGGTGCTCATTGGAAATTGCCCTGGGGCATTGATCGCGTGTATAGGGTAAAAGTCAATTATCCTTATACGGCCGAATTTGGCATCCGAACAACGTCTGATAGTTTGACAACTCTGTCTGATAATTTCTACCTGCCGGAAGCACGTTTGCTAACTGGTGATCTGAAAATGATTGACCTGCAATGGGTGGTTCAGTACAGCATCCAAGATCCGGTCGCCTATCTATTTGGAGTCGAGAACCCGGAAAATATGTTGCGGTTGGTCGGGTCAGCGGCTATGCGATCCGCGGTCGGTGATTTTTCCTTTCACGAAGTATTCCAGACTGAAAGGCGCGCAGTAGCCGAACGTGCAAGAAATTATATGCAGACGAAGTTCGATCTTTATAACATTGGAATTGTCGTTCAGCACGTGCAGTTGAAAGAAGCGCGGCCGGCTTTACCGTCATCTGAGCCAGACACCACTAAGTTACTTAAGCCGTTCAATCCAACCGATTCGACAGGTGTTGATTCAGTCAGGTTTGGTGGAAATCGTATAATATGAAAAAGAATGCCAAAAAGGGTTTGAATTTTATAGAAAATAATACCACGGAGGCTTCCGATGAGCTTTAAATCGTTTATCTGGTTATTGATTCTGGTGCTGATTATCATTATGGCTGAAAGAGCGACGGTAATTTTGGAAGAAGACGAGCAGATGATCGTAGCTCGCTATACTCAACCGACGGTAACGCCGATTACGACAGCCGGTGCTCATCTAATAATTCCATTTCTATCGAAAACCTATATTTACCCCAACAACTTGATCGAATGGCATAGCAATGTGGCTGAAATGCCTACCAGAGATGACAAATTCATCGCCATTGAATCCTTTGCCTACTGGAAAATATCAGATCCGCTGTTGTTTTATGAAAAAGTGAGAACAGTCCCGGAAGCCGACAATCGTTTGAGTGATTTATTGGATGGTTCTCTGCGGGACGAAGTCGCCCGTTACACGCTGGCTGAGCTTATTCGAAGCAGTAACCGTCGGATGGACGTTACCGAGATTAAAGACATTTTGAAAGTCCCGCAATCCAGGACATTGTTCAATGTGAAAGGTCGGCGACCGGTCATCATCGCTGGGATTTTAAAAAATGCAACTACCACGCTGGATTCTCTGCAACTGGGTATTCAACTGGTAGATTTTGAGCTAAAGAGTGTAAATTTTATTCGGGTAATTGAATAAAATGGAGATAATATGCAGGAAAAACCAACATCCAGGATAATAGCAACTACCGTTATCGGAGTGCGTCGCAATGGCCAAGCCGCTATGGGTAGCGACGGTCAGGTGACGATGGGTGAAACGATTATGAAACATACGACCAAAAAAGTCCGTCGAATTTTCAATGATCAGGTGGTGGTCGGTTTCGCCGGAGCTTCAGCAGACGCTATGGCCCTTTTTGATAGGTTCGAAAACGAATTAGAAAAGTATAAAGGCAATATAAACCGAGCGGCCGTCGAGCTGGCTAAAATCTGGCGCACCGATAAATATCTACGGCAGTTAGAAGCTCTTTTAACTGTAATGAACAAGGAAACGATGTTGATCATTTCCGGCACGGGTGATGTTATCGAGCCTGATGACGATATTATTGCGATAGGTTCGGGGGGTGCCTATGCTACCGCCGCCGCCCGCGCCCTTTTACGCCACACCGAAATGAATGCCCGGGAAATCGTGGCTGAATCTCTCCGCATCGCTTCCGAAATTTGTATTTATACTAACAATAATTTTACGATTATAGGATTATGAGAAATAGAGAACTTACACCCAGCGAAATCGTCCGTGAGCTCGATGCTTACATTATCGGACAGGATAAAGCTAAAAAAGCGGTAGCCATTGCTATGCGGAATCGCTGGCGGCGCCAACATGTGAAGAGCGCCATAAAGGAAGATATTTTACCGAACAATATTATCTTGATTGGCCCGACCGGCATCGGCAAGACCGAAATCGCTCGCCGACTTTCTAATTTAGCTCTGGCTCCTTTTATCAAAGTCGAGGCGTCCAAATTTACCGAAGTTGGTTACGTTGGACGAGATGTCGAATCAATTATTCGTGATCTGACCAGTATCGCCGTTACTATGGTAAAAAACGAACGTATGGCGGAAGTCAACAGTCAGGCTCTTCATATGGCCAACGAGCGGATTCTCGACATTCTTTTACCCTCCGGAGAAATAACACGCCATTCAGATCAAGAAGAAATTATCCCCAAAAATGATGAAAAATTCAACCGCACCCGCGCAAAATTACGTGTAATGCTCGAAAATGGTGAAATGGAAGACCGCTTGATTGAAATAACGGTAAATCAGGGTACGTTACCAATGATGCAGATTTTTGGTCCTGCAGGCATCGAAGAGATGGAAATGAATATCTCCGAAATACTCGGCAGTTCCTTTCCCCAAAAGAAAAAAATCCAGAAAGTAACCGTCTCCGAAGCCCGTCGAATTTTTATCCAGGAAGAAGCCCAGAAATTAGTTGATATGGAGACGGTTGTTCGGGAAGCTATTCGGCGAGTTGAAGAAACCGGAATCGTTTTTATTGATGAAATTGACAAAATTGCATCCAGTAGCGATCAGCGTGGCTATGGTCCGGATGTTTCGCGCGAAGGCGTCCAGCGGGATATTTTACCGATCGTCGAGGGTAGTAATGTCCAAACCAAATTCGGAGTAGTTCGCACCGATCATATCCTTTTTATCGCGGCTGGTGCCTTTCATGCTACCAAACCTTCGGATTTGATTCCGGAATTGCAGGGACGTTTTCCCATCCGGGTCGAAATGGATAGTCTGGGCAAAGATGAGTTCGTCAAGATTCTGAAAAATCCCCGCAATGCTTTACTCAAACAATATACCGCTCTGTTGAAAACTGAGAAGGTTGAGCTAACTTTCGACGACGATGCAGTTGAGGAAATTGCGCAAATTGCAGCCGAAGTCAATGAGAAAATGGAAAATATCGGAGCGCGCCGTCTGCATACGATTTTGACTACTGTATTGGAAGAAATTCTCTATAAGGTTCCTGATAAAGATATCAGGGAAGTCCACATTACACGCGAATTTGTGCAAGAAAGATTACAAAATATAGTGCGCGACCGCGATTTAAGTCGTTATATACTTTAATTTATCTATTCACCTGAGGGACTGAATGAAAAGGGATTTTTTACACATCACTGATTTCTCGACAGCCGAAATATGGGAAGTGTTTGAATTGACGAAAAAACTCAAAAAATACCTCAAAGAAGGTCGAGAATACACCCCTTTGAAGGGCAAAACGATGGCGATGATCTTTGCCAAACCGAGTGCGCGCACGCGTATTTCTTTCGAGACTGGTATGACCCAGCTCGGCGGACATGCTATTTATTTGGGACCGAATGATATTGGCATCGGCCAGCGCGAAGCCATCAAAGATATTGCACAGGTAATTGCCCGTTACGATGACCTAATTATGGCGCGACTTTTTGCACATGCCCACATTCTCGAATTAGCTGAATATTCATCTGTTCCAGTTATTAACGGCTTGACCGATTACAACCATCCCTGTCAGGTGATGGCTGATATTTTTACCGTGCTGGAAAATCGTGGTAATCTGGATAATCTCAAAGTCACTTTCGTGGGTGATGGTAATAATGTGGTCAATTCCTGGCTCGAACTGACTTTGAGACTTCCAATGCATTTTGTCCTGGCTTGTCCACCCGGTTACGAACCGGACCAGGAATTTCTGACCAAAGCTCAAAATAGCGGAATTAGCAAAGTAGAAATTTCTCATGAACCATTTGAAGCGGTCAAAAATGCCGACGTAATTTATACGGATGTCTGGACGAGTATGGGACGCGAATCCGAACTGGAAAAACGCCAACGCGACTTTGCCGGATTTCAGGTAAATATGAAGTTAGTTAAAGCCGCTAAACCGAATGTATTCGTAATGCACTGCTTGCCAGCCCATCGCGGCGAAGAAATCAGCGATGAAGTTATTGACGGCCCAAATTCTATCGTTTTCGATGAAGCCGAAAATCGCATGCATGTCCAGAAAGCCATTATCCACAAATTGATGGTTAGGTAAGGCAAGCACTCAACCGATTGGTTAGTAAAATAAAATCCGGTTAAATATTGGTTCTTAGCCAATCGTAACCATATCGAATTTTGGTATTTATTATAACTTTTACTTTATCCAGCCCAATTCCCAGGGAATTGTTCCTTTCGGATTATCAAATTCATTGGGATGCAGTAAGTAAGCCAGTTTCCGAATTGCCAGGATTTGGCGTGGACCTTCATGTTTTAGGAGAGCAGAATCGTAATAGGAAACGCGGCTATGAATCACAGCATTGGTTTTGATATAATTCGGGCGCGTGTATATTTCATAAAGAGGTGTAATCCCTTTCCAACCACCAAGTTCAGCATCCAGCCAAATTGGGGAAAGAATAATATCGGGATTACGTTTGACAATTTCTGCATTAGTAGTTACGAAAACACCGACAGTGGTATCGCCGAAAATATTTTCACCGCCAGCAATTTCTATTAAATCTTCTAAAGGCGAATCGTTACCAACTGTCCAGGGGCCCATATGATTAATTTCTAAATATACTTTCGTTTTGGGAAGAATATCAGTCTGGGCACGGATAGCTGCTATCTCTGATTTCATATTTTCCACTATTCTATGTGCTCTCTTACTACAGCCGATATTTTCGCCGACATCAATAATACAATTTAAAACATCATCGAGGCTTTTCGGTTCGTAGTGTAAAACTTTATAACCCATTTTACGCAACGAATCTGCAATTTGACGCTGCATATCGGTATCAGTTAAAATCAAATCTGGTTTCAGCGAATCAATGCGGTTATAATTAATATGTATAAAATCACCAATGACTTTAACCCGACCAGATGCTTTATCCTGAATGACTTGTTCTGGAAAGAAGCAAAAACTAGTCGCACCAATGACTTGTTCTCTGCCGCCGATTTCGTAAACAATCTCAGTTAAAGTTGAAGAACAACTAACGATTTTTGGCCTATTAGTTTTTGAACAGGAATTATATGTTATTAATAATATTAGTGACAGAATAAGAGAGCATTTTTTAAAACGTTGCATATTGACTCCTTTTTAAATGAATTTATCCATATTGGCTAATATCACGGCTAATAAGCCAAATCCAATTGTGCCATACCAGGCACGGGTAATTTTTTCTTTGAAAAAAATTACCGAAGATAACGCTCCGCCTAGAATTATTATCGTTCCATTAATAGTAAAAACAACAGCAGCCGGCGCTTGGGCACATAGACTCAATAATAACATACCACAAATTGAACCCGCACCTGCCAGTGCACCAAGACCTACTAAGTATCCAATACTGGTCGGCTTAGTCTTTTGTGAAACAGCAACAATTCCATTGGAGAGGGCAAGTACAACATAGAAAATGAAATAAATATTATTGGTATAAGCACCCAACCAGGTTACGTTCTGCCCTGGGATATAACGAGTTCCGAGGTCTTTTATAGCTACGAAAATGACAGAATTTCCAATCAGAATCAATATTAGCATAATGCCATAAATTAATTTATCCTTCCAATTTGATTTTACCTGACTTTCGGCTTTTTCAGTTTCAATAGATGAAGCGAAAATAACACTAATAATACCAGATCCCAGAGCAAGATATTGTAGGAGACTAATATTTTCTGACAGAAAGAGTGCTGAGTAAACAATAACAATTAAAAAGGTTAGATTCATAGCACACCAGACTGGCGAAAGCGGACCTCTTCGTAAAGCTACTCTCGTCAATATCATCGTTAGTAGTTGCCCAAGGCCATTGACAATCGCAATGATGTAAATAAAAGTGGGTAACTCTCCGATCGTACTAAAATCGGCTTTAAAAGCGAAGAAAATTGCCCCCGCTATTCCAATTGCAGTTGAGATGTGGAGTGGCACAATGTTTTTCGATTGCCCCCACCGAAAAGTAACCCCAATAACTGCTAAACTTAAACCAGAAAGAGCCGCTAGAACGGCTGACATAATGGTGGAGTTCATTTTATATTACCTCCGTTTCACAATAATTGATTTTATTCCAGAATTCTTCGTTTCTCTGTCTTAATTGTGTTTTAAAAGATTCCTCTGCAAAACTGGCCGTAATAGCGTTTTTCGTCAGTTGTTGAATTTCCGGTATGGTAAAATTATATTCATCGAATAACAAAAGAAATTCAGCATTTAAGTCAGAACCGAACATAGTCGGATCATCGGAATTGATCGTGATTAGAATACCATCATCAAAAAACTGACGTACCGGGTGAATAGCCGATGAGGAAAATACTTGTAATTTCAGATTGCTTGTGACGCAAATTTCAAGTGGAATTTGTTTCTCCTTTAAATAATTAAGCAATGCCGGATCTTCAATAGCTCGAACGCCATGGCCAATGCGTTCCGCCCGCAAATTTTTCAAAGCTGACCAAATCGAATCTGCTCCAACTGCTTCCCCAGCATGCGCTACGATATGAAATCCGCGTCGTTTGGCTTCGCTGAATACATCAGAGAACCATTCCGCTGGGAATGCTTCCTCGTTACCACCTAATCCGATGCCGATCACGTCGTTACGATACATCGTAATTTCAT
>DAOTJS010000036.1:0-12566 GCA_035448825.1 Fidelibacterota bacterium
TCATCGAAAATCCCGATTCAAATGCGGTTACATTTACCTGGTCTGAAGATGAGCGAAATTCCGCTATATTCGGCTGGAATGGAACGCGCGATTCGGTTTTGGTTTTTAACGTACCAGAGCAGGTTCCCGCCGGTGAATATTATTTCGATTTGATCGGGGTTACTACCAGTGGAGACACCACTCGTGCTCGCACCTTTATCACAGTAAGTTTTGATAGTATTAAACCGTTTGATATTTACCACGATCATGCGGCTTGGATAGATTCGGCCGTGGTGTATGAAATTAGTCCTTACGCCTTTGTTATGGAAGGTAAATTTCAAGATATTCAACAGAAACTGCCCGAATTGCGGGAATTGGGGATTAATACCATTTGGCTTCAGCCGATTTTCAAAACTCAGTGGGATGAGCAAGGCTACGACGTAATTGACTATTTTACCATACGATCGGATTATGGTTCGGAAAGTGACTTGCAGAATTTGATCAAGTCCGCCCACACGCTGGGAATGAAAGTTCTTTTGGATATCGTCATCAATCACACGTCTATTTATCATCCTTATGCTCAACATAGTCTGAAATATGGTACTGCTTCCCACTACTACAATTATTATCAAAGGGAAATAGACAACGCACCCTATTCTCAATATTATAATTATTATCGGGGATTTATCAATTATTTCTGGGATGAATTGCCCAACTTGAATTATGATAATCCCGAAGTCCGCAACTGGATGATGACAGCCTGTAAATATTGGGTAGAAAAATTTGATATTGACGGTTATCGCTTTGATGCAGTGTGGGGTGTAAATGCCCGTTGCCCAGAATTTACCCAAAACTTACGATTGGAGTTAAAGCGCATCAAGCCGGAGCTAATGCTACTGGCAGAAGATAAAGCCTCCTGGTCAACGGTTTTTGATCGACGTTTTGATGTCGCATTTGATTGGGCGCCAGGCGAAGGTTGGGTTTCGCAGTGGTATTGGGAAGTTGACTATTCGGAAGACGCCACCAAACAATTTACGATTTTTAATTACAGTAATCCATCGGAAAGAGTTAACCTTTTGCGCAAGGCATTGACTAATTATGGGCAAGGCTATGCCGCCAATGCCAAGATTCTCCGTTATATGGGCAATAATGATATGATCCCCTTTATTAAAAATCACAATTTGGCTCAGACAAAAATGGTTTCGACCCTGATTTTTGCTTTAAATGGAGTACCGATGCTTTATAATGGTCAAGAAATCGGCTACGATAAACATCCTTATAGTAGTTACCAAATTTTTCAACGAGGCAAATCAATCCGTAGTCAGGATAAATATGGACTTTTCGATCATTATCGCCATTTAATTCAAATCAGGCAAAGGTATTCAGCGCTCCGCAGTGATTATTTTAAAGAAATCCCGGTAGTCCCGGCTTACTATGCTTTCGCGTTCCATCGTCATAGTGGAGATGAGAATTTGTTCGGCGTTATCAATATGATGAGTGAGCCTAAAAATATTACCATCTCCTTGCCGATTGAGGAATTGCATCTTGATTCTACGAAAACCTATTACCTTTCAGATTTAATTACGGGAATGACCTTTTCTGGGAAACCGGAAAATCTAAGTAGTGTGGCTCTGACTATTCCCGGCTATACGACCTCTTTGTTTTTATTAGCTGATTCAATGGTCACCGTTAAGATTGTGCCGGAAGAGCACCCACCAATTGCTGATAAATTCACACTTTTCCAAAATTATCCTAATCCCTTCAATTCTTCAACGACGATCGGATATATGATCCCTAAAAAGGGTAATGTAGAACT
The DNA here is from genome assembly GCA_035448825.1 of Fidelibacterota bacterium. Classification (GTDB taxonomy): domain Bacteria; phylum Fidelibacterota; class UBA2242; order UBA2242; family UBA2242; genus JAGNGI01. The sequence goes on from DAOTJS010000036.1 coordinate 1,796, forward strand.
TGTCGTACTGGATTTGTTAGGGCGTGAGGTTATGGATCTGGTGGATAGCGAACAAAATCCTGGCGAATATCGGATACTAATCCAAACTGACCAATTGGCGAGCGGTTGCTATTTTTATCGTTTGAAATATGAAGACCAAGCCCTGATCAGGAAAATGTTGTTATTGAAATAAGATGGAAGGTTTAATGTATTTCGGAAGAGCATTCCAATCGAGTTTTAGAGCTGGCTTTTAGCCAAAGTTGGAGTAAATAGCATTAATCAAATAACTAAAATTTTTACTATGAGCAGATTGAATTTAATTACAGTATTTTTAGCGGGATTAAGTATGATTACTTCCTGCGATAAAAATCCGGTGGTTGATTTAAACGGTCGGTGGCAATTAGCGCCGGATAGCACCGGACAAATCACGATTAATTCGATTGATCAGATTAAAAATTGGCGCGTGACCGAAATACCCGGTTCTTGGCATCGCTTGCATGTGGACTTGTTAGATTATCAGGGAGTTGTCTGGTATCGCAAGTCGTTCAAATTAAAATCGCTTCCTCCCAAACATCGCTTTCTGTTAAACTTCGGAGCAGTGGATTACCTCGCTAAAGTATATGTCAACCGAGAATTAGTAGGTGGACATGAAGGCGGTTATACGCCATTTAGTTTTGATGTTACCGAGTTCTTGAAAAAGGGAGAAAATGAAATCCTGGTACGAGTCGTTGATCCTGTGGCTGACGAAGTCGGTAGCGATGGTATTAGCTACTGGCATATACCGCACGGCAAACAAAACTGGTATGTCCAAACCAGCGGCATCTGGCAAGCAGTCACAATGGTCATCAAACCGGAAATATATGTTACCCGAGTCCAGGTAAATTCTCACATCAGCGGAACGTTTCGAGCGAAGGTATTTATTGAAAATGCTGGGGCTGGTGCTACTCCTGTCGAGTTAATTCTAACAATCCGCGACCCGGGTGATAGGATCGTTTTTTCTACTAAACGTGAGGTGAATTACACGAGTTCTGCCGTAGAATTTACCGGGCAAATCGACAATCCCCAACTATGGGATGTAGATCAGCCAAACTTATATACTCTGGAAATCCGGCTTGGCGAAGATATTTTATACGACCGTTTCGGTTTTAGAGAAATCGTGGTGCGGGATAGGAAATTATATGTTAATGGTAAACCTTTTTATCTGATTGGTGCATTGGATCAGGATTTCTATCCGGAAACCGTTTATGAAACGCCGTCTGAAAAGTATTTATACGATGAGATGCAAAAAGCCCGCGAACTTGGATTGAATACCCTTCGGTGTCACATTAAAATTCCTGATCCGCGTTATCTGAAAGTGGCAGATGAATTAGGTTTATTAGTTTGGTATGAAATTCCTAACTGGGATATATTTCAGGAAAGTGTCAAAGCCCGCTCACGTAAAACACTGGAGGAGATGCTTCAGCGTGATTGGAATCATCCATCACTCGCGATTATCAGCCTGATCAACGAAAGCTGGGGTATAGACCTCAATCAATCCGGTCAGCGACAATGGCTCAAAACTGAATTTGATTTTGCCAAGTCACTCGCCGCTGGCCGCTTAGTAGTTGATAATAGCGCCTGCTGGGGTAACTATCACCTTAAAACCGATATTAATGACTATCATACCTATTGGGCGATTCCCGAAAATCATCAAAAGTTTAGAGAAACAGTACAGGAAGTTAGCGACCGTCCTCGGTGGCTTTTTAGTCCCCATGGCGATGGAGTAGAAACTGGACAGGAGGTTTTGATGATCTCGGAATTCGGCAATTGGGGCTTGCCCAGACTGCCGGAGAAATTACCGTTCTGGTTCGGTCGCCAATTTTTGGATAATCTGGTAACATTGCCGGAGGGAGTCATCCAACGATTTAATGATTATCAGTATGGACGAATGTTCAAAAACTATAACGAACTAGCGGAATTTAGCCAGAAAGCTCAAGCACAGGCGTTGAAGTGGGAAATCGAAGAAATTCGGCTCCAACCTGAATTGCAAGGTTACGTAATCACTGAATTTACCGACATTAACTGGGAATGTAACGGTTTACTGGATATGTGGCGCAATTTTAAAGCCGATCGCCAGATACTTGCCCAAGTTCAACAGCCTGACATTATAATTCCTCGACTAACCAAGTATGGATTTTGGGATAATGAAGAGATAGACGTGCAATTATCTATTTCACATTATAGTAATAGAGATTTTTCTAATGTGCGTATCCAGGGGATTTACAATGGTGAGATTATCGGTGACAAGAGTATTGCGATTGATTCGGTCGGTGTATATTTTGTCGGAAGTATGAAAATTAATTCAGAGCCGGTAAAACAACCGGTATCTCAACGTGTCAAATTCCGTTTATTGAGCAGGGAAGGGGATGTCTTAGCGGAGAATTTTATCGAATATATGGCGTTTCCGTCTCGGATGGAGAACCAGACTTCTCTTGATTCAGACCTGTTGGTCTGCAATTCCATTGATATTAAAGCAATTGACCATTTGAAAAAGGGTCATAATGTGATATGTGTAATTGATTCGAGCTCTGTTTTACCTGCTAATTTTCCTTTTAAAATTACATCGCGAGAATCGGATGACTATGATGGCAACTGGGCTTCGAATCTGAATTGGGTTGACGATAGTCAAAGACCATTTATTAATTTGAATGATAAAAAAGTGCTCGGCTTTGAAGCCTACGCGGTGCTACCTAAATATGTGATTACGGGTATTCAGCCAGAGCAGTTTGTTGATGTATTAGCAGGAATGTATGTGGGTTGGCTACATTTGAATTCAGCATATTTAATGCAAATGCGGGTTGGTTCAGGGAAATTGATCCTAACGACCTTTAATTTGAACCGGTCTTATGGTGATGATCCCTTTGCGACTACCTTAAGAGCGGAATTAATTGCCTATATTAAAAGCAAAGATTGCCAGCCAAAGATTATGTGGAAACTATAATTTTGTAGAGGTGAATGATGAATGAAATTATTTCAAAACTAGAAAAACTGATTGAACACAATAATGGTATTTTGCGCCTTAGACCAGCCTGGGTTGCCAGGGATTTTTTACCGCCGGGTAGGCGCTTAGGATTGCCTGAAGAAATGTATGATTTAGGCGAGCGAGGTGGTATTTGCGAACGCTGGGTAGGTTCTACCACACCAGCCGATAATCGTATTAAAGTGCCGAATGAAGGATTATGCAGTTTTGATCTTGAAGATGGTCAGGAAATTACTCTGAAAGCGGCAGTCGAGATGGCACCGGATTTGATTATGGGTACTGAGTACGCCAGGACACATAAGGGATTGGGACGCTTGCCGAAAATTTTTGACTATGCTTACCGCTTGCCATATCACTTACACCAGATGGCAAAAGATGCGCATAAAGTCGGTCGTAATAGTAAGGAAGAGGCTTATTATTTCCCCGAAGAGGTACCGCTGGGACCTGAGCCGGAAACCTATTTTGGTGTTCATCCTTATATTAGTTTGGAAAAGCGTTATGAATTACTGTTACCTTCGATGCAAAAGTGGGAAGATGATAGCATTCTCATCCATTCGCGTGCCTATCGCTTAAAGGCTGGTGATGGATTTCATGTGCCGGCGGGAATTCTGCACGCACCTGGTTCAGCATTGACCATTGAATTACAAGAAGATTCCGATGTGTTCGCAATGCTTCAAGCTAAAGTCGGTGGCGATATTATTATTGATAAGGAGTTGTTGTACAAGGATGTGTCGGATGTTGAACGGAAAAAATTAGCGGAAAGAGCTATTCTCGATATGATTGATTGGGAATTAAATGGCGACCCTTACTTTTATGAAAACCGGCATACACCACCAATACTCATTGATTCTGACCAGCAATCTGGAAGTGAACAGTCCTGGATTTTTTATAATACTAATAAATTCAGCGGTAAGAAGCTGATTATCCGTCCGGGGGGAAAACACGTTTCAGTTGAGAAAGGAGTGTATAATATTTTAGTCTGGCGGGGTAAGGGAACCTACGGAAATTTCGAAATTGAAGGTCTGAATTTTGAAAAAGATGAGTTGCTGGTTTGCCATCAGCGTGCCATTTACCCGCTCGAAGTAGTCAATACTGGCGACCGTGATTTAATTATCTATAAATTTTTCGGACCGGATATAAATCCAAATGTGCCTATGCTGGAGAAATATCCTCGAAGTTAAAATGCCTGTAATACCTTATAATAGTGAACTGTTTCCGGATTGGTCAGAAGTCAAAAGCTGTAAAATAATTCGAATGTCTAAGAGATATCAGCTTCAGCCATTAACGAAATATGCTAAAACGATCCTGTTTGTTGTAGATGGTGCGACTGAGATTGGCGATGGAACTGGGAAAAAGATGGTATCTGCTGGCTATGTATGGGAACCTTTTTCTGAGGTGGTGTGGATTGAACCAAAACCGTTAGTGGAATTGCTTCAAATTGGGGGCTGTTGGAGTAATGATCGGGGGAGTTGTGGTGTTTTCAGGTTGGAGCGAAGCGAACAAGCCCACAATGACGGTGATCCGGCAGATTACGACCGAAACACGGTATTTGACAATCATTTCCACGATTGTGATGAGTACTGGTTCATTGTCAAAGGCAAGGGCATCGTAATATCGGAAGGCAAAAGTTATAATGTTCAAGCTGGTGATTGCGTAATTACCCCAGCCGGTGATCATCACGACTTCCCAATTGTCTATGAACCAATTTTGGCGGTCTGGTTTGAAGGCAGTATGAAAGGTAAGAAACGTCCGGGGCATTTGTATCGTGAAAAATAGAAAAATTAAAAGATTGTCTATCGTCGGTTTTGTTTTTTTGATTGTTATGGCTAATAATTGTTCCAAGCCGAAACCGAGAGATGCCAATAGCATTACTTTGACGTTTTGGCATAGCTTCGTGGCTACTACTTTACCGATATTGGAGGCGATGATTGCTGACTTCGAAAAAGAAAACCCAGGTGTCAAAATTCAAGCTCAATATGTACCAACTGGTGATGCTCTAATTCAAAAGCTTATTACGGCAATTCAAAGCAGAACAGCGCCCGATATTGCCTGGATACATTCTGATTTTCTGGATAATTTGGTTAATAGTCGAGCAATTTTCTCGATAAATGAACTCGCTGGTGACGATTCATTATTTTACAACCAGTGTCTTCCCGATATATTTCCTCAGCTATTACCGCCGATAACCTTTCGGGATACTTTATTTGCTCTGCCTATGGAAGCAACGACGCTGGCACTTCTGTACAACCGAGATTTGTTGCGACAGGTTGGATTGAATCCAGATCATCCTCCGGCAACATGGGCGGAACTGGATAGTTTTACGATGCAATTGTGTTATGATTCAAATGGTGATGGCTTGCTGGAGCGCTACGGATTTTATATTCCTGTTTTTCCGGCTTCTGGTCCGCTCAATATCTGGATGACTATGCAATGGGCGCCTTTCGTTTGGCAAGCGGGTGGCGAGATTTTTAGTAATAATCAACCAACATTTGCCAGCGAGGCAGGCGTTGCGGCGCTTGCCTTTTGGAGTAAACTTTATCATCAGCAAAAATTCGAGCGCTTTTCTATGGCACACGATATGGGTTTTATAAGTCAGACGGTAGCGATGATTATGGATGGACCTTGGAATTTACCACGCTATCGTCAATATGTTAAATTTGATTGGGGCGTGGCGCCGCTACCTGCCGGTTCAGCGGGACGGGCAAGTTACTTGGCGGGTGAAAGTCTGGTCGTTTTTAAACAATGTATCAATCCAGAGGAAGCTTGGCGTTTTATCAATTGGTTCCTCAAGCCGGAAGTTCAGCGAACTTTTTCTGAAAAATCCGGCTATCTGCCAGTTCGACGTTCAGTATTGAATGATTCTGATTATGTTAATTTTCTGGAACAATTTCCTCAGCAAAAATCCTTCAATGCACAGATTCGGTATGCCCGGGGACGTAGTCTGCCGGATAGATTTCGGGTAGAGGTTAATCAATGTATAGCCGAAGCCCTCGAAAGTAGTATAGTAGGTGGAATGTCCCCGGAAAAGTCACTGCAGGTTGCCAGTGAAAAAATCAAGCGCCTGTTATCATCAGAGATTGAGTAAAAAACTAATGGATTATCCTAAATGGAGTAAAATATGTATGCAATTTGCTTGAAGTCTATTATAATTAACTCAACATTGGGAGAAAAATATGAGTAATATTCTTATATTGTATGATTCTAAAACTGGTAATACGGCTAAGATGGCTGAGTTGGTAGCCCTCGGTGCCAGGGCAAATGGTAATCACGATGTTAAGATTTTGCGTATTGATGATGCTAAGGCGGAAGATATTCGTTGGTGTGATGGCATTGCCCTCGGATCGCCGACTAATATGGGAATTGTATCTTGGAAAATGAAAAAATTCTGGGATGATTTAAGTGATGAACTCTGGGGAAAAATTGACGGCAAAATCGGTTGCGCATTTTCCTCGTCCGGAGGTTGGGGCGGTGGCGCCGAGATCACCTGCCAATCGGCTTTAATGATTCTTATTAATTTCGGATTCCTGGTTTTTGGTGTTACTGATTACGTTGCTGAACAGTTGACACTTCATTATGGAGTAGCTCTGGCCGGTGAACCACTTTCGGCGGCGGAAAAAGCCGCCTGTTTACGTTTAGGTGAGCGCCTGGCTGATTATTTAACGAAATTTAAATGTCAAGCGGGCAAGAATGTCAAAGAAGTATAAAAAGACACTTGAAACTGATATAGGGATTAATGCTAAAAGTAACAATTTAAAAGATAATGTAGTAAATTTTGTTTATTAATAAACTTGTAAAATGAGAAAGGGAATACATTGGCTTCTATTGAATTAAAACAAATTGTCAAAGAGTTTGATAAAGGTGCGGTAGTCATTAAAAACCTTAATTTGATGATTTTCGACGGCGAGTTTTTGGTGATTGTTGGACCTTCCGGATGTGGAAAATCTACCACTTTGCGCTTAATTGCCGGTTTGGAAGAAGTAACCAAAGGCGAAGTTTATATTGACAATCGTCTGGTTAATAATATTCTGCCCAAAGATCGCGATATTGCTATGGTTTTTCAAAACTATGCGCTTTACCCCCATATGACGGTGTACGAAAATATGGCGTTCGGCTTGAAACTGCGTAAATACCCTAAATCGGAAATTCGACAACGGGTTAAGGAAGCGGCTGAAATTTTGGAATTAGGCGATTTGTTAAATCGAAAACCCAAACAGCTTTCAGGCGGGCAACGTCAGCGAGTAGCTCTCGGTCGGGCAATTGTCCGGAAACCAAAAGTCTTTTTATTCGACGAGCCACTCTCGAATCTGGATGCAAAATTGCGAGTCCAAATGCGCACCGAGATAAAAAAACTACACCATCATCTAAAAACTACTATGGTCTATGTAACTCACGATCAGGTGGAAGCTTTAACTATGGGTGATCGAATTGTCGTGATGAAGGATGGAGAAATTCACCAGATCGGTTCACCTTCGGAAATTTACCAGAATCCGCAGGATTTGTTTGTAGCTGGATTCATTGGTAGTCCAGCGATGAATTTCATTCCGGGTATGTTACAGCGCGGTGTTTTCCAAAGTACGAGCGATAATATCAAACTAATTTTAGAGAAATCACCATATAAAGAAATGGATAATATGACGGTAGTATTGGGCATTAGACCCGAGGACGTCCACTTGAATAAGCAAGATGCTCACTATCAGGAAGTGCGGTTAACTCTTGAAGTTATTGAACCGTTGGGAAATGAATCAATTTTGTATTTCTCCGACGAGGGGCATCAAATTACTCTTCGCACTCAGGAAACCAATATGCCTCTATCAATCGGAGCATCCATACCTGTTTTTTTCAACATAGATAAAGTTCATATATTCGATCAAATAACAGAAAAAGCGATTCGATGAACGAAAAATCGTAGTTATCAAAAATTTATAAATCACATTTAGAAAGATTGTAATTCGCGATAATAAAATAAGTATCTGACCAAACCCTGAGCCCTTCCAGTTTTTCTGGAGGGAGCGGTTGTAAGATTAATCCTCATCGCCTTGCGGTGTAGTGATGTTGAATAATGAAATCGGCAACAATTTTAATCGCATTGTCTTTGATTGTCCTATCCCTTGCCATTACTAAAAATTATGTTTTAATTATCATATAAAACTAATGGCAGTCAACAAGAATGTGGCAGCTGCGACCCAAAATCGGCACTCTATTGCATTAATCTTTATGTATCGTCAGATGTTAAAAATCGAATTGGGCGAACTTGGGAATGTGGCTTGAGCGCAAAGGGCAAAACGTCTGCCAGTCATGTTTACCAGATAGGAAGTCCGGCGGATAATCTTTAGGGCTGAAGATTTAACCGAAAGCTCCGTCCGGGACGGCAAGGCACCAAGAAGTTGGTTGAGAAATATCAGGAGCGTTTATTGAATGTGTGTTATATTTACAATGCGATTAGCGGGATAAAGATGAAGACTGTGGAATTTGTAGAAGAGCAAAAGCCGTGAAGTAGAAAGCGGCAGTCTATTCCACCTAACAAGATCATGCATTTGCGAGTTGAATACGACGAGGTACAGATCAGGAATTTGGTTAAATCGTGCGGTGGGCGCTGGAACAAGGAAAAGGGCTACTGGGAATTAGCCTATCGCGAGGTGCAAATTTTAGGACTTGAAAATAGGATATTAAATGATTAGATTGCAGGTGTTTGATGAGGATTAAACTTTGAAGAAAGTTTTGTTTATAGAGAAATTAAAATATTTATCCATAGACAAAACTCCCGAATTTATTTCTACATGTAGAAACTTTTTTCTATATGTAGAAAAACCGGAAGTGTGGAAAAGTGCAAGATAAACATATGTTAGCATTTAAAAAGGAGAAAGATTATGTGTACAAAAATTGACATTGAGTTAAAGGAGAATGAAAGAATTATTTTTCATGAAGAAACTGTATTTCTTGAGTATAGTGAAAAACCGGATAACGATAAATTCCACCCAAAACCATCAGCTCCAATAAATAAGGACAGAAAATTATATGTTCTACAAATCTACAAAGTTGTATTAAGGAATGGAATTTTCTACCAGGGCATTTTGTATAGCAATCGAAAATCATTTGCTGCAAGAATTGAGAATAAAGATAAAGAAGTGATTTACCATGATAATATGGAGATAATTTCTACAGATTATATGGATGAATTTGGAGTTCAGAAGGCAATATTCCTTGGGGAGAATAAAATAGATGTCATCAAAAAGGCTCAAGAACGTGCTAGAAAGATCAAATGAATATAAAAGTAATTTCAATAACGAATCTGTTATGGAGAGAAGAAGGTATAAAATGAGTATTTTTAAGAGTAAACTCACTATTATATTGATATTACTAATTGTACTATCTGCTGGATATTCTCAAACCGAGGTGAGCGGGTTATTAAATACAAACACAACCTGGGACTCTACCGGTAGTCCATATATTGTAACAGGTAATATTGGTATAATGAATGCGACTCTTTCAATTGGTCCTGGAACGGAAATTATATACGGCCAAGGCTTACAAATGAAAGTTCTTACTGGAGGAACGCTTATTGCTAAAGCAGAAGAAGACAAAAGGATAAATTTTATTAAAAATAATACTGCAAGTTATTGTAATTATATATCATTTGAGGATGGTTTTATAGGAACAACTTTAGCATCTGATTCAACTTATTTAAGCGGATCTATTATTGATAATTGTACTTTTTCATACTCTAATGGAGTCCCAATTACTAGTGTATCTACAATAACAGAAAGGTTATTAATATCTAACTCAGTTTTCGAGAATAATAATGGTGCAATCAGTTATTATGGTGATTTAATATTAGTAAATAACATTTTTCGTTCAAATTTAGATGGAATACAAAGTCATGGTAATATACATGTTGATCGAAACACGTTTGAAAATACAAAAAGATGGGCTATTGAAGCTAAGAAAAAAGTTGTTGTCATAAACAGTACTTTTCATAATAATAACGGAGGAATATTTTATTATTATGGCGTTGGTGAACCAGGCCCAGAAACTGTTGTTGTTAAAAACTCAACATTCAGTAATAACGGATGTTGGTCATATAGTAATACTGGTGGAGCAATATTTGCCACAAATACGTCAGGCACTATATATTATCCAAGTGGAGTTCGAATTGAAAATTGCAATTTCACTAGTAATATTGGCGGATCAATAGGGGGTGGAGCAATATACGGTACCGGCACATTTTTGAATTGTACATTTATCGATAATAAATCGCAGAGTACTAAGTATGGAGGGGCAGTATATGGTTCGGGGACCTTTATAAATTGTGTTTTTAAAAACAACTCATCTAACTTAGGCTCTGCAGTTTATGCTTCGAGTGGTTCACCAGTACAATTTCAGTATTGTAATTTTGAATCAAATACTGGTGTGCTTATAGTGGGGGAAAGTTCTGTCAATATAGATAGTTGCAGTTTTATTAATAATTACTCTAGTCTAATGCAATCTTCTGGTAATAAAATCATTAAAAGGAGTACAATCAATGGTGGTGGAAATATATATGATGGTGGCAGTGAGGGCTATTTAAATATATCAAATAGTGCTATTAAAAATAACAGTAACCCTTATTTAGTACGTTGTAAAAAATTTACATCTTATAAAAATAAGTATTCCAATAATTATGGAAATATATGTGTAATATTCGATTCATTAAATTTAACAGGCGATATTTTTTATAAAAATGTTTTGATTCACTTGGAAATGGAAAAATGTTAAGTTTGAAATAAGAGTCAAAAA
>DAOTJS010000037.1:0-10861 GCA_035448825.1 Fidelibacterota bacterium
CGTAAGACCTATCTTGGAGTCAGTATTAGTGGAACAACCCTTAGTTTTTCTAGTGCACACGACAACTTTACTTTGAAGAAACAGTAATAATTAATATCATCTTCATAATTGAGAAATGGATATTGTATTATAGAAAATGATTAAATGTAAAAAAGGTTGTCGGTTACTAATGACTTGATCTATGCGATGTAGTTATAAAAAAAAGAAACCGGTGGGTTAGATTAACGGCAGAGAAATTAAAAAATAATTAGGAAAATAAACAAACCAATTAGTAGGTGTAAATAATTATAAAAAGTGGTAAAAATGAGTATAAGGCTCATCACATTAATTCGATAGAGATTAGTCGTGAGAAAATATAATCTTTTAGTTTAGTTCCAATTATATTGAGTGGAATTACATAATGCGATCTTATGTGAAAACAAGAAAGGATAAGAGATGATTTCAGGAGCGAGAGTAAATTATGCAAAAAACTAGGTTACTACTTACCATATTTTTATTAGGGGCAAGTTTATTGGCTCAGGAAGAGTTGCAGGAATTTGAGGTTAAGATTCAGCTGGTGGAGAAAGGGGTCTCGGCGGAGCCGAATTCGGCGAAATTGTTAGTGAAATCCACGATACCCGATTTGACCTTTGAAAGTAATAGGGGAATCAAGAAGGTCGAAAAGGATGCAGAAGGTGAATGGAAGCTCACGCTTTATCCCGGTAATCAGCAGTTGGCTATCAAGGCGGCGGGATTTCTTTCCTACAGCGAGCGATTTACTTTCGATAAGCAGAAAGTCTATGATTGTTTGGTGACTCCTAAGAGTAAGGGGTCTCTGGAAAAGATTGACCAGAATCTTTTTGAAATCACCTTTGAATTGAATGTTGACGAAGTTTATTGTTCCTTCGGGCAATATGCTCCGCTATTGAGTAGTGGTAAGAAGGTGATTTTCAAAATGCCCGCCGGTGAATATACCTTTCGCTTCGAAAAAAACCAGTTTCGCCCTGTTTTGCTTACGTTAAAAGTTGATCAGGATAAAACTGTCCCGATTAAGCTGGAAGCGGATGTTACTCAGCGAGTGGCTTATCGTCCGCCGGGAATTGTGGCAGTCGAGACCAATCCGCCCGGCGCCGAAGTTTTAATAGATGGACAGAAATTCCCCAGTACCCCAGCAACTTTTAATTTGACAGAAGGCGAACATGAAATTGAATTGCGCAAGGCTTTTTACTATCCTTATTATGGCAAATTCACCCTTGCGGCCGGTGAATCCAAGACCGTGCGCCAGAATTTAATTCCCCGCTTCGGATATGTGACGATTAATAGTGTGCCGTCCGGAGTTGAAGTATTTTTAAATGGCAAATCGGTCGGGATTACGCCAATTCAGAATTTGAAGCAGAACAGTGGTTCCTATTTACTGACTGCCAAATTGGATATGTATTATCCTTATGAGGAGAAATTTGACCTGAAGGATAATGAACTCAAGGAGTTTTCGATTGTCTTTAAACCGGCTTTTGGGACTCTTGAAATTCATTCTACTCCGGAAGAAGGCGCGGAAGTGCTTATTAATGGGAAGAAAGTGGGCGTAACGCCCTATATTGACCAGCGCTGTCCTTCCGGCAATTACCAAATCGAGGTGCGCAAAAAATTGTACTATTCCGCAACAGAAACTATTCCCGTAGAAGATGGGAAAGCAACCCAACGGACGTTTGTTTTGAAATCCAATTATGGGAGAATAGCGATAAATTCATCACCGGAGGAAGGCGCTGAAGTCTGGATAGACGGAAAGTTGGTCGGAGTTACACCTTATTTAGACCCGAAATGCCCTTCCGGCATTTATCAAGTGGAAGTGAAAAAGCCATATTTCTTTCCCACAAGCGAACAAATCACCGTAGTAGATAATAAAGAGACCCGGCGCACGTTTATTCTGAATCCAAGTGTGGGCACGCTGGTGGTCAATGCGCCCGGAGCTGATATTTATCTTAATGATACTCGCCTTGGTACAGGGAAAATAGAGAAAAAATTAGACCCCGGGATATATACAATAACTGCTCAGCGGGATAAATATTATCCCGAGACAAAGGAAATTTACCTGACTTTCGGTGAGGTCAAAACCGTTGATATTGACCTGCAACCCAAAATAGGTTCGCTTTCGATTAATGTCGAGCCGCTGGAAGCCCGCAACGCAAATATAATCTTTGATAGTAAGCCGGTCGGTCAAGCGCCCAAAGTGATTACTGATCTTATTGGTGTCCATCAAATCGAGGTCACAGCTCCCCGCTTTTTACCGGAATCACGCTCGATTACCATTGTCGAAAATCAGAATATTCCGGTGAAATTCAAGTTAATGACTTACGAAGGTTCCATATTGCAGAAACAGGCTTACTGGAAACGCAATTCTTATATATCTCTTGGCTTAGCGGCATTGTCAGCCGGCGCAGGAATCGTCCTGAATCGCTACGCTCATACCAATTACGATAAATACACGACGGCTCCAACTAAAGACGATGCCGTCACTTACCGCAAAAATGTCGAATTGGGCTATACCCTGTCATTAGTATCTTTTGGCATAAGCATCGGTTCGGTCGGGGGCGGTGGTTATTGCTGGTATCGGTTTAAAAATGTGAGAAGGTTTGATTTGTAGCTTATTTATTAATAGAAATTAGCTAAATCTTAAAAGGCGAGGTTTAATGAAGGTTTTTAGAATTTGTTCTTTTTTATTTCCAATTATGGCGCTGGCTCAGATCAAGCCGACGGTAACGATCGTTGGCGGCTACGAACCGGCTTTCAATCAAAAAGTTGGGGAAATTTTATCCGCAGTACTGTTGGAAACCAATCGGATAAGTCGAGGCATCGGTCAAATAGAAGCAGTTAAACAATATTTTACTCCGGAAGGATTTCAGGATTTCTCGACTATTGTTTCTAAAACCCATCCCTATACTTCCAAAAAGGACTATAAATTGAATGTAGTTCGGATTGGCGCTAAGCAATTGTTTGAAGTCCGCAATATCCGGGTCAATGTAGATGTCGGTGAAACGGAAGCCAATCCGACGCAATACCTGGTTTTTAGTTTCAATGAAAAGCCCTTGATTTGCGGTCTACGTTACTCGATTCCGTCTCACAATTACGATGAGATTCTGAGTGACGGAACGAGCGTTTCCGATAGTTTATGCCGCCAGCAAGTCATCGAATTTCTGGAGGTATATGCGACGGCTTATCACCGCAAAGATGCGGACTTTTTGGAAAAGATATTCAGCGATGATGCTTTAATTATCAGTGGGTCGGTTGCCTATCGCAAGCCGGAGTTCAATGATTTAACCAGCGTTGCCAGTCAGCCGCCTGAGAAGGTGGTTTATTATCGCCAATTCTCCAAAGTCGAATACATCAATCGTTTACGCGAATATATTTTCCCCAGTAATAAGTATATTAATTTAAAGTTTGAGGACATTGAAGTAATGCATCACCGGACGCAGGACAAAGTTTACGGCGTCAAGCTGAAACAACACTGGAAAGCCGAAAAATATGAAGATGTCGGTTATCTCTTTCTGACCGTTTATTTCCTTAAGCCGACCGAGCCGCTGATTCTGGTTCGGGTTTGGCAAGATATAGATTTTGAAGGTGATTATGATGTCTCGATCTATGATTTTGATATTGTGGAGTGAGGAGAATGAAGGGGCTATCTTAACTATTGTGTTAACGCTCCTGAGTTGAAATAAAATTATTAGTGTATTGGGTTATCTTAAAATATATCCCTAACAGCAATACTATTCTACTGGAACGACTTTAACAAGTAGTTATGATTTGCGGGTTAATGGAATATTTTAGCTGCTAATTGTTCAAAATTTCGCAGATAATTTTAGGTTTTAATTACGGATTAAAACCTCAATATATCTGGAGAGATTCCTTTAATTTTAAGTTAAATTTCTCTTTAAAATTAGTCATGTCGGAAGTACAAAGATCAGGACGTAAAAAGATATGGCAAATTAGTCATTAGACTCCGTCTGGAGGAACGTAAACGTTTATGAGTATAATGCCATTTCCAATTCTGGCCAAATGTCCGTATTGTGGTTATCAAAAAACAGATATTTTTACCATATTTTTTGCTCTCAATAATATTTTCTCCGTATTTATCTGAATATCAAATGCTATAAAAGTTTTTAGCAGCTAAAATATTCCATTAACCCTGATTTGCTGAACCAATTTAGCCCCCTATAAACCAATTTTCAGCGAAACGAAGTGGAGCCAAATTGGTTTCATTAATGCTAGAATCTAGAAAAATGCGCCAAAAACAATTTAGTCTACCAATTTGTGTGCCAAAACCAATTTAGCCCCGCCTGCAGCGGGTCGGAAATTGGTTTGGCATTCTGGTAAACCAATTGGATATGCTCTTTTTGAAGAGGGTGGCGATGATTATTATCAGAATTATCGTCAGGAAAAGTATTCGGATTCATAAAGCAATTGCCAATTAAATAAAAATTCGTAAAATTCCAATCAGTTTTTTGAATATTATCATTTTAAATTAATCTGCTGTAAAATTTGAGTTATTTTTAAATGACTAAGAAGAAATCATCTATATCTAAAATTATCCTGTTCCTAATATGCGTTGTAATTATTTTAATTTATGGATTTAATCGGATTAAGGATCGTTTGCCGCGCAAATTGATTAATGTCATTGCGCCAACTAAAATCACCGTAATGACTTATGACATTAACCATGGTATGGGAAGTGATAACGTCTATAACTTGTCACGCATCTCCAAGGTCATTAAAAGTGAATCACCGCATTTAGTCATTCTCAATGAGGTAGATTATAAAACCAAACGCGGTTTCAATGATGAACAAGCCCGAAGAATCGCCGCTGAGCTCGGAATGGAATTCACTTTTTCCCGCAATTATCCCATTGATGGCGGTTGGACTGGCAACGCTATTTTATCGAAATTTCCGATTGAATTTGCCGAGAATAAGATTTACAAGCAGGATTACGGTCATGATACGAAGAGCCTTCTGCATGTCATTGTTAATATTGGGAATATTAAAGTTCACGTATATGGAACGCAGTTGAGTAGTGATTCGATTGCCAGCTCGAATCAGGTCAAAGAACTGCTGAACTTTGTTTTCGAGTGGGGTAACGATAGTCCGGTCATAATAGGCGGTAATTTCGGAATGACGCCGGACTATAAGCGTATTTACGAAATGGCTTATTACTTCACGGATGTCGGTGCCTATTTTCAAGTGGATGAATTTACCTACCCGGCCTCAAATCCGTATCTACGCCTGGATTATCTTTTTTCCAATAAATTAGTGATGCCGCTAAAAATTAAAGTAGTGGACAATGAAGTTACCCGACTGGCTTCCGATCATTTGCCGGTAGTGGCGCATTTCAAAATCCTTCACTAATAATTATCAAGGCATTTTTCCTTAATACGAAATGGTATAATTGGACAAATTTGTAACCTAAAAACTTGTAGGATTAACTAAAATTTTTGGAGAAAATTTTAACAACATGGTGGCAATATGAAAAGCGGCATTTTATACCTGATAGCAACGCCTATTGGCAACTTGGCGGATATTACCTTGCGAGCGCTCGAGACTCTGCGGCAAGTTGATTTAATTGCGGCTGAAGATACCCGCCACGCCGCGATCTTATTGCGCCGTTATGAGATTCGGAAACCGATCGTCAGTTATTATGAAGAAAATGAAAAACGCCGTAGTCAGGAATTACTCGAGAAATTAATCGCCGGTCAAAATATTGCGTTGGTCACTGATGCCGGAACGCCTCTGATGAGCGATCCGGGTTTTCAACTTGTGAGAAAAGCAATAGAAAGTGACATTCAGATTATTCCGATTCCGGGAGCGTCGTCAATATTAACGGCTTTGATGGCTTCCGGCTTGCCCACTGATCGGTTCACGTTTGAGGGTTTTTTACCACGAAAAAAGGGGCGGATGACGCGCCTCAACGAATTGGCGAACGAACCCCGCACGATGATATTTTTCGAGAGTCCGCATCGCGTTCTGGAAACACTGAGGGATTTTCTGGAAAAATTCGGTGACCGACCGGCGGTCTGTGCTCGTGAAATGACCAAAGTTTACGAAGAATTCCGGCGCGACCGTCTGAGCAATTTAATTCAGCACTTTGAAAATCATCCGGCGAAAGGCGAGTTTGTAATTATCGTCCAGGGCGTCGAACGTAAATCCAAAAATCACTTAAAAATATGACGCAGAATGTTTCGCAACCTCAATCATTCGAGAAATCTCAGGTTGCGCTGATAAAATGTGATAATTATGAACCGGCGACGGTGGCGGCGGCTGTACGTCGTGGAATTGATTTGTTGGGTGGCATCGAAAAATTTGCCCGGGCTGGTGAAAAAATTGTGCTCAAACCGAATCTGCTCAGCGCACATTCTCCAGAGGAAAATGTCACAACTCATCCGGCCGTTATTAAAGCGGTAGCTGAAATTTTGTTAGAAAGGGGAGTAAAGGTTTCAATTGGTGATTCGGCGACGAAGGGACACTTGGCGAAAATTTTGCAAGAAAGCGGAATGCAAACCGTTATTGACGAATTAGATTTGACAATTGCCGATTTTGAAAATGGTCAGTCAGTTTATTCAACGGATAGTATTCGGAATAAAAAATTTACTATTGCTCGCGGGCTCTGGGAAGCGGATGGAATGTTTAATGTCCCGAAATTAAAGACCCATCATTTGACTCGTATTACGGCTTGTATCAAGAATCTCTTCGGCTGTGTCCCGGGCTTTCTCAAACCGGCTCTGCATGTGGCATTGCCGGCGCTGGATGATTTTTGCCGAATGCTGGTTGATCTGAGCATTTTATTGAAGCCACGTCTTACGATTTTGGATGCTATTGAGGCGATGGAAGGCAATGGGCCAACAAGTGGAAATGCTTATCCACTTAAACTGCTGGCGTTTTCAAGTGATTTGGTAGCCATTGATTCGATAGTTTGCCATATGATTGCAATCAAGCCTGAATATGTCCGAACCAATTATTGGGGAGCTCAAGCCGGGCTGGGCAAAATGAACCTAGAGGAAATCGAGATTCTTGGAGACAATCTGGATACTTTCAGTGCTCCGGATTTTAAGGTCCAACGTCAACCGGAATTGCGCTTCAATCAAGCCTGGCAATATCGCCACTTAAAAGGGTTAGTGACCAACCGACCGGTCATTGATGCTCAAAAATGTAAAAAATGTGGCGAGTGTATTGATCAATGTCCGCAACAACCTAAAGCTTTGGGCTGGAATGGAAAAATGAAGACGCAACCGCCCCAGTTTGATTATAAATTGTGCATCCGCTGTTTTTGTTGTCAAGAAGTTTGTCCACATAAAGCTATTGATAGTTACACGCCGCTTTTACGACGAATCGTGGATAAAGTATATACGAATATTTATGGAGCTTAAATAATGATCTGGTTTTATTTTTGTGTGGCAGTTCTACTGGTTCTATCCGGAGCGATTATTTTTTTTAAAGCCGCCTGGTTCAAATCCCTGCTTCAATTCGTAATCCAAAAGGACCTATTTTTGATACTGGGTGTTTTCGAGATCACTATCGGTCTGGGAACGCTTTATTTCAGGGATTTAACTCATATGACCTGGTTCGTTTATCTGGCCGGATTGCTTATGTTTCTGGATGGTATTCTCTCGGTATTAATGTCTAGACGTTTGCGAGAAATGTATGAATGGTTTATCAACACCGAAGATCGCCAAATGCGTTCGTATGCTGTTTTCCTATTTTTACTCTCACTCGGCTATTTTTTTGCAGCAATAAGGTGAAAAGTAAAATTTGAAGAAAAAATCAATTTTCATTATTACGGCGCTTGTAATTCTGGTAGTTTTACTACTGGTTAATTGGAGAAATCATAAGACCCGACTTGCTCCGACCTCTGATAATGGCGAGTGGTTCTTTTTGCATAAATCGGATTTGCGGAAAGGTCCACATCATACCAAACATGCCCGGATTTTCGGAAAATATGTCTGCGGGTACAATTATTATATTCTGAAAGGTATTGATAAAGTCCAGGCGCAGGCACCGGAGGGCGGTGAATATTTTACCGGTTTGAAGGCCCGACCGCCTGAATCACCAATCGGCTATGAACTAAAAATTTTCGGTAAATCATTGATCACACCAGCTCGCCGGAGCAGTTTTAGTAGCGGTGCTACTTATGGAGCTTTTATTGAGGCGATGAATATCATATTTGGAGATCACGGATTAGATAGTCTGGATTTTGAACATTATGAGGCTCTTCGTATGCAGGAAATAGGTGGCGGTAAAAGAAGAGAAGGCGTCAAATTTTGGGGCAATTGGAACGCGCGGGGCTTTGGTAGTCATTTTGCGCTGGTCCAATATACTGGTATTGGAAAAGCAATCGAGCCTAAAAGTGCCAGACCGGGCGATTTTGTCAATATTGTCTGGAAAAAGGGTGGTGAAACTTCGGCTATTTTCCTTGGATGGATAAAAAGTAAAGACGACAAGAAAAAAATCGCCTATTGGTCAAGTCAGAAAGAGACTAACGGCTTCGGCGATCAAATAATGCCAGTTGAAAATATCAAGAATCTCAAGCTCGTACGAGTAATCAATCCTGAAAATCTGTTTGATTTTAATATTGATATGCCAGTCAATACCAAAGTGGTAGGCGATAAAGTCGAATTTTGATTGAGGGACTTTCTTAAGAAGTTTGATAAAAAAAGCCCGGAATCTCGCCGGGCTTTTTGATAGTGATGTATGATTGAATTTTTAATAAAAAAGATTACTGCGATTATCTACGATTTTGGCATTGGCTTTCAAGTCATTAAGCCATTCCGTATAAAATGAAGACTTTTTGTTGTTTAAAATACGCGCTCGAGTGTATTCCTTTTCCTGAGCAATAATTTCCGGAGTGACATCCTGTCGGGAATGGAGTTTGATAATTACCAGATTACGGTTAGCAACCAGTACCGGTTTGGATATTTGCCCAGGTTGTAAGGCTAATAATGTTCCAGTAATGGCATTGGAACGTTGAACGTTTTTCAATGGGGTATTGACGGGATGGTCGGTATAGGAATCGAGCAAACACTCAGGATATTTGGCGATCGCATTAGTGAGATTATTATCCTGAATTACTAAAGTATAAATTTCTTCGCCGATAGACTTTAATTTCTCGATTCTTTTTTCCGAGGTCAGGATATTTTTAATTTGATTTTCTACTTCTGACAATGGGCGATAGTGCTCTTTATTGATTTCTTTTAAGCACAAAACTGTAATTCCCATATCATGGGTTAGGACTTCCGATACAGTTCCGACCGGTATATTGGAATAAGCGAATTTTATAGCGGTGGGAAAAGGACCGAAGAAATTAATATAACGAGCATCTTTTGTAAACGGGCCGGTATTCCGAACGACTAGTTTATGAGTATCCGCCGCGGCTTGGAAGCCGTATTCATTGGCATCGAAGGCGAAGAGGTTAGCCTGAGCACGAATATTTTCCAGGGTTTCCGGGCTGGTTTTGATTTTAATTAAAATGTGCCGGGCTTTGATTTCAGGGCGATTATTTTGAACTCTTTTATCTTCAACTTTAATCAGGTGAACCCCGAAGGAGGTAATGACTGGTTTGGATATTTCTCCTTTGCGTAGAGCGAAAGCGGCTTGCTCAAATTCCGGTACCATCTGACCTTTACCGAACCACCCTAAGTCGCCACCATTGGCGGTACCGCTCGGATCCTCAGTAAATTCCGATGCCAGAGTTGCAAAATCTTCGCCGTTTGCCAAACGTTCCCGAATAAATTCGACGGTCTGTAAGGCAGAAAAAGTATCCGCCGGTGTCGGTTTGGTCTCAAATACTACAAAGTCCAGAGAACGAGTTTCATCAACGTGAAAACTCTCACGATTGGCATCGTAATATTTTTTGATTTCCGATTTATCAATGGCGAATGTATCTCGAGATACCAAAGTGTAAGGTATTACCAGAGCTTCGAAATTAGCTTTTGTTTGGTTCAATACGATTTCTTCGACGACTTCAGCGTCCGAAACCATCGCTAAGCTTTCAATCAAATATTGTATCTTTTCAAATGGCAGGTAAACACGGACATATTCCTCGACAGCTAGCCATTCGTTACCCTGAGGGTTATTGAGAGCATTTAGATATTTTTGATAATCGAATTGACCATTGGTCTGAAAAGCTTCATTTTGCATCAAAACTTGAGGTGGATTATTAACAAGAACTTCGTAGATCTCATTATCGGTTGCATGCAATTTGTAATGATCTATCTGCTTGCTTATCAACGTCTCGTTGATATATGAATTCCAGATATAATTGGAAATCTGGTCAATATCAGCTTCGGTTAGTTCTTGATTTTGGTCACGATAATTATTTATCTCATTTTGAATTAATTCCGAAAAACGAACTGCGTCTAATTTTTTGCCATCCACGATTCCAGCGGCATCTTTGAGACGGGATTTTTGGGAAAAGACATCCAGTAAATCTGCACCTCCAACTAGCCCACCAACAGTCAAACTGGCAATAAATAGAATTAAAAGTGCCCATAAAATTACATGAGTGTGATCACGCATTTTTTGCATCAGAGCCATAGTTTATCAAGTCCTCCAAATTTCATATTAGTCACTTCAAAAACGGACGCTAAATATAAGTAAAATTGCCGGGATTGACAAAAAGTATAGAAAGGCATAAACCGTAAATATCATAACTAATTTTTCAGGGAATCAATTATAAATTATGACCTAAAATAAAAATATCTTTTGTTCAAGTCAGAGCGTTTCAATGACTTAGGAATTGGTAAGAAAAATACTTCCGCTTTTCATCACAATTTACGGATTGCAGCTAGAATCATTGTGTTTATAACGTGCCAGCGGAAGCGGTTCATTGACGCACTTGCCGTCG
>DAOTJS010000038.1:0-10636 GCA_035448825.1 Fidelibacterota bacterium
GACCAGGGTTATTGGAATAATGTCGAGTCCTATATTAAAGAACATGCCGAAGTGGAATTCACGCACGGCATTTGCCCCGACTGTATGAAAAAATTATATCCTAATTATTGTAAAGACAATAACGACAAAAAAGAAGCATGAAGCCAGATTAGCCTAATCTAAACGTTTTATCAGAATCTGATTGCCGTCGGCTTTGACAACTTTGTTATAAAATTCTTTGAATGCAGGATAAATTTCCGGCGTAACTTCGGATTCCTTATTTATCATTTGACGATTTCCTTTTAAAATTCCATCCTTATAATTCAACTCCAGCCGATAATCGGCAATTAGGCAGGAGTATTCGTAGTACGGATTAAACTCCAGCGGTTGATATCCAGTCGGGAAGCTGATACTGATTTCCTCGCTAATCGTATCGGCATAAGGCCAGTAAGTAAACGGGTAATTTCTTTTATCATACGATAGCGCCTTAATCGGTAAAAGCCGATCCGCCCAGGGAATGCGCAAAATAAGAAATCTTCCGGCTTCGGTTAAATAATCTGGAACCTTAAAAGCGTATTCGTAATCCAGAACCGGTTTAATCGAGTCGAGGTCAAATAAATTAAAGCTGATCAATTCCACATTTGGATAATCTTGAGCCAATGATTCGATTAATTCCTTATTGCGATCGGATTGGCTCTTGAATCGGTAAACCGCACGAATCTCGGCCGTCTGAGCGCCCTTGCGAGTGGTATGAAGCTCTACCTGAATGCTGTTATCGCTTTGAACTTCTACTTTAGTGCGTCTCTGCCGAACACTGCTCATAAAAAAGTGGCGCTCCAGATAAAACGGTTGGCAACCCTTCTTGATTTCGAGCGCAAAAGCTCCCTGATCTGCCAGCGGCACCGAACCAACCGGAAAGTTCTGGGCCGTCAAATCGAGATAGCGCATTCCCTCTGGAGTGGCAACACTGACGATGGCATGATTAAAGGCGATCGAGGGCAATATGTCCTTATTCAAGCCTTCATAGCGAGTATTGACCAGCACGAAATTAGCTGTGAATCCCGCTGAGCGCAACATAGCGATTCCCAGAGCGGCTTTATCCTTACAATCACCGATGCGGGTTACGAATACATCTCGGGCTTTTTGAGGAATCAAGCCGGACTGCCGGAATGATACACTGCTATAGCGAATATTTTCAGTGATATAATTATAAATGCGGGTGATTTTCTCCTGTTCGGTTAGCGGTTCATTTTCAGGTAAAAGAGTTTTGAGAAATTCGTCAATCTCATAGCTTGACCGAGTTCTGGTTTCCGCTAAATCTATATACCAGTTGACGATATAATCCCAGTCCGGGACGCTTGAAATATGCAGAATTTTGCCTATGTCCGCTAGCGGGGGCATATTGTATTCCTCTTTTATGGCGGGAACGTCGTTTAGGCGCCATAAATAGAGAATTCCATCCGGCGTTTCTCTGATAACCGAGGGTTCATCCGGCATAAATTGACCTTTATACTGAAATTTCACATTTTGCGGAATCAATAAGGCATAATGAACCTCTCGCATAGGAAAAAGTGAATTGAAATTGAAATCGTCCCAGAAATGCGGAGATAGTTTGCCGGAGTAATAATTGCGAATTTTCCATTTAAGATAAACGGCATCGCCGGGTTCGAGCGATTTGAACACAATGTGGCCCCAGCTAACATCGGCATCGATTTTGGAACCATCCTTTTTTAAAGTTTGCGCTTTTTCGACAATCAGCTCTTCATTATAACCGTTATAAGAAATCTGGTATTCTTTAAAAGCATCAATTCCTTCCAGATTAAAAACTGTCACCAGCATTTCCTGCCTCATTTCAGTTGCACCACCATAAACGACACGCTGGCAGGCGTTGTATAGAATAACCGCCTTTTCACCGCGGTACTGCTCCGACGAAGGACGATTGCGAAAAAGGCTATCAATGTCCACCGTATCGAAATTGTTGAAAATTGATTCGCGTCCCTGCAATTGTCTTAATTTATCGCGCGCATCATAGTAAGTCGGACTTAATTCCAACGCTCGCTGGTAGGACTGAATAGCCGCAGCGGTTTGACCGGCAGAACGTTGGATTTCGGCGCGAGTGCCCCAGTAACCGGCACATTGTGGGCAGATTTGCAAAGCCTTCTCGATACAATCCAAAGCGGTGGGATAATTATGCCTATTATAGAAATTTTGCGCCATTTGATAGAAAAGACCCGGTGAAGCTGGGTAATATTCAATCGCCTGCCGATAGGTTTTTTCCCAACCTTTAAGGTCAGCAGCTTTCTGGTAATAATCAGCCAACCTCAGAAAAGCCGCTTGCTCGGTGTGGTTTTTCACATACTTACGTAAAATAGGAATTGCGGCTTTGTAATTTTGTTTGACGTAAGCTTCGAGGTTGGCTTTGGTTTCGACAATGTTCCAATTTTCTGGAAACTTACTATAGGCGATGTTGGTGGCTTCGATAACCTTATCGGTCAAACCGCGTTTGGAATAATAGTCAATCAATTGCAATTGTAAATTGGGCGAATCCGGTATCAATTGTACCAGTCGGTCGAGCAAATTTTTGGCTTCATCATAATTTTTCTTTTCGAGGAGATCAGAGATTCGATACTCCAAAACGCCCGGAATATTAGGATCGAGTTGATAAATTTTCTCATAAGCGGATTTGGCTTCATCGTATTTTTCTCCCCGCAAATAAGCCTCGATCAAATGCAAATAAATCATAGCATTATCGGGAGCGCGCCGCAGAGCTTCACGCAAAATCAATTCCGACTCGACTGCTTTATCGTTTAAAGCATAACATTCTGCCAATAGAAGATAATTTTCGAGATGGTCGGGATTTTCTTCAATTTTCGCCAGAAAATAGGTCTCAGCGAAATTCGGGATCGGTTTTTTCCCCGCGCCAGGGTTTGTTTTATATGAATGCGGTAAGGCGGAAATTTGCAGGTCGGTCAGGGATTTGCCGGCCGGATCGGTCAGCCGTGCCGCAAAGTTGCACTGCGCGATTTCCGAAAACCCACACTTGATCAGCAGACGATTCCAGCCCGCTTGCAGCTCAGTTTCGACGCTATAAGTATCGAAACCGTTGTTATTTTCATCGAAACATTCGATCATTAGTTCATCATTCAGAAAAACTTTTACCGAACCGGAAGTCCCGACCAGCAAGTGTATAGTTTTCTTTTGTGGTGAAAAAATAAAAGTATTACCGTAAAAAACGGCGTCATTATCCGCAAAATACCGTCGCAGATCAACCCATTTATCATAGCGCATTTCCGGAATCCGAAACCACTTGATAGCAATATCATTTTGTCCGTGATAAACTGCCGCCGTATCGAATTCGGTCTCCGGCGGATAGACTTTATCATAGCCGGAAGCTGAAATATTATCGAAGGGACCAATCAGCATCCAATCGGTAATTGCATCAATTTTATTGAAATGCAATAGCGCCTTTTTCAAATTAGCGTGTTCGTTATAGTAGCGCCCTAATTTTTCATTAGCGTTGACCTTCATAGTGGAATGGCGGGCGGTGCGCGCTAAATTATCGAACAATATCTGGATACCGGCTGATTCATATTCTTCGGCGTTGGTTAATCGTGGCGCCATCATAGCGGCAAAAATATAAGGTTCAAAATCGGCTTCGGTGTTAACGACATTGGTATAGGTTTGCCAAGCCTTAAGATATTTATATTGCATTTCATAAAGGTAAGCCAACCCGATGTAAGCGCGCGTGTTGGTCGGATCGGTTTGGATGGCTTCCTGAAATTTCTGTTCGACGAGTTTCTGGTCATTCCGATTCCAGGCTTGCCAGGCTTCATTTACATATTGAGTGCTGGTGAAAATATTAGGGAAAAGGGAATTTCCGAATAGCAGAATAATTAATATAGATTTCTTAAAAATTCGGTTGGTTTTCATTTTTTATTTTCCTGTTTTTAGATAATATAGATAGTACAAGTAATTAACAAATTAGTAATTCCTTACTCCAGAATAATAAGTCTTTTTGCTGAATAATGAAACGATTTTATTGTTTATTTAAATGTAAAAATTAGCCTGGACTTGAAAACTCGCTTTTTAGGGGATTTCCACCTGCCAGAGCAAAGAATCCTGCCCCTGACGAGGATTATACAGCCATACTGTCAGGTGATAGCGGTCACCGGAATAATCGGTAAAAATTGTTTGAAATGTATAGTAACAGATACATTTGCAATAGCAGGGTTCGTCGGAAATACCACAGACATCTCTGATCATAATCTTGAGACTGTCGCCGAACTGCTCACTTTCGACAACGAATGGCGCACAGCAGATATAGCGAATGCCAGTGAAAATCTTCAGCGTATCGTCGCAAATTTCCCAGTTTAGCGTATCTTCTGAAAATGTAGCTTTAGGCAAAATGTCACCTTCTCTGTATCGGTTGCATCCGCCATAATCGGTTTGTAAAAACGAAAGTGTGGCGGCAGTTTGCGGTTCACCGCCATTATCTGTACAAGCCATAAATCCAACAATTAGCATTCCCCAGATTAGAATTGATTTGAATTGTTTCAACATAGCTACCTCCCAACTGCAACTTATATTAAAGATAAACAAAAATCTGGAACATCCAAAAAAGTTATCTATTCAAAACTGAGAAGTGGGCGATTAAATTTTCCCCGGATTTTATTAATGCCTTGCAGAATGCCCGGTCTCTTAACCAGCTTTCTTTCGATCCTGTATTTACCGGGGAAATTCATCAAAACAACGCCAATCAAGATCGTCAGGATACCTTGTCCCGGCATAAAGAGGAGTAAAAAGCCAACTATCAGGAAAATAAGCCCGATCAAGTTTTTAATTGTCAGTAAAATTATGCCCAACAGCGGTCGCCTGGTAATCAGATAACTTTTACGGCGTTTTGGATTGGAAAAATAATCGGCAGGAATCATCAGAATCAGTACCACCATTAAAAGAATTGTACCAAAAAAGGTAATTATAGAAATCACTCCGGCATATTTCAACAGTGAGGCGTGCTCCTTAAGCCAATCATAAAATTGCGGAAAACGTTCCAGAAAATTCAGGGGCATTTACCAGTAAATAATTATTTTAGGCCCAGAATCTTTTCGATTGGCCGCCGTTCCGGTACATATTGGTCAGGAATTTTACCCGCATTCCAATCGGCTGAAACATATAAACCGCAGTAACAACGTCCGTATTCCTTCACGTCCTGTTCACGGTAAACGCACGGGCAAATGATGTCGCGATCCGATTCACGATTACCGACCGCCAGACGACACGGACAAGCCATATAGCCATAACGTTCTTTGTTGATTAGCAAAGAATTCAGCAATCGGTCAACGTGCTGACGATCTTTATTGAAAAAATAGCCTTTGGGCTCCTGAAATTTGCGAAGTGATTCAAATAATTGTTCCGTATTCATAATCCGAGCGCCTTTTTAATTTCTTCTGGACGATAGCCGACAATGACTTTGTCCCCGATGACAATTACCGGAAAGGCAACTGTCGGCGTTAATTTATGAATTTCTCTTACGACTGCCAGTTTTTGTTCTTTGTCCAGCAAATCTACATCAGTGACATCGAACTCGATTCCCAGATTTTTGAGGAACGCTTTGGTATTCTGGCAATAAATGCAGGTGCTGAGAGCATACAGTTTGACCTTTTTATCCATAAATGACTCCTTTCTGCGAGGCTAATTCTTCGGATAAATTTTGTTATTTTTCTTTTGAGATAATTTCACGATGATATCGAAATCTATTTACCAAAACCAGAATAAATATAAGCGTTTAAAATTTAAACCGGTAAAAAATTCTTTAAGTGGTTTTGAAGGTCGCCTTTATGTCAATACTGGCTTTCGGTTGTTTGGGTAATTCAAAGTCGCCGGTTTCGGGATTGAGGTGATAATCTTTTCCCCATTCGATATAATTTTTCATAATTTCCCGGACTGCACTGGCAATATAATGCACTTCGGTCTCGGTCATAGTTGGATGCAACGAAATGCGCACCCAGCCGGGCTTTAAGCTCAAGTTACCCTGGTCAATCTGACTCATAATGTCTTTTGACTTTTTGTTGTCAATATGCAGCAAGATGTGGCCATAAGTTCCCGCACATAGACAACCGCCCCGCGTCTGGATACCGAAGCGATCGTTAAGCAGACGTACAATTAGATTATGATGAACTTTGCGACTATAAAACGAAACAAAACCAATACGGTTATGGTTTTGAGATTCAAGGATGTTTATATCCGGGATTTCAGCCAGTTCATTCAGCAAGATTTCGGTCAAGTGATGTTCCTGTGCCAGAATATTGTCAATCCCCATTTCCTCTTTTAGTAAAATTGCCAGTGCGGCGCGAATTGCCTGTAAAAACCCAGGTGTTCCACCATCTTCGCGCACTTCAATATCCTGAAAAAAACGATGCTCACCCCAGGGATTAGTCCAGAGTACCGTGCCGCCGCCCGGTTGATCCGGAACGCGATTATCATAAAGCTTTTTATCGAAAACGATTACTCCTGAGGAACCCGGTCCGCCCAGAAATTTATGAGGTGAGAAGAAAATCGCATCTAATTTCTGTTCCGGTTTGGGCGGATGCAGATTGATTTCGACATACGGCGCGGAAGCGGAATAATCAATGAAACACAAGCGTCCGAATTGATGCATAATCTCGGCTAACTCATAAACAGGTGTGATTAAGCCAGTGACATTCGAACAGGCAGTGAACGAGCCGATAATTAATTTCCGATCACGATTTAGCTCCAGAACGTTGCGTAAATGCTCAAGATTCGGCAACCCGTCCGATTTTTTACAAATTAACGATGTGTCACAGCAACATTCTTCCCAGGTCGTTTGATTGGAATGATGCTCCATATGCGTTAGAAGTACCAGCGCTTT
The DNA here is from genome assembly GCA_035448825.1 of Fidelibacterota bacterium. Lineage (GTDB taxonomy): Bacteria > Fidelibacterota > UBA2242 > UBA2242 > UBA2242 > JAGNGI01. Next base: position 6,869 of record DAOTJS010000038.1, read on the forward strand.
TTCCTGAGGCGGTATAGATATTTTTTCCTTGAATTTATCTGGTACACGTAGTCCTAGCAGACGCTGAAATTTATTGATTACAGCCGTCATCCCGAACCCGGCAAATAATAAAACATCGTCCGGTCCGGCATTCACATGTTGTTTGATAATTTTATGCGCTTGATGGTAAGCATCGGTCATGATTGTACCAGTCAAAGTGGCTTCAGTATGAGTATTGGCTACGTACGGTCCCAGGGTATTAACGATATACTCTTCGATTGGTCGGTAAAGTCTTCCACTGGCGGCCCAATCGGCATATAGAATCGGTCGGCGACCACCTGGAAAATCATGCTGCCGGTCAATTCCGATAATATTGCGGCGAAAACGGTTAAAGTGTTCTTCAAGGTCAGTTCTAGTTGGCATTATCTTCACCTAAAAAATCAACGCTTTAATTTATTAACCCTGAATTTGATAAGAACAAAAAAATTCATTAGAAGACAGCGATGTTATCTTAATATGGCTAATAACAAATATTTCTTTCCAAAATGCCTGAATTTAGTTAATCTTAGGGTGGTAAAAATGAAAAAGCACTTTCTACTTTTAGCGATCGGACTATGTATAAGTGCCTGTGCTTCTCATCCTACGATTAGCCCAGTGCCGCTCAAACCGGGCGAAACTTATACCGGATTGACTTTCTCTGTTGAAAATATTGCACCTGTTTTTGTCTATCGGTGCGGGGTTTCCGAACGGAGCGATGTCGGTTTCCGAGTTGGCTTGCCGGTTTATGGTACCGGCATTGATTACTCCTATATCCTTTTCCAACACGAAAACATTTCCGATATCCTGAATTTAAGTTTCTCAGTGAACCCCAATTCCAATTTCGATATGACCTATTATTCGGTGCGAACCTTTCCGAAAAAACCCGGAAATGCCTTATACAGTGGATTTCGGCTAATGTATATTCCACGCGGTATTACTGGTGGAAACAGCTTGAGAGTGGGATTTCTCGGCGGATTATCATTTTCAAAAAAGGTCGGCTTAGAAATCGGCTATTTCCACGATTTTGATAAAGGACAGCCAATCGAACATATTTTCGATTGGGATTCGTACAATCCGGAACGCTACCCGGCTACGACTGAGTATGGATTTCCAACGGAATATTCGCGCCTGACAGGACTCTCTTGTCAGCTTTCGTTGAGTATGAAAATATTCGAGAAAAATCAGAGCAATAAACCGAAGAACTAAATCTTACTTTCATTTTTATATAAAATTTCAAACTAATCGGTGGGTATATTGCTCCAGAAATTTATGGGTTAAAATGATTATAGATTTCTACTGAAAATTAATTGACTCTTGTTCTTCCCTATTCTAAATTGAGATGCTATGAACACATTTAAACTCACAACTAATTTCACTCCGACCGGTGATCAGCCGCAGGCTATTCGGGAACTGACCGAGGGGATATTACGAGGCGATAAGTTTCAAACCCTACTCGGGGTAACCGGAAGTGGCAAGACTTTCACTATGGCGCAGGTTATTCAGAATGTGCAGAAGCCCACTTTGGTTATTTCCCATAATAAAACCTTAGCCGCGCAGTTATATGGAGAGTTCAGGGCCTTTTTCCCGGAAAATGCAGTCGAATATTTCATCTCGTTCTACGATTATTACCAGCCGGAGGCTTACCTGCCGGTCACGGATACTTACATCGAAAAAGATTCCTCGATCAATGATGAAATTGATAAACTGCGCCTCAAAACCACGAGCTCGCTAATCAGTCGCCGCGACGTAATCGTGGTTGCCAGCGTTTCCTGTATTTACGGTATTGGCTCACCGGAAGAGTACACTCGTTTTATCGTTACTCTTAAAAAAGGCGACCGAATAGGCATTCGCCAGCTTTTTGGCAAGCTGGTAGATATTTATTATGCGCGCAATGATTTAGTGCTGGAACGCGGTAAATTTCGGGCGCGCGGCGACATCGTCGAGATTCACCCGGCTTATGAAGATTACGCCTACCGCATCGAACTTTTTGGCGATGAAATTGAACATATTTATAGCATTGATCCGCTGACCGGCGAAGTCCTAAACGAGCAGGAAGCGGTTGTAATTTTTCCGGCTAAGCACTTTATTTCTTCCGAAGAAACTATCCAGCGTGCTATTGTATCGATCGAGGAAGAACTGGAGGCACGTCTGGAAGAATTACGTTCTGCCGGTAAATTATTGGAAGCCCAGCGCTTGGGTCAGCGCACTCGCTTCGACCTCGAAATGATTCAGGAAGTCGGTTACTGCAGTGGGATCGAAAACTACTCGCGGCATTTCTCCGGTCGTAAACCCGGTCAGCAACCTTATACCCTGCTGGACTTTTTCCCGAAGGATTTTTTACTGATAATTGATGAATCGCATGTCACTATACCTCAATTGCGCGCTATGTATAACGGCGACCGAGCCCGGAAGGAAGTGCTGGTCGAATATGGCTTTCGTCTGCCATCGGCGCTGGATAACCGTCCACTCAAATTTCACGAATTTGAGAAAATGATCAATCAGGCGGTTTTTGTCTCGGCGACGCCCGCCGATTACGAACTGGAAAAATGCAACGGCGTGGTTGTGGAGCAAATTATTCGGCCGACAGGTTTACTCGATCCGGAAATTATCGTTAAACCCACCAAACACCAGATTGACGACCTGATTGACGAAATTGCAGCTGTCACGGCTCGCAAAGAACGCGTGCTGGTCACTACTTTGACCAAGAGAATGGCAGAAGATTTATCCGAGTATTTGCGCGGTATGGGACTTAGAGTTCGCTACTTGCATTCCGAGATTAAAGCCCTCGACCGCGTCGGTATCTTACGCGACTTGCGGCTGGGCAATTTCGATGTGCTGGTCGGCATTAATCTCCTGCGGGAAGGTCTCGATTTGCCAGAAGTATCGTTAGTCGCTATTCTGGACGCTGACAAGGAGGGATTTCTGCGTTCCGAAAAATCCCTGATGCAAGTTTCGGGTCGGGCGGCGCGCAATATTAACGGTCGGGTTATTTTCTATGCTGATGAAATTACCGAATCAATGCGTAAAGTCATCGAAGAAGTCGGCCGCCGCCGCCAGGTTCAGCAGGCTTATAACATCGCTCATAATATTCAGCCTCGTACAATTTATAAATCTGTCGAAGAAGTTATGCAGACCACCGCCGTAGCTGACGTTAAACCGACTCCAATTCAAACCGAACAGCCGATTGGCGACCGCTATCGCGATAAAATGGAAACGTCTGAGATTGTCGAACTACTCCGTTGTGAGATGCTCGCCGCCGCTGAAAACCTGGAATTTGAAAAAGCCGCCGAACTGCGCGACGAAATTGCCCGCATCACCGGTCAGAAAAAAAGCCTTACTCGTGAAAATCTACTATAAATTTATTGGAATACTAATCGCCGATTCAAATAATTGCTTTGGAAAGCCTGTAGTTTTCTATCAAGCTACTTAGTAACCGATTATTTGGCATTGGGATTGTTGCGCTTAACGTAGTCCTGTTTTTTGGGAAGAATCAGTAAAAAATTTTGATTAAAATATTAAATTTTACTTGCCAGATATTTTAATATGTTTTATATTCACCCTGCTAATTGAGAATTGATTTTTAAGACCATTCCGAACTGGAGTGGTTCTTAAAGTAAGAAGCTTTTTGACAATAGAGAAAGTGTGAGATTTGAGACAGGTGTAGGGTAAAAAACCCAAAAATTTTATTTGTTGTAATAATACAACGGAGAGTTTGATCCTGGCTCAGGACGAACGCTGGCGGCGTGCCTA
>DAOTJS010000039.1:0-8776 GCA_035448825.1 Fidelibacterota bacterium
CTGATTTAAGAAAAAGTCCAGTGTGATGGGGAATCACGCTGGACTGGAGGGTAGTAAGGTTTGGAGTTTTCAAAAAATTCTTTTTTAATTTAGCCTAAAAGCCTAACTAGATTTTTGCCACAGGTCACAATATTTCCTAGAAAATTTCCCGCAAAAATTAAACCGCAAAAAACCATTCCTCGGTGAGGATAATGACTGTATCATTTTTTTAGAACTACAAGAAGGGCTGTTTTCTTCTATCTTAAATTCTTAGCACTTAGCAAAAATCAGGCTTTAATCTTTTCCTCGAGGGCGCGCTTTTTCTGGCGTAGGTTTGAGAGTTGAATCACCAGTGAAGTGCTGTCTTCACCTTTTTTCTCAGCGGCTTTGATTTTCTCCCGCACGGCGGCGATTTCAGCGTCAATATTCCGCGTCACTAAAACTGCGATACAATCACTGGTTAGTTTGCGGAGATCATCCATATTCTCTACATATTGGAGCGGATCAGCCTCCAGAATCAAACGTGATAAATAAAGGCGTTGCTCTTCATTCCATTCGGTATTGAAAAGTTCATCGGCTTCGGCAAGTTTTCCCGAGCTCAGGTCGCTCAGTAATTTTTCAGCGATTGGATGCATTACGGGGTGGCGGAAATCGGCGGCCGTGAGAAAATTTTTAATCATTGTTTGCAAATTTTGATGTCGGGTCAAAATCATTTTCAGGAGTTCGTATTCGGCTTTTTCATCAGCAGTGCGCAGACGCAAACTTTTCGGGCTTTCAGTGCTTCTCTCGCCCCGATTTTGATTGGTGCGTCGCCGGGCGATATAGCGAATCTGAGCCCGGATATGTTCTTCTTTGACATTAATCCGCTCCGCGACTTCGCCGACAACCAGATCCAGAATGACCGGATTCTTAATTTCGATCAGCTCTTCGGCAATGCGTTCTACGAACTGAGTCTTGGCGGCGGGAGAATTGAGTTCATCGCTATGGCTATCAATATAATAAGTCATAAAATCGTCAGCCGAATCATAAAGCTCGCGAAATTCTTCGGGTTTATGATCGCGCAGGTAAGAATCCGGGTCGTCGCTTTCCGGCAGACGAATAACGCGGACGTCCAATCCTTCGCGCATTAGCAAAAATCCGGCGCGTTCGGTGGCTTTTTGGCCGGCTTCATCGCCGTCGTAACAGAGTGTCACTTTTTTTGTAAACCGGTGAATCAGACGGGAGTGATGTAAAGTCAATGCAGTTCCAGAACCGGCTACGACGTTGGGGAAGCCACCGGTATAAACTCGTAAAAAATCGGTGTAGCCTTCAACGATAATCGCGTCACCGGCTTTCTGGATGGCGTCCTTGGAGAAATTTAACCCGTAAAAAATGCCGCTCTTGAAATAAATCGGCGTTTCCGGCGAATTCAAATACTTGGCTTCCTCATTCGGATCAAGCGCTCGCCCGCCAAAGGCAACGACTCGTCCGGCTAAGTTTATTATCGGGAACATAAGCCGGTTACGGAAGCGGTCGTAAATTTTGTTTCCTTCTCTGCGAACAAAAAGACCGGATTTTTCGAGAATCGCCGGCGTAAAACGGTTCAAATCAATCTGCCGGAAAAGACTCTCCCATTCATCCGGCGCATAGCCGAGCCGAAACTGTTCGATTGTTCTGCGATCGAAACCGCGTTTCTCGATATATTCCAATGCCGAGCGACCACGTTCCGCCAGTAATTGTTTCTGATAAAATTCTGCGGCAATCTCGTGTAATTCATAAATTAGGGCGACCTCGCCTTTCTGTGAATCTTCGATGCCTTCCCAATCAATAGTGATAGAATAGCGCTCGGCTAATCTTTTCAAAGCCTCGACGTAGTCAATTTTTTCGTATTCCATTATAAAAGTCACCGCGTTGCCGCCCTTACCGCAACCGAAACAGTGGAAAATTCCCAGGCTGGGATTGACACTGAATGACGGAGTTTTTTCTTCATGAAAAGGACACAGTCCGAAGTAATTGCGCCCCCGCTGTTTCAATTGCACAAAATCTGAAACGATCTCGAGTATATCCGTACGCGCTTTGATCTGCTCGATAGTATTGGAGGAAATTCTCGGCATAACGCCATTAATTTAAGCTTTCAAACCTATTTCAGACAGGATTAGATGATATTTTCTCGCAAAGGCGCAAAGACCGCAAAGTATATTTATTACTTTCCTGAATCGCGAATGGACGCAAATAAACGCTCATTTATTTTTAAAGCGAAACTTGTGTTAAGCTGAACTAAGAATCGTCACGCTTAATGGAAAACCGTTGCTTCGGCTTGACATAAGTTCTTATCATCAACGATAAGCGTCTTTGCGGTGACTAATCGCGAAAATAGTCAAGCGCATATTTTCCCCATCAACCTCATATAGAATACGATAGTGTCCAACTCTAAGGCGAAAACTATTGCTAGAGCCAATCAATTTCCTGCATCCTCTCGGATAAGGATTTGAGGCAAGCCCTTTGAGCGCATCGATAATCTTGTGCAATTGAGATTTGTCAATATTTCTGGCTTCCTTGCGAGCTGAGCTCAGAATATTGACTTCAAATACGCCCTTCGGCACGCAGTTCTCTCTCGAATTCGGATAAGGGGACGGCGTCTTCAGTGCGACGTTCCGCCATCAACGCCAGATCATGCAGGTCTGCCAGCATCTGTTCATATTCACTGACTTTCAACACAACAAAGGATTTGTTGCCGGAGCGATCAACGATATATTGCGGTTGCGGTTCTTTTACTTTCATCACGAATCCTTATTAATGATAAGAATATACCAAAATAAGCGAAATAAATCAACTTGCGGAATGTGTACCTCTCGCAAAGGCGCAAAGACCGCAAAGTATATTTATTACTTTCCTGAACCGCGACCCGTCAGCCCTCTGCCTGCCAGCTACCCACGAAGCGGGGCAGGCTCAGGAACGGGCAAAATGAACACAAATAAACACTAATAGCGAAAATTGTGTTATGCCGAATATGACGCTGATTCTTCGAACAATAAACCTTCTGAAGGTTTTACACGGTAATATATCAGGTAGACAACTCACTTTTAAAACCTTCAGAAGGTTGGGATTATTAACGGGTATAAATACCACTAACTCTGGAATCAGTTTGGTTCCGCCTCTATGACAAGATTGTTTTTCTCTCGCAAAGGATGCAAAGGAATATTTAACCGCGAATGAACACTAATCGCGAAACTTGTGTTAAGTCGAATATGACGCTGATTCTTTTGCTATCGGAAAATTATCCGCTCGGCTTGACATAAGCTGAGCGAATCAAAATGAGAGCGGGATTATTTCCTAATCAACCCTCGGTCACGACGATATTCGTAAACCGCTGTATGAGATTGCCCGTAGCTATACCCTAAACCTTTAAGGTACCTAATGCATAATCTTGGTGGTTTATTAATCGCATCAAATTTATCTAATAGTTGAGTGTATTCTTTTTTTGTTTCACTTCTGTTACTTGAATAATCTCCGTTATGGTGTAAGTAAACATAAGCGCTGTTTGTGCCCGCATGGATTCACTGTTCGGGACTGGTTGATTGCCTGTCAATTGAGCAGATACATCGCTCAAACAAGTCATTAGATCGCCGATGTCGCCTTTCAGATCACACGTGCCGACGCCGATAAGATTGCCTTTTTCAACGCCGACTAACCGTGCAGTTACCGAGTAGGTCTGTCCCACTTTGCTGATGCTTCCAACGACCATCTGTTCGACCGCCAGCAGTTGTCCGGCTTCCACGATACAGACGTCTGAAGTACAGCCGGAAAGCTGGAATGCCTGTTCTTTGAGGATCGCTTCCATTTTCTCGCGTTCTAACACGACGAATTTTCCCGTCAGGAAAAGTTCGGCGCGCAGGCGATCGGTCAGGGCGCTGGCATCGGCTTTCGACACGTTCTTGCCCTCAAAATCCATGACGGCGATGTTGGTCTGGGCATTGAGCATCCCGATTAAGAGCACACTGATAGCGAAAAGAAGTCTCTTCATTCCGATCCCCATCATTTTAAATCTGACGTGAAATAATAAGCCGAATTTTGAAAAATAGCAAACATTAATTCCCGACACAGAGTATCACGAAGAATTAATTAAAACACCCTCCGTCTTCCTCAGTGTGTACTCTGTGCGCCTCCGTGTAGCTTTATAATTCGACGATCGTTACACCAGTGCCGCCGCTGTCGAAATTCTCATAGTGAAAGCTACGCACGCCGGGCGTAGTTCTTAATACTTCTTGAGTCAATTTCTGAAGGGCGCCGGTGCCTTTGCCATGAATAATTTCTACCTGGTTCAATCCAGCCAGCAAGGCGCGATCAAGAAATTTCTGGAGCGCACTTTCGGCTTCGTCGTAGCGCATTCCCCGCAAATCCAGACGCGGGGAGAAAAGTGGTTCACTTTCTACGGAAACTATTGCGGCTTGCTTGCGCGAAGCAGTGCTTTTATTGAAAGGATGCAGGACTGTCCGACTAACCCAGAGAATTTTACCGCCGACGGCGACTCCAAAACGGCTATTCTGCGAACCGATTTTGATTATCTCGCCCGGCTCGCTGATACCGTCGATCCGCACCGCGTTACCGATTTGTAATTCCGCCTGCGGTGCCGGAGCGGTGCGCTTTGAACGCTCCTTGATTTTGCGAACATTCGTCTGGATTTCGGTAATAGTACTTTGCGCTTGATGAATAGTTTCGGGCGTGGCAGCTTGTTCGCGAATCTCTTTGACTGCATTTTCGATCCGGCGACGCGATTCATTTACAAGTTCTTCTAATTGGCGTGCCAGTTCGGTATCAGCCCGTTCGGCTTTTTCACGCAAGGTATTGAGTTTATTATTGTATTCGGTTACTAATTTATCGAGCGTTTTTTTATTTTGGGAGATGATCTTTTTATCCTTTTCGACTTCTGAACGCAATTGTTCAACTTCGCGTAAAAGATTAGTCAAACGCACCGATTCTTCGCCGACGATTCGGCGCGCATTATCAACCACTTTCGCTGGCAGACCAAGCCGATTGGAAATTTCAAAGGCATAACTGCTACCCGGCAAACCTATTTGCAGACGATAAGTCGGCGCCAATGTTACCATATCAAACTCCATAGCGGCGTTAATGGCGCCGGGTTGTTTTTGGGCGAATTCTTTCAAGGCGTTGTGATGGGTCGTAACAATTATCAGCGAGCCGGCGGCAATCAATTCGGTTAAAATCGCTTGCCCGAGAGCCGCGCCTTCAGTCGGTTCGGTACCGGTGCCGAGTTCATCAATCAGGACTAAAGTTCTATCATCAGCCGTTTCAAGAAAATATTTCATATTGTTAATATGCGAGGAAAAAGTCGAAAGGTCATTTTCGAGCGATTGTTGGTCGCCTATATCAGCCAAAAACTGAGTAATTAGCGGAAGGCGGCTTTCTTCTGCGGCTGGAATTGGTAGTCCGCTCATTGCCATTTGTGATAGGAGACCAACAGTTTTCATCGCAACGGTTTTGCCACCGGCATTTGGGCCAGAGATGATAACTGCCCGGACATCATTCGCCAGCTCAAAATCCAGCGGAACCACTTCCTTATGGAGCGCTAAAAGAGGATGCCGCGCTTGACGTAAAACAAAATTATTATTCTCGGCAATCAGCGGCGGCGTGCACTTGAATTTTTGCCCAAAAAGCGCACAGGCATTCCATAGGTCGAATTCAGCCAGAATTTGGATATTTTTTTGTAAAGATGAGAAGTCCGGCCGCATTTTATCGGTTGTTTGGCGTAGAATACGCTCAATTTCTTCCTTCTCAGCCAGTTCCAGCTCTTTAAGAGCATTATTAATTTCTACGATCTCGAGCGGTTCAACATAAACGGTGGCACCGGTGGCTGATTGGCCGTGAATTACTCCGTTAATTTTTCGTTTCGATTCAACTCGCAGAGGCAAAACCAAACGTCCGTCGCGGATAGTAGCCTGATCTTCATGAAGCCATTGCTGATCCCGCGCGTAGTTCATCAAACGCTCAATCTCATGATTGAGGCGACGCTGGTGAGTGCGAATTTCATGGCGAATTCGATTAAGCTGCGGACTGGCGCTATCGCGAAGCGAGCCATCCGGCGCGATGATAGCCGCGATAGTTTTACGTACTTGGGGCAGAGAATCCAAACCTTCAAAAAGTTCTTCCAAACTCAATAGTTTCGGACGCTGAGAGCGAAAAAAACGACGTTGGCGCTCCACCAATTCCAGTAGTTGATCAATTTGAATCAGAGTTTCAAGAGATAAAAATGTTCCGATGACACGACATCGGTCAAGTTCGGCGCGGAAATCGGAAAAAGCATTCAAAGGTAGCGAATCACCAGCGGATAGAATGGCTTGGAGCGCATTAATGCGACTTTGCCGGCATCGAATCATCTCAATATCCTTTAGTGGCATAATAGTATTAGCCAGAGATTTACCGGCAGTAGAGAGAGCCATTTCCTGAATCAACTCGATGATTTTAGCAAAACCGAGTTTATCGTTGGTTTCCTTCATAGATTCAGGTATTGTCATTAATTCAGGGATTATTTTCACTTGGAGAAATATTCGTGTTTTCTGGATTTGTCTCCGGGGTTTCCGGCAAGAAAACGATTTTACGCATACTTTTACGGAGATGATCCATCTCCGAATTCAGTCCGCAAATTTTGATAACTTTCTCGCCACTGCGTTCAAAAAAGTTAAAATTGGCTGAAGATTGACGCAGATGGTCCACGAATCCGAGTTCTGGATAGACATTTAATACCCAGACTATTCCGATCATAATAATGGCACCTTCCAGGAATCCAAACAGCATTCCGCCAATTCGGTCAACCCATATCAATTTCAAAGCTCGTAAAAGGCTTCTCAACATTGAAGCCAGCAATTCAAAAAGTAAAAACACCACGATGAATACGATAACAAACCCAATCACCGCCTGCACACCTTCGGATAGATTAAAAAGGTCGGCAATTATTTTCCCACCAAAATAATAATATCGTGAAGCAGAGAGCGCCGCCAATACTAAGCCAATAAGCTTAAAAGCCGATTTTATCAAGCCATTGCGTAATCCGAAAAAAATGCAAACTCCAATAATTACGGCTACTATTAAATTAAACATCCGAATCTATCACTTAGCATTTATTACGCTGATTAATGCCGATGACAGCCAGCATCCGTCCGGTAACGCCCTCATCCCGCCGGTAGGAAAAAAATTTATCGGGTTGACAGGCGGTACAGTAACCACTATCGGCAATCCTATCGAGTTGCACACCAGCCGCGTTCAAGCGATTGGTTATTGCCAAAATTAAATCGAGAAAAAGATTTCCCTCTCGCTGGATTATTTCAATATCGCTAAACTTTTTGGCGACATTATTTTTCACTTTATAACAACAAACATGCAAAGCCGGACCGATGGCGGCTATTAATTCGCCCGGATTAGTTTGGAACTGAGCTTGCATAGTATTAATGGTGTTGGCGATTATCCCCTCGGCTGTGCCCCGCCAACCGGCATGCACCGCCGCAATGACCTGGTGGTGCGGATCATACAATAGAACAGCCGCACAATCAGCCGTTTTAATGCTCAGATATAAATTGGCTCGAGTGGTAATTAGAGCATCGCAGCCTGGAATAGGACCATTGTCCTCCACTATAGCGACCTTATTGCTATGGACTTGTTCGGCTTGAGCAATGTCGGACGGAGTAAAATTGAGGGTATTATAAAATCTTTTGCGATTAATCAGGATATTCTTAAGAGAATCGCCGTCGGCGATTCCAAGATTAAGCGAACGGAAAGGGCCATTACTTACTCCACCGTTCCGGGTGCTGAAAGCGTGGACAATTTCCGGAAAAGTCATTAATTCCGGAGATTGGATGATTTCAATTCCTTTGGAAACGGTTAGTGGAAACATTATGGCTTAGTTTTTTCTTCAATAATGGCACCATTTTCGATGATCGCCACTGGTTGGATTTTATTTTGCTGGAAACCAAGTATGAAGGCACAGGAATTGATGCGCGGGCGATTACCCTGGAAGGAAATATTGCGACATAGTCCGTGATAGACCGGCATTGCTAAAAGCCCTTGCCGCACCGATTCCCGCGTATGCGCGCCGCTCTTGATTACTGTGAGTAAGGCATTCATCGTATCATACCCGTATAATTCCATTCGTTCCGGTTCTTTGCCAAAATTTTTCTTAAAATCAACCGCCATCCGACGATAATTATCTGATTCTGTCTCAATATAATAATCCGAAATAAAATACAAATTTTGCAGAACTGCCTGATTCTTCCTTAATAATTCCGGCTCATTCCAGTTGGCACTACCAAAAATAGGAGTGCGAATATCATAATAAATTAGTTGAGGGACAATCAGCCGGGCGTCGTTTGCGCGAGCCGGAATCAGTAATCCATCCACAATGCCTGGGGGAAAAGTAATTGTATCGGGATCAGGAGGTTCAAAATCGGTGCTTTTCATCAAGCCGGTCATTATGAGAGCATCCTGGATCGAGAGGCGATAGGTGGTGTCGGGTTTAAAAACAAAGCAATATTTATCGCCGACAACTACACGCAGTGAATCATTGAAATATAGAGAATTGGTGCTTACTAATTCCACTAATTGCTTTTTCGCTAGATTGAAGCGAGCCTCGAAATGATTAGTAGCATGCTCAATCGCCGTCATCTTCAAATTGTTGATCTGGTACTGAAGGTCGGTCGGCTCACCTTGATACCATTGCTGAGAAATTACCTGTCCACCGAACTCATCAATTGCACGGCAAAAAGCGTCGGTGAACTCCTTGCCAAATTCATCCGCCGGCGCGATAGTC
>DAOTJS010000040.1:0-8447 GCA_035448825.1 Fidelibacterota bacterium
AAAGCGAGCTCATCCAGATGGCAGTGCAATCGCTCGGTTTGAATGCCATCGCACCATTCGATCCCACCAAAAAGGTTATCGAATATCGTTTGGCGGAGTTTGAAAAACAGCTCACCGGTTAAAATATCTGCAGGCTACCGATGAACCCCTGACTTAAGCTGTCATTGATACGTCCTGTCATCCTTCGACGAGCTCATCCTTCGACAAGCTCAGGATGACAGGTAGGATGTCACTCTGAGCCTGTCGAAGAGTGGTAGGATCGCTAACCCTAAGTCTTGTGAGGGACTCATCCTTCGACAAGCTCAGGATGACAGGGCGACTTCTCGACATTCCGTAAATTCCGATTAATCATAAATAGGTGTCCAGCACAGAAAAATTAAAAGAATTGGTTAAATTACTGAAACAATAATGAATGGATTTCAGAATTAATGTCGAAAATAAAAATATTATCGGAAAATCTGACAAATAAAATTGCCGCTGGAGAAGTCGTCCAGCGTCCGGCTTCGATTGTCAAAGAATTAGTCGAAAACAGCATAGACGCCGGCGCCGACGAAATTATCGTCGTGATTCGCAACGGTGGTAAAACATTATGCGAGGTGGTTGATAACGGAGAGGGTATGAATCGCGATGATCTTCTTCTGGCTTTCGAACGATATGCTACCAGCAAAATTGCCACCGTCGAAGACCTAACCAATATCCATACTCTCGGTTTCCGTGGCGAGGCTCTGGCAAGCATTGCGGCGGTAGCAATCGTTACCGCCATCTCTACTCTGCGGGGCGCCCCCGAGGGTTATGAATTGCGCATCGAAGGCGGCGTGTTCCGCGACATCAGACCCACCAGTCCCAAACCGGGCACGACAATTTCCGTCCGGAATTTGTTTTACAATATTCCCGCCCGTCGCAAATTTCTGAAAAGTGCCGAGGTTGAGTTTCGTCATATCGTCGATGTTATGCAAGAATTTGCTCTCATCCATCACGATCTGCGTTTTATTTTTATCCACAATGATAGAGAAATTTACAACTTGTCGCCAAGCAGTCTGGCAGAACGCATCGCTAGTCTCTTTGCCCCAGAATATAGTCAAAATCTTCTGCCGGTTGAGTCAGTTGCTGATGAACTTAAAGTCTCCGGTTATATCGGCAATCTGAATCTGGTGCGCGCCCGGCGTGGTGAACAATTTCTATACATCAATCGTCGCTTTGTGAATGATCGCTTGATGAATCATGCGATAATCAGCGGCTATAGCGGATTGCTGGCGCGAAGCGAATTCCCATTCTATTGCCTGAACCTAAAACTGCCGCCAGAACAAATTGACGTCAATGTCCACCCGACTAAAATGGAAGTAAAATTTCGCGAGCAAGATCGCGTTTATCAGTTTTTAAAGCAAGCCACTGCGAACAGCCTGAAGTCAATTACAAACGTCATTCCTGATTTAGGAACTTTTGCGCCGCACCATTATTATACGACACCTCCGCCGCCGAAAGGAACGCAAATTCAGATCCCGGCTCCGGATCAATCTCCTTCTAAACAGTCAGAATTTGATTCATCGAGAAAAACTTTCAATTTTCCAGAAGTAGAAATCCCGCCTACACCGTTCGCCGCCGGCGACAGCACCAAGTGGCAGGAACGGGCTCGGCGTTTTGTCGAGCAGGGCGAGACCAGCGAGGCTGATGATTTTCGTCCCAGTGTAGCGGTTTATCAAGTCCATAATAAGTATATCATCAGTCAGGTCAAGTCCGGGTTAGTGATTATTGATCAGCATGTTGCCCACGAACGGATCCTCTTCGAAGAGGCCCAGGAATCTATGCGTGGTGAAAATTGGAAGGCACAACAGTTGTTGTTCCCGGTGGTTGTCGAACTCACCGTAAATGATTTTTCCACTCTCATGGAAATATTACCATTTCTGGAAAAACTCGGATTCCGTATGCGGGAATTTGGCAAACAGACGGTTGCCGTTGAAGCGGTTCCGGCTGGCTTGCGCTGGGGCAATGAAAATATCATCATCCGCGAAATTCTCGATCACTACCAGGAATTCGGCACCAAAGACACCAGCATTCAGGATAAAGTCGCCGCCAGTTATGCTTGTAAAGCCGCTATCAAGTCCGGCGATCCGTTGACTACGGAGGAAATGCAAAACCTGGTGGATCGCTTATTTGCGACCAGCAATCCTTATTTTTGTCCACACGGGCGACCAATTATCATCAATCTGTCGCTGAAAGAACTGGATAAACGCTTCGAAAGGGCTTAGCAATTGAGTGCTAATTCCAACTCGATCAATGAAGCGCTTTCTCGAAAAATCCCTTTTATTGTCGGTCCTACGGCGGTAGGGAAAACTGCGACTGCGATTGAACTGGCAAAGCAGTTGAATGGTGAAATTATCTCAGTTGATTCGCGGCAAGTATATAGAGGGCTAGATGTTGGCACGGCTAAGCCGACTTTGCGTCAACAGCAAGAAATTCCCCACCATTTAGTTGATATCCTCGATCTCGATGAGCAGATTAGCGCTGGTGCTTATCGCAAATTAGCTTTAAAAACGGTCACTGAAATCCAGTCCCGCGGGAGATTGCCTATTTTCGTCGGCGGTTCCGGATTGTATGTTAATGCCGTGCTGAAAGGAATTTTCCAAGAAAGCGCTACTAATCCTGAGATACGTCGGGAAATCCGGCAAGAATTACAGGAAAAAGGCGTTGTAGCCCTTTATAATCAGCTGCTCGAAGTTGACCCGGATACGGTTTTGAAAATTCATCTCAACGATGTCAAGCGGGTAACACGTGCCCTTGAAATTTACCGCATCACCAGCCAGCCGCCCAGCGAGCATTACCGTGCGCAGCCTACCAATCCTCCTTTTCCCTACCAAATTTTTGTGTTGACTATGGAGCGAGAACTGCTTTATCGGCGCATCAATGCCCGGGTCGATGAGATGATTGCCAGCGGATTGGTAACGGAGGTTCAGCTACTCATACAACGCGGACTACGCCAAAACCTTGATTTATTAATGACTCTCGGCTATCGCGAAGTAGTTCAATATCTTGATGGTAACTGCTCTTTTAGCGAAATGGTCGAAAACATCAAGCGCAATACCCGCCGCTATGCCAAGCGTCAATTGACCTGGTTTCGTAACCAATATCCCGAAGCCGTTTGGATAGACGTTACCGAACTCTCCAATCCGCTTACCATTGCTAACACAATCCGGCAAAATCTCAAGCAGACAGAAATTCAATCGCAAGCATAGTACTTTAATTTCTACTGTTGTAATTAATCTTTTGTTTTACGAATAGATAAAATATTTTAAGAGTTCAGAAATTGTAATTTCGATCCTACTCTATTTTCCCAAAACCCATATCAATTACTTGGCTGATATACAAATAAGTTATATATTAATTAAAGCTGATTTGGTGTTAATTTAAAATAAGATATTTTTTAAAAGATTGAGATAAAAATTAAAAGTAGATTTCTTGAAAACGTGATATTCCCAAAATTTTCCATTTTATTGGCTTTCGCTCTGATTATTAGTAGTTGCGCAAAAAAACCTGATAGAAACTCAGATTCTGCCAATAATCCAATGAAACTCTGGTATCGACAGCCGGCTAAACAATGGGTCGAAGCGCTTCCTATTGGTAACGGTCGTCTGGGTGCCATGGTTTTTGGTGATCCATGGCTTGAAGAAATTCAGCTCAATGAAAACACTGTCTGGGGTGGTCAGCCACATCGCAATGATAATCCTGAAGCTAAAGAAGCATTGCCCAAAGTCCGGCAATTGATTTTTAATGGTAAACTTGAAGAAGCCCAGGAGCTGGCGGATCAAAAATTCATTAGTAAAAATTCACAGGGTATGCCCTATCAAACCGCAGGAAGCCTTTGCCTGTCATTCCCGGAGCATAAAAACTTTACAAATTATTATCGAGAGCTGAATATTGAAACTGCTGTTGCTACTACCCGCTATGAAGTCGCTGGAGTAACATATAAGCGTGAAGTTTTTGCCTCGTTTCCTGATCAGGTTATCATTTGCCGAATCTCAGCTAGCAAACCCGGTAAAATCAATTTTACTGCTTCAATGAATCATCCTGGCACAGTAAATATTTTCACTGAGGGAAATGATAAATTGATTATGTCTGGAATAACGAGCGATTGCGATTCGATAAGGGGTGAAGTAAAATTTCAGGTACAGGTAAAAGTAACTACAGAAAGCGGCTCAATTGAGGCATCTCAAAACAGCCTAACTGTAAATAATGCAGATGTTGCTACAATCTATATTTCAATGGCATCGAGTTTTAAAAATTACAGCGATATTAGCGAAAATGCTGGCGAGAAAGCACAGTCGTATCTTCGAAACGCCTTGAGAAAAAATTATAAGCAAGCGTTACAAAATCATATTGCTGATTATCAGCGCTATTTTAATAGAGTTAATATTGATCTCGGAGTAACCGATTCTATAAAAAATCCGACCGATATTCGGATTGAACAATTTGCCAAAAGTAACGACCCGCAATTGGTTGCATTGTGTTTTCAGTTTGGTCGTTACTTGCTGATTTCTTCATCACGCCCTGGTACACAGCCTGCTAATCTTCAAGGCATTTGGAACAATCAGCTTTACCCGCCCTGGGATAGTAAATATACAGTGAATATAAACACGGAGATGAACTATTGGCCTTCTGAACCAACTAATTTAAGCGAAATGAATGAGCCGCTAGTTCAGATGATAAAAGAACTCTCTGAAACAGGCAGACAAACTGCGGAAAGTATGTACGGCGCCAAGGGCTGGGTACTGCATCATAACACAGATATTTGGCGTATTTGCGGACCGGTAGATGGTGCTTTTTGGGGAATGTGGCCAATGGGCAGTGCTTGGCTTTGTCAACATTTATTTGAAAAATATGAATATAGCGGCGATAGAGAATATCTTAAATCTGTGTATCCAGCAATGAGAGGCGCTGTTGAATTTTATCTTGACTTTTTAGTTGAAGAACCCCAATACAAATGGTTGGTGGTCTGTCCATCGGTTTCTCCGGAAAATGCGCCTTCCTGTCATCCGGAATTTTCAATTACAGCTGGGACAACTATGGACAATCAGCTCCTTTTTGACCTATTTACTAAAACAATTAAGACGGCGGAAATTCTCGATACTGATAAAGAACTTGTCATGCAAATAAAGGAAACTTTGCATCATTTGCCGCCAATGCAGATTGGGCGATGGGGACAGTTGCAGGAATGGATGTACGACTGGGACGATCCTAATGATCATCACAGGCATGTTTCGCATCTTTACGGTTTATATCCGAGTAATCAGATTTCACCTTATCGTACACCGGAATTATTTTCAGCCGCCAAAACTTCTTTATTAGCCCGCGGCGATGAATCCACCGGTTGGTCAATGGGGTGGAAAGTGAACTTGTGGGCTCGCCTCCTTGATGGCGATCATGCTTTGAAACTGATTACCAATCAATTATCTCCATCAATCCAACCAGATGGAAGCCAAAAAGGCGGGACATATCCAAATCTGTTCGACGCTCATCCACCTTTTCAAATTGATGGAAATTTTGGATTTACGGCAGGCGTTGTGGAAATGATTGTACAAAGCTATGATGGCTTTATCTTTCCATTGCCGGCATTACCTGAAATTTGGAAAAGCGGAAGTATTACCGGTATTCGTTTACGCGGAGGATTTGAAATTGTGAGATTAGAATGGCAAAATGGTAAAATTTCCACGTTAACTATAAAATCAAACTTAGGCGGTAATTGTAGAATAAGAAGCTACGATAAGCTTATTCCTGTGGGCAATTTTAAACTTGAAGAAGCAAAAGGGGAAAATCCCAACCCATTTTATGCTATATCTCAAGTAAAGGAACCTTTGATTTCTCCTGATGCGAATATTATTCCAGTTGAACTTCGCAAAAGTCATCTGTATGATTTTAATACTAAAGCTGGAAAGGAATACACTTTGATCTTATTCGAGTAATGATTGCAATTTATGAAAAGAATCTATCTCAAAAAGTTTACCATCCGATTAGTGTTTAAAGAATTAAAACTAGTATTGATGATAGATTTAATAAATGTATATCACTGGGTTAGTCCAATTTTAATGTAAAAGTGAGAGGAAAATGAATAATAACGGTATTTTTTTAAGGATTCTCCCTATTTGTAGCGTTTTGATCATATTGATTCAATCGCCGGTTATTTCTCAAGTCATACTTGATCCAGATGCCGTAGTTGAAGAGATAGTTTCTGGAATTCAGCAACCGGAAGGACCGGTTTGGAGAGAAGGCCTCGGTTTATTATTTTCTGATATTAAGGGAAATAAGATTTATAAATGGACCTCCGAAAAAGGCAAAGAAGTTTATTTAGATCCTTCTTATAACACCAATGGATTAGCTTATGATTTGGAAGGTCGCCTTGTAGCTGGACAGATGGGGCTTAGAAGAGTTGTTCGTTTTGAAAAAGATGGCTCGCAAACATCGCTGGCAGATAGTTATGATGGAAAGAAATTAAACAGTCCAAATGATTTGGTTATTAAATCTGATGGCGCGATTTTCTTCACCGATCCAGATTTTAATATACCATGGGGAGAAAGCAAGGAACTCAGCTTCAATGGAATTTATAGAATCAGCCCTTCAGGTAATCTTCAGCTTCTGACGTCAACATTGGCTTTACCTAATGGAATCTGCTTTTCCCCAGATGAGTCCAAACTCTATGTCAATGATTCTCAAGTACATAAAATATATGTTTGGGATGTGGTTGATGATTCTACCATAACCAATAAAAAACTATTATATACTATTCCCGTACTATTCGGTTATGCGGACGGGATGAAAATTGATGAAGATGGTAATATTTATTGCACCTGTTCATCTTATGTATGGGTTATCTCTCCTGAGGGCGAATTAATTGGGAAAATTGATTTACCAACGAGTGTTTCTGCTTCAAATTGTGCCTGGGGTGATGATGACAATAAGACGTTATTTATTACTGCGGGTAATTCGGTTTATAGAGTGCGTCCGTTTGTTACTTCAATCAATAAAGAAGACTCGAGTTTACCTAATAGTTTTGAACTTTCTCAGAATTATCCTAATCCCTTTAATCCGACTACAAAAATTACTTATTCAATCCCAATCACTTCAAATGTAATGATAACGGTTTATGATGTGTCGGGAAAAGAAGTAGTGACGATAGAGAATTGTCAGAAAAAAGCCGGGACTTATACTCTATTGTTCAATGCTGAAAAATTAGCGAGTGGAGTATATTACTACAATCTTACCGCGAATGAATTTTCATCCACCAAAAAATTTGTGATATTAAAATAGTTTTGGGTGGTCATTTGAGATTATTAATTAAAAATTATAACCAATTAATAGGAGTGTAAGCATGGGGAAAATAATCAAAAAGTCACTACTAATAGTGGTGGTATTGAGTTTAATGAGCGGTACTATTTTGTACTCCCAAGACATCAAAGTAAATGCCGGTGAACCTCAAATTATTAACTGGGAAGTAACTCATACGGCCCAACTCGAAGGAAGTGTGTCTCCCAGCAAAATAAAAGTAGAATGGAGCTGTCCTCAGAATTCTCAAGTTGTCTTCAAGGATGCATCCAATCCCGTTACAGAAGTTACATTCCCTCGACCCGGTTATTATTTATTAGTTCTATCGGCGAAAGTAAAAGGTAAAGAATCGCCAAGCAGTTCCGTGATTGTAAATGTCTTCCGACCAAATTCTTATGAGGAAAGACTTTCCGACCTTATCGGCTTAATGACAGTTGATGAAAAGATTAGGCAACTTACCAATCAATCGGATCCAATTCCGCGATTGGGAGTCCCACGATACAATTATTGGAATGAAGCTCTACATGGAGTTCTCATCAGCGGCGCAACTTCTTTTCCCCAAGCCGTTGCACTGGGAGCTACCTGGGATCCCGAACTTGTCCGTCGTGTCGCCACCGCAATTTCCGATGAAGCGCGAGTTTTGAATATTGTCGAAGAAAAAGGATTAACCTACTGGAGTCCCACGATTAATATTGCGCGCGATCCACGCTGGGGCAGAAATGAAGAATCCTATAGTGAAGATCCCTATCTCCTCTCTCGCATGGGAGTAGCATTTGTTCAAGGCATGCAAGGGAATGATCCGTATTATTTGAAGACGGTTTCGACACCCAAACATTTTATAGCAAATAATGAAGAAGAACGTCGTCATACCGGTTCTTCCGATGTTGATATGCGCAGTATGTTTGAATATTATCTGCCGGCATTCCATCAAGCGGTGGTAGAAGGCAAAGCTTATTCTATTATGGGAGCTTATAATGAATTAAACCACGTGCCATGCAATGCAAATATGTTTTTACTGACCGATTTATTGAGACGCACATGGGGTTTTGAAGGTTATGTAGTAACCGATTGCGGCGCTATCAATGACATGTTATTTGGGCATCATTTCTTCGAAACAGGCGCCGAAGCCGTTGCAA
>DAOTJS010000041.1:0-7499 GCA_035448825.1 Fidelibacterota bacterium
GAATTTCTTCTTTCTCGTAGGAATCATTGGCTACTCGATCGCCACGCCGCATTTCGGAAACATTTAAATTGGCTAACTGCCCATAGCGGGGAAATTCGGAAACTTTGAAGTAAATCGAACCATCCTCCGCTCGATAAGCGACGCCCTTTTTTAACAAAGTTTCAATCAATGCCACCATCTCATTGATGTGTTCGGTAGCGCGTGGATAATATTCAGCCGGCTCGACTCCCAGCGTCGCCAGGTCTTCCATAAACGCCTGCCGAAACGGCTCGGTAAATTCGCGAATCGAAACCCCCTGACGATTAGCCGCCGCAATAATTTTATCGTCAACATCGGTAATATTCATTACTTGAATGACACGAAAACCCTTGAATTTCAGGAAACGCCGCAATAAATCTTCGAACACAAAAGCCCGGTAATTACCGATATGGGCAAAATTATAGACGGTCGGTCCGCAGGTATAAAGGCGCACCACACCTTCTTTTATTGGGTGGAATTCTTCTTTTTGCCGACTCAGAGTGTTATAGAAATAGATGCTCATATTAAAATCCGAGAGGTAGAGTGAAAATTTTCTTCTTTTTCTCGGGACTTACCGGACGAAGCCATTGCGGATCAATTTGAATTGTGTAAGCGGCTTGCACCGCGTCGAGTGTCAGGACAAATCGTTCGTTTTTTCCGATTTGCTGAATTTTTCCGATTACGCCTTTTAGTGGTCCTTCGGTAACTTCAACCAATTGTCCAACCTGCATATAATTAATCGGTGACAGTGTAAAACCGCTCTCCAGGCTTTTTTTCAAAGCTTCGATCTGAAAATCGGGAACGATCGCCAGCTCTCTAGCAAACATTACAAAGCGCACCACGCCGTAGGTTTCCAGAACGTAAAGCGTTTGATTAGGATGAATATGGACAAAAACATAGCCGCGAATCAATGGCTCATCAACCTGAGCCCAGCGCTGGCCCCATTGATGCTTTGAAGATACCAAAGGCAAATAACATTCGATCTTTTGTTCTTGAAGAAGTCCATTGACTTTCTTTTCATGACGCGGTCGGGTATAAACCGCATACCAATGGACACCATTAACGTCTGAATTTTTGGTTTTGGATTTGGATAATTCTGGTTCGATGCTTTTTCTGTTGCTCATCTATTCCTGCCAATTTCGATAATTTTTTCAAGTAAGGCATTGAAATTCATACCGATAGCTTTGGCGGCTTTCGGCACCAAACTAGTCGCCGTCATACCAGGCAGAGTATTAAATTCCAGAAAAAAAGCTTCGCCTTCTTCGGTTAGACGTAAATCAAAACGACCATATCCCGAACAACGCAAAGCTTTGAAAGCCACTAATGCCTGTTCTTGAATCTGTTTTACGATTTTCTCGTCCACTAAAGCCGGTACAATATACTCACTCATTCCAGAGGTATATTTACATTCGTAATCATAAATGCCATGCTTGGGTCGGATTTCCACCAGCGGTAAAGCCATTTCGCCGAGAATCGCTACGGTAATTTCGCGCCCGGGAATGTAGCGTTCGACCAATAAAGCCTTGTTGTATTTAAAAGCCGTGGCGATAGCCGGTTGAATTTCAGCCACATCTTTTACGATAGAAAGGCCGACGGTTGAACCTTCATGCGCCGGCTTGATGACCAGCGGCGGTTCCATTTTTCGTAATATTTTCTCTTGGATCGCGACTGGATTATACCCGATTTTCAAATCGAAAAAAATCCATTCCGGCGTTTTGATCCCGTTGCGCTCGAAGATCATCTTCGAAACTATTTTATCCATAGCAATCGCGCAACCTTCATGGTCACTGCCATTATATTTGTAACCCATAATTTCGAGCACGCTTTGAACCGCCCCATTTTCACCACTTCCGCCATGCAGGGCATTAAAGACGAAATCCACCGCGCGGACGGTCTCATCGCTCAGTAAGCGAATGAGGTTTTCTTCGCCTTTTTTCAGATGATCGCCGGTAGGTTGAATATTTTGACTTAATTGCTGAATCGGTAAAACTGTATCGAGCGCCAGCACCTCGTGCCCATTTTCCCGCAAAGCCGCCACGATATTGTGGCCACTGGAAAGCGATACCTCTCGCTCGGACGAAACTCCACCCATCAGGACTGCAATTTTCATTAATTCGTATTCCTTTCTAAAGTTAAAATCATTTCAGCCGCAGTCAGCAGGTCTAGAACTACATAATCCGGTTGGACTTGCCATTTCGCAATATCGTCATAACTGGATTGGCGAATACCCGTTGTGACCAAAATAGTTCGACAGCCAGCCGCGTGCCCCGCCTCAACATCTCGATGTGAATCTCCGACGAAGTACGAATCGGCTAAAGAAATTCCAAGTTCGCGAGCGGCAAGCAGAACATTACCGATACGCGGTTTGCGGCAATCACAACCGGCTTCCGGATCATGCGGACAATAATAAATGCCTGCTAATTCAATGCCTGCTTCGCTTAATTTTTCCCGTAATAATTGGTGAATTTCCTCGACGGCGGGGATCGTCGTCAAGCCCTTAGCAACGCAAGCCTGGTTGGTTATTACGATTAATTTGAATCCGGCTAAATATAACTTCTTTAAAGCCACAACTGTATTCGGAAAAAGCTGAAATTCAGCGACATTCTTGATATAATCACGGCTATCATAATTCAGGGTGCCGTCCCGATCTAAAAAAACTGCTCTATTCACTTTAATAAAATTGTCTGCACTAAATTTATTGCCGAATTTGCCATCGAAAATTCACTTTCTTTTCTCCATTAAAATCTGGACATAAATTACAATTCTAATGTGTAAAATAATAGGACAGATAGCTCTACCGAAAATTTTTATAATATTTCTTTGTTTTAACTTAAAATCATATTAATATTAATGCACTTTTGTCAGGGTAGACAAGTTTATTAAAAATATGATAAAGGAGAGTAAAATGAAGAAACTGTTGGTAATTTTAATGGTTGCGAGTTTAGCACTGGTCGCAATGAATTGCCAAAAAAAACCTAAAGTGGAAGAAACACCGGCTCCGGCTGACACAACCACTGCGGTTACTGATACTGTTAATGCGTAGTCATTGCTGACAGAAATTACCGGATAAGTTTAAACAAAATATCCCGCCATTCGTGCGGGATATTTTGTTTTTAAACTAATTAGGATCCCCGGAAAAAATCACTATCACGATAGGACTGGCTTAATTTCTAAGCCACTGATTATAAATTTCAACTAGACCTGATTTTTATCTATTTTTAATAATATTGCCTTATAAAGCCTTATAAATGTATTTTATCTTTGTAAGGTTCTACAATAAAGAAACGGCAGCCATCAAGGCTGCCGTTTCTTTTACAATATTACTCTAACTTATACTATCAGAAGCCGATAGTCATTGAAAAGTACTGATTGGCATCGAAGGTCGCCATCGGTCGAAAGGCATAATCAAACATCAGGTTTGTACCTGCCATTTTCAAATTTATACCGAATCCGAGCGACATTCCATATTCCGAGGTCTCATCATATTCCCAATCACTTGGATAAAGTGGAATTAGGTAACCGGCGCGAGCAAATAGCATATCCTTAAACGAGAACTCAGCTCCCGCAGACATCTCGTCGTAGGAATAACTATAATTACTATATACCCCGCATAAATTAATTTTGCCTAATTCCGCTAGCTTGTAAGTATAAGAAAGACCAAGATTCATACTTGCCGGAAGTTCATGGGCTGCCATATCTAGTTTAGTTTTACGGGTGGTAGCATTAGGATTAGCATATGGGATACTCGAATCAAATTCTATCGCAGTACCATCGAATTTGATACTACTGCCGATATTTTTCATCGTAACTCCAAAAGCCAGTCCTATATGAGAAATATATTGGAGACCCAGATCGAAACCGACCGCCGAAGCGCTCATCGTGCCGACTTTTTCACTGATTAATTTTACATTAGTACCAAAAAGGATTCGATCAGTGAAACGCTTAGCGTACGTTGCGCTCAAGGTCAGATAATCAGGACTCAGTATTTCTCCCGTACCTTCAGGCATATTAACAGTTGTAACGGGAATGTCTCCAATATTTAGAATCTGCAAACTAATTCCAAACGCGCCTATTTTTCCAGCACTGGCACCAGCTGCAAGGTAGCTGACTTTCATATCGGCAAAGTAACTCATTTGAGTAAAAGTCGCTTCACCGGTTTTTAGATCTGCCATACCGGCGGGATTCCAGTAAATAGCATCTGTTCCGGCAATGCATGCAATATTCGATCCGCTCAAAGCAACGTTCTTGGCACCCATTGGAATCAGAAGCTCCGGGGCACCGGCAGTACCCAGTTTAGGAGCACTTGCGAAGACGCTGTGAGAACAGACGATGAGCAATATCACTAGCCCTATCACGAAATATTTGTTTTTCATATTATTTCTCCTTTAAAGTCCATTATTCTTTCACAGCTTAATAGGTGTCCAGTCGTTCGTTAGGAGTAAAGACCGCTAACTTACCGACCTTTTCGCCAACACCTGGTACTTCAACGTGATAGATATAAATACTACTTGCAACCGGAAGCCCATAATGGTTTTTCAAATCCCAATCCATAAAGGGAGTGGTTGCATCATTTTTCTTCAATTCACGTACCAAATGTCCGGACAGATCGAATATCTTAACTGTACATTTCTCAGGAAGGAATGTAAAACGTACCCAGCGTTCAAAGATATTCATCTCACCACTATGATAGCCATAATAGGGATTTGGAAAGACGTTGATTTTCTTTAAATCTTCTTTCAGATAGGCTTTTTCAACGTTAGCCGCATCCGGAGCCTTAAAAGAAAATACATCATTCACGGTATTAATATTACTGGCATAGATTTGAAATTCGAAAGCATCTTGCAAGAAAGGACGTGTGGCGGACCTCATTCCCCACCCGCCGGCATACATTACATTGTTGTATGTACCATCAAGAGTACCATTCAGATAATCCGTATACTGTTCATCGTAAGTATCATTAAGTATAAATACATATTCACGTCCGCCGTTGACACCAAATTTAGCATCATCACCCCAACCCATATCCCAGATCAGGTTAGCGGCACCATCATATGCCGGTCGAGTATCCTCAACAAAGGCAACTTTTAATTGTCGGGGTGGATCACTTTCCATATCCCAAACCGTGAAAGGCACATCACCTAAAGTTGATTGTACCACATAACCAGGCCGCCAATAAACAACAGCTTTTTGCCATCTATCTGGATAGGCGGCTTTACTGACTGCCATTAGTGCCGCGGCGCTTGAATCCGGTTGAGGCCAACCTGATGGGCCGATTCCGGCAAAGCGAATTTCAACATCAACATAGTCTGCCGGTCCAAGATCACTTCCGAAAAAGGAAAAACCATTTCCAAAGGCACCCGCGAATGTTTCCAATCCCCAGTTAGTTGGCCAGCTAACCCACCTTTCACCTCCAGTTATTCCAAAACCGTTATACCCTGGCATATCACCAAAAGGTCCGGGAATACTTAAGTTTATCCCTGGATCTGGGCCAATCACTTTCACCATTAAACCGTCAACAACATTATAAGCATCGTTACCGGTCTGATTTGCACATGCCTTGATAACCGAATCGCCAGTGGAGGTAACCAGATTCCAAGTCAAATCTTGATTAAAGGACACAGTATAGTCAAGTCCCGTTACGCTACTAGGATCTACCACCCAGGCAACTGTCGAACCATCACTGGGGGTAGCATTATTTAGAGTAGTGTGGGTTACCTCGAGAGTATCATTATAAGAGGCACTATACCTGACTCCTGCCGTGATTCGAGGGGTAACCTTGACAATTGTCGGCGCACTTGTAAAAATCTGAGGCGAACCAAATTCTAGATAGCCTTCCGCTACAACACCAAAATAATATTCTTTCCCATTAACAAGAGGATCGCCGACATTACCAACTTTTGGATGTTTGTTTACCAACAATCGGATAAACCTTTGTTTGGTGTATTCCGTCGGATCGGCATTCTTTCCAATATCCCAGGATTCTACCTTTACCGGATCAGCTCCTGATGCATCGGAATATTGATAAACAGTATAACCATAGAAATTATAAGTCGAATCGGTTATTACTTTCATGGTATTATCAATAATCACAGTATCTCCAAATGCTTGCGCAACTATTGGATCCGGTGAATCATATAAACTTCCGTCTTGGTTTAATTCAGAATTTCCAGTCCAGGTCAAAATTATCTCATTGGGAAGTTCACTGACAGTCACCTCTGGTGAGGCAGGTGCTTTAGCTAAAACGAAATTCAAGTCGTAAGCTAATTGGGCTAAGTTATCAACTTCTTTTAGAACTGTTACACTATTTAAGTTCGAAGTACCACGCGCCACAATAACACCAGCTACGATTTCCTGTACTCCGGGCTCGCCGAATTCGGCTATACCATCACCATCCGTATCTTCCCACGGTTCCATTGTGAACGGTCCGGTTGTCATAAAGAAACGTCTGTCTGCCGGATTAGAATCCAACCAGCCGGCTCCAGTCTCCGGATTACCAGAAAACATAAATTTAGTTGGTTTATTAGCTGGATCGGTACCTACCCCACCTTCCGTGATCGGGGAACCGTCTCTCCAGAAACCGCTCATATAATTATAAACGTCCATTCCTGAACTGGGATTACCCTGATTGGAATCATCATTATTATAATAAATGAAGGACGTCATCTTAAGCATTTTTTTATCCTGTAAGATTGTCCCGTCGGGTAAGGATACCACACTGCCAACTTCTGGCACTATCGGGCCTTGAAAGAAATCAATACCGACGGCGGGCGGTGCGGCACCGTAAACTTGATCATTATCAACAGCATTGTAACAATAACCAAGCCCTAAGGTTGAATCACAACCAACCTGATCATCACCGGCATTTCCGAGATCGGGATCAGACCAAATAACAAAATAAGTATCTTCCCAGTTTTTACCACTCTTATTGACTAGTGTCCATTTGATAAAAATCATATCGCCCATCGCATCGGCTCGACTAAAAGCCCAAGCCATTTGATGTACTTCGGCATTTAGTTTGTTCGTGCCGTATTCAGAATGGGGTGCTAGATCATTCCAGACACTATATATCGTCTGGTCACCTATTAGCATTGGATTCCCATTTTTATCTAATGGTGCACCCTGGTCAACAGGCCAGTTAGTCCAGTCACCTACACCACTGGGTTTGATTTCATACCACTTATACTTGGGATCGGCTTTATTATCAGCGACATCGGTTGCTAAAATCAGACCTGGTTGAAATTCAGTCGCAGAGTGTTGAACACCTGCGACGCGTATTTCGCCATCAATTTTAGCTCCGATATACTGTCCGGCACCGAAGATAGGACTTAGCCCACTACCTTTCGGCCACTCGAGCCCCCAATCGCCTAATACATTATCATAGAACCACGTACCGTTATTTCGGAAAACACCGTTCATCCGATTGGCATTCATCCAGATATCACTGGTCATGGCTGCTTTTTCCAACGCCCGGGTTTTATAAA
>DAOTJS010000042.1:0-7450 GCA_035448825.1 Fidelibacterota bacterium
ATCGAAATCCTCAAAGAACAGGGTACTGATATGTGGATGACGTTTGTCCGCGAAAGCGAAACTCTACCTGACCCCTGTATGGATTTAATCGTTGGAACTAATTGCACATGGCAATCGGCTTTTATCATTACGGCAAAAGGACGAACAATTGCAATTGTTGGCAGTCTGGATAAAGAGCGTGTTAAACAGACCGGATTATATGATGATATTCGGATTTACGTTGATGATTTCGGCACGGCTTTTCTGAATGTGCTGAATGAAATTAATCCTAATCGAATCGCAATCAATACCTCTATCAACGATTATATGGCGGATGGCTTAACCCATGGTATGTATGAATTACTGATGAAATATACTAAAAATACCCCTTATCGTGAACGTTTTATTTCTTCAGAAAAAATTGTAGCGGCTCTGCGCGGGCGGAAATCGCCCACTGAAATTCAACGAATAAAGAAAGCAATCAAAATTACCGAAAAAATATACGCGGATACCAGTCCCCAAATCAAAATTGGCCGCACCGAAAGGGAGATTGCGGACATTATCCTGAAAATGGTGGCTGAACTTGGGGTACAAACTGCCTGGGAATCGAATTCCTGCCCGGCGGTATTTACCGGACCGCTTTCGGCTGGGGCGCATGCCGAACCAACCGATCGAGTCATTCGGC
The DNA here is from genome assembly GCA_035448825.1 of Fidelibacterota bacterium. GTDB lineage: Bacteria > Fidelibacterota > UBA2242 > UBA2242 > UBA2242 > JAGNGI01. The sequence goes on from DAOTJS010000042.1 coordinate 665, forward strand.
CCGGTCATGTTCTCAATATTGATTTCGGTGTGAAAAAAGACGGCTACTGTTCAGATATTCAACGTACCTGGTACATTTTAAGAGATAATGAAGAAACCGCACCGGAACCGGTTCAGAAAGGCTTTGCGGTGCTCCTGGAGTCTGTCCGTCGAGCTGTGGATGCCATCCGACCGGGGAAAATGGGCTACGAGATCGATCAAATTGCCCGCGATTACATAACTGCCAACGGCTATCCTGAGTTTCCGCACGGTCTTGGACATCAGGTAGGCCGATCAACTCATGATGGTGCTGGAATGTTAGGACCACGCTGGGAACGCTATGGCAATACGGTTTGCCTCCCGCTCGAAATCGGCCAGGTTTATACGGTTGAACCGCGTTTGCCGGTCGAAGGCTACGGCGTGGCAACGGTCGAGGAAATGATCGTAGTTACCGCTAACGGATGCGAGTATTTGAGTCATCCGCAAAACAAGTTATTTTACTCCCGCTAAGTGCTTTGTTAAAATCCATTTTTTCTTTTCCTTATTATAACTAAATGAAAGATTAAACAATCCAGAGCTTTCGACAGGAATTTTTTGGACACATTTTAAGGTTTAATTTCTGAGGGTTTGATTTTAAAATAAGTGGGTAAACGATAACGGTTTAATCAACACCAGGCTTGTTTGATTGCTACTGGCAAACTAATTTTGTATGGATTTTTGAAGTTTATTCTATGATAGATTTTTAATGTGTTTCTGAGTAACCGGTAAATAACTGTATTAAAAATGAAATCTTATAAAGAATATCACCGTCAAACATTTTTATTTATGAATACAGTGAGGGTTCGGTGTGAGTGCTAAGGCTAAATCTATAACGAGGCGGCTATCCAACTTTTTCTTCTCACTGAGGATGCAGATTGCCAATAATCCACTTAACGAATACATCCGCTTACTGTTTTTCGCCTTTCTGATTGGTATTCTATCTGGATTAGTAACTCTGGCTTTTTACGACTTAATTCATTTGATAAGTCGTTTTTTATTTGATTATTTACCAGCAAAATATAACAATTTGCCAAGATGGACGGTGGCTCTTTTTCCAGCGGTCGGTGGGCTGATCGTAGGCTTAATGATTAAACTATGGCCGCGTCAACCACGTCAGCGCGGAGTGGTAGAAGTAATCAAAGCCAGTTTCATCGGACGAGGTATTATCCGGGTTACGAATATATTGTTTAATTTTGTGGCGACGGCGATTTTTCTCGGAACAGGTGGGAGTCTGGGCCCGGAAGCGCCATCCGCATTTCTGGGAGCCGGTAGCGGTTCATTAATCGGTCAGGTATTCCGGGTATCGGAAAATCAAAGGCGGGTTTTCTTAGCCGCCGGTACAGCCGGAGCAATCGCCGCTGTTTTTAATGCTCCCATTGGTGGAGTTTTTTTCGCTATTGAAATTGTTCTATTTAACAATTTCCAGACGCTTACCTTTTCGGCTTTAATAATCTCAGCCATTACAGCCGATTACATTTCGAGAATTTTCCTCGGGGATCAACTGTTGTTGACTCTGCCCAAAGTTGAAATAGCCTTATCTCTCGATATATTATATTTCGCTATTCTGGGTATTATTTCCGGTTTATTTTCATTGGCTTTTATTCGTTTTTCAGGAAGAATGCACCAATTTTTCGATGCTCGGAAAGGTCGCTTTGCACCGTTATTCAGGCTTACCGGTTTAATGCTAATCTTGGGCATTTGCGGGCTTTTCTTCCCCCAAATCATTGGCATTGGCTATGACGCTATTCGGGAAATTGCAAATAATAGCTATACCTGGCAGATTCTGGTGATTGTGTTCGTACTGAAATTTTTATTCTCGGGATTGTTGACAGCCGCAGGTGGTTTTGGTGGTTTATTTGCCCCTTCACTTCTTATGGGTGCGGCTCTTGGTGCTCTTCTGGCTAACGCTGGCAATCAAGTATTGGGTCTTTCGCTGGATGTCGCCGGCTTCGCGATTGCGGGAATGGGCGGTATGCTCGCCGCCGTAAACAGCATTCCGGTGACGGCATTATTAATCATCGTCGAAATAACCGGCAATTATCATCTCGTCCTGCCGTTGATGCTCACAATAGTTATGAGTTATATTATTGTCCATTATGTTCTGAAAGAAACCGTCTATTCGATCGAATTGAAACAGAGTGGAATTCAATTATTTGACGGCAAAGAGCTAAATGTCTTAAAAAGCGTAAAGATTGACCAGATTATGTCGTATGAATTCCATAAAGTCTATTCAACTATGGATGTCAAAACTCTGGTGAAAGTCATTTCGGAAGGTGCGGCCAATATTTATTGGGTAGAAAATGAGCAACATAAAATTATCGGCTTTATTTCGTGGTCGGATTTGAAGCCACTGATTACCGATTATCAGAATTTGAATACTCTGGTACTGGTCTCGGATGTGATGAATCCTAATGTGGTTTCGGTTAAAACTGACGATACTCTCGATTATGTAATGAAACTATTCGGGCGCTATAATGTTGATGAATTGCCGGTGATTGATCCCGCCACCGGAACGTTGATTGGAGCAGTTAACCGTAGTCGCGTCATCCAATTGTATAATCAAGAAATCTTCAAGCGCGAGACGGCTGGCGATCTAGCAACTCATATTCGCTATCTCGATCAGACTCGCTTCGTAGAAATTGATGAGGATTTTTCCATTTTGGAAATGAACGCTCCGGAATCTATGGTTAATTCCAGCTTAAAAGCGCTCGATCTGCGTAACCGTTATCATGCTCAGATTATTTTGATTAAAAGGCTGGATAAAAAAGGCCGAAGAACTGTCATTACACCTCGTGCTGACACGATTATCTTACCGAATGACATTCTGATATTCGCTGGTCCAACAAAAAAATTGCACGAATTGAAAGAGCGCTATTATCTTTGAAAATGATACTGACGCGCAGCGAGAAGGCTCTTTACCGTTCTTTAAAGCAAAAGAAGGAACGGGAGCGTACCGGCTTGTTTATAGTGGATGGAATCAAACCGGTCAAAGAAGCATTGATAGCCGCTTTTCCCCTTGAGCGCATTTTGATTTCAGAAAGCATTGACGAAACCGAACAGCAGACCCTGCAATCCCTGGCGGATAAGCAGAGAATCACAATCAGTGTAGTCACTCAATCGGAAATAGAGCAGATTTCTACGCTCCGTAATCCGGAAGGAGTTCTCGCCATAGCGAAAATTCCGAGCGAAGTAAATTGGCTCGCGCCGCTCGATTATCCGGCGCTCTACCTCTGGCAGATCAATGACCCGGGCAATCTTGGCACCATTCTGCGCACAGCACTTTGGTTCGATGTAAAAACTATCCTGCTTTCGCCTGATTCGGTTGATGTTTATAGTCCTAAAGTCGTTCGCGGCGCTATGGGTGCGCTTTTCCGATTGAAGGTGAGAACGGGAGTTGACCTGTCCGGAATCGAGGCGATTTTATTACGGGACAATGCCCAGATGTGGGCGGCAGATATGTCCGGCACCATCGAGAAACCGGAAATTGCAAACGACCATTTTATTATTGCGTTCGGGAGTGAGTCGCACGGCTTGCCTCCTGAAATATTACACCGCGCCGCAGGAGTAGTGCGCATTAATAAATACGGTTATGGCGAATCCCTGAATGTCGCCGTGGCGGTCGGAATCATTTTAAATAATATGCGGCAAAAGTTAGGGGAGATTTAGCTTGGCTCATATTAGCTGCGTTTTAACAATTTTATTATCATTAGTTACCCCGGAACATATCCAGACCACTGCCGATACTTTAGCAACGGGTATGTCAGCGCCGAGCTTTTATGTCAGCACGCTCGACGGTTCTGATTTTTTTCTCAGCCGTAAAGTCGGCGCTAAAGCCCGCCCAAATGAAAAAGCACCAGTCGTCCTCGTCTTTTTCACAACTTCCTGCATTCCCTGTCGGCAGGAAATACCTTTTCTCGACAGCTTAAGAATCGAATATACCCAAATTGCCTTTTATCTGGTCAATGTTGCTGAAGAGCCTCAAATCGTCAAAGAATATGTGCAAAAAATGGAATATAAAATGCCGGTACTGCTCGATCGCTACGGGCAGATAGCGAAGCGCTATCAAGCCAGCATTACTCCTACTCTGGTAGGCATTAATATCAATGGACGAATCGCCTTTTTCAAGCGTGGTTTTCAAGTAAGTGAAAAGTATCTAATCCGCCAAAATATCGAAAAATTAACCAGTGCCAATCAGTTTAATGAATAAATTTAGGATGTAAATCAAATGATAAATAATCACCAGTATTTTGAATCTGAAACCAAACCGCATCAGCCAATAATCGTCCCAAAGATTAAGACAGCAATTGGACTATTGATTATGGGACTAATATGCGCCACCCTGGTTACATTGGTGATAATGATTATTGTGCCGACCAGTAATCTGACAAAGACTACTCAGCTATTACTATTAAATGCGGAAGTATTTTTACCCATTCCGATTTTCTTATGGGCCCGGCAAAGGCGCACCAATTTGGGTGAACTATTGAGAATCAATCGAGTGTCCTCACCTTCCATGATCGCGGCGATGATTGTTTCGGTTAGTTTGACGGTTATCATTGATGAATTGGACCGACTTATTCAGATTATATTGCCCTTACCGGAGAGTTTTACAGCGATTGGTGAAATTATGCTCATAACGGACTGGCAATCGGCTCTGCTGATAATCCGTGTGGTGGTATTAGCCGCTCCTCTGGTTGAGGAGATGATGTTCCGTGGTTTTTTCCAACGCATTTTAGAATATCGTCAGGGCGATGTCACTAAATCGGTTTTGCTCTCGGCGCTGGTATTTTCTCTGGTTCATTTTAATCCCTGGTGGTTTGTTCAGATTTACCTGATGGGACTTTTTATGGGGTATTTAGCCTGGCGGTCGAACTCCATCTGGCCATCGTTTGTTCTTCATGCGGTTAATAACGGCTGGTCGGTGTGGTGGAGCCATCAACCGGAATTTGCCAGGTTTTACGAGTGGCACGGTCATGTCCACCCGGCGATAATTATCGCCAGTTTAGTGTGTTTTTATTTAGGAATGCGGTTTTTTATCAAGGTTACGCCAGTTGCCGAAAAACGTCAGGATGTTGTCCTGATCGAAAACCTGGCTGATTACTACCATAATGAACATCCGGAATAAAATCTAAAATCCGCCACAATGATAATACTCCATCTGATAGCCATTGTAAGCGTTGTAATCTATCTGCTCAGCCTGATCATTTTTCGTTGGGGACTAAACCATCCACGCCAACCGAGAACCGCTGACTTACCTACAATTAGTATTGTCATTGCGGTTAAAAATGAAGCGGCCAATCTGCCCCGACTGATTGAGCAATTGACCGGCCAGAATTATCCATCTGAAAAACTCGAAATAATTATTGTTGACAATGATTCGACCGATGAAACGCCAACGATTTTACAAGACGAAGCCGCTAGAAGTACTAACCTGCGAACCTTTACTACCAGAACCGAAGAAACGCCCTATCGTCATAAAAAAGCCGCTCTAGCGGTGGGAATTCGCGAAGCCCGCGGCGAGGTAATCCTGACCACGGATGCGGACTGTTCAATGGGCAAAGACTGGGCACGAACGATGGCGAGTTATTTTACCGACGATGTCGGAATCGTCGTCGGATTTTCGGCTATTCGGTATCTCAATGATTGGTTTTCTCGTCTTCAGGCATTGGATTATCTGCAATTGATGGCCGCCGCACAGGGCTCGATCAATCTCGGTTTTGCCTGGGCTTGTAGTGGCCAAAACTGGGCTTTTCGCAAAGTTCTATTCGAGAATGCTGGTGGCTATATGCTGGTTCGCGATCGAGTGGGCGGCGACGACTCACTTTTTATGCAAGCTATGCAGAAACGCACGCACGCACAAGTGGTTTTCGCCGCGGATGAAGCCGCCTGGGTAGAAACTCAAGCCGCGGATAGCCTTGCGACTTTTCTACGTCAACGTATTCGCTGGGCAAGCGAAGCCAATTACATGCATCATTTCAATGGCCTATTTTTCATCGTAATTCTAGCTACGTTTCTGGCTAATCTGATGCCGATTGTCTATTTTGCCCTTGCCATAACGAAAACTGTTTCCTTCGTTCCGTTCTTTATTGTAATTGCAATAAAATTAATCGGCGAAGCAACGTTAGCCAGAAAAGCCGTTCAGGTTTATAAAAGAAAAAACCTGATGAACGTATTCCTTCCCTGGTTTATCATCCAGCCGTTTTATGTTGTTTTAATGGGAATTTTTAGTTTCTTCGGGAATCGCCTGGGTTGGGGTAAACATGAAACTCAGTCTGCCTGAAAATTAAAATTTATTTCCAGCGATAAATTTTCAGCGAGCCAATCACTTGCGATAATAAAAATAAAACCGGATAAATTATCCATAGAATCGGAAAATACTTGAGTAAATCGGTTTGGCGGAATAAGTGGGCGCCGTAATAGACGGCGATAAATTCGGCCACAAACTTGAAAAACAATATCATTCCCAACCAATTCCAGAGCGACGGGGAAAAAAGCATTATCGCCAGTACGATATGAAACAGGAAAACAATTACTCCGAGAATAAAAAACGGAATTGTCAGGTTGAACGCTTTACTATTGCGGCGCAATTGCTGATGGATATATTTTTTGCCGAACCTGGTTGGTTTCGTGGTAACATAACTGGCTGGGTCAGTATTATAAGCAAACCGCCAGCGAGTTTTCGTGCGGATTTTCTGCATTAGAAAAAAATCGTCCCCTGTATCGGTATTAGCGCTTCGATAATAGCCATTGACATCTTCAAAAGCCTTTT
>DAOTJS010000043.1:0-7414 GCA_035448825.1 Fidelibacterota bacterium
CTTGCATTAACTTAATCCCTATTTCGAAGGTTTACACACTTTATCTGACAGTCTCCAGGATGACAGGAAGAATGTCACTCTGAGCCCTACCTCCTCTGCTCTTTTTCCCCAGCCTTGACCTTAACATTGGTCTGTAGTATCGCACATAACTCAAGTCGCCTGATGCCGCCTTAAGTCAAATGCATTAACTAACGCCCCACCAGCTCCATTAGTCTTAGAGCATTATAATACATGGTGGAATTATTAAACATAATGTAATTGAGTTCTTGATCACATAGGGCGAGCACTTTTTCTAATTCTTCATCGCTAAAAGTATAATTATAATCTAATCTATTCCCGATGTGTAGTCCGTGTAAACGATAATAGCGGTAATTGCCATAATAACTGGGTTGATATAATGGATCAACGCAATGAATCAGGTTTAATTCCCGACATACTTTTTGGACCGTTTTCTTGTCCCATTTGGGATTGCGGACTTCCAGAATGAATTCGAAATCTTCACTGTCTTTTCTAATCTTCTCGAAAAAATTATACAGGTTCAGCAAATATTTCTCATCTGGAGTAAAACTTGGTGGACATTGGAATAGAATCTTAGTGCAACCCAATTTCAAGGCAAATTCTCGGGTTCTCTCCCAGGCGGTAAAGACTTCGTCGGTATCTTTGAACAGCCCGTAATTCTCTTTAGCCCCAATTTTTTCTCTCAGTCGGCGATAAGTGAACGAACCAGCCGGATGAGTAATGATTTGCCAGGCTTTAATGACAAACTCGAATTTCGGATTCTGTTTTTCTGCCGCCAGACGCCATTTTTCGGCAGTGGCAATTTGAGGCAATTGATAAAAGGTGATGTTAATTTCAATACAACTGAATTCACGATAATACCGCTCTTTTTCTATCGGAAAGCCGCAACAACCGATTTTGAATTCTTTCATATCTAAAATGTAGTCAAATCCTTACTAAAAAAGTGCCAAAGGATTTCTAAGTTCTCCGAAAGCCTTTTCCCTTTAAGACCACGATTTTCAAAATTCTCTCTTTAACCAGCAATGAAAAATATTGATTTTTCAGGTTACAACTTAACGACTGATTTAAAGAAAATTAAATAATAAAACCTTTGAGTCCCCGTGCTTTTGTGGAAAAAGACTCAGATTACTTCCAGGATTTTTTCTTCGATATTTTTTTTAGGTTGAGCGCCGGTAATCTGAGCCATTATTTTACCATTTTTGAAAATCAGCAGAGTCGGAATACTGCGGATGCCGAATTTTTGAGCAATTTGCGGGGAATTTTCGACATTCACTTTGCCAAATTTCACTTTGCCGTTATACTTTTGCGCCAGTTCCTCAATTACCGGCATCAGTTTCAAACAAGGAGCGCACCAGGTTGCCCAAAAATCAACCAGCACCGGTAAATCGGATTGCTCGACTTCAGCATTGAAATTTGATTGAGTGAATTCTACCATAAAACCCCGCTTTTTTACTACTTGATTATCTCAACGTTTCACGCTATAATATATTCTTAACTACTTTTAATCTCAAATCTATTTTTATCCAGTAATTTTTTATTTGGCGCGCACCCATTGCCATATTTCCGGAAACGTAGGTCTTTTGCCATATATTAAAATCGCCACTCTGAAAATTTTCCCAGCCGCCAGCATCGCCAGCCAAACACTTACAACCAATATTCCCAACGAAGTCAAGATTTCCCAAAGCGGCGGCATCATTACACCCATTCTTAAAATCATAAAGTAGGGCGTGATGAACGGGATAAACGATAAAATTGTCGTCGTCAACGATTGTGGATTGGCAATGACATAGGAAGCCAAAAAAATCGGTACAACCGAGATCAAGGAAAAAATAGAAACGGCTTGCTGAGCATCTTGTTCATTGTCAAAGAGCGAGCCGATTGCCGCAAATAGCGCCGCATAAAACAAATAACCCAAAACAAAATAGACCAGAAATAAGATGACATTTATGGAACTGAATAACTCGAGGCTTTTGAAATTCGAAATCATTATTCCGACGATTAAATAGAGCACCAATTGCGTCAAACCCAACAATCCCAACCCCAAAATTTTCCCGGACATCAGCTCTGTGGGAGACACCGAGGAAAGCAATATCTCGATTAAACGATTAGTGCGTTCGGCGAGTACACTACGCATCAATACTTGTGAAGACATAAAAATAGTGAAGAACAACATTAGCACATAGATTAAGGGAATAATAAACGAGAGGGTCTCGTCACCCAAAGTCTCTTGTCCGCTGGAAGCGACTTTGATGGTCTGGAATTCGACATTTTTCATCAGATCCTGGATTAAAGCCGGGTCTAAACCGGCTTTAACCAACCGATGCTCGGAAATTATTTCATTGATCACCAGATTAAGTTCACTTTGATCTTTGAAGTTGCCGACATTTAAGCTATAATAAAACACGCGGCTGGAATCCAGCACAACTTCTGGAATAACGAGATAAGCACTTATAACTGAAGAATTTAAAAGCTCAGCCGCTTCTCGTTTCATTTTCACAGGATCACCGTCTTTTAATACGATGACTTGATATTTCGGAGTTTGATCCGCAAGGATATATTTATCAGTCAGTTTTTGTTCCAATTTCTCCGCAAATTGACCGGTTTCATCTACTATGGCAATTAGGCGCATTTCCTGATCGTCCGAGTTTAATACGACTGATGGAATGAACATCGAAGCCACCATAATCAGCGGGATGATAACCGTCGAGATTATAAACCATTTGGAACACAAGCGCGTTAGATATTCCCAGTGGGCGATTATCATTACATTTTTCATGAATTCTCCGCCCCCCTAACTAACACGATAAAGATTTGCTCCAGAGATGGCTCTTGCAATTCAAAACGAGTAACCTGCACGCGTTGGGTTACCGAAAGTAATAATTCATTGAGATTGCCGGTAAGGCGACAGGTAAGTCGGTTGTTAGTGATTTGCATATCAGGCAGATTAAGATCAGCCAATGTATCCGCTTTGCCATCATAATCAATCAAAAGCATTGGTTGACCATATTCTTTCTTAATCTGCCGCAAGTCGCCGTTTAGAATTGGTTTACCTTTATTTATCAAGCAAATCCGGTCGCATAGCTTCTCGACTTGTTCCATTTGGTGAGTCGAAAATATTACGGTCGCACCGCGTCCCTGTAATTCAGTAATAATTTCCTTCAATAGCAGCTGATTTACCGGATCAAGACCAGCAAAAGGTTCGTCCAGGATAAGAAGTTCCGGTTTGTGAATTACCGAAACAATGAATTGGACTTTCTGTTGATTGCCTTTGGAAAGTTCTTGAATGCGGCGATGGCTATAACCAGAGAGATCGAAACGCCGCAGGTATTCGTCCACGCATTGGTTAGCTTCTGCCAGTGATAGACCTTTGAGGCGGGCAAGATAAACGACGGTTTCCTTCAATTTCATTTTCTGGTACAATCCGCGCTCTTCCGGCAAATAACCAACTTTCAATAAATCAGACCGCTCCAGATGATTGCCATTATAAAGAATTTCCCCTTCATCAGGTTGAATGATATTCATTATCATCCGAATAGTGGTAGTTTTCCCGGCACCATTGGGACCCAAAAGCCCAAAAATCGAACCGGTCGGAATCGAGAGATCGAGGTTATCAACCGCTACTGTTTTATTAAATACTTTCTTAACCTGTTTTAATTGTAACATTCAGCAATCTTCGATTTATTGAATTCAGGTGATTATTTAACGATGAATTTGAAAAACCGCCGTTTCCCGACTTTGGTTATATATTCGCCTTTATTTTGAATTGCATAATTGATATCGTTAATCTTTTCGTCGTTGATGCGTACGCCGCCCTGCTGAATTAGGCGGCGAGCTTCACCGTTAGAAGAAACCGCTCCGCACTCGGTTAGTAATTTGACTAAAGGTTTTGGTAAATCCGATGAGGGAATTATTATTTCCTCGATGTCGTCAGGGATTTCTTTCTTGCTGAAAATTTGTTCGAAATTTTGTTCAGCCTGACGGGCGGCGGACTCTGAATGATACATTTTGATAATTGCGCGGGCTAATTCCTTTTTTAGCACCATTGGATTGGTCTGCCCGTCATTTAGGCGGCGCTTTACTTCCTGAAGTTGGGCAAGCGAATAATCCGTCACCAGAGTAAAATATTTAAGAATCAGATTATCGGGAATGGACATAATTTTGCCGTACATCTCGTCCGGTTCATCGTCAATGCCGATATAATTACCGAGACTTTTGCTCATTCGTTGACCACCGTCTATGCCTTCCAGCACCGGCAGAGTTAATATAACCTGTGGTTCCTGACCGTATTCGCGTTGAACGTCACGCGCGGTAAGCAGATTGAATTTCTGTTCGGTGGCGCCGAGTTCGACATCGGCTTTGATTGCCACGGAATCGTAGCCTTGCATCAATGGATAGAAGAATTCGTGCAGACTAATCGGATTGCCTTCTTTATAACGTTTGGTAAAATCGTCTCTTTCGAGTATCCGTGCAACGGTAAATTTCGCCGCCAGATTCATAATTTCATCGAATTTCATTTTGGCGAACCATTCGCCGTTGTAGTGGATTTCGGTTTTACTTTTATCTAGTATTTTAAAAAATTGATTCTCATAAGTTTCGGCATTTTTCATCAATGTTTCATAGGGCAATCTTGGTCGCGTTTCGTTCTTGCCACTCGGATCACCAACCAATCCAGTATAGTCGCCGATAATAAGAACGATTGTATGTCCCAGATCCTGGAACTGACGCAATTTCCGGATTCCGACTGTATGCCCCAGGTGAATATCCGGTGCGGTTGGATCGAAGCCCTGCTTGATTCTAAGCGGCTGATGGGTTTTAATTGAATTCTCGAGCTTTCTGACCATTTCCTCTTCGGAAATTAGTTCCTCGACTCCTCGTTTGATAATTTCCAGTTGTTCTTTAACCGGTGGGAACATGCCTATTTTCCTTTTCTTAAACGTTCAACTTCGCGGCGCGCTTCTTTCTCAGCTAGCGCGTTCCTCTTATCGTACTGTCTTTTGCCTTTGGCTAAACCTATTTCGACTTTAACTTTCCCCTTATCTGTAATAAAAACGCGGAGCGGAATCAGGGTTACGCCTTTATTCTCGACTTCGCGTTGCAGGCGCCGAATTTCATTTCGGTGCAATAGCAGACGGCGATCGCGTTCCGGATTATGATTGTCGTATCCGCCAAAATCGTAGGGAGCAATATGACATTTCAATAAATATAATTCCTGATCAATGATTTTGGCGTAACTGTCTTTTAGATTGATGTGCCCGGCTCTAACCGACTTGACTTCGGTGCCTTTGAGTTCGATGCCAGCTTCAATTTTATCAAGAATAAAATAATCGTGGAAGGCTTTCTTATTAGTTGTTATAATTTTGACATCATCTTTTGGCATACGGAAAATTTAATTCTTTTGCCTCAACTTCCAATGTAAAACTTGGAGAACTCAGTCGGCGGTTATAAATTTTGCCGTTATTTGAAGCCCGGGTGGTGGAACTGGTAGACGCGCTAGGTTCAGGACCTAGTCTCCATTAGGAGGTGCGAGTTCAAGTCTCGCCCCGGGCACAAAGATTTAATAATGCGAAATTGGGCTTAATTACTTATATCGGTAATTAACGCTGTTCGGTTTGGAATTATTTCGGTAACTTGACAACGTCTGTCATTCGGTCGGCTGAAAAAAGTGAACTTTCAGCAATTTTTGTTCCGGAGGCAGAGAGATAATACTGGTTATTTCGATTGGAGCAATAGGCGTTATTTTCAGACCAAGCGCCAAAAACTGAGCTTCAATAGCTTTGTAATTTATAATCGAGGAATCGTAACGGAAAGTGCAAAATCCGACGTTTTGATCGAAAATGAACGATTCGATGCCCTCCGTCATTTTCATTAAATCCTGCATGTTTTTACCCGACTGCGCATCCGGTAAACCTTCGACCCGAACTGTCATTAATTTACTGCTGGATGAATATTCCTGTCCAACGAAAAGCACTCCAATGCAAAACAGGATCATCAACGAAATCATCAAAATGCCCAAATTGCGTCGCCTCATACAAATGCTTCCTTTTAGCTACTACCCCAAAAAAAGCGATATAATTTAAGGACTTACTAACTAAAATGAAAGTAATATAATGGCAATTTTAAAAATATTTCTAATCAAAGGACAAGGAATTTGCAGGTTACTTTATCAACAATATTTTTATCGTTTTGGAGTAATTACCAGATTGCATCCTAACCAGATACGTTCCGCTTGAAAGTAGCGAGCCATCGAAAGTAACCGAATGTCGGCCTTCTTGCCTCTCTCCTTTCACTAGCGTTGCCACTTCCTCGCCAAGTAGGTTGTACACGGTTATAGTCACATTCCCGGCTTTCGGTAAGGCATAGCTAATCGTGGTCGTCGGATTAAACGGATTCGGGTAGTTTTGCGCCAGTGAATAGCTAATCGGAATATCCGGCTTTTCCAATTCTAATTGCTCAAAAATAGCTTTTGCCAGAGATATATTCTCTTCTGAATAGCTTTTTGTTAATATGATATTTGGATTTTTAATATTCAGGCGCTTCTCTCTGATGGCAGGAGGAATATGGGATAAATCCTGAGCAGTAGTAGTCGGTTTCCCTGAATTTTCACCTACTAAATTGGTTTCGAGGGTAATTTTCGCTCTTACTATTTTACTCTCTAATCCCTTTGTATTCAATGAATAGGTAGGTTTTTGAGTGATGTGAACATTGGAAGCATTGAAATTAACATTCTTTATTATCCCAACTATATTGCCAGTGGTTTCATCGATAAGTTCGACCTTGTAGTGGATATAACCTTCTTTACCGAACGCTTTACTCGCCACAATAGAATCGGCAAATCCTGATTCTTCCATAAAGATTACTTTTGAATCCTCCTTCAATTGGAATGGCTCGGTCAGAAGAACATCATTCAAGTTGTCTATTTTCGAATAATCCACTTCATCAGAAGCATCAACGAAAGCAATATTTTGACCATCAACATTCAGACCTTCAAGGTTATATTTAAAGTAAGCATCCCCCTTTTTAATAATAAATCCCCTGCCTTCGACAATTTTCGGTGAACTTTTACTCAAAGGACCCAGCGTCTGGGAAGTACTAAAGTAGTAGGGAAGTGAATTGGGATAAAATGAGGATACGTACATATTGGAATGGTTCGAAGTCGCACCGTTTCCTACCTGAACATATTTACCTGTTGTACTTAAGGTCTGAATACTACTGCTCACAGGATAACCACCATCAAAGCGGATAGATTTATTCAACTTGGTTCCGGAAGAAGGCTGTTGACTCCAAACTGCAAAACCGCTGGAACTTGTTCCGCCTCCGCGATTAATCGAACATGAAAATCCGTAGACTCCATAATAATAACGTACTGAAGGATTTCCCAGATAATAAAAAGCCATGT
>DAOTJS010000044.1:0-7293 GCA_035448825.1 Fidelibacterota bacterium
CGGCTTTCGAACCGGCTGAAACCAATTTGGTAAAAACATCGAAAATTTCAAACGGGTTAACAGTACCTACAATTAAATCATCATCTGCATATTTCCGAGCATTGAAATGAAATCCGCCCAGTTTACCTTCACTCAGGAGAAAAGCTACGATATGAGGAATATTCGTACCGAGTGCATGATGTCCGGTATCAACTAACACATCGGCTCGCGGTCCACATTTCATCGCCATGACGTACGCCATCCCCCAATCCGCCAGATCGGTATGATAAAAAGACGGCTCAAAAAATTTATACTCTATTAACATCCGGCAATTTTGGGGCAAATTGGAATATATTTCCTTCAATCCGGATTCAAGATTAGCCTTACGTCGAAAAAGATCATCCTGTCCGGCATAATTAGTACCATCTGCTAGCCACAAGCTCAAAACGTTGCTGTCAGTTTTTTCCATAATTTCGCAACAAGCTAAAATATGATCCACCGACTTCTGGCGAACTTCTTTAGATGGATTGCATAATGAGCCCAATTTGTACTTTTTATCCTGAAACAAATTAGGATTTATTGCGCCTATTTTAATCCCTTGGGATTCGGCATATTGTTTGAGAGCGGTATAGTCGTCAGTTTTATCCCAGGGAATATGGAGAGCCACGGCAGGAGCAATACCGGTCAATTTATGAACATAAGCCGCATCGGCAATCTTTTCGTAAACATTCCTTGCCGCTCCGGCGCAGGCGAATGTATTAAAACGCGTCCCACTATTGCCGTATCCCCAGCTGGGAGTTTCTATTCGCTGGCTTTTGAGGGCGTTTTTGATTTTTTCCCAATTAACATGTGGATTATCAAAAATATTGCTCGATTTTCCGGATGGACTCATCACCTTCTCCAATTAAAATAATCATCTTTCATTTCCATATTTTCTATGTCAAAATCAAATTTAGGCTGCAACCTTTTTCCCCATCCAAAAGGGCGCTGATACAAACCACATAATAGTTCCAACATTCATTAATAAAAGATAAGTATCCCATGAAATAGCGTTGGCAAATACCAAAAATGACGGCAAAAGAGTCAAAACCAGACCAATGAGTGATACGATTACCAAAATTATCTTCATTACACTTCCTTTTCTTTTTTTGCAACGAGAACTTTTTGTTGAAAATAGCTTAAAACGGTGTATAAAATGATCGCAATAAACCATCCCGGCAAAGCCTTGAAATAAATTTCCATCGGTAATAAAAATGCAATTAATAAAGTTATACACCAGGTTAAAAATGCCGGCCAGCTGAATTGAATTTTCCTAACCTCGGCATAATTCTGAGTCAGTTTCAATTTAGGAAATAGCCAGAAATCAGCGAAAATTACTGCGCCCATCGGCATTAAAATCAACCCATAGAGCGACACGAAATCCAGCAACCTCATCACCAGCGCTGGAAAAAAAGCCGCAAAGGTAGTGATGGCGCCGATTATCATTGTCACTTTCCAGGTTTTAGATTTTGGCATTACGGCCTGAAGTGCGAGCCCAGCCCGATATATAGTCGGGTTGGCGGTAGTCCAACCAGCAATGATGACACAAACTATCCCAGCTATCCCGGCGGCGCGATAAGCGACCTGCCCCGGTGAAAATGCCAGACTATTATTTGATTCCAATAGAAACAGAGAATATAAAATTCCCGATGCCAGCCAGGCAATATAATGCCCGACAAGCATGCCAGCCGAAGAAGTAATACCGTAATACCATTTTTTGGCATAACGTAAAATGGATAAGTCAGCCATACCGATATGCATCGCAAGATTACAAAACCAGGAAAAAAATATAATGTGCCAGATGGTGAATTTACTTTGACCTTCCAGAGGTACACCGTTCCAGATTCTTTCCTTAGCAACTGTCCAGAAATTGGAAAAAGAACTAACCCCTATTTCCGGTAAAACCGCTATGGCTGAGGCAATAAATACCAAAATCATCCACGGTGCCGCCAATTTGCCGAATTTAGCAACTACCGAATAGCCAAACATTGCCACCACAGTTGTAACGGCACCAACCACAATTACGGCCACAATCCAACCGATACTATTCGGGAAAAAGTCATTTAAAGAAGGCATCGGCAGATTAAAGGGAATTCCGATCGCCGTCGCTGATACGGCAATCATTGCACCTGCCAAACCACAAAACATCAAGGCATTGACCAGATCATATAACATGGTCACCTTTTTACCGGCTATTTTTTCTAAAAAATAATAGAGTGTAATACGGGCTCTCGTCGCTATAGGTCCGGTAATGAATGTCCAGCTCAAAACGGCTAAAAGATTCCCGATTAACAATCCGGTTACCAGATCAAAAGCGCTGACGCCATGGGCGACAAAAAGTGGACCAATGACAAATTCGGTTCCAGCTGTATGTTCACCGGCATACATCCCCCAAAAACTGCCTGCCCCTTTTAATTTCGAGGGAGGCACGGGCATGCGCTCGAACTCATTGATTTCATCTAGTTTCTTTACTAAAACGTTACCCCGTTTAGACTTCATGCTATTTCTCCAAAATTTGACGTCAGAAAATCTATCACTATCAATGATCTCGCAATCACCAATTGAAAACTTCTACCTCAATAATATCATTTTTTTCATCGGGCTGGGTTTATCACTGATTTTCAACCGATAAAAATATATTCCTGACGCCGAGGGGACGCCGTTCTGATTAAAACCATCCCACCTGATCTGGTTAGTGCCGCTGGCAAAAATCCCAGTCCCAAGCGAACGAACTATCTTGCCATTTAAGTCCAATATTTCGACACTAACTTCACCTGATTCCGCTAAATAAAAACCGATGTTAGTAGCACTGTTAAAGGGATTAGGAAAATTTTGGAAAAGGTTATAGTTCGTCGGAAAAACTTGCTTTGGATTAGGTTTAAGGTCAGAAGTGCTTTGGGCAATTATCGTCAGTGTATCGGAACTAATTTCGACATCGTTATAAAATACGACACTGTAATAGCGATTCAAGGAACCATAGGAAATGAAACTCGTCATTTCCAGCGGTTTGTCCGAGCCATAATTGGCGTATAATTCAAATTGCCCATCGGCCTTCGACTGTTTGTAGATTTTTATGTATTCACCGATGTTTGAGGTTTTTTGCGTGCGAACTTTTACCCGCATGTATTTGTCCGAAGTCGAGACCAATTCCCAGCCCCAGATGGGAGCGTGCACAACGCGTTTTTCTAAAACCTTAATTTGATTAACGAGTACAGTAGAGCCATCGGGAATTCCATTTTCTTTAATCTGAAATTTGAAAAATAGGGCTAGAGTCGGTTGAAATGGCTGGCTGAATAATACCGTGCTATCACATTTTAATAACGAGGCGCTGACTAAGGTAGTATCAATTAGCGTTGTCCAATCAAGTGAATCAACTGAAACCGAAAAAGTAAAGGAAAATTCCGGAACTGACATATTGGTAAAACTAATCTGAACTAAATCAACTTCAATCTCATCACCCAGCTTGATCGTAATCGGTGCACTGGTAGAGGAAAATATAGCATAAGTATTTGAATTACAATCAGTAAGTTCCGGTATATTTATCCCGGATTGGAGTGCCGGTTGGCAAAAGACGACGTTATTCTCAGTCTGGGATTCAATTCTTCGGCCGGTCAATTCTGCCAAAAGTATTCTGGCTATCAAGTCAGATCCTTCAATCAGGGGATGGATTCCGTCCGGCATAAGACCACTTTTATCCAGAAACGGTGTGTGGAGATCAATCAGATTAACATCGGCTGAATCGGCAACTTGCCTTATCATAGGGATAATATCGTTGACGATAATCGAATCTCTAATATCCCACGCGCCACTGAAAGCCGGAAGCGGCAGACAAATATAAATTTCAGGACGGCTGGCTAATTGCTGGAATGTATCAATCATCGCGAGGTAATTGGAAATAAATTCATCTTTATAAATCCAATTGTAAGGTTTGCTGTCGTTCGTACCGAGCATTATCGTAACAATGTTCGGATTAAAGTTGAGCGCCTCGGCAAACAGTCGTTCGTTCCATATCGGGTAATCACCTTTTTTCAATAATGTCGTGCCTGAAACCCCACAATTTTTTACTTCGTAACCGACACCTAAATAGCGTCCCAGAGCCACTGGATAAGCATCCAGGGTCTTAGTTGCCATAGCGTTGCCTTCCGTAATACTATTTCCGACGCAAGCAATTCGGATGACATTTTCTTGGGAATAAAGTAATTGATTAACTAGGTTCAAAAAAATTGCCATACAAGCTATTTTTTTTAACAGTTTTTTCTTCATTCAAATCTCTCTATCTATCATTTGCCGATTTTTCCCGATAGTTAGTAACATAATCGGCAATTTCTACTAGCGGTGCGATCCAGATGTCTTTCTCATTTTGCTTTAGAAAATTAATTAGCTGATTATGAGCTTCTAAAGATACATTTAGATTATGTTCACCCCCAACGCCATGAAATAAGAATACGACTAAGGCTTTATTATTTAGAGCGTTCTTAGCCAGATCAATAAGCTCGACTCCCGACTCTCCATTGATCATAAAACAACCGATATTGTATAAATCAATGTCATCAATTGTTTCGAAACGGGTTTCGGTACTACGGGCACCGACGAAGTTTTCTTTAATTACATCAATGTATGAAACACCACCGACCTGCGTATCGCCACATGGGTAAGCAAATGTCCTTTTCGATTTCCCATCAATAATTTGCAACAGAACATTAGCTATTTTTATTTCATCCGTTATACGCGAAAGCGTGTAAGTGCTGAGGTCATAATCTGGATTGACCCAATTCCGACCGGGCATTTTTCCATCACAGGGATGAAATAAAGTATGATTACCGAGTTCATGTCCGTTATCAGCGGCTAATTTCCAATCGTTTGCCCGCTCTTGAACTGTTTGGAAATTTCCCGACAAATAAAAAGTGCCTTTAAGTCCCAGAGAATTCAACACCGGTATCACCGAATCCAAATGCACGTTTAGAGCATCGTCATAAGTCAGGCAAACCGCACATTTTTTATTATTCCACCAATTCTTCTCATTTTTCTGCGCCATTCCGTTCTCCCTGAAAATTGAAACGATTCCGAACAAAATGATAAATCCTATTTTTATATCATAAAATTTTAAGCATTTCATAAATCACTCCCTATAATTATTCGAACTGATCATTTGACTATTTCAATAAAATCAATTTCTTAGTACTGGAAAAATCTCCAGCGCATATTTTATAGAAGTAGGTACCGCTTGGTAGATAACTGCCGTCAAATTCAACCGTATATTCGCCAGGGATTTTATCCTCATTTACCAAGGTAACTACTTCCTGACCGAATAGGTTATAGACTCTCAAGGTTACAAAAGATTTTTGCGAGATTGAATAAGCGATGGTAGTTTTCGGATTAAAGGGATTAGGGTAATTCTGCTTTAAATAAGGAGTAGTCGGCAATTCTTCATCTTTTAATTGAATGGCATTAGCTACGTTTTTCACGAGGATAATATCACCTTCGTCCGGAATGACATTAAACATTAGATACTTGGTTGTCCCAATCTCGACGATTTTGGAATTGATCTTTTCACTATTTTGTGAAATTTCTGCTGACGACCAGCCTTCTGGCAACACCCGGCGAATAGTTAAGGGAATATTATAAATTCCGTTATCCAGAGTATCCGAAACTTGAAAAGTAATACTACTATCGGTAACAGCCGTTTCGGTAATTGATACATTATTGCGTTCCTGGATATAGCGCGCAACGTTGGCAAAGGAGGATACCCAGAATTTATCCGGATAGGCACTTAGAGAATCAACCGCACCAGTCAGATTTTCCGTTGTCACTGGCGACCAACCGCCATCGTTATCAATGCCATGAATTAGAAAAACGACCCAGCCCTTGGAGTTCGCCGCGCTTTTGGCTTTATTAAAGAAATCGTTAGCGGTTTTTACTGAACCTTCTGTACCGCATACGATAGAACTGATATTCATAAAATTACTCGGAGTTTTCGGCTCAATTTGGCCGGAGCAACCTCGGGCGGCGATGTAGTATTGCTTACAAATTGAAGTTTTGCCGGCATTACAGTAGGGATAAGCTATTGTGATGCATCGCTGTCCGCTGATGCGAGAGTTAATTTCATTCTGCGAATTTTGTAATTCTGTGATTTGCTCCGCCTCCGATAAACCGCTCAAATCAGGGTGAGTTACGGTGTGACTGCCGACTTCATGGCCGTTAGCCGCGGCGGATTGTAGTTTTGACCAAATTCCACCCGACCAGTTTATTACCGGATATAAGGTGAGTTTGAATCCATGCTGGTCAAAGAGTGGAATAGCCACGGTAAACTGGTTGGCGCAACCATCATCAAAGGTAAAAGTGACCGCCGCGGAACGAAATCCCTGCCAGACTCCGACTTCATAACTCGGGTTTATTTCCCCGGCGTGGACGGTGTTTATTAAAATTAATACTGTGATGATACCAATTTGTTTGAACTTCAACATAAATTACTCCTGTATTAAATAAGGCTAAATTTCAAATTTTTGAACCGAGAAATAATATTTATTTTCATATCCTTAACTCAAATTTTATTTGACCTACTTATCTTAGAAATTCTCATAATGTTTTATGGTAAGGGCACTAAGTTTTCATATTTAATAGACCATTGACCATCTTGCGGAAATCCTGGAGCATAAATATCCGGAGCACCGTCCCAACCGGCCGCCATCATCGCCACGGCCGTCAATAAACTTCCGTTTCCAGGCAAATAAACCGGTAAGGATTCATTTTGATAATTGTGACCATTCACAAGGTAAGTATTTTTGGGTACATCCATCAGTAAAGCCTCGATAGCCAAATCCGCTCTGCCTACCCGAGCCGCCGTCATTGCTATCAAGGGAAAATCCCAGCCCCAGGTCGTTTCCCAATCCCAGGATTGCATAACCTTTTCAAGTGTTTTTTCCATAACCTTTTGATCTACAGTCTTATCGGCTAACATTCCATAGGAAGCTAGTAAGGTTGGGTGATCTTTCCTATAACTACTATTCTCAAAAGTATTCATAGTATTTTCGGCGTTTTGATAGAAGCCGTTATTTTGGGGAAGTGGCGCCAATAATTCGAGAATAGTGTCCCATTTTTTCGCTCTTTCCAATCCTAACCGTTCTCTCCATTTTTGGGCGGTTTCCAATCCAAAACGCCAGTATGACAGCTCAAAACCAGGATTAAGTGTGACTTCCGGTGGATAGATTTCCTGAGCGGGAATTAACGGTGCCCCGAGAATATAGCGGCCGTTTTTTGCGTCCCATTGGACGAAAG
>DAOTJS010000045.1:0-7124 GCA_035448825.1 Fidelibacterota bacterium
CCTCGCACTGTCCGCACTGAGCACAGGAAGTATAATCGACTCGCAGAATACGCTTGTGAGCAGCAATATCATCCGTAACGGAAATAGCGCCCGTCGGGCAAACCTGGGCGCAAGCGCCACAACCGACGCAATATTCTTCATGATATTCCGGGAATCCCCGAAAACCTTCAGCTGGTTGATGCGGTTTGGCTGGAAACTTGCTGGTAAATGGCAGTGAAAAAAGCGACCGTAAGGCTTCGCTTAATTCTCTTAATTTCGGCAAATACATTGCGGTCTCCTTATTCTTTTAATTCATGGTCTTCTTGATACTGATCAACGACGGATTCTTTAGTAAGTTTAATGCCACTACGATGCGCCGCCCGCGCTATGACATGAGCCGCTACCGGCGAAGTCAGGAAAATAAATGCAATTCCCAATAACACTTTAAAACCAAAACTATTGAAACCCTGAAGAATGAAAACTCCAAATAGCAAGCCAGCTGAACCGAATGTCACACATTTGGTAGCCGCTTGCAGACGATTGTAAACATCTGGCAAACGTACCAACCCTAATACTCCCAGAAAATCAAAAGTTACCCCAATCAAGATAAACGCCATACCGATTAATGTCCTAATCATCGAGCGATCTCCCTTCTAATACTTTGGCAAACGCCAGCGAGGCAATAAAGCTTAAAAGTGCCCAGATCAATCCAATATCCATAAAAAAAGATTGATCGTAATTCAAGCCCAGTAATGCCAGCATGCCAATAATCAATATGCCCAGAATATCTACTGCTACAATCCGATCGGCGGCTGTCGGACCAACAATAACTCGGTAAATCACAAACAAAGCGCTGAAAAGAATGACATTTATCAACTTGACATAAATCGAAGCCGTATAAATGAAAAAATTAGCATACATAAAGGCGCCGATTAGAACCAATCCAATCACCCATCGCAGAATTCTCATTCGAAAACCTCCCTGATAAGCTTTTCAAAACGCCCGCCGATGGAACGAGTATTTTCATCAATAGCGGTTGATTCAACCTCGATACAATGAATGTAAATTTCACGAGTTTCTGGATTAATGTCCACCGTCAGAGTACCCGGTGTCAATGTGATGGAATTCGTTAATACAGTTAAGGCCGAATCTTTGGTTAAATTACTCTTGATTTTGATAATGCCAGGCTTAATTGGCAAAGTGGGGTTGATAACAATCAATGCCACGTGAATATTGGCTTTAATCATTTCCCATAAAAATTTGAATAAATAGACAATTCCCATAAAAAAGCGTCGAACCGGATGCCGGCTCTTTTCCGTTGTAACCAGAAATGTCCCAGCGATTAAACTAACCAGAAATGCCACTATTAAGCCTGCGACTACTTCCTGTATGTCTTTTATATCTGTCAATGCCAACCAGACCAAAAATGAAAGCACAAACACAATAACGCGACTGCGATTTTTGATGGTCATTTTCACCTCCCTAACACCCGCGTTATGTAGCCGGTTTTATTCATAATCACTTCTACCACTGGATCGAGGGTTACTTCTCTAATTCCCGGGATTATCAGAGCACTGGTTGCCAGACAAAGTATCGCCAGCACAATCATAGCCGCTCGCATACCCCATCCTACTTTAGCTTGATCGGCAGTAACTGTTTTCTCGCCATGAAAACCATAACGTTGAACTTTCATAAATGAAGCTAACGTCAGCAAACTGCCGAGTCCAGCTAAAAACGCCACCACCGGGCGGCCGATCTGAATGGCGGCGATGAAAATTATCAATTTGCTAAAGAAACCATTGAACGGCGGGATCCCTGAAATCGAAAGCGAAGCCACCATCGAAGTAAACGACGTCACTGGCAAAGCTTTGGAAACTTTGCCCATCTGACGCAAATCGCGCGTGCCTAGCGCCATTTCCAGCGAACCAGCATTCAAAAATAATAAAGCCTTGAATATAGCGTGATTCAAAAGATGAAAAACAGCACCTAATAAACCTAAAGTCGTTCCTAACCCCACACCGATAATAATGTATCCGATCTGGCTAATGCTATGATAGGCAAGCAGACGTTTAACATCCCACTGCCCCAGAGCCAAGAAAACCCCTATAACCATCGAAACGGTACCCAGAACTAGAAAAACTTCGCTGAACACTGGCATCTCGCCAAAGACATTGAAAAAAAGCCTGATAAGCACATACACACCCAGGGCTTTTATCAATACCCCGGAAAGCATCGCCGAGATCGGCGCCGGTGCGGAAGAATGTGCATCCGGCAACCAGGCGTGAAACGGCATAATAGCGGCTTTCAGCCCGAAAGCCGCCACAAATAGTCCACCGCTCCAATACATCACGGTTGGATTTTGCGGCAAACGCTCAGCGATCAAAGCCATCGTCAAGGTTGAGGTTGCCGAATAAATAATCCCAATACCCACCAGCACTAAGGTTGATGAAATTGAACCCATAATAGCATATTTAAAGGACGCCTCAAACTCCTCCGCTTTATTGCCATAAGCCACCAACCCGTAAGCCGCAAAAAGCGTGATTTCGACAAAAACAAACAGATTGAATAAATCGCCAGTCACTATAACACCGTTCATTCCACCCGTCAGCAACATAAATAAAGCGTAATACTTCCAGGATGGCGATAAATTTCTAATATACTGCACCGAAAACATAATCGCCGTTAGCGCGATAATACTGACAATCACCAACATAAAGGCTGAAAGAGCATCAACTGCCAGAATAATGCCCAGTGGCGCTTGCCAGCGACCCATTTCATAAACCAGAGTGCGCCCATTCAACGATACGAAACAATATACCGAAAGAATCACAAGAGAAACCACAGCAAGAATCGAGAGAATTACCGCCCAATTGTCTCGCTCTCCGGCGATCAAGGTAATTATAAAAGCCGTTAATAATGGAATTATAATAAAAAATGGGAGGATCATCCTGATAACCTCTTGATTTTAGTAATATCAAATGTTTTATTTTTCTCGAATAATCGGATGGCAAGCGCTACCAGCATAGCCGTTATACCAAGTTCAATGACGATCGAAGTCAACACCAACGCTTGCGGCAAAGGGTCAACCATCACTCGTTCGCTGACGGCTTTGCCTTCTTCTAAAATCGGATAAATCGCTCCTCTTTTGTATCCGAATAAAACCAGCATCAAATTTGTGGCGTAGCCCGTAATCCCGGAGGCAATAATAAGACGAACCAGGTCGCGTTTAACCAACAAGCCATAAATACCGACAAGTAATAATGCAAAACATAACAGATAAACGATCATTTTTCACCTCCCTCGTTTATATGGAAAATCGCCAGTGTCCAGACCACGGTGAATAATCCCATAGCCACCTTGATCCCGATAATAATATTTAACAATAGAATATTCCCGGAACTGAGCAGATTAAAAAGCGTCCCTTTACTTAAAAAATTGGCTAAAAAACCGCCGCTGATAGAAATTCCTAAAATGCCAATCGCCATATATATCGCACCGCAGGCTGGTTCCAAATCGTGCAGAAATTCGACATTGACCCAGTGCGTAACGGTTTCGCGACCATAGGTTAACATCACATTGAGAAATGCTAACGCGATCACCACCCCGCCAGCAAAACCGCCGCCGGGACTCAAATGACCGTGCAAAATTATATAGATTCCGTAGAGAATGATCAACCAGACACTGACCCGCGTCACGGTTTTGGCGATTAATGTTAAACCAGGTTCTTGTTTCATTTTTCGCTTTCCTCTTCTTTTTTCTTATTCGATTTCACCCTTAGAATAGTCAGCGTTCCTAAAACCGCTACGAATAATACGGTGGCTTCTCCCAGCGTATCATAACCGCGGTAATCCAGAACTATCGAAGCCACGATATTGGCCGAACCGGTTTCTCTGGCAGCATTTTCCAGATAGTGTTGCGAAGTGGTCATCAGTGGCTCGCCAAAAGGCGGCAAAGCTTTGAAAACATTGATGCTTAATATAAAAATGGCAACTAGAACTGCCATTACGATAATCGTTCTACCCCTATGTTTGGATTTCGTATCGCTGAAATGATATCCCGGTTTCATAAAGGCTCGCACCATTATCACTATCGCAAAAATCTCGAACAGAAACTGGACAATTGCCAGGTCGGGCGCCTGTAAAAGCAAAAATGCCATAGACAGTCCCAACCCGACAATTCCCACCGCAATGATCGCTGAGAGCAAATCCTTGATCTCGAGCGCGGCAATCGAACCTACTAACATAAAACCCAAGATAAAAATCAACCACGTTTCAGTCGGCATTTATTCCTCCATAAAATATTCAATCGTCAACATTACCACGCCACCCATAGCAGAATTAACATCCCGATAATAATCCAGAGATTATAGTCCAGCAATTGGCCGCTATGCAGGCGCTTTAGAAGTCCGGAAAAACTCAAAGAACCGCGCACCCCAAGATCGTAAACATCAAAATGCTTCTTTTCAGCCGCATTGTAAATTGACTTTAAAGGAGATATATTCCTGATTTCATTATAAAACTCCGTCCCGGCAATGCGGAATTTTTCCAGAGACGGCATCCCGCCAAGATAATTTTCGTCAAACCGAACGTTTTTGACCAGTAGATAAATAACCAAACCCAACAGAAATGCCGTACCAAACAGCAGAAACAACTGCACCGGTTCATATGAGCCAAGAACTACCGGCATCGGTAAACCAAGTTCGGATATTATCGGCGCAATAAATTTCCCGATCGGTAAAGGCTTAGCGAATAATCCGAAAACAACACATAACAAGGCTAATACACCGACGGATAACCATTGATTGAAAGGCGCCTCTTTAATATCCTTCCATTTCTTGGGACGTTTCCCGAGAAAAATAGCATGAATGAATTTCATAAAGCTGGCTAAGGTCAAAGCACTTCCGAAAACCGCCAGTATCAGGCAAATCAAGAGCCAAATTTGATAACCGGTTGTCAAACTCTGCATTTTTTCGATTAATCCCTGGTAGATCAGCCATTTCGAGTAAAAACCGTTTAGCGGCGGAATTCCCGAAATCGCCAGCGCCCCGGTCAAAGCCGCGATGAACGTTAGTGGCATATTGCGCCCCAAACCTCCCAATTCATCCAGATTAGCGGTTCCGGTCTGCTTCTCTATCGAATTTAGCGTCAGGAAAAGTGTTGATTTGTAAATCGTATGGTTAACCATATGAAATAAACCGCCGATAAAAGCAATGACACTCCCGCTACCGACTCCAATAATCATATACCCGACCTGACTGACGGCATGGTAACCGAGCAGGCGCCGACCATTATGTTGAATCAACGCCATCATTACGGCACAAATTACTGTAAGAGCGCCCAGCGATATTAAAATCATCTGAATGTTGAGATTAACTACAAATAATGAAACTGACAGTCGCGCCAGCAGGTAAATTCCAACCAATTTATCCAGCGAAGCCGGTAAAAAAGCCACACTTTCCAGCGGCGCATCCTGGCTAAAATCCGGCAACCAGGTATGAAACGGAAATCCACCGGCTTTGGCAAAAGCCGCAATCAGAATACTGAAGAAGGCAACGTAAGCCAAACCTCCGCTCAGAACTACCTGAGTATTCCATAAATCCCAGGAATTATCCGCCCCCAGAAACCAGATTAGAATCAATCCGAGAATCAGGAAAACATCACTTCCGCCGACTATAATAAAAGTTTTCTTGGCGGTTTGCGGCGCGCTGGAAGTCTGTCCCAATAGACCAAACAAATACAACATCAAACCAGAAAGTCCCCAGAAAATCAGTAAGCCAAAAGTATTGACACTCAGAACAATTCCATTACTAATGCCGACTGTCATTGGATACAGAATAAAAAATCCGCGTTCGATGCCCTTATCAACACCTTTCAGTGAAAAAATCAAAATAATAAAACTCATCACCTGAATAAAAATCAGGGCAAACAGCGCCATTTTATCCATTCCCAGAATCGGTTGACCGAAAAGGTAAACCGCTTCCGCCGC
This sequence comes from Fidelibacterota bacterium, assembly GCA_035448825.1. Lineage (GTDB taxonomy): Bacteria > Fidelibacterota > UBA2242 > UBA2242 > UBA2242 > JAGNGI01. The sequence goes on from DAOTJS010000045.1 coordinate 5,965, forward strand.
TCCGGTAAATAAATCGTAACACAGATATAGCAAATAGCCCAGCCCGAGAAAGGTCAACACTTTCTTCAAAATCGTTGGGAGAAATGTATTCAACACCGCGATAACGATCGGCAATGTCACCATCAAAATCAAATTATTCGGCATAACTTTCCCTCCGGATTTGTTCGGTTTTGGCGCGTGAAAGCTTCAGCAAGTCAATCTCACAAGGCCGGTTCAGGGGATCAATCACTCTCAGCGCCCGCTCCGTACAGCAGTAGCACGGATCCACGGCGGCTAAAGTAATTAATGCATCGGCAACCGGAATCCCCTTACACGAAGCCGTATAAGTCGGAATATTCACATAACTGGGGGCGCGCACTTTGTGTCTGACCGGTCGGTTACTGCCATCTGATCGAATATAGTGAAAAACTTCGCCGCGCGGTGCTTCGTAGCGTCCAATTCCTTCGCCAGGCGTTATTTCCTTGATATTATTCAGAATCGGTCCTTCGATTACCTTTAATTTTTCCAGACATTGACGAACAATTTTACTAGATTCAAGAATTTCCAGAATCCGCACCACAAGTTTATCGTAAACGTCACCATTCGACCTTACAATTTCGTCAAATTCAACCAGATCATACGCATCACTCGGCTCGTCTTTACGAACATCAATCGCCACCCCGGATGCGCGCGCTACCGGCCCAACAGCACAGTAGGCAATGGCATCGGCTTTAGTAAGCACACCGACGCCTTTCAAACGCGACTTCAATACCGGATCGTCATGCGCGGCTTTGGCGAGCATATCCATCTTGCGGTCAACGTTGTCCAGAATTTTCAGTAATTTCGGAATAATAGTAGAATCAACATCGCGGGCAACGCCACCCACGCGCATCATACCGTAATGATTGCGGTTGCCGGTAATGGCTTCAAACATTTCCAGAATTGGCTCGCGGTATTTCCAAGCCCACATCCAAAGCGTATCATATCCGATAAAATGCCCCGCTAACCCCAACCACAATAAATGGCTATGAATCCGTTCCAGTTCACCAATTAAGGTGCGGATATAGCGCGCTCGCAGTGGAATTTCGATATTATCAATATCTTCGATGGCATGCACGCAAGCCAGCGGATGCGAAGTCGAACAGATACCGCAAATTCTCTCAACTAAATAAATTGACTGC
>DAOTJS010000046.1:0-6732 GCA_035448825.1 Fidelibacterota bacterium
AGCAAAGAGGTTCAATCCTCTTCCCGAGACATCCTGAAAATAAGCCGAAGTTCGGCTGGTGATAAGAATATTCGACCCGATCGTCACCACCCCGCGCAGGGTCACGGTCTCACCGTTATATTCATCCCAGTTTTCGCGGATCGTTGCAATTGTCAAGTCCGGTTCCGGTTCCGGCGGTTCGGAAATCTGGATTGTATTCAGATTGGAAACCGCCGTCAGACCGGTTATGTCTTCGACCTGAACTTTATAATACAAAGCTCCGGCGGTCGTGAATGGACCGACTGTAACTGTGTAAGTACTTCCGTACGAAAGAGTCATCGCCACGGTCTGTTCAACCGATTGATAAGTATAAATCAGATCGACTGAAGCAATTGCCGAATCGCTGGTGACATTCACCGAAAAGGTGATCGCCTGTTCGGTAGTCGGATCGGTCGGCGTATAAACCAGACTCGAGAGTTGCGGTTTGGTATGACCAACCGATACGACCTGCCAGGTAGCGTTCAGATTTTCGCCGGTCTCGTCGTGACCGGTAATGCCGTTGCCGCCTGATAATGGCTCTGAGCCTTCATCACTAATGCGCTGGAGTTTCTGCCCGTCCACATGCGTCGGTGCAAAGACCTGCGAGGCAACCGGCGTATCGGCATTGTAACCCGAAACACCGCTTTTATCAACGGCGCAGATTAGACTGCCCCAAAGAAAATAATCAACATCTTTGACCGTCGCCGATGAGCCATCCCAATAAAACAGTACCAGTGTTTCCGCTGCATTATCTAAATAAGCTGTACCGATACCTTTCGTATTCTGCCCGTCGATTGCATTTAGCAAATCGTCTTTAACCGACAGGTCGGGCAAAGAGCCGTAATAACTTTCATAAGCCGCGGTGGTCGTAGCCGCAATAATGATTTCTGATTGCGCCTCAATGCTATAACCCGGCGGAAAACGTACTATGAAATCCGAACCGCTTCCACTCCAGAAATTGGTACCGGTTGGTAGATTATAGTAATATTTTTGGTTTGATGGATCAGTGCCGTCGGTAAGATAATAATTACTCAGGTCAACTGCATTATCCGTCGGATTGTAAAGTTTGATGTATTCGGCATTACTCGGCTGGAGGACAATCTCGGATATGACGACATGATCCTGCGCCGTTAATAGTAAAACCGGCAATAGAATCAGCCCAGGTAGAACAATTCGTTTTTTCATAGGTTACTTCAAGTACAACATTTTTTGCGTTTTGACGCGGTTTCCGGCTTGCAGTTGAACAAAATACACGCCGGATGGAACCTTGGCGGCATTCCAGACTTTCGCATAACTTCCGGCGGTAGCATAACCGCTGGCAATTACGTCAATTTTCTGGCCAAGAACATTGAAAACGGCAACTTCGTAAGCGCCGTTTTTATCTAACTGCCAGCTGATCGTAGTAACCGGATTAAAGGGATTGGGATAAGCCGGGTTGAGTTTGAAAGTCAGAACTTTGGTCTTATTTTCTTTAACCGCCGTTAATGGAACAATATCTTCGGCGTAGCCGATCAGGATTTGATAAGTACTTTGATATCGATTGCCGACTCCTTTGAATTTATAGGAATTGCCCAGGGCGATAGATGCAACATCAATTCCGGTAGCATCCGGAATCCGGGCTATAGTCGTATCAGTCCCAGCCGAAACGCTAATATTAGTCGCCACACCGGAAGTTTCCTGTTTGGTTACCATTCCGGAAAACTCAATCAATGTGCCTTCCCAATCACTGCTATTAGCACCAGCGACCGTTACGACCTGAGCCGGTGGCAATTCGTTGCCACTGGAGATTTTCTTATAGATAAAATTAGTAACTTCAATAGTTGTGAAATATTTCTCGACATAACCAACTACCATCAATTCATCACCGCGCGTAATATCGGAATATAATTTGCCATACTCATAAAGATTCAACCCACGACCGGACGCATCCTGGATGTAAGCTGAAGTATAATCATTTGCCAGAACACCGGCCCCAATCGTGACAATTCCTCGAATCGTGACCATTTTGCCATTTAAAGTCTCAACATTTTTGTGAACATTGGCGATTGTCTCGGGAGTGCTATTGGCAATTATCAGCGTTTGGGTAGCTGATTTACCGGAATTGGTTGGAGACTGATCGTCTTGGCAATAAATATAAAATTCGATAATGCTATTGCCGGTCTGGGACGGTATATTGCCCATCCATGTATCACCGGTTTCCTTCCACATCTCGGCGATGTTAATCAAACTACCGGGTGCCCCGTAATAAATCTTCGCCGAATCGATACTCCCTACCACCGGCGTAATCGTGGCGCTGACGGTAATCTCGTCAGCCGAAGTGATAAAATCGGGTAAATATGCGATATTAGTGACGATCGGGGCATTCGGATTAGTACTGTGCGAACCGAGATTAGCGACATTGTCGGTCTCATATTGATCCCATTCGCTCGGTATATAGGTCGAACTGCCGTACAGAACCGTATTCTTACGTCTTAGTGTTACGTCAATAATAATACTATCAGAAAGATTCGGATTTCCAACTACATCAACTAATAAACCATTACGAAATAAGCCAATTGCGTCATTGCCATTGAAATTAATGACGTTTTCATCGGTGATATTTACGTTTGGATAAATGCCAGTACTAATTTTTCCTAGCACTATCACACCACCACTAGCTAACTGACTAAATGTACCCCAATCTGAAAAAGTATTGGTAAATGAACCACCGCCATTCGAAGCTAAACGTAATGTATAACCATTGGCACTCAAATCTATAGTAGCGTCTGATGTATTACATAATTCAATATATTTATTATTCGAAGTCCCTTCAACATATTCACTGATTATAACAGGACTGGGATCAACATAAATCGTCACGCTGTCTTTTCCGACGGCGCTTTCATTATCCGTAACGACCAATTCGAATACCAGGGTAGCTACGCTGGACGGTGAAATAAAGGTTACAATAGCCTGATCGGTAGCCGACAGAGTCACCGATTCTCCCGAAATCTGCGCCCAGGCATAGCTGGCAATCGAACCATCTTGGTCATTACTGGCTGAACCATCCAGTGTGACTGTGTCGTTAAAACGCACTACCTGGTCGACGCCGGCTCTGGCAGCCGGCGGAAGGTTTGCCCCGCCTTCATAAACATGAGCACCCAAATATGAAAAAGTATTTTGAGGATAAATGATCCATTCTGAATTATCGGCTGAAGTGCCGGCTGAATTTGTCCAATCTGTGTTACCTTGAGATATTGTTGATTTTCGAACTAATGTATGTTCTGCAGTAGCATTGGAAGTACCAGCAACAGCCCAGGCTGTCCCGGGATCAGTCGTCGGTACTCCTATTACATCAATTAGAACATCATCTTTAAAAAGTCCCAGAGCATCATCTCCATTAAAATTCACAACATTATCTCCGTCACCGCCATTTGGTGTACCATTATATGAAAATCCGATATCTCCGACATTTTTAATTGCATCAACGGCACTATTGTGATATATAACATATACGTCACCTGGATTTAACGTTCCACTGAGTGGTAAAATATATCGTGTATCTTCTGTTGGTGATCCGCCGGTAGGAGTATAACATCCCCAGCCCGAACCATTGTTAGATTGCTTGATAGTGTAATGACTCAAATCAACATCCTCACCAGTCGGATTGTAGATTTCTATAGCTTTATTTAAGCTCGTCCCCTCGATATACTCGCTGAAGAACAGATCGCCGGCGAAAATCAGCGTCGGCAAAATCAAGGCGATCAGGAAAATCTTGATGGTTTGATGCATAATAACCTCTCTAATTTTTTAAATACCTTTTGAACGTTGGCTAATAAGAGTTTTTAAATAATTTTGCTGGTTGGTTTTCTGATTTTTAGCCACTCTAATTTGAATAAAAATCACATAGAAAGTTACATTCTATCTTTACATCCTCAAAATTATTTTTAAATTAAGCTGGTTGGAAGATAATTCGGCTTAACGCGATGAGAAGTATTTTTAAAAAACCGGAAATTAATAACGAGAAACCAGCCGTCCTAAGAGGCGGCCGCTTTTCGAGGTTATTGATTCTAAATATATCTACTTGTTTATTAATCACAAATGCCCAAATATCAATTGCTAAAACGGTCATCAAACCCGGCAAACGCTTGCATTTCGAGAAGATTAACACTGAAAAAGGACTACCCAGTAACCATATCACCTCCATTGTTCAGGATTCAATTGGATTTATGTGGTTTGCCACCAGAGAAAATGGGTTGTGCCGCTACGATGGGAACGAGATTGTTACTTATCATCCCGAAGATTCAGTAGCCACTTCTCTCACCTGTCAAAATATTAAGCGATTATTTATTGATTCAAAAGGTGCGCTCTGGATTATCGGTTCAGTTGGCAACCTTCCTCATAAAGGTTGTATCGATAAATACGATCCGCTTACCAACGGTTTCATTCATATCCTGTCACCGAACGATTCAATTCCCAGCATTATTGATATAGCCGAAGATCAAATAGGTAATTTCTATTTCTCGGTCACTGATATCAGACAACAAAATAACCAGGTTTTTAAGGTCTTTAATCAAAATGGTTCATATCAAATAAAAAAAATCAGTCCTTTAATGTTTGACGATAATTCTGTATTGCCTGCCAAATATGTAATTCATCGAATAATAAATAAAGGCGATGGAAAATTACTGCTAGGTTTAAGTCAATACGGCATAGTCGAATACGATATAAATACCGGCCGGATTAACGAAAACGACTTCCAGAATCTTAATTATTACTTCAATCGGTACTCTTTTAAAATTAATGATATATTACTTGATTGTAATCAAAACCTGTGGATAGCCGCCCATAAATTTCTGGCAAAATATTCCATTGCCGACGGCTCATTGCAATATTATCTACTGCCGCTCAAACCGGACGGCAGTGAAATAAATCCCTACCAGGATCCGATAAAAAATTACTATTACTATACCATCAATCAATTATATGAGGGAAGTGGCGGACAAATATGGGTAGTTGGAAGCCAATGCAATCAGAACGAGACCTTCTTTAGATATGATCCGGAAACAGAAATATTCTGGCATTATTCGACCGACCCTTATGATGAAAATCAAATATCGGTTAATAATATTAACTGTTTTTTCATTGATAAAAGCGGTTCAGCCTGGCTCGCTACTCAATATAGTGGTGTGTTTAGATTTTCTTTACCACGTCCTTTTATGGATTTACGTTCAATATCGGAAAGCATTAATTTTAATAACGACAATGTGAACGATGTCCTTGAGGATCACGAAAATAACCTCTGGTTTGGTCTAAAAGGAAAGGTTCTGCGCTATAATCCGAAAACTAAGAATGTCAAAATTTTCCCCCTAAAGCTCTCCAATCAAGAAAGCCCACCACCAGGCTCATTACATATTTATGAAGACTCTCAAAACACTATCTGGGTGGGTACTACTCTTGGATTATTCAAACTCAATCCATCTTCTCAAGAATTTATCTATTTAAATCACGTCACTAAAAATCAGCCGAATAAGCAAAATTCGATTAGAGCCAACCATATACCGGCTATCTATGAAGATCACCAGGGTAATTTTTGGCTGGGTACCGCCGCTGGTTTATGCCGCTACGATCGCCAAACCAATCAAAGAAAATATTACTCAATTTCTGAACCGACTAAGAACGTCCCGAACAAAAATATCGTTTACGACATTCTGGAAGATCGGAACAAGAATTTATGGTTGGCGACTCGCAACGGACTCATTTTATTTGACCGAAATAGCGGTACTTATCAATTAATTTCTGACAGTACTTTGATTTTTATGCCGGAAAGTGACGAAGGTTTTTACCGTTTATACGAAGCTCAAGATGGTCAGATTTGGTTGACCTCGTCGTTACCATACCTGATTTCATACAATCCGCTGACAAAGAAATTTGTCTATCGTACCGAAAAGACGGGATATATCTGGAAATACCCAATTACCGGCATAATTGAAGATCATAATGGTATTTTCTGGTTTAGAACCACTCAAGGAATCATAAAACACAATCCAATATTGAATACTTTTACCCTCTTCGATCGCAATGACAATGTAAATTACTATTACAAAGACAGATTAACCTCTGACATCAGAGAACCCAGCTACCTCAAAAATAATATCTTAAGGAATTACTGCCGACTACGTTCCGGCTGGATTATGATTGGTGGTAAATGTGGCTATACTTATTTTCATCCGGATAGCATTAATAAAAAATATGTCCCCAATATCGTTATTACGAAATTTAAAAATGACTATACTGAAAAAATAATTTCCAATCATTCTCCTAACCAGATCACATTAGACCTACCTTGGAATGAGAATTACTTCACCATCAGTTTTAGTTTACTGGACTACTATATCCCCGCTGAAAATAAATACTACTACATTTTAGAAGGATATGATAAAGATTGGAAAAAATGCGTTAAAACCAATAGCATTAGCTATTCTAAAGTCCCACCCGGTCAATATACTTTCCGAGTCAAAGGCGAAAATTCGGATGGCGTTTTAAGTCGCGATGAAGCCACTATCAGGATTAAAATTGTTCCACCTTTCTGGAAAACGGCCTGGTTCAAAATACTAATATGGGTTCTTGGTTTGGGCGTGGTGGTTTTGATATACTATACGCGTTTAGCGGTTATCAACCACCAGAAGAAAGAATTAGAAAAACAGGTGGCTGATCGCACTCAAGCCTTGAATG
>DAOTJS010000047.1:0-6469 GCA_035448825.1 Fidelibacterota bacterium
GATTCGAGATTGGCGGTAAACTGATCTTATTAGCCGCTCAGGATACACTATTATTCGATATAGTTCAGCCTTATGGTCCGGATACTCTGGCAGTCATTAATGTTCACCCCGATTCATCATTTCGAGAAGTTGTAGAATTAGGTGAAAAGCAAGTAGCTTTATTTCAGGACTCAGTTTACGTCAAAACCCAATTTAATCTGGTCGGACGAACTGACGGCGCCGGGAATCCGATTCCTTCCCGTTTTATGAAGGGCGATGAATTAAAGATATTGCTATACGGAACGATCAATGGTTTGATTGATTTCGCTGATCGGAAAGAGGAGGAGTAATCTGATGAAAAAGATAAAATATATAGCTTTAAGTGCCTTCTTAGTTATCTACTCACAAGGTTATAGTCAGCTTTATATGAATCCGCGTAGTATTAGTTTCGCCGATGCTTACGCCACTCAAGCGCGGGGTGGTGACGTGATCGGCTGGAATCCGGCTAACCTCGGATTGAACGATAATCCGAAAGTTCAATTCAATTTTGGAATTATCCCAATCGTGCCATTTCCGGCTTTACAGATTAGCAATAATACTATTTCAACGCATTTATTAAATAATCATATTTTCACCGGTGGATATTTGGATGACGATGACAAGGAGGAACTGCTAAGTCATTTCCCTGATGGTGGTTTGAATTTTAATCCCTTGGTACAGGTGCGTTTTCTTAATTTTTCGGTAAATAGTTGGGCTTTTACGCTGGGCGCTGAAGTAACCGGTAGAGTTGTCGCGCCTAAGTCGCTTTTCCGTCTCGCGCTATTTGGTAATGAATTCGAAGAACCTATTGATTTAAGCGATACTGATCTGGATTTACAATCGGTAGTTACTCTGGGAATAGCTCACGGATGGCAGATTGATAATGTACCTTATCTCAGTAATTATGTTGATAAATTTTCCGTCGGTATTGCCGTTAAACTTTTAGCTGGAGCGGGTTATTCCGGATTCGACGATCTAACCGCGAATGTTACGACCTATAAAGACCGAGTTATCCTGGAAGGCGATCTCAAAGGCGAATACGGACTGGGCGGTGCCGGTCTGGCGATTGATATAGGAGCGGCATCTGTCATTAATGAAAAAATGACTGCTAATCTTGCCTTGAACAATGTAGTCGGTTTTTTAAATTGGGGGATAGGAGAAGCTGGGAAAGCCGAATATTCTTTTTATGCCGATATTCCTAGTTCGGATTTCGGCGATATAGATTCAATAATGGATGAATCTTTAAAAAAAGACACTACCTACACAGTTTCCGGTATTAGGACAAATTACCCGGCTTATATGATAATGGGATTTGAATATAGAGTATTGCAAAATCTGCGGCTGTTTGTCAATTATCGCCAGTCTTTCAGCAATGATATGGCATCCACAACAACCCCGGCATTTTCTTTCGCGGCTGAATTTTTACCGGCAAACTGGTTGCCTATAAGACTTGGAATCGGAGTTGGAGGCAACGATAAAATTAAATGGGGCGTCGGTAGCGGAATGATCTTTAGTCGCTATCGTTTGGAATGGGGTTTTGCACAAACGGGCGGATTCTTTAATCACGGAAAAGGTTTTGCCTTCTGTTTGGATCAATCCTTGGTTTTCTAAGATATGCTTCTTACCCTAATTTCATGGAATGTCAATGGAATTCGGGCAGTATATAAAAAAGGTTTTTTAGATTGGGTCAAAGCTACTCAGCCAGATATATTAGGAATTCAAGAAACAAAAGCTGAAGAATCGCAATTACCGCCGGATTTAGCCCAAGTTAGTGGCTATTATTCTTATTTTTCATCGGCAGTTAGAAAAGGTTACAGCGGAGTCGCTTTGTATTCTCGCTTAAAGCCGGTTTCCATTACTCAAAAATTTGGAATCGAGAAATTCGATACGGAAGGACGTCTCCTCATTGCCGATTATGATCAATTTGTTTTATTTAATGTTTATTTTCCTAATGGACAGATGTCGGAGGCGCGCCTACGTTTTAAACTTGAATTCTATGATGCTTTTCTCGATTATGTTGATCGGATAAACGTCAGCGGTCGGAATATCATCATAGGTGGCGATGTCAACACGGCACATACCGAAATAGACCTAGCTCATCCTGCGGCGAATTCCAATATTTCCGGTTTTTTGCCTGAAGAAAGAGCCTGGCTCGATAAATTTCTCAGCCACGGTTATTATGATACTTTTCGATTATTTAATAATAAACCGGGTAATTATACATGGTGGAGTCCTTTCACCAACGCTAGAGAACGTAATGTTGGATGGCGCCTTGACTATTTTTTCGTCAACAAACGATTCGTTGCGAATGTTCGTGCCGCCGAAATTTTAGCCGAAATAGTGGGTTCAGATCATTGTCCGGTTTCGCTCCAGATTGAGATTTGATCTGGCTTTTTACCATTCTGGTAACAAGCATTATAAAAATTAATTGAGAGAGTTTTAAATTTTAGTCTCGCATTTTATAGCCTTTATTAATTATATTTGAAACAGTTTATTTACAAAATGATATTTATATGTTTTCGATAAATTTTAACGTTTAAAAAGGGGGATAAAATGCGTTTTAAAACAATCACATCGTCATTAATTGTCTGCATTGCAATTACGACGGTTTTAACGGCTCAGAATTTGATAGGGCCAAATTGGAAATTTCAACCCGGCGATGATTTAGCCTGGGCTGATCCGCAATATGATGACGCTTCCTGGAACTCTATCATTGCCGGTAGAACCTGGGAAGTGCAAGGCTATGAAAATTTAGATGGATTTGCCTGGTATAGATACAGTGTAATTATTCCATCAACGCTGAAGGAGAAAGCCGTTAAACATGGCGGATTTATTCTGCGTCTGGGGCGTATTGACGATTCCGATGCTACCTATTTCAATGGTGAATTAATTGGGCAGATGGGTGGTTTCCCACCAAATTATGTCGGTGCTTATGGTCTGGATCGCGAATATATTATCCCGGTCGAACTGGTTCGCTGGGATCAGCCGAATGTCATTGCAATTCGAGTTTATGATGCAGGTGGCGGTGGTGGATTGTACTACTCAGCCGCTGAGCTGAATGTGATTGGTCTTTCCGATCAGCTAAAAATCGAAATTGCCCTTCCTCAGAAGGATCACGTCATTAAGAATTGCTCCGAAATTGTACTTCCGGTCATTATGCGTAATGAAAGTAATGAGTCAATTGAAGGTATTCTCAGGCTGTCGATCAATAGTGATTTCGGGGATAAAATCTATGATAAAGAATTAAAGATTACGATGAAAAATAATTCTGCTAAAAAATATTCCTACAACTTAAAGAAACTGCAACCCGGCTTTTACCTCGGGGCAGTAAGTTTCGAAAGTTTAGGCTGGAATAAATTGCATAAATTTGCGATAGCAGTTGATCCGGAGAAGGTGATTTCGCCCGTCGATGCTCAGCCGGATTTTGATGCTTTTTGGGAGCAAGCCAAAGCCGAACTGGCTACGGTTGACCCACAGTTTAAGATGATTCGCCAGGATGAATTATGCACCGCTGAGCGCGATTATTACCTGGTTGAAATGCGTTCGCTGGGAAATATTTTAATTCGCGGCTGGTACTCGGTTCCGAAAAACCCTGGGAAATACCCGGCTTTTCTTCAAGTTCAGGGTTATGGTACGAATATGCAGCCGACTAACCTGATTACAGAAGATGGTTTTATCAGTTTCGGTTTGAATATTCGGGGGCATGGCAATAGTCGGGATGAGATCGATCCCGGATTTCCTGGCTATTTGCAATATCATCTGGAGAATAAATATGAATATATTTACCGCGGCGCTTATATGGATTGTGTGCGGGCGGTAGATTTTCTGTGTTCGCGACCGGAAGTTGATACAAGCCGAATCATCGTTGATGGACAGAGCCAGGGCGGCGCTCTTTCGTTTGCGACCGCTGCCTTAGATGATCGTATTCGCCTTTGCGTACCGGGTGTGCCGTTTTTATCAGACTTTCCCGACTATTTTAAAGTTGCCATTTGGCCCGGTAACGAGTTCAAAGACTATGTTAACAATCATCCCGAAACAACTTGGGAAGAAGTTTTCCGAACATTGAGTTACTTTGATATTAAAAACTTAGCGCCGAAAGTCAAGGCACCGGTTTTTATGCTAGTGGGTCTGATGGATGAAACCTGCCCGCCGCATATTAACTTCGCGGCTTATAATAATTTACAATGCCCAAAAGAATACATCATTTATCCCTATTCCGGACACGGTTTGCCGGCAGAAAATTACCAGGCGCGGATGAATTGGATTCGCCAGCAACTGAATCGGAAATAATCAATAAATAGCACTATCGTTGTCAATATAAAGGTAATTTTCCGGTTGTATATAAATAGGGATGATTGATGGATGCAAAACTCAATCGCTAAATGGAATTTTTATAAATGAATTCAGTTCAGAGACATAATCGTCATAAGTGTAAAATTATTACAGTGTTTTGGTTAATAGTTATATTACCAGTTCTTATCCAATGTGAGCCGAATAATAAATCCGATCAAATCGGTGGTTCCGATTTAACCTTCGTAGAAGAGCATGGAAACCTTACTGTCAGCGGTAACCGCATTATTGATCAAAATGGTGATCCGATAGTGTTGCGCGGAATGAGTCTCTTCTGGAGCCAATGGATGGGAAAATACTACAATTACAATTGTATTGAATGGCTTCGAGATGACTGGAAATGCACCGTTGTCCGGGCGGCAATGGGTATCGAATCGGGTGGTTATTTGAACAATCCCGCAAGCGAAAAGGCAAAAATCGTGACCGTCATCGAGGCTTGTATTGATTTAGGAATTTATGTCATTGTGGATTGGCATGATCATAATGCTCATGAACACCAGGCGCAGGCGATTGATTTCTTTAAAGAAATTGCTACTGGTTATGGTAACAATCCCAACGTGATTTATGAAGTATTTAACGAACCTGAGCAGGACAATTGGAAGACCGTGGTAAAGCCTTATTTGAACGCCGTAGTTGATTCAATAAGGGCGATTGATCCCGACAATTTAATCGTGGTCGGAACGCCAAACTGGTCGCAGGATGTAGATATTGCCTCGCAGAATCCGCTCACACAGAACAATATTGCCTATGCTTTGCATTTTTATGCGGCTTACCAGTATCATAAACAAACCTTACGCAATAAGGCATCAACTGCATTAAAAAATGGGATCGCGCTTTTTGTGACAGAATTTGGTACTGTTCTGAATACCGGCGACGGTCCAATTGATACCGCCGAAACCCGCCTCTGGATGAATTTTATGGAGAGTAATCAAATCAGCTGGTGCAATTGGTCAATTGCCGATAAAAATGAAACCTCAGCCGCCTTAAAACCGGGCGCGTCGGCTAACGGTGGCTGGTCAGCATCCGCAATTAGCGAATCAGGATTGTTAATTAGGGATTATATCATCAGAGGTAATACCAAACAACCTAATCTGGTTGAAAATACACGATTTATTCCAGATGGATTTGCCTTAGCTCAAAATTATCCAAATCCCTTTAATTCTTCTACCCAGATAAGCTTCGAGTTACCGGTTAGCGCCGGGGTTAATCTCGGTGTTTACGATTTACGCGGTAATTTGGTCTGCACTTTGGTAAATAAAGTGTTTCCAGCCGGACGATACCAAACCACCTGGGAAACGAACGGTGCGAGCGGCGAAATTGCCGGTGGAGTATATATATTGCAATTTTTAGCCGATTCCGAAATTGGAACGACTTCAATTTCCCGAAAATTATCACTTATAAAATAAGACTAAGAGAATAAATTGAACCAAATTAATTACAGGAGTTATCATGCGCAAAACCTACCTAGGTGGTTTTTTATTTTTTCTAATTTTACTAAACCCGTTCGCCACCAATAATCGTTTATTTAGTCAGGAATTAAATCGAGATATGGAAACGTTTCAGCCTTTAGCCTATGCAGAAGCAGATAAATTAGCCGAATCGATCTTGGCTCAAATGACCTTAGATGAGAAAATCGCTTTGATTGGCGGCGATAAATACTTCTTTATTCGAGCGCTACCGCGTTTGAATCTTTCGGAAATTTATATGTCGGATGCGACTCAAGGCATCCATATCCGTCAGAGCTTTAATGAAATTGACCTCTCGGATTACCAGCCGGAAAAATCAACAGCCTTTCCCTGTCCAATTTCATTAGCCGCCACCTGGAACCGTGAGTTAGCTTATCAATACGCCCGAGCGATCGGTGAGGAATGTAAAGCCGCCAATATTGGTATTTTACTCGGACCGGGGATGAACATTTATCGCCAATCCCAATGTGGTCGCAATTTTGAGTATTTTGGCGAAGATCCCTACTTAACAGCTCGGATAATAGAGAATTATGTTCAGGGAGTCCAGAGTACCGGAACCGTTGCCACCCTAAAACATTTTTTAGCCAATAATACCGAATACTATCGGAAGAAAAGCAACTCGGTAGTTGATGAAC
>DAOTJS010000048.1:0-6216 GCA_035448825.1 Fidelibacterota bacterium
GTTTTTCGAAAAGCGACGATGGAATAAGCCGTTTTTCTTTCATAAACCAGATGAAGATGATGCGTGTTATCAGCCGGATAAGATTCTTTGCATTGCGGCTGTTTTTGTCTTTATCCTCATCATCGGGAAATTCAACTATGTTCATTGCCCAGAAGTACCAGTTCTGCAATTCAGAATAGAACGCCTTTGTTACCTTTTCTACGCTGAAGGCGTCTCTGATATTTTCAAAATACGAGAAATCTGCCTCGCTTAAGCGAGTGCGAAATGTTTTATTGGTCTGCTCTTTGCTTACAAAATAGGTATAGCGGCGGAAGTTATTCCCATAGCGTTTGCCGTCCGGACCGGGAATATCATAAATCAGCGAGAAGCGAAAATCGCCTTTCGTGTCGTAAAAGATAAAAAATCCGCCGGTATAGCGCTGAAAATCTTTGAGTATTTTTTTAGCTAAATTGTACTGTTCTTTCTTGCCACTGCGCTCGCTCAGCTCTTTATGAATCATAAAACTGCAGACGATGAGTTCATTTTCGTCGGTGAGTTGCATTGCGCCGTGCCAATAGCCATCCGAAAAAGGCGCCGATGTATATTGCGGTAAATGCTCTTCGTATGGTCGCAAAGTTCCTCGACTTAATTCGCGAAAGAGGGGATTGACTTTTGCGGGCTTGAAGTCATTGATAAAGTCGAGCAGAATTTCATTGTTTGTCATATTTAACCAACTTTCTGAAGATCATTTAAGTTCTGATTATGAATGGCGATAATAATTTCGCGATCCAGATTTTTCAGGCGCGCTTTTTCTTTGTCAAGATAATCTGCGCCCAGTTCAGCGCGCAGTTTTTCGATCTCGGCAATAATTTTCTCGATACTATGGTTGGCAGTTTTCAGATTGGCAATCCGACGCAGGGTATAATCCGGCAGAGTGCCATAATCGAGAATGTCCTCGCGCAGGGTTCGCAGAAAACTTTTGGATTCGGTCAGCAGTTCGGATTTATTGAATTTCAGTAAAAAATCGATATTGTTGAATGCTTCTCTCTCGATATTTGGCATTTTGGAAAGAGCTTTTTTATTGCCTAAAGAAAATTTTACAGCCTCATAGGAATCCCAGAATTGTTCCGAAATCGGTAAAGAAGGCGTCTCGGGCTGACATTGAATTTTTTCTAAAACTTCCTCGAGGGACGAGTCGGTAATTTCAAGGTTAGGATCGCTAATTTTAGCGGTTTTGACGTAAAAATGGTTCTTTTTGAAAAAGACAATTAGTTCGTCTTGATGGAAATTTTTGGCGACTTTGATTCTTCTGGGAGCATCATTGAGATTCTGAATGACGTCCGGATATTGCTTTTGGATTTCATTGAAAAGATTGATTACGCGGGTATAGAAGCTTTCGCTTTCCATTTCATCGGGATTCTGGTTGATTTTTTGATAAAGAGCCGCCGGAGAAGGTTCTTCGTCAATATCGAAAATCTTGGAATCTTCTCCTAAGGTATTATGAATCATAAACATCTTGGTTTGAGCAATTTCGCGCGACTTGACGTATTCAGCGCCCTTTTCCGTTGGGAAAAAATTAACGATGTACAGGGTATCAAACACTTTCTTACTGATCCGGTTGATTCGTCCCAGACGTTGAATCACTCGGACTGGGTTCCAAGGAATATCGTAGTTAATGATCATTCCGGCGCGATTCAGGTTGAAGCCTTCCGACAATTTATCAGTACTGAGTAAAATATCGTATTCATCACTTGGTTTTTTATAGGAAGCGTCGAAGTTACGGTTAATAACTTCTATTTTAGCATCGGACAATTTGCCATAAACGACCAGCACGCGATCGGGATAACAGCGGCAGAGATCATTCCCGATATATTTAACGGTATCGGCGTATTCGGAAAAAATCACGATTTTGCGCTTAGGTTCGCCCGCCGTAGCCGGTTCGGCGAATTTTGATTGAATATTTTTAATCAAGCATTTGGTCTTAGGATCATCATTGACCAGATTCAATGCATTCAGAGTCTCGAGGATTTCAGCAAACATTTCGATGTCACTACGGATATCATTAACAAATTCATTGGCATATTTAAACTTGGCTATTTTATAACGCCTGTGTTTTTTAGGATATTCACCACGTTTGATTTTTTCCTCATATTCCTTGAGATGTTCTTCGATTTCATCTACATCCATCGCAAAGATTTTTTCGAGCAGGTCTCGGTCCAAGATATATTCGCCTTTGAGAGGATCGCCATTTCCCATTTTGGTAATAAAGTCAAGCACATCGGTATGAAAATTTTTAAAATTAGTTATACTTTGTTGGAATGCACCGAATGAACTTTCAAAGCGCTTGACCAACAGACGACGGATAATATCGAATAAGGCGCGTTGAACGATGTATTCTCGTTGTTTTTCCAGGCTTAATTTGCCTTCTTCGACATCCTCCATTTTGCCTTCTTCATATTCAAATGGGCGGTAAATGGCGCCGTGGAATTTTCTGCCGTTATTCGAGTCTCCGAAATAGTCTTGAATGATTTTATCATAAAAAGCCGATTGTTCCGGTGTTAATTCGTAGAACCATTCGATTGGGTCAGCAACTTTAGATAGGTTCTTGACTTCGTTTTTGTAATAAGGGTTTTTCTCTAAGTCGAGCCGATTGCGTCGGATAGTAACTGGTTCGATGACATTACGAATTTGTCTGGCTATCATATGGGTTCGCTTCTTGATCTTTTTTAAATCTATTGTATCCTCATCGAATAGAGATTTATAGTATAATTGGACTTTTGCTTTTTTCTCCGGATCTTGGGAATTATGATTTTTGGTAATAAAACTCAACTTCTTAAAAAGCTGATCAAAATGCCTGAATATTTCAGTCAGATTATTACTAAGTGTAATAGATGACTTTTTCGGTGTTATGAACAATGACAAGATAGAAAGAACATCTTCCGGCTTATTATTGAACGGGGTAGCGGTTAATAAAATCACCTTACGATTGCGGCAAATATTTTTCAGCAGATCATAACTTTCCGTATCCTGATTGCGAAAACGATGGGCTTCATCAACAATTATCACTTTAATATCATCATGTTCTTTGACGAAATTGAGTGTGTTTTCCAAATCACCTAAAGAACGCACTTCCCAGCCGAATAATCCGAACTGCTCGATATACATTCGCCAGCCGGATTTTTTATTAACGTCGCCAATAATCCCCGGTGGGCAGATAACCAATCCCCGTTCACGTAAGTGTAGAGCGACCGCGCAGGCGATGATGGATTTTCCCAGTCCAACCACATCGGCAATCAACACTCCGTTATTATTCTCAATAATGCTGATGGCTTCCCGAACCGCGTCCAACTGGTATTGATAAGATTTATAGCCGTTTTTTTCCAAAATTTCAATAATCGCCGTGCCGATCTCTTTATGCGTAAAACAGTCAAGGTAAGATTTGAGTACCAGACAATAAGCTTCGAATGGTGTAATTTCTTTAACTAGAGTCTCTTTTTTGATGACCTCGATGAGCTTAGTTTTGTATTCAGCGGATTCAGTAATTTTGACCGCCTTATTCCATAAAGTATCAAAATATCTATCGGCTTCGGCGAAACCGTAGTCGCTAATCTCGACATTAAATTCATTCTGAGTAGTCAGCCCGGCTCTGGTCAGGTTGCTACTTCCGGTAATAAATAGTTCTTTTTTACCTACCTGCCCTTCTTCGAGTTTGAAGATATAAAGTTTGGCATGGTTGGGGTAATCAGTTTTGCGGATTAGCAAGCGATCTTCCTGAATTAGTTCGATAAAGAATCGCACCTGTTCGTAGAACTCCTTATTATCGAAATATTCGGTATTAATGGAATTTTTGACTGATTGAAAAAACTGGTTCGCTTTTTCGGCATCGTTGAGTTGTTCCTGAGATGCAAACTCAACCAACTTGTAGTTATAAAGATCAACATTTAATCCCACTAAAACTTTGATAATGACTCTGTCATTTGCCTTAAGCCCATCGTACAATTCACGAATACCCGAAAAATAGAAAAACCCTACTAAAAACTTGAGTTCGTCGCTATGGGTAATAAGTTCACTCAGGCGTTTTTGTAGTTCTTTCGTAGGCTGATTAGTGATAAAATTCGACATCCCCTTATCCTTGCCTTTATTGTTAAATCAATTTTGTCAATGTTATTTAGATTTAGCCATAAATGCAACCTTTTTATCCTCAGCAGTCCCTCTAATTTTTGAAATGTTTACTCTAAGCGAAGTAGGAACTACTGACGGTTATATTCTACTCCAAAGTCACAAAAACTACGTTCCTATTAGGAATAAATGCGTTCCTAAGTTAGCACCCGCCGCGTAGTAGTAAGAGTATTATAGAGCAACAGGGATAGAAAATCTACTCCTCAATAGATGCTCATTCCGCGCTTTTATTATAGTAACTTTTTACCAGTATTGATGCACATGGGGGCGCACATCGCGTTCGTAAATTTCCTGGATTTTCTGCATAATAGCGTCGGATAAAGGCGGTAAGTCAGCCGCTTGAGCATTTTCTGCGACTTGTTCCGGGCGTTTGGCGCCGGGAATGGCGCAGGTGACTTCCGGGAACATCAGAATCCAGCGCAGAGCCATTTGCGTCATAGTGAAACCTTCCGGAACCAGCAGGCGCAGTTTCTCGATAACTTGCAATCCGGCATTGAATTCCAAACCGGCGAAAGTTTCGCCGCGGTCAAAGGCTTCGCCGTGACGATTGAAAGAGCGGTGATCGTCGGATTCAAAGGTGCTGTTCGGCGAAAATTTGCCAGTCAGCAGTCCGGACGCCAGCGGCACGCGCGCCAGAATCCCAACCTGTTTGCGCTTGGCTTCCTTGAAGAACAAATCGGCCGGTCTTTGCCGTAAAATATTGAATATTATCTGCACACTTTGAACGCCGGGAAATTCGATTGCCTTGAGAGCCTCTTCGACTTTTTCCACACTGACGCCGTAGTAGCGAATTTTTCCGGCTTTGACCAGATCGTTTAGGATGTCAAACACTTCCGGCATGTAGTAAACTTCGGTCGGTGGACAGTGTAATTGCAGAAGGTCAATCGTCTCCGTCTCGAGATTTTTCAAACTGCGTTCCACGAAACCGGTGAGGTTTTCACGATTATAGCCGCCGGCTATATGCGGAGTGAGTCGCCGACCGGCTTTTGTGGCAATATAAAACGGCTCACTTCTTTCGCGACGCAGGCGCGCCAGCAAGCGCTCGCTATGTCCATCGCCATAGACATCGGCCGTGTCGAAAAAATTTACCCCAAGGTCGAGCGCTCGGTGAAGAGCCGCCAGTGATTCCTGATCCCTGACGGTGCCCCACGTTCCGCCAATTGCCCACGTTCCAAAGCTAATGGCTGAAACTTTCCAGCCGGTGCGTCCTAATTCTCGATATTGCATTTTCTACTCCTGATGTTATTGAATGATTTGTAAATGAACTAAACTCAATTGGAAAAATAATCGCGATTTGCTAAAAATTAATCAATTATTTCCTAATCTGGTGAAATTTCTGAAATCTGGTAAAATAAAAGCAATGATTACGAACTGGATATTACACTCAATTAACTTGTTATCTCTTTAATTTTATAGATGAAACATCTTTTTTCACATTTTTTTGTTGAATTAACAGCTAAAATTTACCTAAAATAACCTGGTCAGAAACGAGTCCCGGTAAAGTAATGGACTCGGTGAAATTGTGAGAATTATACTGAATTAAGGTAGCCGTTAACTTGCTCTCGGTGCTAACAAATTTTAGGTGTTTACAAACCGCAATGTTTATAGATTGTGCGGGTAAATGACACTATTAAATGCTTTTTTGTCACCTATAAAAGGAGATATGTTAAGTGAAACGTTATGTTGGAACTGTAGTTAGAGGAATTCGCACACCGGTTGTATGCCAGGGCGATGCGATTGAAGAAATGGTAGTAGCGAGCGTTCTCCAAGCCGCCGAAGCCGAGAAATTTTCTATCCGCGATCGGGATATTGTGGGAATTACGGAATCGGTCGTCGCGCGAGCGCAAGGCAATTATGCTACGGCAGATGCCATCGCCACTGATTTGAAGGCGAAATTCAACGGCGATTGTCTGGGAGTTGTTTTCCCGATCCTCAGTCGTAACCGCTATGCAATTATACTCAAAGGCATTGCCCGCAGTGCCAAACATATCGTACTGCAATTCAGTTATCCTTGCGATGAAGTTGGCAATCAACTGATGGCGCCTGATTTAATTGATA
>DAOTJS010000049.1:0-5943 GCA_035448825.1 Fidelibacterota bacterium
TTAAGAAAAAGAGGATTAAACGAAAGGCAGATTAAGGCAGTAAAGTATGTGAAAGAAAAAGGTAAGATTACCAATAAGGAGTATCAAGAGATTTCTAAAATTTCAGAAAGGACTGCAACCAGGGACTTATTTGATCTGGTTAGCAAAAAAATATTTGTGCAAGTAGGTAGTACAGGCAAGGGGACAAATTATATATTAAAGACGCCTTAAAGACGCCAAACACGCCACAAAGAAGCCACAAAGACGCCAGGGGAAATAAAAACGATGATTAGTAAATGATCAGGTAACGAAAGTCATGAATAGGTAATGATTTAAAGTTGCCAGATATTTTTAGACAAGAGAGTCTATTGGCAATTAATTGGCTAATTTGACTAATAAGTGACAACCAATTGACTAAACTAGCGATTGGCTGACGATTTTAGCAAACGGTTGGCGCTAAAAAGGGAGAAATAAAATTATGAATGAGCAGCAGGACATAGAATTCAAATCGCAATGGAGGGAAACCGTTCTAAAAACGGCGTTTACTTTTGCCAATAACAAATTCTCCAAACTCCAAATTAAAGAAAGGGGAGTGATGGTGAATGAATAAAATCTCCATTCGTTTTTTTGATGACAAAGAAGTGCGCGCTGTTTGGGACGACGAAAAATCCAAATGGTGGTTTTCCGTTCTGGATATTGTGGGCGTTTTGCGTGGCGAAGAAGATTATTCCAAGAACAGAAATTATTGGAAATATTTAAAAGCAAAGCTCAAAAAAGAAGGCAGTCAGTTGGTTAGTCGCGCTAACCAACTGAAATTAACGGCTGCCGACGGCAAGAAATATGTGACGGATATGTTTGATTATGACGGAATTATTGAACTTGCGAAAAATTTTCCCAGCAAACAGGCAAATCGTTTTATCGAATGGTTTACTTACAGCGATGAAACCATTGACGGAAAGAGCAAATCCAAGGCTTATGCCCTTTTTGACAGCTCTCTGCTCGATACAATTGAAGTCGGTACAGTAAAAGGCTTGCAGCAAATTCACGGCTACTTATTCGGCGGGCTTTATGATTTTGCCGGACAAATCAGAACGCATGATATTGCGAAGGGAAGTTTTCAATTCGCCGCAGCGCCCTTTTTACCAGAGACGCTGAAAAAAATCGAAGCAATGCCTGAAAGCACGTTTGATGAGATTGTGGATAAGTATGTGGAGATGAACGTTGCCCACCCTTTTCTGGAAGCTAACGGCAGAAGTATGCGCATCTGGCTCGACTTGATTCTAAAGAAGAACTTGAAATTGTGCGTAGATTGGAGCTTGATCAACAAAAAAGAATACCTGAGCGCTATGGAAAAGAGCGTATCGGATTCCACGCCGATTAAAGCATTGCTGAAGTCCGCCTTGACGGATAAAATCAACGACCGCGAAATGTTTATGAAAGGCATTGACTACTCCTACTATTACGAACAGGAAGACATTGTTGTGAAAGGCGACGGCAAATGAAACTCAAATTCAGACATCGACAATTTTTGGTTGAGGCGGCAAAAGCCGTCTACGACGTGTTCTCGGGACAACCCTTTCATACGCTCACCTATATGATAGACCCCGGCTTAGAGCCAGCTGGGCTTTATGATGAGAGAAATTTCACGGGCTTCATCAACGCGCCCATCGCCGTAAGTGACGACAAGGTGCTGGAGAACATCCGCTCCATTCAGCACCCCTGGCAGATTAAACTTTCCGACAAGCTGGAAGGTCACTACAACCTGACCTTGGACATTTAATATAATTTACAGGAGCAATATTGGATAAAGTTGTTATAGGAAAAGGCAATGAATATTTTTTGGATAAAAGCTAATGGGCAGTGAAAAGGTAATGACGAGACTGAAATTATTCATTAGAAAGAGAAATAACTCCACAAGGCTACAGGATGACAGAGCTCGGAGCGCTGCCGAAAGAGGCAAGTTGCAACGCGCCTCTCAGGGGAAAAGAAATAGATAACTTAGTATATTTGCCGTATGGGTTAACGCAGGAGGAGATAAAGACAATTGAAGGAAAGACTGGAATACAATCCAGATAACCACCATCGCCGTTCCATCCGTTTGCAGGGATACGATTATTCCCAACAAGGTGCCTATTTTATTACCGTTTGCACACAGAACCGCGAATGCCTATTTGGGGAAATTTTGAATGGTGAAATGCGATTAAACGAATTTGGAAAAATGGCGCGCCAATGTTGGTTTGAAATACCCAATCATTTTCCACACGTACAATTGGATGAATATATCATTATGCCAAATCATATTCATGGAATAATCGTATTGAATGATATTGTTGGGGCGAAAAATTTTTCGCCCCAACAATATATCACGCCATTTCGTTCGCCATCAAAAACCATTGGTTCCATTATTCGTGGATTTAAAATTGGGGTTACCAAATGGTTTCGTCAAAACACGGATATTTACGTTGTTTGGCAACGAAATTATTACGAACACATTATTCGAAATGATGGTGAATTAAATCGAATAAGGCAATATATAATTGATAATCCTAAAAAATGGAAAACAGATGAAAATTATATTTGATATTCCCGTTATTTTTTCAACCGTCCAGCCTATTGTTGGGGCGGAAAATTTTTTCGCAAATATCATTATGAACTCAACCTCCAACGACATACTACCAGAAGGCTCCAGAATGACAGAACTCCGAGTGCTTCCTGAAGAATGGGAGGTTGTAGTAAGACCGGTAGAAGTTGCGGAAAAAATAAAACAGTGAGATTCCCGACGACATCTAATTTGTAAATTTTAGGAAAATTACCAACTCTATGAATCCATCCATTCAGGAATTGTTTACCGCCGTTCCGCCAACTTATAAGCTACTGAACCAAATTTTGACTCTCGGGCAGGATTCTGTATGGCGCAAAAGAGCCGCCCGGCTGGCCGCTTCCGGAGGCGGGAAACGGTGGCTGGACGCCTGTGGCGGCACCGGCGAGATGGCTGGGGAACTTTCCCGTCAGGCAAAAGACGGCACGCATATATTTGTGGCTGATTTTTCCCTGCCAATGATGACTAAAGCCCGGGAAAAGCCCGAGGCGAAGCGCATTATTTTCACCCTGGCGGATATGAAATGTTTACCTTTTCGGTCGGAAGCTTTCGATGTCGTCACCATATCCTTTGCCGCTCGCAACCTTAGTATAAGTCAGGATAATTTGCTCGAATGTTTAGGGGAGTTTCATCGAGTTTTGAAACCCGGTGGCTTATTCGTGAATCTCGAGACCAGTCAACCCCGATTGGTGCCGATTCGCTGGCTATTTCACCTTTATGTCAAAGCCACGGTGAAACCAATCGGTCGCTTGATTTCGGGTTCGGAAAAAGCCTATGCCTATCTTTCCCATTCTATTCGCCACTTTTACCGTCCGGAAGAATTGGCCGGGATCATTGGCCAGGTCGGTTTTCGCCAGGTCAGTTTCAATCGGATGTTATTCGGTGCCGCCGCTATCCATAAGGCAATCAAATAAAGCATCTGGCCTTCCTCCAATTTTAAAAGGTTTGGCCATTACGATTAAGTAATTCTCGAGTCAAACGATCTCATGGCTCCCACTCTCCGATGGTTTCGATATAAACGCTGGTTTGTGGATCGGTGGTAAAAAATTCATTGGAATTGTAATACCAGCCAAGCGTTTCGGAGGCACCACCGCTTTCGGTGGTAATCAGGAAACGGTTAGCGAGGTGACCGAAATAAGCGGCTTGATCGCGTGGGGATTCATTGTCGCCGCCGCTCGGGTCAACCGGAATCCAGCCGTAATTCGGCAGGTAAACCTCGACCCAGCGATGGAAGACATCATCCAGACTGGCATCATCGCCGCGTACTACTATTGAACCGACATAACGCGCTGGTAATCCTGCCGCCCGGCACATCGCAATGTAAACGAAAGTGTACTCGGAGCAACTTCCATTGCCTCGCGCCAAAACCGTTGGCGCCGTATTCCAGCCGCCGACGCGTTCGTAATACATTTTATCAATCAAGTAATTGTAAATCTTGCGGGCAATCCAGTAAGGATTTTTTTCATAACCCACCGCCTCACGGAGAGCGTTCTGAATAATGGGGTGATCGTATTGATATTTCTCGTTGTTTTCGAGGTATTTCTGTTTGATGTCGGCCGGGATCGCTTCCAGTCCGCCGACTTTTTCGGGATAGATAAAATATTGAACTTCAAAAGCGCTCACGTTAGCCACCATCTCCAAATTGATGACTTTACCGGCTTCGACATCTTTCAGATTGAAATACGCCGCCGGCTGACCCCACCGGTCGGTTACGATTTTGTCGTATTTGGGGGTAAATTGCAGATCGCCGTTGAGTTTCTGGGAATCGCGATTTTGGGGAAGTGCAATATAGACGTCCAGGTTACGAATTTTGCCCGGCCCGAAATTGCGAGTCTGGTGGGTAAAGGTTACCTTAGCCTTACGTTCATTTTTGCGAATGAATTTTTCACCGTCCGGCACTTTCAGTTGATAGAGTTTGTCGGTTTGGTAGTCAACCGCCCAGAGCGCTTGCCCGTCATAAGCCAGACCTTTGGTGTATGGCCCCGGAGCAGTCGTAATAATGAGAACCCAACCGTTCCGCGGATCGATCATATAGATTTCGTCTTTGCCGCGATCGGAAGCCCAGAGATATTGACCGTCAAAAGTCAGGCCGCGGACCTCGGTAGAAGGTGCTTTAAAGGACTTGATGGTAGTGCCGTCATCTGGACTAAACTGGATAATTTCGTCTGAGCCGTCGTCGGCGCACCACAGATATTGGCCGTCCCAGGCCAGATCGCGTGGACTCCCGCCTGGTGCATCAATGGTTTTTTTAACTAACCCGCTTTTTGGATCAACTTGGTAAATCTTGCCGGCTCGTAAATCCGAGACCCACAGCGCTTTCCCATCCCAGGCTAAACCCATCGGCCAATAGCCAGGTGACGGCAATTGACGTACGACCTTTCCATTGTTTTTATCAAGGCAATAAAGTTGGTCGGTTTTGCGGTCGGCCATCCAGAGGTTTTGGCCATCATAAGTCAGTCCCGTGGGACAGTTGGACGGTAAATCGTAAGTCTTGACTACTTCGCCGGTAAAAGCCGCTAACATAACCGGCAAGAAAAGTAATAGGCTAAAAATGTTCAGCTTCTTCATAAAAACTCTCCGGAGTTGATAGGTTTTATTGCGATGCCGCTTTGGTTTCAATAAAATATTGTAAGCCCTTTTGATAAGCCGTCAGACCGGGTTCGAGAAAGCGTGCGACGGCAATATCCCGCAAAGCGGATTGATCGAAGCTCGCCTTCGCGTCCGGCATTTCGCTTAGGTGAACCTCAACCGTCATGATTTTAAGAATGGAAAGCAGTTCGTGGAGAGTATAGCAATTGAATGCCAGTGCTCCCGGACTGATTATTAATCCGACGATATCGAACCGATTGCGGGCGACGGCTTTCAATATTTTTTCTTCGGAATAAAGTTGAAATATTTTCAATTCAATGCCAGATTTATATGCTGTGCGTCTCAGGAAGGTGTTGACTTTGTCCAATGTCAAACGCGAGCCGGTTCCAGCTGAGATTTTACCCAGAAAAGGCAGATTTGGTCCGTGAATAACTAATATTTTCATAGCTAAAAATAACAGTGATTGGGCTGAATTGCAAATGTGACGAAAATCAAGTTGCATCGCTAGTTTGTCACTCGACACAGATTGACTGCCGCCGGTTCATTAAAATTTTAACGTGAATTGACATCGTAGATTTATGAAAATAAAGAAAAAAATATTAGTTCTGATTGTTATTTTTTTGCTGATGATTGCATCTCTGGCGGTCAGCATCCGCAGTAATCGGCGGCCACATATTCCGGCCAAAGAATCTGCCGATCTCGAAATCGGGGAGTAAAATAGACAGGATTGACTCCGAAGGCTCCGGAGGAGTCTCAGAAGAGAGAGTCCCGCTCGG
>DAOTJS010000050.1:0-5775 GCA_035448825.1 Fidelibacterota bacterium
ATAAGAATCTGGCCGGATTCGTTGACATACCAGATTGGCGTCGGTCGCGTTGATTTATCTAATTCTTCCGGCGATTGATCAGCCGATTGTGGTTTAGGAGATTGTTCCCGGAATTGTGTTTTCACCGACTCAGGCAATTGTTCCATTTGCGCTGTTCGCGCCTGATGAGCTTTCGCCAGCATTTCTTCCGTCGGAGTAATTTTTAACGCCGAATTTGGCACGATCAGCACGTTTTCGCGTGAATCAATGATAAAATCCACGGTAGCGGTCATTCCCGGTAATAACAGTTGTTCGTGATTATCGGCATCAACAATGACCGTATAATTGACGACATTGGAGACGGTTTGCGGCTGAAGGCGAACCTGTCTTACGACTCCATTGAAAATTTTATCCTGATAACTCTGGACGGTAAAGCGCACTTTTTGATCGGTTTTAATTTCACCGATATCGCTTTCGTCCACCAGGGCTTCAATTTCCATTTTGGTCATATCTCGGGCAATGGTGAAAAGAGTAGGCGTCGAAAAACTAGCCGCGACCGTCTGTCCCTCTTCAACCACTCGGTCAATAACCGTTCCGGAAATTGGTGAGCGGATGATGGCATAACCATAATCGGCGACCGCCTTATCGAGGGCAATCTGGGCTTGTTTTAAGCTGACTTCGCTGGTGGCTTTATTGGTTCGGGCATCAATGTATTCTTGCTCCGAAACCAATTTTTGCTGGAAAAGATTAGAAATGCGATCATACTGAAAAGCGGCTTGTTCGTAAAGCGCTTGCATTTTGTGCAAATTGGCTTCTGCCTCTTTAACGGATTGACTCAATAGCAGTGTATCCAAAACCGCCAGAACTTGATCTTTCTTGACAATGTCATTGTAATCCACCAGAACTTTATCAATCCGGCCCGAAACCTGGGTACCGACGTCCACCGTACCGATCGCTACCAGCGTACCGGTACTGGAGATGATGGTTTCGATATTGCCGCGGGTTACTTGCCCATAGGCAATCTGTATCTGTTTATCCGAGCCGTTCTTCCGAATTAGATGCCATCCGACGGCGACCGCCAAAACCAGAATGACGATCAGCCAAATTTTTTTCTTCATAAATCTTTAAATCCTTTCAATTTTCAAAACCGCTGATTAGACAAAATAATGAGTGATTTCATTCCGAATCGAACAAACTATTTTTTATATCTGAATGGATTGGAATAAATTCAACAGCCTATTGGTCTAACTTAATGTTTTGAGAAATAATGGAGAATTTAGCGTCACTAACCGATCAGGAGATAATTGATGCCTGTCTTTCAGGAAATGAGAACGCATTTGCCGAAATCATTCGCCGCTATGAACCGCGAGTGGCGGCTACCGTTATTGGAATGCTGGGAAGATGTCCGGAAGCCGAGGACGTTGGGCAGGAAACATTTATCCGTTTTTATAAAAGTATGTCCAAATTTCGAGGAGAATCGAGTTTGAGCACTTATCTGACCCGGATAGCGATGAATTTATCAATTAATGAACTGAACCGCCGCAAGCGCCAGTCACGTTTTGTGCCTCTGGATGATCCTGAAATCTCGAGGAAAACATCAGGCGATCCCGGGAATCAGGCTGATTCAGAGAGCGGCGCAATTATTCGTCGGGCGGTTGCTCAACTGGCGCCGAAATTTCGTTCGACCATCGTTTTGCGTCTAATCGAAGGTTATTCGACTGAAGAAACCGCCCAGATTTTGCAATTGCCCGTTGGGACGGTGCTGTCGCGTTTAGCACGCGCCAAAGCCCAACTTATGGATTTATTAACACCCTATAAGGAGCTATTATGAAAATTGATAAAATTCGCAAGCTATTACTTCTATCCGGCGATCGTAACTTGACTGCCAAGGAACAAAAGATTCTTATGTCAGCCAGACAAACTAATCCCGAACTGGCGGAAGATGAACAACTATTACAGAAAATTCAACAAAATCTTGCTGGCACAAAACAGGAGTCTTTTGAGCCCTGGTTTGCTGAAAGGACGATGAACCGAATTCGCCAACTCGCCAGTCAGGAAAAGCATCCAGCAAGATTGTGGAATGGTTTCTGGCCGGCTTATAGCCGAGTTATTATTGGAGCCGCAGTAATTCTGGCTTTGATTGTGGTTTTTAATCTCTTCACTAGTTCCGAGCCGAGCCTGGCAAAGGCATTCGGTATTACTCAGACTCCAATCGAAGCCATAATGGATCCGATAGCATATTTAATTTGGGAGTAATAAAAATGAAGAAAACAACCAGAACAACTTTAATGCTAAGTAGCGTCCTGATTTTGGGAATTATTATAGGTTTTGTGGGAGCTTCAAGTTGGCTACACTATAATCAGAAAAAACGTTTTACTCATTTCCGCAAAGGCGAGGGCTTCGTAGTCGAAATGGAAAAAATGATTGACCCACTCCCAGAACAAAGGGATGAAATCCACGAAATCTTATTACGCCATTCACTCTGGGTCAAACAGTTTAGCGAAGAGCAACGCGCTATTTTACAACGAAGTATCGATTCTTTGGACGCTGAGCTGGCTCGCGTGCTTACCCCAGAGCAGATGAAGCGCTTTCAGGAAAAAGTAAAAAATCAGCCAAGGCGTCCAGGACCGCCACCTGGGCCGCCACCACCACCCTTCGAAGAGCCGCATCCCTAAAATCCGGGTTTGACTTTAAAGACGTATCGTCTTCTTGATGAATTAATATCACTTATTAAGCTTAGTGAATATAAAATTTCCGAGCTCAATCAGTAAAGATAAACAGTTGAAAAGCAGGAAACTGAGGCACGGATTCCCTCTGCTCACATTAATTAGAGCTTCCTGAAAAGGTAAACAAAACATCAGGATTTTTACATTTCTATTTATGAATATAAATGAATTATATGATTATAAAGCCTCACCTCCTACAGCTCCGCGGGAGTTAAAATAACTATAGGCAAACAATATCACCAACCCCACAGAGGTTGATTTCATCTAAAAGGGACGAACTTGTCCATTATCGGCTCTATCGTGAAACTTGCCTATATTTTGATTTCTTAAACAGACCTAATAAAAAACCGGAGCATAATTACCTTTCGTTTCATTTTAAAATAGAATAAAAATTGGATTGGTTTTGTCTAAACTGCGAGTTTGAGTTTTTTGTAATGCGAAATAATTCACTTGAAAGTAAACGATTTTAAGCAAGTCGTTATTAGGATAAAACGGTTGCACGGTAAATAAACTTCAAAACAATTTTTTGGAAAGGGGAAAATGCGAAAAATATCAAAAATAACATTATTAGAAATGGGCGTTTTAATGGCACTTTTGTCCACTTGTAAAAAGGCAACGGTTCAGAGCGCCTGGAACGATGGCAGTATAATAATAGATGCCGTTGTTAAGGACTGGGGCTCACGCTTGGTGTGGGACGAAAAAAGCCAGGTCAGTTTGGGAGTCACCAATGATGCCGAAAATTTATACTTATGTTTGGTAACTTCCGACCCGGACATCCACCGTCAGATATTGATCAACGGTTTTATTGTCGGAATTGATCAGAAGGGTAGTAAAAGCCATCATTTCGGTATCAAATTTCCATTGGGTATAAGCGACTGCGGCAATCAACCGCTAATGCCGACCGATGACCAACGCCGACAGAAGCCTTTTGAACCCGGTCAACCGGGGCAGAAAGGTAGGGAAAATGATTTTTTGGCTAAATTTAATGAACAGCAAACCGAGTTAATTTTACTGGGTCCCGGTGATGAACAAAAAACGCTTGTTCCTCTGGAAAACGACCTGGGACTGGAAGTCAAAATCGGATTCGATCGCCAGCAACTTGTCTATGAGCTGAAATTGCCATTTAGCGTGATTAGTCAGTATCTGCAAATTGATCAAATTTCAAATAACAAGCCCTTGACAGTCAGTTTCAAAACTGAAAAAGTTGAGATGCCATCCGGTCGCCCAGGTGATATGATGGGCACCCCCGGCGGAATGGGCAGGCCGGAAGGAGGTATGGGTGGTCCGGGCGGTAGGATGGGTGTTCCCGACGGTAGAATAAGCAATCCGGGCGGAGATGAACATAGCGAAAAGACATTTTCATATCAAGTGGCTGTTACTTTGGCAGTGAAACCATAAAATTTGGTAAATCCTTTTGAATAATAACCCTCATATCTCTATCACTCACTCGCCTACACTCCTCCACGGCGGTTCAGCAGGATACACGGAAGACTCGTATGAGTCTTCCGTTACCTGCTGATTATATAACACCTTTTTTAACTGAACAATTATTATTGTCTTATCATCAAGAAAGGCAATTAAATCCCGGCTTTTAGGGGATGACTACAGTCAGGATTTATTTGGACTTTCGCCATTATAAGCTTTTATAATCTTTTTAACCAGGCGGTGGCGTACGACATCGGTGGTATCGAAGTAAACAAATTCGATTCCCTCAATGCCCCTCAATATTTCCAGCGCATCAATTAGCCCAGATTTCTGGCGATCGGGCAAATCAATCTGGGTTATATCGCCGGTGACAATCGCTTTGGAATTGGCTCCCAAGCGGGTTAGGAACATTTTCATCTGCATCGGCGTGGTGTTTTGGGCTTCATCCAGAATTACGTAGGCATTGTTTAGCGTGCGCCCCCGCATATAAGCCAGCGGAAGAACTTCAATTATGTGTTGCTCTTCGTAAACTCTGACTTTTTCCGGCGGCAACATATCATAAAGCGCATCGTATAGCGGCGCAAGATAAGGTTCAATTTTTTCGGTTAGGTCGCCCGGCAGAAATCCGAGACTTTCACCAGCTTCGACAGCTGGGCGCGTCAGGATTAAGCGTTGAACATCGTGATTGCGCAAAGCCGCCACAGCAATGGCGACTGCCAGATAAGTCTTGCCTGTTCCAGCTGGGCCAATGCCAAACACTAAGTCGTTTTTCAAGGTGGCGTGGAAATAATGTTCCTGATTTACCGAGCGCGGTTTGATCACGCCGGTTTTCTTGAAGAGGATAACGGTATCGGCAGTAATTTCGCCCGGCAATTGCTGTCCGCCAAGTTCCATATTGATTAAAGTGGTAACGTCCTGTTCGTCAACAAATCCTTTGCGATTGATTGTCATTAGCATTTGACCGATCACGCGCTCAATTTGGCTAAGTGTATTTTCGTTACCTTCGAGATTTATTTTCGTGCCCCGCGCGAATATTCGCGCCCCGAAGCTCTCCTCGATTTTGTTGATAAATACGTCTCGGACGCCGAACACCAGAGCTGGATCGACTCCTTTTAATTCGATGGTTTTATTTGCCATATTTCTCCGTCAATGCTTTCATTAATTGCTAATTTCGCAATTTTATTGGCAAAATGAAAGCCATGCGAGAAACCAGCCAGCTAATCCCACCAGTCGAGTTGTAAACTCGTTAAAGAAAGGTTAAGACTGAGAGAAAAGTCTAAGATCTGAATTCTTTCTCAACCTCAATCTATTTACTCAATCTCTTTACTAATGACTAATGACCAATGACTAATGACTAATGACCATTCTCTTTTCTCAACCTCTTTTCTCAGCCTTAGCCTTTTTACTAATGACCAATGACCAATGACCAATGACTAATGACCATTCGCTACCCAGCCGGTGATGTTCTTAATGCCGTAATGGTAGTTAGAACGGTTAATTTTAGTCGTCGAGACTGTCTCCCTTCTCCCTTTCTCAGCCTCAACCTCTTTACTAATGACCAGTGACCAATGACCAGTGACCAATGACCAATGCCCAATGCCCCTCAAGGTCTGGGTGCTCGGCAGAGCGAATAATAGACACCGTT
>DAOTJS010000051.1:0-5067 GCA_035448825.1 Fidelibacterota bacterium
CACAAGTCGTGTAAACGCAATCATTGACGTAAAAGACTTTTTTATCTACTTTACTGATTTTATCGCCATAATAATAACCGTCCTGTTCCTTGGTTTTGCCACTAACGATGCGACCGCGCTGAGTTTTTAAATTATAAACCATGCTTTCGCCGACAAACGGTTCCCGCCCGCGCTGATTAAGAACCGGCAAATCAGCGTTGGTGGAATCGTAAGGTGGCGGGCTTAATGGATAAGCATACAATAAATTTTCATTCCAATTGATGTTAATTTTGCCGGCAGTTAACTCGATATCGGCGTACTGAATTTTGGCGTTTAGATAAAGATCGGTCAGTTTGCGATCAACAAAATAGTCTATCTGCTCGGCGCTATAGATAACGGTGGTATCCAAGTCGGTATTGGTTTCGTGCGGAATAAAGCGTCCCTGCGTGCCGCCGACAACGGTGATTGTATTGATTTTCTGGTCAATGAATTTTAACCGGATTGTGTCGCCGCTGACTTCATTAATGCCCAGAATGATACTGTCCTCCAGCATGTTATACAGGCTGGTTGCCATAACGGCAACCACGATCGAATCGGCTTGATCATCTCGAAAATAAATTTCCATAAACTTGCCAGTGATTTCGTCATAAGTTTTAATGGAATCGCCATGAGCGAGACTATCGGACTCGGCTGGTAAATAAGCCTTGCCCACGGCATTGGCACGTGCATCTTCGTCAATATACAATGCTGAAATTTTTTCATTCTCAAAGTGTAAGCGCATAACTTTACCGGTCAATTCCTGACCGTCGCTCAACACCCGTGGATTATCGGTCAGCGTGGCAACTTCTAGTGAATCAATGTACGTCAGAGTTTGAGAATAAGCGGTAAAGTCCTTACTCTGAATGCGCACGTTGCCAATTGCCTGAAAATTACCTTCTTTTTCAACGAGGCGAATGGTATCGGCGTAAATCCGAAACGATTCGACACCAGCAGTATCAAAACGGGTTAGCATCGGTCGGTTCAAGGCAAAAATATTGCCAGTCTTATTGAAATAAATCAAACTGTCAGAAGCCAGCTCCAGGTGTCGCTTGACATCGTATAAAACAGCCTGTCCAATGGCAACTGATTTCTTCTCTTTAGAATAATAGTGAATCAGGTTGGAACGAACGCTCCGACTGCTATCCTTAAGAAGAACATTACCTTGGGCGTGAGCGATTTCGTCTTTGACTAAATATATCAAGCGACGGGCAGTGATTGATAAAGTACTGTCAAATAGAATCGGACGACCACGGGCCACAATCGAATCTCTTTCGCTAAAATAAACCAGCGAATCAGCCTTCAGAACTTTATTATCACTGGTTGCAACGACGTTGCGGTAGAAATCGGCGCGTTGATCTTTTTCTAACCAGTAAGCCAGATCGCAAGCCAATTGCAACCCGCCCTTTTGGAAAAGAACATCGCCAGTAAGCCTTTTAATTGGCACATCGAAGCGGTAAAACTGCTCGAGTTTATCGGCGCGAATGAGACGCAGAGGCTCATACTTTTCGGCGGCGTCGGCCGAATCAAAGAACACCAATCCAATCAGCATAATTAGCAAACTAATTATTACACCCAGTCGAGTAATTTTCAAGAGTGATTGCTGGAAATTAATCCTTACACTATTCCAATATCTACCATTTACCTGAAAACACATCAATATTAAATATAAAAATTCTTTTCCTTTGTTCTTAGGTTTAATTAATGATAGCCAAAAACTATACTATCGTATTATGAATATTTCATTCACCGTGAGAATAAGAATAGGTTAATTTCGTGGGATATAATTTTCGATATTCTCGTCTTTTGACCGTAACTATAGTTTTTGAGAAATCATTTCACGAATAGTTCTTACTACGGCGCCAACTAATAAAATGTTAGATTATAGTCAAAGAAGTTATTACATTGCTGGCAGTTCTTTAATAGAACAAGGTAATTTGGATTTTAACAAGGAGTTGCAGTTAAGGAGGTTGAAATGAAAAAGTATTCTGCGGGATTTGGATTAATTCTTTTGGTATCCATTGGTTTTGCTCAGACCTATCATATCACCGATTTTATTCCGGATTTACTGAAAACCTGGCAGGTTTATGGGACGCTCAGTTCATCGCTTTCCGGCGATGATAGCGAAGCTGAACGCAAAGATATTGGTACTAGCGAATACACAGACGAGGATAAAAATTCAACTATAAGTCTTACGCCCACAGTTTACTATAAATATATTTGGTTGACCACTAATCAGGAATTTTCCATTAATTCTAATATCCAAGGGCTTTATGAAAGAAGTAATAATCGAAGCGATCAAAATAATTTTAATCTTGGTTTTAGTATTGACGATGTGACAAACAAGTATATTGATGGTAGATTTCAAGGAATAATCGAATATACTCGGTATCTGTTTTGTCAAAATCGGCTAGGCGTTTCAGTCGGGACTAATTTTAATTTAAATGAGAATAATCGCAAGACAACGGAAATAGAAAAAATTCAATCTTCAATCACTGACCATTGGGATAAAAATAATAGCGAATCCCATCATTCTCACCATTCGGTTTCTCTGTACCCGGGCATTGTCTATGGCCGCATTTACAATGGTAATTATGCCGCCAAAGCCGAAGAAATTTTAACCGAATTGAAGAAGCAGAGTCTTCTTCAGCGCGATTTGACTGTTGCCGAATTTCAGGAATTCTCCCATCTAATAATGAATCATGTTGCGGCTTATCATTATGATTCACGAATTAAAAATATCGAAACTTTAACAGATATTATAGACTATCTCGAATCAATCGGCGTTCTGAAGGAACTCGACATAGCCAGTTTTGTGACTATCAATGACATCTATCTTTTCAGTCCGGCGCGTAAAATACGTAATTTCGGTAAACAATTTTATCTTCAAAGCGGACTGAGATATTCACCCGATGTTTATAATTATGAAGATGAAAATTGGTATCGCAGTTGGTATGCTGACAATGGCATCTTCTACCACGATAGCCTGCTCGAAAATTATCGGACAGTTACCAGCCAGAAGAATCGAGTTTTGTCGCATTCGTACTGGTACAAAATTGGATTCGAACATTATCAGGTAAAATCATGGCATTTGTGGTATAACTATGGAGCTTATTTTGATCACTCATTTTCTCCACAAAGATATACTGAAAAGCTTAAGACTGAACGTATTGATATTACAAGCAGGTCATTTAACAGGTCGCGTAGCGATGAGGTTGCGGCGTTTGCCGGGTTTAATTACCAATTCACTAGCCGATCGGTCCTAAGCTTACCGGTCAGCATTACTTATTCAAGAGATCGCACACATTGGAATTCAGGATCAAAAAATATCGTATATTTCACCGGAGTGACAATGGGAGCGGAATTTACCTACTATCTGACACCAAAATGGTCATTGACTTCATCGGGCCAAATCATTCATTCTTATTACCGTTATTCTTTGGATAAACAAACAAACCGAAGTACTTATGGTACATTGAGATTTTCGATGACCTATTATTGGTAAATGCTATAGGGCAAGGTTCAATCACGACTTACCCGGATTTTTACCTTGTTTTTATGCCTTTATAATTGAAAATTAAGCGTAAATGACGAGTAATTTCAGGAGAAATAATATGAAGCGTTCCACCCTTGTCCGGTTTGCTATTTTCTTTTCTTTGACCTTAGTGTTAATATTTTTCTCCGGGTGCGCGACGGAAGCGCAGAGACATTACGATCTCGGCAAATGGTATTACGAAAAAGGCTTGATCAATGAAGCCATTCTCGAATTCAAAGCCGCTACCCAGAAGGATCCCGATTTTTATCAAGCCCATCAGAGCCTGGCGATCGCCTACGCCAAAAAGGGCTGGTACGATTACGCTCTGAAAGAAGCCGAAATATCCTTCGATTTACATCCATCGGATGAAAGCTATAATCTGATCCAGATTATCCGACATAAGAAAATTCTCGAACCGGCTTACGAGTCAGCCTTAACTGATACTCTTCAATAGTAGATTAAAACCACGACTATTTACTACCGGGCGAGGAGCAATTGCTTCCGGTCGTTAAATTTGCGTCATTTTGAAAGGGAGGATTTTTAAAATTTTATTTCGTATTCTTTGCGATCTTTGCGGTAATTTATACCGATGAAGCATATTCTCTCTGTCAGTCGCCGAAGTGATATCCCGGCTTTTTATGGGGAGTGGTTTCTACAAAAAGTCCGCGAAGGCAATGTTACCTTGTCCAGCCCATTTTCCAACCGAATCCAGTCGGTTTCTCTATGCCCCGAAGATGTCAGTGCGATTGTATTCTGGTCGAAAAATTACCAGCCATTTTTGCCGATTCTTAAGCAGATTAAGCCGCTTTATAATGGTCGTTTTCTGTTTCACTTGACGATGAATGGTTTCAGCGGTCTAGCAAAAATCCTGCTGGAACCCGGTGCGCCTGATACTGAAAAGGCTTTGAAAACAGCTCATTTATTGTGTGATGAATATGGTCCGGGGAAAATTTTATGGCGCTTCGATCCCATCATTTTTTCCAATCTAACACCGCCGGAAGAACGTCTGGAGGCTTTCAGTAAATTAGCCGAGCAGTTACGGGGGCTGACTCGGCGTTGTTACGTCAGTTTCGTTGATCTCTATGGCAAAGTCAAACGCCGTTTTAACGCCGCAGAAGCTTCCGGCAAAATCCAGTTTGATAAGCCGGAACTGCCTGAGCAAGTTGACTTTCTGGAAAATTTGAAACCAATCGCTACCACAACCGGAATCCAGTTATTCACTTGCTGTGAAGATGAGATTGGTGCGGCGGCTGGTTTGCCGAAAGGCCATTGTATCGACGCCGAATTACTGAAGCGCCTTTTTCCCGATGAGGAATTTCCAACCCAAATGCGACCTACTCGACCGCAGTGCGGTTGTTATATCAGTCGTGACATTGGAGCCTACCGCACATGCCGTCACGCCTGCCTTTATTGCTATGCACAATGAGGGGAACAAATATCACTTTTTACTATTTAATGAATAGTTTTTTGATTGATGAATGAATAGATATTTTTGGTAATTATGGGAAAATTTTTGA
>DAOTJS010000052.1:0-4943 GCA_035448825.1 Fidelibacterota bacterium
ATGTAATTTAATGTGCCATTGCTGGAAGAAAGCATCACAAGTTGGTTTTTCTCAGCCAGTAAACCGTTCGGATTGTAGTTGCCGCCGGAGAGCCAGATTGCTGGTTGTCCATTTTTCACGATATAAATAATATCAGCGACATTGTCCGAACAATAGATTGTACCGTTCTCGTCGACGGTAATGTCGTTTAGAAATTTGCCTTTCAAGTCGATTTTGCCGATGAGCCGCCCCTGCTTTAGATCAATCCGTGCAATTGCATTCAAGTCAGCGACATAAAGCGTGTCTCGATAAATCGCCATACCTTTCGGGGCATTCAAACCTTCAATCCAATGCAAATCCAGAATTTTACCATCCGGCGCTACTCGCGAGATAAAACCATTACCGTCCGCCGCCGACGGACTGCCGTTAATATTACTGACATAAATGACGTCTCGTTCAGGATCGTACAGCGCTGATTCCGGTACTTTAAATACCTGTTTCAAACTCCAGTCTGGAATAACGGTAGCAGCCGGTTCGTCACCCAAGACGTTAATTACATTGAAAAAAAGCACCAAAGAAATGATAATTGTTTTCCAATAATTCATAATCTATCCTCCATTTTCTTCATTGATTTAATCTTAAAAATCCTTGAGCAACAAATCAACTACTTTTTAATGGGGTAGGGTAATTGCAGAAAATTAATAGGTACAAATGGTTTGTCAGAATTTATTTTCACTGAAAGTTTGTTATATTATCTATCGTTTGAAAAAATTATGAATAAGACCGAACTAATCAGAACTGACGAGTATATTATTCATTCCTACGAAGTTGATTGCGAGCGACGCCTGCGACTTGCGGTGCTGAATCGTTATATGCAGGAATCAGCCTGGCAACATGCGGAGATGCTGGGCGCCGGATATGCCAGTCTGTTATCGAAAAATTTCGCCTGGGTGTTAACTCGGACTGTCATTAGTATCGAAGAATTACCGATTTGGGGGAATTCTTTGATACTTTCGACCTGGCCTTCCGGATTGGATCATCTCTTCGCTTATCGTGACTTCTTATTTCTGAACACTGACAATCAGGAAATCGGTCGGGCAACGACTTCGTGGTGCGTGATAGATTTAGAAACTCGTCGCCCTCAGCCAGTGGCTGAGATTTTTCCTTTTCAATTGCCGCAAGATAAGGGGTTACTTTTTGCGGAACGTCCACCAAAAGTCGAATCGCTCACCGGTGTGGATTATGTCTGGCGTACCCGAGTCGGCTATCAGGACATTGATACTAACGAACATGTTAACAACGGGCGCTACATTGACTGGATTTATGAGACTTTTCCTCTCGAATTTCTTAAAACTCATCGCCCTCAACGTTTGGAAATCAACTATTTAGCTGAAGCTTTTTACAATCACGAAATTATTGTTACAACCCAGAAAACGTCGGAAATAATCTACCTCCATTCCATTGTTAAAATGCCCGACCATACCGAACTTTGCCGCGCCAAAACGATTTGGCGGTAGATTGAATTAAAATATATGCCGATGCTTCAGACAAATTTTACTGGAATTTTTAATTCCCCTCGAAAATTCCTTTGGATTTAAATTACGAGAGCCTTAAAGTTCACGAAAATTAGGAAAAGCGATGGCTATACATCCAAATATATTGACAACTATTGGTAAAACTCCTCTGGTACGAATTAATAAATTGACAGAAGGGACATCGGCTGAAATCTTGGCTAAGATTGAATTTTTCAATCCGGGCGCTTCAGTCAAAGATCGTATTGCTCTGAATATGGTCGAAGATGCCGAACAGCGCGGAATTTTAAAAAAAGGGATGACAATCATCGAACCAACTTCCGGTAACACCGGAATAGGCTTGGCGATGGTCGCCGCAGTCAAAGGATATCAGGTCGTATTTGTTATGCCGGAAACGATGAGCATCGAACGCCGCAAAATATTGAAGCAATTTGGGGCACAGATCATCCTCACGCCCGGCAATCAAGGAATGTCAGGCGCAGTCGCCGAAGCCGAACGTCTTGCGCAACAAGATGGCTACTTTATGCCGGGACAATTCCAGAATCCCGCTAATCCGGAAATTCACCGTAAAACTACGGCTCGCGAAATTATCGCCGATCTTGGCGATCGCACTCCAGATTACTTTGTAGCCGGTGTCGGCAGTGGAGGCACGATTACCGGCATTGGTGAAATTCTTAAACAAGTCTATCCGGATATCCAAATTATTGCTGTGGAACCGGCTGGCTCGCCGGTATTGTCTGGTGGCAAGGCTGGAGCACATAAAATTCAAGGCATTGGCGCCGGATTCATTCCCGAAATACTGAACCGTGACATCATCAACGAAATTATCCTGGTTGAGGATGAATCGGCTATTTTGACTGCCCGCCGTTTGGCGACCGAAGAAGGTATTCTGGTGGGTATTTCAGCGGGCGCCAACCTGTTTGCCGCTCTTCAAATTGCCCGGCGTAATCGGCACGATTGTCTGATTATTGTGGTTTTCCCAGACACGGGCGAACGTTATTTGAGCACAGAATTGTTTGAGGAATAGAATGATTTTTTATTTTATCGAAGACCTTCGTGCCATTTGGCGCAACGATCCAGCCGCTAAAAATATGCTTGAAATTTTAACTTGCTATACTACTCTACACGCAATTATGCTCTATCGGATTGCGCATTTTTTGCATACCTATTTACACATTCCCATTCTGCCACGCTTCATCAGTGTATTAGCTCGCTTCTGGAGCGGAGTTGAAATTCATCCCGGCGCAAAGATCGGGAAAGGATTCTTCATAGATCATGGTACAGGAGTTGTCATCGGCGAAACCGCCGAAATCGGTGATAATTGCGTTTTGTTTCATGGTGTTACTCTCGGCGGCACTGGTCATCACAAAGGCAAACGCCATCCTACAATCGGTAATAACGTCCTTATCGGCGCCGGTGCAACTCTTCTCGGGCCGATTTTTGTGGGAGACAATGCCAAAATTGGC
The DNA here is from genome assembly GCA_035448825.1 of Fidelibacterota bacterium. Lineage (GTDB taxonomy): Bacteria > Fidelibacterota > UBA2242 > UBA2242 > UBA2242 > JAGNGI01. The sequence goes on from DAOTJS010000052.1 coordinate 2,978, forward strand.
GCCACGACCGTTATCATTAACCGTGATGTTCCACCTAACTGCACAGTTGTCGGTACTCCCGGTCACATTGTCAAGCGCAACGACAAGTGCGTCAATGAACCACTTCCGCTGGCACGTTATAAACACAATGATACGAAGTGCAATCCATAAAATATGAAGAAAAGCGGAGGGATTTTCTCGCTGAAACCGACAATTTTAATTCCGGTGTCCCCGAGGTGAGCATCAGGATTGTTCATTTCATAGATACTTACTCAAAATACCTAAGACATCCCCAAAAATTAGGATACAGACGAGATAACTAGCTGAATGACAGCGTAATTCATAGACTTAAAAAGCTTTATCTATTTTCCTAAAAAATTGGAGGAAGTCTTGAAAATTCTTAGCCTTGATTATTCAATACTCAGTTATTAACTTCCCAATGAAAGTAACATATTAAAAATAAAATAGTAACTAAAGATTTTTTATAGAAATAACCTGATTAAAGTAGTTTGAACAAATAATAATGGTAAAAATAGGATGGGTCAAAAGATGAAGGTCAATTATGAAAAAGATAAGGTCGAACTGTTCAAAGTCGGTCCAAACAATTCATTATCTCGATTGCTGGAAAATATGGCAAACACAGGTTTTCAGGGGAGAAAACTTGCGGAAGTAAAGAATTTATATGAGAAGATGATTTTAGACCCCGATATTTTGATAATTTTGGGATATAGTGGATCTTTAGCGGTCGCCGGTCAAAATGGGATAATAAATTGGTTGATAGAAAATAATTATGTAGACGTAATAGTTTCAACGGGTGCTAATATTTCTGAGGATTTGATATTTGGTTTAGGCTATAGCTATTACAAAACCTCCCACATAGCAAATGATATTGATTTATTTAAAAATGGATATAATAGATACTATGATGTATTAGTTAAGGAAACTGATTATATCAAGATGACCGAATATATTTCTGAATTTATATTAACATTGGATAGTAATTACAATTATTCTTCAAGAGAATTTCTTAAAAATTTTGGGGAATGGCTATCTAACAGAAATATTAATAGTTTAGTTACAACTGCATATAAAAATAATGTCCCGATTTTTTGTCCTGCTATTGCTGACAGTCCTTATGGAGATGCGGCGCTTATAGCAAAATCACAAGGTTTTAATCTACATATCGATGGTATCAAAGATTACATCGAGTTTATGGGGCTGGCAAATATGGTAGTCGATACGGGTGTTATATATATCGGAGGTGGTGTGCCAAAAGATTTTATCCAGTTACTTGCCGTTTCGTCTGATTTTCTATATGATGAACGCATATTATCAGACAGAAAAAATCCACAATTCAGAAATATTTTGAACGACTCATACTACCCGCATAAATACGCAATTCAAATTACAACTGATTCTCCCCAATGGGGAGGTTTGTCAGGCTGTTCATTTGAAGAAGCAATGTCGTGGGGTAAAGAGAAATCTAATGATAATTGTGTACAGTGTTTTTGCGATGCAACGATTGCCTTACCAATTGTATGTCAGGCTATTGCAGAATCTAATATAGAAAGAAAAAGTGATCTTAAATCAAGGCTTAAATTTTAAGGCGAAAAAGGTAAGGTAATATTTATTGATTTTTAAATTTTTATACAAAATAGACCACTTCCCCATTAGCTAAGGTAAATTTTACTCAATTAATTATATATTTTTAAAACAAAAGAACATATTTCTTGAAGTCCTGAAGTATTTTTCATTAACTAAAGTAGAAGATTGATTAATTAAAATCAATATTCTCCTCTGGAGTCACTATAATCAGGCGCTTCATACCGATTATAAATTAGCTCGCTTTAAGAGAGTATTCTGCTCCGTTTCGGCGTTACAAGTCGGAAAAATAAATATACAGATTAAAAAACAAACAGCTGGCATTATCCCAAAAATTTGAGTGAAGTCCTGCTTATATAACTTTTTGTCAATCCCGGCAATTTTA
>DAOTJS010000053.1:0-4902 GCA_035448825.1 Fidelibacterota bacterium
AAGCAAAAAACATCATAATTATCATGTTGGTTCTCGGCGGCTTAATGTCCTGTGCTCCCAAGACGACAACCGTTGACCTCCGAGCAGTCGAGAAATTGCGGGTTGATTACAATCGGGGAAAAATCCAGAAGCTTGATGACTTAATCGCAATATATCAAGACCAAGCGCAACCTATTGAGACTCGCATCGCCGCCGTGAATGCCCTGGCTGAAACACAACATCCGGATGCCATTAAAGCTATGCACGATTTTATGGATCAGTCGGTCGGCCTCAATTATGCTTTACTGAATGCCACGGCAACCGCTTTGACGAAACACGCCACACCGGAAAACGTTGCGGCTATGGTGGATGGGATTGTCTCCGCCCAGAAGAAATACATTAACTTCCGGACTGGCGTAATGGAGAAAATGGAAGATCTGAACGTTGCTCTACAGGTGGAAGCATTGCTTAAGCTGTATCAATCTGAAAAGGAAAACTATGTCTTGATGCAAGAATCATTAACCAAATTGCTGGGCTCGATTCCGGATGACCGCGTCATTCCCATCCTGATTAATATCGCCAAAGATGAAAGCGTCAACATTTCGACGCGCTCACTGGCGATGGAAATTCTCGGCAAGAAACGTCATCCACTAATCACAGAGACCTTCATTGAAATGCTTGGCGACCCGGAACAGCAATTGGCATTGCGCGAATTTGCCATTAAATCCATTGAAGACGTCAAAGAGTCGCGGGTTATTTTAGCGTTGTTGGAAACTCTAAACCAAAGTCGGGAGGAACACTTGGTGCTGTTGGACGCTCTCACCCGAGCTATGGGCGACTATTCCGACCCGGCCGTTATTCCGGCTTTGGTCGAAATAGCGAAAAACACCGATTACCCGGTGGCTACTCGCCGCAACGCGCTATCGGCTCTGGTCAAATTCCAAGACGTCGAGGCTTTTAAGCAACTCCTGCCGATTATGGAAAGCCCAGAAGGGTATGTGCTCTATAACGAAATGGCTCAGATAGCCACCGCAATTGGTCAGCCGGAAGTGCTCAATCAACTCAGACTCGCCGCCTTAAAAGCCCAGCTAAAAGCTCGGGAGGCTCAATGAAAAAACAGATCCTATATTTAATCCCGATGGTTTGCGCCGTAATTGCGGTTTCTTCCTTCGCCCAGTCAACCAGTCCGAAAACCGCTACTAATGATAAATTCTTCGAGGTGGACCAAAGTATTGAGGAACTACGCCAGGAAATTACCGAAATTCGCCGGCAAATCCGCGACATCGAACTACGCACTTCCACCCCAGAAATCCGGAAGGAAATCAACCGGCTAATACCCGTTCCTGACATCACTCATGAAATCATCTTGCATAACGGTACCGTCGTGCAGGGCAAAATCATTCATGAAACTATTGATAAAATCGTTATTCAGACTAACATCGGTCAGCTGACCATTTCGAAGAATGATATTCACGTCTTTCGGGAAGCTGAAAAACCACATGCCAAGTGTGTATTAGTCGGGCCGATAACGCCAAAAATTTTCGAAGACAAAACCACCTATACCGGAAAAATCAAAAACGAGGGCGAGCGTCGCGCCGATTTCCCGCAGATAAAAATACAATTATTCGACGAGGCTACTAATCTAATCGCCGCCGATTCGATTATTATCGCCGGTAATTATCATATGTTTTTGAGCGGAGTCCAAACCGACGCTACGATTGAGCCGGGACAGACTTTCGATTTCGAAATCACAATTTCATATCCCGCCAATACTAAAGTCAGCTACTTTATTCCCAAAATTACCTGGCAAGAATTTGATTGAGATCGCTTGGCAAGGTGTTCTTCTCGACCGTCTTCCGCTATAAAATTTCGCAACACAATACGCATTTTATTACAATTAGATATTTAGAAAATTACCCAATTCAACCAGGAAAAAAATCGTCGTCCCACTGATGAGCGGAATCAGCACATTGTCATCAATCTTGCGATGAAAAACTTCCACGCAACAAGCGACAATGACGCCAACCAATTTTATCCAGAAGGGGATCGAACTAATCCATATCGTCGCTATAAGTGATACGAAAATAAATGCTAACGCCCCTTCAAGGGTCTTGTTATTATAAATTTTTATCCGGCCAATCGAGAGCCCAACCAGACAAGCGGTCGGATCGCCAACTGTCAGAATTAAAAGACTCGTTACGGCAACCTCTTTCGGGAATAGAAATATCGCCAGGAAAGCGCCCATAAATACATATGTCGCTCCAGTAAAATGATTATGAAATTCATGTGGTCTGATCATCCACCCAAACAAACGATAATAGAGCCGACGCAGTGCCGGAAGGTGCATACGCATCAATTCCGCAACAACTATTCCTATAAATAGAATCCCGATAATTACTACTGCCTCATTTCTTGTGAAGAAAAAGTGGTAGATTATTGGTATAAGGGAAGAAAAATAATGAATCGCCTTGCGACCGAGTTCCCCCTCATTGACCGGTTTAATCACTTTATCTGCCAGGTTAAGGATCGAAAGGCATGACCCGGGCGTCCACTACCAAAGACAGCGTTGCCTGCAACTAATAAATCGGCACCAGCCGCCGCGGCTATCGTTATTGTTTCCTGGTTAATGCCACCATCCACTTCGATCAAAAAACCATAGCGTGCCTGCCAAGGCTGGGCTCGCCGTACTTTGTCGAGTGCCTCGGGAATCATCCGCTGGCCACCGAATCCCGGATGAACCGTCATAACCAGTAAGTGATCAATTTCATCCAAATACGGTTCGACTTCCTCAAAGCTTGTCGGTGGATTCAGTACTACACCAGCTTTTACTCCCAATTCTTTGATCTTACGGAGATCGTTATGCAAGTCCTGGGCTGATTCAACGTGTAAAATTACCGTATTACTACCGGCTTCAACGAATTGCTGAATAAAGCGCTCTGGTCTCTCGATCATCAAATGGGTCTCGAGATGCAGATTCGTCACACGCCTAATGGCTTCCACTACAAGAGGTCCAATGGTAATATTGGGAACAAAGTGCCCATCCATTATGTCCAGGTGCAGACGCCGCGCTCCAGCTTTCTCAACCAGGCGAATATGTTCTTTCAGTCGGGCAAAATCAGCCGACAGGAGAGAGGGAACGACTTCCGGTGTCGGCTTGTTATGGTTCAATGGTTACCTGCAAATCAATGTTAATAGGATTATCATATAAACCGCCCGGTTTAGGAGTCTGATCAATCACTGTATATGGATTAAGATCAGTGGTCGGTACATAGCGAATGACACCAACTCTGAACCCGGCTTTCCGGATACTAGCTCGGGCTTCAGTCAGGCTGAGCCCAATTAGCATGGGCACTTCAAGTTGGCGGCTTGGCGGGCCTTTACTGACCACAACTGTGACTTTAGTGTTAATGCTAACCATTGAACCCGGCAAAATAGATTGTTCGCTGACCACTCCTTCAGGAATCTCTGAGGAATAGAGATATTCAACCGAATCGAGAACGAGCTTATTATTTTCCAAGATGATTTGAGCGGCTTTCAGAGCACGGCCGACCAAATTGGGCATACGCACAAAACGGCTACCACCGGTGACTACTAATTGTACAACTCGCCCTTTCTTGACCATCCGTCCAGGAGGCGGCTGTTGATCAATAACAATCCCTATGGGAAGGTTGCCACTCTCAATAGTATCTACGACCTGGACTTCAAAACCATTGGCATCTAATATCTGGATAGCTTTATCGGCCGGTAGCTTGAGCACATCAATCATTGCGACTTCCTTTCCATGACGAACATAGATAGGCATCAATATTTTATCAAAAACTAGTACCAGCACTACGCCGACCGCTATAAAAGCCGCTATGAATCTCAAACAGTTGCGAATCTTTGTTGACATTTGCTCCTGACTACTTCTATTTTAATTTTTTACCAAACGGACCGCAAAGCTTCCGGTCAGTTTATGTTCAAATGGCAAGACCATAACTGCCCCCTTTTGATCGCAGTAGCGTTGATCAACATATTTTACAGCCGTATCCACTGAAAAATGCGGATGGCGCTCTAGAAACATTTGCACCGCTGTCCAATTCTCCTCCGGCTCAATGGAACAGGTGCTATAAACTAAAACACTCTTATCACGCAGAGATCCCGCTAAATTTTCGAGAAGCCGTAATTGCAAGGCTTGCGCCTGAATCAAATCCCCCGGCTTACGACTCCAGCGCAAGTCAGCCCGCCGCGCCAGAACGCCGCTACCACTACACGGTGCATCTAATAGAATTTTATCAAACATAGGAAATTTCGCTCCGGCGGCATCATTCACACTGTAATTTAAGGAATCAATCCCTAATCGGCAGGCGGATTCTTTGATTGACTCAATTTTATTAATCGTGCGATCGTTTGCCAGGATATTGGCTCGGTTTTTGGTCAATTGTGCTATCATAGTCGCCTTGCCGCCGGGCGCCGCACAAGCATCCAATATTTTTTCACCAGGTTGCGGATCCAGAAGACGCACCGCCAGCGATTGACTATAATCCTGAACCGAACAGTAACCGCACTCGAAATATTCACTTTTAAGTAAGTCCCCCGGTCGGTCAACTAGAAAAAATACTACCGGAGCGGTATCGTATATCTCAATCCGGTAGTTATCAGCCTGTAGTTTTGCCTCAAATTTGCTCCAACTAATGCGCAGTGGGTTGTGCCGAAAAAAAATCGCTTGATATTTATTATTAAAAGCAAGCAAATCAATCGTATTCTCACGACCGAAAGCGTTCAGCCATTTCTCTACTAACCAGCGCGGATGGGAAAATTCGATTGCCAGCGCTTCCGCCAATTCCAATTGCCCCAGACGCTCACGCCAGACTGATTCCTGGGGTATATGTCGTAAAACACCATTAATCAAGGCGGCTAAATCCGAGCGCTGAAGCTGATGGG
>DAOTJS010000054.1:0-4877 GCA_035448825.1 Fidelibacterota bacterium
AATTTGTGACATTGGTAGTTTAAAATAATCTTTGTAAAATACGATTGTGGGGATAATTGAAAAGTAAATTAAAAAATTACCTAAAATGCAGTGATGCATCATCTAAACCAAGAGGGGGACAATGAAAGAACTTAAAATATTGTTAGCCGAGAGTAATGCTGAAACAGCTAAAAGTATCAGCACTATCGTCACTAATTTAGGTTATCAGGTGATCAAAACCGTATCCAATGGACCTTCCGCCGTCAAAAAGGCTATCGAACTGAAGCCTGACCTGGTGCTCATTAGCTCATCGCTTAAAGGCAAACTAAATGGAGTTGATACTTTCACCCAGATTCGCCAAAATCTTGATATCCCGATCGTCTTTATAATCGGACAATCTGAAAAATTAGACCTTGAAAAATTAAAACAAGTAGGTGCTAACGGTTATCTTTTTGAACCGTTTACCCCCGAACAGGTTCGTTGCATTATCGAATTGGCTCTCTCCAATCACAAAGTTGAACAAAATTTAGTTGAAAGACAGGCGCTCCTTTCCACAACGCTCAAAAGTATCGGCGACGCCGTCATTACCACCGATTAAAACGGCTTAATCACCTTTCTCAATCCAGTCGCCGAGAAATTGACCGGCTGGTCATTGTCAGAAGCCGTCGGCAAACCGCTCCTAAAAGTATTCAATATCATCAATGAATCCACCGGGAAAAAACCACCCAATCCGGTCAAAAAAATCTTAGAAAAAGGTTTAGTTATAGAATTAGCTAATCATACGGTATTAATCTCGCGCAATGGGCAGAAAATACCGATTGATGACAGCGGCGCACCCATCAAAGACGAATATGGTAATATCTTAGGAGCAGTTCTGGTTTTTCGCGATATAACCGAACAGCGCAAGGCTAAAAAAGATATGGAGTACGAAAAGTCGCTATTAGATGCTCTGATGAATAATATCCCAGACAGCATTTATTTCAAAGACCAACAATGCCGCCTCCTCAGAATTAATCGCGGTATGATGAAATCCTTGAATATGACCCAGGATAGTGACTATTATCTCAAAACTGATATTGACCTTTTTGGCGAAGAATTTGGTCGAGAGACAGTTAAAGCGGATCTTCATCTTATAGAAACCGGCGAACCAATTGTTGGTATGATAGAAAGCCGTAAATTAGACGACGGCAGTTTGAATTGGACTTCAACTACTAAAGCTCCTATTTGGGATGCCAATGATAATATCATTGGGCTGGTTGGCGTAACTCGGACGATCAATGATATTAAACGGGCTGAAGAAGCATTGCAGTATGAAAAGTCGTTGATGGACGCCTTAATGAATAACATCCCGGACAGCATCTACTTCAAAGACCGACAATGCCGCTTACTCAAAATCAGTCGCCACATGATGAAATCCCTGAATATGACTCAGGAAAGTGACTATTATCTCAAGACTGACATTGACCTTTTTGGCGAAGAATTTGGCCGAGCAACAGTCGAATCCGACCTCCAACTTATGGAAACAGGCAAACCGATTATTGGTTTGGTAGAAGGTAGAAAATTGCCAGATGGAAAGATTAACTGGACCTCCACTACTAAAATTCCTCTACGTGATCAAAATAATAACATTATCGGACTCGTCGGAATCAGCCGCGAAATCAATGAGATCAAGCAGGCCGAAGAACAACGTGAAAAAATCATTGCCGAGTTGCAGGAAGCACTCGACAAAATCAAAACCCTGAAAGGCTTAATCCCGATCTGCGCCTGCTGTAAGAAAATCAGAGACGACCAGGGTTATTGGAATAGTGTCGAGTCCTACATTAAAGACCATGCTGATGTGGAATTTACCCACGGCATTTGCCCTGATTGTATGAAAAAATTGTATCCCAATTATTGTAAAGACGATGAAAATAAAAACGAAACTTAAGACATAATTAGGCTAAATTAGGCTAACTTATAAACCAGGATTTCTCCTAATTTTTTAGCTATGTGACTTTTTATAAAGCAGTCTTTACTCAAGTCTCAGATTTTAGTTAGTGTCTAAACCCCAAATTTCAATAAGAAGAGCAGAACCCAATTGCTTAAAAATATACATAGCCATTTGTTTGGTATTATATTACAAGAATTACCAATAAATTAGGATATAAACCCTAAAAATATTAGAAGATACTTTATAATTTGTGTCATTGATAGTTTAAAATTATTTTTGTAAAATACGATTGTGAAGATTTTCGAAAAGCAAGTCAATAATTATCTAAAATATAGAAAAATATCAACCAAATTAATGAGGGAAGGATAATGGAAGAACTTAAAATATTATTAGCCGAGAGTAATGCCGAAACAGCTAAAAGGATCAGCAGCATCGTCACTAATTTAGGTTATCAGGTGATCGAAACCGTATCCAATGGAACTTCCGCCGTCAAAAAGGCTATCGAACTGAAGCCTGACCTGGTGCTCATTAGCTCATCGCTTAAAGGCAAACTAAATGGAGTTGATACTTTCACCCAGATTCGCCAAAATCTTGATATCCCGATCGTCTTTATAATCGGACAATCTGAAAAATTAGACCTTGAAAAATTAAAACAAGTAGGTGCTAACGGTTATCTTTTTGAACCGTTTACCCCCGAACAGGTTCGTTGCATTATCGAATTGGCTCTCTCCAATCACAAAGTTGAACAAAATTTAGTTGAAAGACAGGCGCTCCTTTCCACAACGCTCAAAAGTATCGGCGACGCCGTCATTACCACCGATTAAAACGGCTTAATCACCTTTCTCAATCCAGTCGCCGAGAAATTGACCGGCTGGTCATTGTCAGAAGCCGTCGGCAAACCGCTCCTAAAAGTATTCAATATCATCAATGAATCCACCGGGAAAAAACCACCCAATCCGGTCAAAAAAATCTTAGAAAAAGGTTTAGTTATAGAATTAGCTAATCATACGGTATTAATCTCGCGCAATGGGCAGAAAATACCGATTGATGACAGCGGCGCACCCATCAAAGACGAATATGGTAATATCTTAGGAGCAGTTCTGGTTTTTCGCGATATAACCGAACAGCGCAAGGCTAAAAAAGAACTCGAGTTTGAAAAAACTTTAATAGACGCAATGCTGAACACCTTCCCTGATTATATCTATTTCAAGGATTTAAATAGCCGTTTTTATCGGATCAGCAAATCTTTAGCTACCGAGGTTTTTGGATTGCCAGATCCGAAGGATGCGATCGGCAAAAGCGATTTCGATTTCTTTCCTCCTGAGTTCGCTCAAAAAGATTATAACGGTGAACAAGAGATCATCAAAACTGGCAAGCCAATCATTGACCGAGCAGAAAGGAAAAATTGGGCGAATGGAACCGTGTCTTGGTCCTCCATTACAAAAATTCCACTCACCGACAAAGATGGTCAAATAATCGGGACTTTCGGAGTTTCTAAAAACATCACCGAAAGTAAAAAACTGGAAGAGGCTCTCCGACAATCCGAAGAAAAATACCGCAAACAATTCGAAGAAAGCATTGATGCTATTTTCTTAGCCGATGCCGAAACCGGTATCTTGATAGATTGCAACAAAGCCGCCGCCAAATTAGTCGGTCGAGAAAAGTCGGAAATAATCGGACAACACCAGCGGATTCTGCATCCTCCGTCAGAAATCATCAATGGGCAAAGTCGAACATTTCTTGAGCATAAAAAAGCCAAAGAGGGACAAACTTTAGAAAGCCAGATCATCACTAAGAGCGGCGAAATCCGAGATGTCGAAATCAAAGCCAGTGTTTTTGAAATTGAGAATCAAAAAGTTGTTTATGCCCTATTCCACGACGTTACGGAACAGAAACGAATCGAGGCAGAACTCGCTAAAGAGCGTAACCTTCTACTCGTTTTGTTAAACACCACTCCCGACCATATTTATTACAAGGATAGAGACAGCCGATTCATTAGAATAAGCAATGCACTTGCGAAGTGGTTTGGTCTGGATGATCCAAGTCAAGCAATAGGCAAAACAGATTTCGATTTCTTCAGTGAAGAACATGCCCGACCTGCATTTGAAGATGAACAGCGTATCATTCGTACTGGTCAACCGATAGTCGGAATCGAAGAAAAAGAAACCTGGCCAGATGGAAGAATATCATGGGTTTCGACAACAAAAATGCCATTGCTCGATGAAAAAGGCGAGATTATCGGCACTTTCGGAATTTCAAGAGACATCACTGAGCGTAAAATAGCCGAAGAACAATTATTAAAGGCTATGGAAGAAGTAAAAAACAGTGAGGATAAGCTCAAAAATATCATTAATGGTTCTGCAATCCCCCAATTTTTTATCGATAAAGATCATAAGGTTGTCTATTGGAATACCGCTTTGACCGCACTAACTGGCATAAAAGCAGAGGAAATCGTCGGCACATCCAATCACTGGAAAGCTTTTTATCAAGAGCAAAGGCCTTGTCTCGCCGATTTACTCGTAGAGGAAAATATCAAAAACCTGCCCGAGTGGTATTCTGATAAATACCAGAAATCTCATTTAGTCGAGAATGGTTTCGAAGCTACCGAATTTTTCCCAAATTTAGGCAAAGATGGGAAATGGTTATTTTTTACGGCGGTAGCGATCAAGAATTCAAAAGGTGAAATTATCGGATCTCTGGAAACTCTGGAAGATATTACCGCACGCAAACAAGCCGAAGAACAACGCGAAAAATTTATCGCCGAGTTGCAGGAAGCACTCGACAAAATCAAAACCCTGAAAGGCTTAATCCCGATCTGCGCCTGCTGTAAGAAAATCAGAGATGACCAGGGCTATTGGAATAGTGTTGAGTCCTACATTAAAGACCATGCCGAAGTGGAATTTACCCACGGCATTTGCCCGGATTGTATGAAAAAATTATATCCAAATTACTGTAAAGACGATAACGA
>DAOTJS010000055.1:0-4830 GCA_035448825.1 Fidelibacterota bacterium
TGCTAATGAATTGAAAAATTGGATTTTAAGCGGCAATTTTATCCTGACTGAAGCGATCGAGCCAATTCCCAAGATCGGAAAAGCCAAACAATTAGCCGTCAAGCCACCCAAAAAACCACAGGCAATATCAACAACCAACCAGAAACACTCCAACGGAATTCAAATTGACCATTCTCGTTGCATCCTTTGTGAACTATGTATCGCCCAGTGTCCGGAGAAGGCTATTTATCTAAATGAAAACAATCAAATAACTATTGACCAAGCTAAATGCAATCTGTGTCGTATCTGCACTAAAGTTTGTTCAGTTGGCTGTCTGGAATAAAGTAAAGCAAGAGATGAACCAAACAGCGACCTTCCGATATAAAAATACAATTGCCCGCATCACGGGCGAGCCTGAATTGGTTAAAATTGCTGAAGATGAAATTATCCATTGTTATACAGAAATTGAAAACTATATCTCCAACGATCCAATTTTTAAAGCGACGTTGAAGCCCTATAAAGTCCCGAACGAAGCCAGTAAAATTATACGGGAAATGGCGACTGCCGGAGCTATTTGCGGAGTCGGTCCGATGGCGGCAGTAGCCGGGGCAATTGCTAAATATGCAGTTCTGGCGATGCAAAAAGCCGGTGCTACCTTTGCTATCGTTGATAACGGCGGTGATATCGCAATTCTAAATGACCGGCCAGTAGTGGTTGGGATCTACAGTGGACCGGCTGTAATTCACGATATAGGCTTGCGAATTCCGGTGCATTCTACGCTAACTAGCGTCTGTACTTCATCCGGGGTGATCGGACATGCGCTAAGCTTCGGGAAGTCGCACGCCAGCGTCATTCTCGCTGACGATCCGGTGTTAGCGGACGCCGCCGCGACTGCTTTAGGAAATCGCATCCGTGAAAAAGATAAATTTGAAATTGAAAATGCGATGAATGAGGTACTGAAATTCGGTGTAGCCGGATGTATCGTAATTATTGAAGATTATGTTGGATTTGCGGGAGAAATCCCAGAAATTTGCCGCGTTGAAATGAGTGAAAGTATGATTGCCAAATGAAGGAATTTGAATCGGTATGAAAGTATTGAAATTCGGTGGTGCCAGTTTGAAAGATAAAAACGCCTATGCGGAAACAATCCGTATTTTAGCGGAGGATAAAGAACCGAAGGCAGTCGTTCTATCAGCAATTTATGGCATGACCGATTGGTTGGAAACTACAATCCGTGAGGCTCGCGCCAACGAGCAATCCATCGAAAATACCACAACTAAGATCAGAGCCTGGCATGCTAAAATATTAACCGACTTAGTTACCGATCCGACTATGATATCGGACTGTATGAATGAATTAGAAGAGCGGATTCAGAAACTCGAACGCCTGCTTTATGGTCTGGCTTATACCGAAGAAATGACCCCTCAGCTTTACGCTCTGATTATGAGCTTTGGTGAACGGCTATCGGTAATTTTGTCGGCGACGATTTTTAAGGCTCATGGCATTCCGGCTCAGTATTTAGAGTCTGATAAAATTGGAATTGTCACCGACGATTCCTTTACCAGTGCTACCGCATTGTTGCCAATAGTTCGTAAAAATTTGCCATCGCATGTCTATCCATTGCTTGAAAAAGGCATTACGCCGCTAATTACCGGATTCTTTGGGGTTAATAAAAACGGCAAAGTTACCCTCTTTGGCCGAAATAGTTCCGACTATAGCGCGGCGGTCATTGCCCAAGGTTTGAAAGCCGACCGTTTAGAAATCTGGAAAGATGTGGATGGATTTATGACCGCCGATCCAAAGATTGTGCCGACGGCGACCTTAATTGATAAATTATCCTACTACGAAGCGGCTGAGCTTTCCTACTTCGGTGCTAAAATATTACATCCGCGCACAGTCGAGCCGTTGATTCACGACTCGATTCCATTAGTAATTCGTAATATTTATCATCCGGAGATTGAAGGCACCGAAATTTGTGCTAAAGAAATTCTCAATACGGCAATTATTAAAAGTGTTACTTATAATAAAAACATTTCGGTTTTACGGATAAAAGGCGCTGGTGTTGGTTATAAACCGGGCGTTATTTCCGAAATCGGCAGTCGCTTAGCCGCCTGTGGAGTTAATATTTACTCGATTATTACCTCGCAGACCTGTATTAATTTGCTGATTGACCGCAAAGATTCTAAAGTCGGCTATAAAGCTCTCCAAGTTTTGAAAGACGGATTGATTGATTCGATCGAGCATTGCGATGATGAAGTCGTCGTAGCGGCAGTTGGCGCGGGATTGAAACAGACACCCGGTTTAGCCGCGAAAATTTTCAGTGCTATTGCTGGCCAAAATATTAACATCGAAATGATTTCATTGGGCGCTTCGGATGTAGCGACCTATTTTATCGTCAAAGAGCCTTGTTTAGTGCCGGCAGTCAATGCTTTGCATACAGCTTTTTTTACCAATTCTATTAATTAAAGGGAAAAAATTGAAATCGAACAGTCAGTTAAAGTCCAAAATCCCGGTTGGTATTCTGGGTGCCACCGGTAGCGTCGGACAAAAATTCATCGAACTATTATCAGAACACCCCTGGTTTGAAATTGCCGCTTTAGCGGCTTCAGATCGCTCGGCTGGCAAAACTTATCGCGATGCCGCGCATTGGTTTATGGCTAAGCCTTTACCAGACAACGTTGCGAAGATGATAGTAAAAAATTGTGAGCCAAATCTACCCTGCCGCATTGTTTTTTCCGGGCTGGATGCTTCCGTGGCAGGAGAAATTGAAACTGATTTTGCTAAGGCCGGGTATATTGTAATTTCCAATTCACGCAATCATCGCTATGACCCCGATGTGCCGATTCTGGTACCGGAAGTCAATTCCGATCACTTGGCAATTAGCGCTACTCAGAAATATGGACGAGGTGCGATTATCACCAACCCGAATTGCGCCGCAACTGGTCTGGTTGTAGCTCTCAAACCTTTACTAGATCGATTTGGGCTTTCCGCCGTTAACGTTGTTACTATGCAGGCGATTTCCGGTGCTGGTTATCCAGGCGTCGCCAGCTTGGACATTGTAGATAATGTTATCCCATTGATCAGCGGCGAAGAAGCCAAATTGGAAAGTGAACCCCAAAAGATACTCGGAAAATACCTTGATGGGCATATCGAACCAGCCCAATTTATCATTAGCGCGGCTTGCAATCGTGTTGCCGTCGTTGATGGTCATACGGAATGCGTTTCAGTTAAATTGGAACGAAAACCGACTGCTGAAGAGATCATCGCCGCCTGGCGTGAATTCAAGGGTGAACCGCAACGTTTGAAACTGCCAAGCGCACCGGAAAAGCCGCTTTGCTATTTTGAAGAAAGCAGTTATCCGCAACCGAGATTACATCGCCTTCTGGAAAACGGTATGACCGTTAGTCTCGGTCGTCTGCGGGAGTGTCCCATCCTCGATTATAAGTTTGTGATGTTATCGCATAATACGGTTCGGGGTGCGGCTGGCGGAGCCATTCTCAATGCCGAACTTTTTATTGCCAAAGGCGGGTTGGAAAAACTTAGGTAGGGTTTCCTGAAAAAGTCACGATTACGGTAAAACTGGTATAATTTTTTGATTAGTCGCTATCAATTTCCCATTGACCATAATTTCTGCCCATTTTTTTACCATATCCATTAAAGACAATAAAAACTTCCTTGCCGGTTTAGCAATAAGGCGCAAAGCAGTCGCCATATTCATCGAGAACAGCGCCATGGCTATCCAGTTTTCACTGGTTGCTTTAGTCCTGGCTCATCACTTCTCCTAATCCATAGCAATCAGGCTCATATTCTCGTCATAGGCATCCCACTTCAATCGACCTAAAAATACATACCCTGCAACTACACTTACTGATATTTTAGCACCAAATTCAAACTCCGCATTGGCTTTTCCCCCTTCTCTTGCGAGTCTTTGAATGTCTCCGACTCTGCTTATGCTCGGCTTCTACCTGCTCGTATTCTTTCACTTTCTGAATGAATATCTCATTGATGGCTTCAATCGTCCGGACTGGCAAGCGCCTCCGAATAGTCACAGATCGAAGCCGGGCTTGAATTGATAACTCGAATAGCCTAAAAAGTATTGCTAATAAGGATTCTCCTGAATCTCCTGGATCGTCTCCTCATCACTTAATTGCTTGAAGTGCTTAATAATCAATGCACCTATGGCTACTCGTGGCTTTATGGACATACGCCCAAAATCTCGACACAGTTGCTTAGTGTATTTCCCATAGAGTTCCTGCCACGGTACCATCTCAGCTAAACGTATCCAGCGATTGTTAGGATCAAGGTGACCAGAAAAAGGCAAGGTGAATTTTACAATCTTAGTTTGATTGGGGTCTTCATAATTTATCATTTAGGGCTCCAAATTGATTTGTTAAATGCATAGGTTTTGTCAAATATCGCCCTCAATATATACACATTTACATCAAATAAAGCAAGTGATAAATATCTGTTATTACAATATATTAGATACTTTTTCAGGAAGCCCTATTAACTATATCTTCTGGTCTTAAAATATTATTTTATAACTCGTTATTTATTTAATTTGTTAAATATCGGAAATTGTTTTTATTAAACCTTTTTTCAGAGAAAGGCAACAATACCGAGTTCAAGTTTTACTTTTGATATTTTTCGGTTAACATCACTGATTCCAGTTGTATAATTACAACCCAAGTCTAAAAATACTTTCTGGTTAAGTTTCAGCAAATATCCTGCTTCTATAAGCAAATCATTGCGCGCTGGAATATTATTCCATCTTTTATATACGAATGACGAACCTATATATTAAGCCGGCATAAGATATTAGTACGATATGTAGTTATAAATTGTTATATT
>DAOTJS010000056.1:0-4824 GCA_035448825.1 Fidelibacterota bacterium
TTATATTTCCGTTGGTGATGGTTTATATAATTACTCATCTGTTGCAATGGTTAATCGGCTATGATGAACCCCGTATTCATTTAGCCAGAAGAAAGGCGCATTAAATGTGGTTAGCGAAAGTGGTAGTGTCTTACAAAGAGGGTATTCTCGATCCGGAGGCTAAAACGATTCAAAAAGCTCTAAAAACTCTCGGATATCAGAATATCGAAGAATTGTCAGTCGGTAAATATTTTGAGATAAAGCTGAAATCCAACCTTGAGCGAAGCGATGTTGAAAAATTGGTACGAGAAATATGCGACCGCGTTCTTTCTAATCCAGTGATTCAGAGATATACTTACGACATAGTGGAGACGGAATGATAAAATTCGGAGTAGTGGTATTCCCCGGCTCGAATTGCGATCATGACGCTTATCACGTTATTAAACATGTTTTGGGAGCGAGAGTTGAGTATATCTGGCATAAAGATACTACCTTGCGACTTTTCGATGCGATCATCTTGCCGGGCGGTTTTTCTTACGGGGATTATTTGCGGGCGGGAGCGATAGCCCGTTTTTCAGCGATTATGCCAGCCATTATTCAATTTGCCGCCAGAGGGGGGAAAGTCATCGGTATATGTAACGGTTTTCAGGTACTGTTGGAAGCTGGGCTATTGCCCGGGGCTTTAATTCCTAACGATCATATGCGATTTCGCTGTCAGGAGGTTTACCTTAAAGTAATCAATAAAGCCACAGCTTTTACCAGCGAGTATAGTGATGGGCAGGTTGTAAAAATGCCTATTGCCCACTACTGTGGTCAGTATTTTGCCGATGATGATACTTTGGAGCAACTTCAAGACCAGGGAAGAATTGTTTTCCAGTATTGCGATTCTGATGGGGAAGTTAATCCGGCAACCAATCCCAATGGATCGAAGCTTAACATCGCTGGCATTCTGAATGAAGATAAGAACGTACTGGGAATGATGCCGCATCCGGAACGGGCGGCGGAACAGGTGCTCGGTTCAGTGGACGGATTGGGGATTTTTAAATCTTTGTTAGGGAAAGATTAAGATGGATTCGACAAAACGCAAACTTTCGATTTTATTCGTGATTGGTATTCTATTACTGGGTGCAATGATCGGTTCTCTGCTCGGTGAATTACTGCGCTCGTTAATTCCCGATGGAGTAGTCAAAGAAGTTTTTCTACGGTCAATTGATATTATGCTTGGACCAGCTGTAATTGATCTCATAATGTTTTCAATTACGTTGGGCTTTACCTTGAAATTAAATTTTATTGGGATAATAGGGCTGGCTGTAGCCTATTATATCCTGAGATTTTGGAGATAACTAAAGGAGTCAAAATGGGAAACATAGGAACTGGCGAAATAATTCTTATTTTAATTGTTTTCTTGCTTTTGTTTGGCGCTAAACGCTTACCTGAATTGGCCAAAAGTATTGGCAAGAGTTTACGCGAATTCAAAAAAGCCGCCAGCGATATTCAAGATGAAATAAAGGATGTAGATTCCAAACCGAAAAATAATTCGGGAAATTCAACCAATCCGACTGAACAACCGACACCCAAGGAATAAAACGGGTGGCTGGTACAGTTTTTCTATTAGGAATCGAGCATTTACTCGAGCGGATTAAGCCTAATCCGTACAATGCTTTTATCTCAGTTGCGCCGGATATTGCCGAAAAATATGATGAAATAAATTATAAGATTCAAAATGGCCAAGCCGGCTCATTAGCCGGATATACCATCGGAATTAAAGACAACATCTGTATGGTTGGTTTGCCGACGACCTGTGCTTCGCGAATGCTGACTAATTTTATGCCGCCTTATGAAGCCACGGTCGTTACTAAAATTCGACAGGCGGATGGATTGATTGTCGGTAAAATGAATATGGACGAATTCGCGATGGGTTCTTCAACCGAATTCTCGGCTTTCGGCTTGGTGAATAATCCGCATAATGAAAAGCGAGTTCCGGGTGGTTCCAGTGGTGGTTCAGCCGCGGCGGTAGCTGGGAACCTGGTGGATATAGCTCTCGGTTCTGACACGGGCGGTTCGATTCGCCAACCGGCTTCTTTCTGTGGCGTTATTGGTCTTAAACCAACTTATGGCCGAGTGTCGCGCTATGGGTTGGTAGCTTTTGCTTCGTCTCTGGATCAGATTGGGACTTTTTCGCGCAATGTAGCCGATAGCGCACGCCTGTTACAGGTGATAGCCGGACGCGATGAGAATGATTCGACGACTGCCGATGAACCAGTGCCAGATTATCAGAATGCGCTGAGTAAAGATGTCCGCAATCTGCGCATCGGCGTGCCGACCGAATATTTTAGCAAGGGACTCGATCCCGAAATTGCCAACCGCATCAAGCAGTGCATTCAGTTTTTGGAAAAATCAGGAGCGATCGTCACCGATATTACTTTGCCGCATACGCCTTATGCCATCGCCACTTATTATATCATTGCTACCGCCGAAGCTTCTTCCAATCTGGCACGCTATGACGGTATCCGATATGGTTTAAGTCAACGCGGTGGCGATCTCGATACTCTATATCGCGAGACCAGACATGCCGGATTCGGAGCAGAAGTGACTCGCCGCATTATGCTTGGTACATTCGTTTTGTCAGCTGGTTATTATGAGGCATATTACGACAAAGCTCAGCGCGTCAGGCGTTTAATAAAGGAAGATTTCGTTGAAGCTTTTAAGAAAGTCGATGCGATTCTGACGCCGACTACACCGACAACCGCTTACGAAATAGGTTCCAAGATTGACGATCCGCTGGCTATGTACCTCGGTGATATTTATACCGTACCAGCCAATTTAGCGGGCGTGCCGGCTTTGAATTTTCCACTCGGTAAATCGTCGGAAGGATTGCCGATTGGCGCCCAATTGATTGGCCGCTATTTCGATGAAGAAACAATTTTACGGATTGCTCATTATATAGAGCGAAATTATGAGGAGTAACCTACCAGATTAAGCTGTATGTTCTATTTCGCAAATTGGGGTTTTTTAGTTCTACTAATTCTTGTGCCGGTCTTGGCTATCTGGTATTGGAAAA
Organism: Fidelibacterota bacterium; assembly: GCA_035448825.1. Classification (GTDB taxonomy): domain Bacteria; phylum Fidelibacterota; class UBA2242; order UBA2242; family UBA2242; genus JAGNGI01. The sequence continues at coordinate 3,041 of DAOTJS010000056.1, forward strand.
GAGGCCACAAAAATGCCGGCGCTCTGCGTTATTCGTCAATTAAAAACATTTTACAGGTTAAAAATCGCCACGCCTTTTATAAAGTGCATGGTCCGTTTGTTGCCAAACTGATCGGAATTGCTCTCCTAATAATGGCGTTGGCTCGGCCTCAAAGTGGCAATACCAGGCGGGAATTTACCACGGAGGGAATTGATATAATGTTGGTATTGGATATATCCAGCTCGATGAAGGCTATTGATTTCCGCCCCAATCGGTTGGAAGCCGCTAAATCGGTTGCCCAAAAGTTTATCGAAGGACGTCAAAGTGACCGAATCGGTTTAATCGTTTTTGCGGCGGAGAGTTTTTTGCAATGCCCACTGACCATTGATTATGGGGTCTTGAAAGACTTGCTGAATCAGGTTGATATTGTCGAAGAAAAATACGATGGGACGGCGATCGGGATGGCAATTGCCAATGCTACCAATCGTCTGCGTGAAAGTCAAGCTAAAAGCAAAATAATGATCCTCTTGTCCGATGGCTGTAATAATGCCGGTGAAATTGACCCGCGCACCGCCGCTAATCTGGCAAACGCCTTCGAGATCAAAATCTATACAATTGGAGCCGGAAAATTAGGGCAAGCACCTTATCCGATTGAATTGCCCAATGGTCAAATTCAATATCGTCTGGTAAATGCTGAAATTGACGAAGTTCTTTTGCAGGATATTGCTAATCAGACCGGCGGTAAGTATTTCCGGGCAACTGATGAAAAAAGTCTGGCGATGATTTATGAGGAAATCAGCGGAATGGAAAAAACCGAAGTCAAGGTTCACGAATTCGTCAATTATAACGAACTTTATCCTTACTTTTTAGTGCCGGGCTTTTTATTGGTTGCGTTAAGCGGGTTGATCGGATTAACCATCTGGCGGAGGACACCCTGATGGTCAAGTTTTATCATTCGGAATTTCTCTGGTTCTGGAGCCTAATAATTCTGGCGATACTGGCGCTTATTTATAACCGAATTCAGCATCGTAAGAGTCTCCAACAGTATGCCGGAATCGAACTTTCTCAGAAATTGTTAGAAGGCTATCGCCCGGGATTAAGGCGTCTAAAAAATAATCTTTGGCTCGTCGGACTGGTTTTCTTGGGAATTGCGTTGCTGGGACCGGCGGTCGGTCAGAAACTGACTGAGGTCAAACGACGCGGACAGGACATTATTATTGCGCTCGATACTTCCATCAGTATGAAGGCTGAAGATGTCAAACCCAACCGTCTGGAACGCGCCAAATTTGAGCTCAATCGCTTTATTGATGGTTTGATGGGCGATCGAATCGGTATAGTTGCCTTTGCCGGCACCAGTTACCTGCAGTGTCCTCTGACTCTGGATTATAGTGCGGCTAAGTTATTTCTCGATGCGTGTGATACTGGCATAATTGGTACTCAGGGAACCGCCATCGCTGATGCAATTAGTACTAGTTTAAAAGCCTTTAAATCGGGCGAAAAAAAGCACAAAGTCATTATCCTTATTTCGGATGGAGAAGATCATGAGGGAGACATTAATCAAATCGCCAAGCAGGCGGCTGAGGAAGGTGTAGTTATTTATGCCGTTGGAATCGGTTCGCTCACCGGGGCACCGATACCTCTGCGCAATATCACGACTGGTGAAGTAGAATTCAAGAAAGACCGTGCCGGACATATCGTAATGACTGCCCTAGAAGAGGAAACCATGCAAAAAATTGCAGCGTTGACGGGCGGAAAATATTATAACCTGAGTGCCAATAAAGACGCCTTTCAGAAAATTGCCCACG
>DAOTJS010000057.1:0-4791 GCA_035448825.1 Fidelibacterota bacterium
GCTATTCGATAAAATTGTTTTAGTTTAATTATTAAAATTTGATCACGGAGTAACCATAAATATGGTGAACAATCAACCGGAAAATCCGGAAACCCTAAAAGGCTACACGGCGCACTGGATCGTTCCCGTTTCTCAGCCACCAATTGAAAAGGGAGTAATAATAGTTCAAAACCAACAGATAATCGAGGTCGGGAGCGCAGACAATCTGCAAACTAATATCGAAACTCCTTTAATTGACCTCGGAGATAGTGTCATATTTCCGGGATTTATCAACGCCCATACTCATCTTGAACATCCACCCCTGGCCGAAACGCCGGTTAATTTTCGCAAATATATGCAATTCGTCCGTGATTTTACTCGGACCGACGAAATCACTAAGGCGGAATATGCGGCCGCCAATCTGGCAGAAAATATTAACTTCGGAACGGTTGCATTAGCCGATTTTACCTCCAAAGGTGCTTCCTACTCAGCCTTAATGAATAATCCCATCTTTGCTCGTCAATTCTTCGAGGTGACTGGTTTCAAAAACTACCAGGCTTCCGAGATAATTCGAACTTTCCGTGAGCTAATCCAGGATCAAACCCCTGAGAAAAAAATTACCAAACATCTCACCCCATCTTACGTTTGGGCGACTTCGCCCCAATTATTACATGAGATCGCATTCACCGAACGGCATATTGCTATCCACATTGATATGATCCCAGAAGAAAACGAGTTTACTCTCAACGGTAGCGGTTTATTAAGGCAGATTTTACTCGCCAACGAGGATTTTGATTATAGCTGGCAGGTACCGGGTTTAACGGCTATTCGCTATTTTTTCGCTAATCATTTCTACGCTCGGCACAATATACTAACTCATATGAATTGTGTTACCAGCGATGAAATTGACTTCATCAAGGAATTTGGAGTAAAAGTCAATGTCTGCCTTTGCCCACGCAGTAGCAAAATCTTATCGCAAATCAAGACGCCAGTTGATTTACTACTGGAAAAAGGGATTAACCTATGCCTCGGCACCGAAAGTCGGGTTTTAGTCCCCGACCTCGATATTCGCAAAGAAATGGTCGAATGTGTAGATACCTATGGTGTATCCCCAGAGCTTGCCCTGAAATTTGCAACACTGAATGGTGCCTACGCTATTGGATTTCACAAAGAAGTCGGTAGTTTGGAAAAAGGTAAAATTGCTCGGTGTTTGGTCGTTGATTGTAGCGGTCTGACGACTACTGACCCGTATGAAATGATTCTAAGTACACCGCATTCTCCTCGCTGGTTGATCTGAAAAAATAATTTTCTTAAGATAAAAATAAATACTTGTTGCTAATGTCAAAAATTTTCCTTATTAATTAGGGTGAGATTAAGATTTCTAAGTCTCGCTGAATTGGTCACTGAAACCTACTTAACTGAAGAAGAAAAAATAAGCGCCAACGATGACAATCGGAGTGCGATTAATTAATGGATACGGCTTTTGTCTCGTAAAATATAATTCTTAACCAAAGGAGTCAATATGATTAGAGAGCAGATTCTAAAAGATTTGATTCACCTCCCGCAGAACAAATTTCCCGTAACCAGCGCCTACTTTACAATCGATAATATTGCCGGCAATCGAAAGAGTCATATCGTTGAAATAAAGAAGCAAATTCGCTATAAGAAAGAAAAAACGTACTTTCGGCAATTAAGTACTGAGGAGCAGGAATCAGTACTATCCGATTTTGATCGTATTTTACACTGGTTCGGAAAAGAATTGAATCCAGCGGAGAGCATCAGTTCAATCTGTTTCTCCTCCAGTGGCGCAAATTTATGGCGCACACTCAATTTTAAAAAACCTTTGCCCCAAAATATTCTCGTGATCCAACCGTATCCCTACATTCGACCCTATACTATACTTTTCAGTCGCTACCGCAATTATGCCGTAGTCTTGGTTGATCGTTCCAAAGCTAAAATATTTGAATCGCATCTTGGAGAGTTCAGGGAACATTTTCACATCGAAGACAACGCCCCCGAGTCAGTCAAAGTCGGCGGCTTTAAAGGACGTCAGGAACGAAAAGTCGAGCGCAATATTCATCAAGGTGTCATTCAACATTATAAAGAAGTAGCTCAAGAGATTTTCGACCTTCATCAAAAGTTTGATTTTCATTGGATAATTCTTGGCGGTAGAAAAGAAGTCCTGGCAGAATTTTCAAAATATTTGCACCCATATATCAGTGCGCGAATTGCTGGCCAGATCGAAGTCGAACCGACCGCACCCTTGGCAGAAGTCCTGAAAAAAGTAGAGAAAACCGAAGAACAAGCAAGAAATAATTATGAACAAGCACTCCTAAAAAGCTTACTCGATCGAAAGTCAGCCGGCCAGACAGTGGACGGTATTCAGGCTGTTCTCGATAAAATCCAGGACAATTGGGTTGATAAACTCATCATCCAAGAACATTTTTTTAAAAAAGGATTATTCTGCCGCAATTGTGGCTTTCTTAGCTTAAAACCACTTGCCTCTTGCCCAGCCGGATGCGGAAAATTAGAAAGAACCAATGATCTGGTTGAACATCTGGTTCACCGAGCTTTGAAACAGGGAGTGGATCTCCAGTTCGTTAGTAGCAATATGGATGATTATGCGGGGATTGCGGCTATTTTACGCTTCTCTATCGGTGGTTAAAATGACTTGTAAATCGCTTGTTGCGTGGGAAAAATTATCTCGGAAGCATTTGAATAGCTCAATTCAATTAAAAATTTAAGTTATTTTGGCTTACTTGTTTATTTATGTCAAGTTTGTATATGATATTTTACTATCTTGAAATATATATTCTATCTGGATGCAACGCTATAGTGTCAAACTAAAAAATATAGGCACTGTTTATCTGAAAGTGTGAGATTAAGAAAGCCAAAATTTTATGTATCTATCATTCTGGCGATAAGCCTTAGTGCGTGTGGTGCTTCTCGAGCTAAACCGGAAAAGATCGGCGAAGAAACAACTAAAGCCAAATTGGAAAAAGCTGAAAACTTACCCGAATCGCAAAGTTCTAAATCAACGTCTTGAGCTCACCAGCCCAAAATAGCCACAGCGCCAGTCAAAGCCACCATCCCCGACTAGGACTAGGTCATTAATGAACTTATATTCGAAGTAAAAAAACTATCCGCCGAGGTAAAACATCTCCAATCAGCCCTGAAAGAATTACAGGCTAAAAGCCAAATGTGGGATAATCCTCTTTCCATTTACGATAAAGAAATTATCATGGCAAATGGCACCTCGATTTTCGGCAAAATCATTTATCAAGACGAAAAAATGATTAAAGTTGAAACTTGGATCGGTTATCTGATTATCGATAAAAATCAGGTGGTGAGAGTTGTGACTAATATAGTTGAGAAGCCAGACGAACAATATGTGCCGCCCGAACTTGCCAGCGATATTAAGGATGACAAGCCAATCACCATCCAAGCCCCTTATATATCAAAAACCGGTGAACCAGCGCCAATCGGTGAACCGACCAGCCGTGTTCCTAATTGTGTATTAGTGGGAAACATCAAAGAACGCAAGGATCTAAGCGGCAATACTATTCTCTCCGGAGAAATTAAAAATATTGGAGGTCGTCGGGCTGATTTTGTCAAAATCAATATCGTTTTTCGTAAGAACTGGAGCGGCGATACTGAAACCCGAACAGCTTTTGTGGAAGGCTCTTATGTTACTTTTGAAGGCACGGGAATTACAAGTAATAATTCACTGTTACCGGGTGCTACCGGAAATTTCGAGATGATCATCCCTAAGGATTTCGGACAATTCATAGGTTATAAATATTGATTGGGAGATTTATTGATAATACTCCAATCATTTAATCTTTCACTTATAACGGTTGTGATTACGGCCGTAATTGACTTTGGTCAGGGCACGAGTTCCTCACCCGCCCCCCCGGTCAAGATTGGTTTATGCTATTTAAAATTAGACAAGAAAGCCGCAGTTCCTTCAGCTTTTAACGATCTGATCAATTTTTGTCCAAATAGTGACCTGCCACCCAAAGTTTATCAATTTCTTATTTCCCGAGGGAAATTTTAACATGAAAAAATTTTAAATTATGATAGCTTGACTAACTATGCTCTCTGACCAGATACTCGATTCAGCCCGCGAGCAGGCTGTTGCAGTTTCTTATAACTTTTAATTACTAGATTATGTAACTTCTGTTGGTATTTTAGGTGATATTTAATTTAAACTTAGAAATTTACAATAGATTTTATTTCCCACGATCGTAATCAGATGAAAATAATAGGGTACAGTATATCATATTTTGTTCTGAGAAAGGGCAAGTATCAGTTATCAGGTAAAATCGAGACTTTATGCCAGGGTATTGCTGAGTATATGACTTGCTGTGAGGATAAGGTTAAAAAGCCGGAGTGTTTAGGAAATCTAAGGAATAAGATTGAGATATTACAAAATCGGGAGCGAGTTTTGGTAAAACGCCAGTCGCAACTACAATCGCGTAAGAAGGAATTGAAGAAAGATCACTGCGCTAATCATCAAATCAACGTTGTTGACCACGATGCCCGTTTTGCGCCCAAGAGTCAGGGACCGAGTTACAACTTCCAGATTGCGGTTAATTCCCTGAATAATTTAATTGTGGCTAATAGCATTGTTAGCGCCCCTAATGATCAGAATCAGTTTTGCATAATATAAAAAATATATGAAGCTCACCAAGACCTTAATAATCATTTTGCTATGCACTGGATTTACCGAGTTGAAATCTGACACATTTGAACAGCAGGAAGAGAGAGTTCAAATCGCTCTTAAAGCAATGTACAATCGGGAATACAAAC
>DAOTJS010000058.1:0-4771 GCA_035448825.1 Fidelibacterota bacterium
ACCAGCACCTCAGCTGGGTTTTGATGGACTATGTCAATGTCGTGGTGCATGTTTTTAATCCCGAGACTCGTGAGTATTATAATCTTGAAAGACTCTGGGGCGACGCCACTACCGAAAAGATTGCTGATGATTTGGCCGATTGATCGTCGAGTGCAATCGGCAATGTTTATCAATTTCTATTAAAATATATTGATGAGTCTAACAACTGAAATTATGCGTCTGGCGAAGAGTTCCGGATTTGCGCGTGCCGGAATTTCACCTCCTTTTCTGGAGGATAAATACGTTACAGCTTTTCAGCGATGGATTGATGCCGGATTTTTGGGGTCAATGAGCTGGATGCGGAAATACTACGATTTTCAGGATTATTTAAAGACGAATTTCGGCTGGGCAAAGTCAGTTCTGGTAGTAGCGGATAATTATTTTCAAAATGTAGAATGGCTAACGGGAATTCCCAAAATTGCGCGTTATGCCTGGGGTCAGGATTATCATAGAGTCGTTGAGCAAAAACTGGCGAGAGTTTGTCGTGAAATTAATTTTTTAGAGCCGGCGGCTGTAACTTGTATTTTCGTTGATTCTGGACCGGTAATGCAAAAAATCTTCGCCTGGCAGGCTGGTTTGGGTTGGATTGGGAAAAACAATTTGTTGATCGTTCCAGAACTTGGTTCGTATTGTTTTATTGGAATGGTTTTTCTGAATCTCGAGATAAGCTTTAACGAGCCGCTATCTAATTCTTGTGGCGATTGTCAACTTTGTTTGGACGCTTGTCCCAATAAAGCCCTGGTAGATGAACATTTATTGGATGCTCGGCTTTGCACAGCATATCTGACTATCGAGAAAGATGGCGAATTTTCGGAGATTGAGAAAAAGAATTTACGCGGTTGGGTTTATGGCTGTGATACCTGCCAGAAAATTTGTCCGTATAATCAAAGATGGAACCGACCGGGAGATGTTCGATATTCCGAATATTACTCTAAGTTTAGCAAATCACTATCTGAATGGCTAAAAGTAACAGAAGATGAATTCGGCGAAATCTTCCAGGATAGTCCGATTCGCCGGATTGGTTTTACCAATTGGCGACGCAATCTACTGGCGCACTGCGAGTAAACTTGGTTTTTGCGGAGATGTCGTTTGCACGGGAATAGACGGGCGATTAAATTTGGAGCGATTTTTTAAAGGAATAAAATGATTGAATATCTTCGCGGTCTGCTGGAAAAAGCTCTTCAGCAAAACGGTATTGATTACCGCGAACCAATCCAGATCGAGCGACCGAAACAGGAAACCTTTGGACATTACACCACAAATCTGGCTTTAGCCTTAGCCAAAGTCCAGAATCAGTCACCGTTGGCAATCGCCGAAAAATTAATTGCGACGCTTCCCCAATCCGAGTATATCGAATATGTTGAGTACAAAGCGCCTGGGTTTATAAATTTTTTCCTCAGTCCGCGGGTGCTTCAGCAAACGGTGGCTGAAATTCTGAACGTCGGTGAAAATTATGGCAAACTCGATATTGGGAAAAATCAACGCGTGCAAGTAGAATTCGTCAGCGCCAATCCAACCGGGCCACTGACCGTTGGTCACGGTCGTCAGGCAGTTTTGGGCGATACCGTAGCGCGCATTTTGGAGTGGGTTGGATACCGAGTTGATCGCGAGTATTATTATAACGACGCCGGGCGGCAAATGCGCATACTGGGGCATTCGGTTTATTGGCGTTATCGCCAGTTGCTCGGTTGGGAAGGTGAATTTCCTGAGGACCATTATCAAGGCGAATATATCGTAGATATTGCCCGAGAAGTATTAAACAAATATGGCGATAGTTTACAAGATGATCCTGACCACGAGGCTTTCAGAATTATGGCGGAGGAGAGAATCTTTGCCGATATTAAGCAGACTTTGGAGCGACTTGGTGTAGTGTTTGACAGTTTTTACAATGAAAAAAGCCTTTATGAAAATGGACAGGTAAACGCTGTTCTGGAAAAAATGAAGGCGATCGGTGCCAGTTATGAAAAGGATGGGGCGATCTGGTTTCGGGCAAGCCTCTACGGTGGCACTGACGACCGAGTTCTCTGGAAAAGCGTTGTAGATGAAGCTACCTATCGTTTGCCGGACATCGCCTATCACGTCACCAAATTTGAACGCGGCTACGATTTGATAATTGACATCTTCGGCGCTGATCATCATGCCACTTATCCGGATGTCCTGGCTGGTTTACGCGCTTTAGGCTATGATACTTCGCGGATTAAAGTCTTGATTCACCAGTTTGTGACTCTAATTAAAGGCGGTGAAAAAGTTAAGATGTCAACCCGCAAGGCGAACTATGTTACGCTCGATGAATTGATTGATGATGTTGGTCGGGACGTAGCGCGTTATTTTTTTCTGATGCGCGGTATGAAGAGCCACTTGAATTTCGACCTCGATCTAGCCAAGACCGAAAGTGAGGAAAACCCGGTTTTTTATTTGCAATATGCCCACGCCCGGATTTGCAGTATTTTACGGAATGCGGCTACGAAAAATCTCACCATAGGAAACGACTTCAATATGGCTTTATTGAAAGAGGAAGAAACTCTGAGTTTGCTTAATGCGCTCGGCGAATTCCAAGAAGTCATTGAAATTTGCGTCAGCACTCTCGAACCCCAACATCTGACGACTTATTTACAAAAAGTTGCTACGGCCTTCCATAAATTTTATACCGTTCATCGCGTCATTTCAAACGATGCGGAGGTGTCGCGGGCGCGATTGGCATTGGTCAAAGCCGTCCAGATCGTTATGGCTAATGGATTAGCATTGCTAGGAATTTCCGCACCGGAACGGATGTAGTAAAATTTTCATTCGCTAATCAAAAATTGAGCCAAACAGAATTCCGGTGCTTGATTTAAGCGGGTAAAATCTTTAAATTGCTCGACGAAATTTGAAAATGGCTATAGAAAATGCGAGTTGATTTAAAAACGGCGGAGAAAATAGCTAATTTGGCACGCCTGACTTTGAGTGAAGAAGAACTCAAGCGGTATGCCGCTCAGATGGACCAGATTTTGGAATACATCGAGCAATTGCAAAATCTGGATACAAATAACGTCAAACCGCTATCTCATGTTCAGGAAATGATTAACGTATTTCGAAGCGATGAAGTCAAGCCGTCCCTTTCCCACGAGGCGGTTTTTGCTAATGCTCCACAGGAAAAAGCCGGATATTTCGTTGTTCCTAAAGTCATCAAGGACATTAATCCATGAAAGTGCTGGGGATCATTCCCGCACGTTTCGCGGCTACTCGCCTACCTGGCAAGCCGCTGGCTACCCTCCACGGAAAAACGCTGATCCAGAGAGTCTATGAAAATGCTCACCATTCTCGATTGATTAATCAATTAGTCGCGGCGACCGATGACCGGCGCATTTTTGATCACGTTAAATCGTTCGGCGGTGATTGTTGGATGACTCCAGTTGAATTGCCTTCTGGTACCGACCGTTGTGCCTTTGTAGCGCGGGATAGCGAAGCTGATATTGTCGTCAATATTCAGGGCGATGAACCTTTTCTACCGGCTGAAGTTATTGATCGAACTGTGCAAAGCTTGGTTGACGATCCAGCTCTGTTGGTTGCAACCGCCGCGTGCCAGAATATAACGCAAGCTGAATTGTCCGATCCCAATGTTGTCAAAGTGTTGGTAAATAAACAAGACGAAGCCATTTACTTTAGCCGCGCTAACATTCCTTACATTCGTGATAAATCAGTCCGATTAAAAGAGCACCCAGCGCTGGTACATATCGGATTGTATGTTTATCGCGCCGATTTTTTACAAGAATTCATTCGCTTACCGGTTACAATCCTCGAACAATTAGAAAAGCTCGAACAATTGCGCATTATCGAAAACGGTTATCGCATTAAGGTTATACGAACTGAATATAAATCGCTGAGTATTGATACTCCTGACGATCTTGAACAAGCCCAAAAATATCTGGAAGAACATGAAAACTGACCAAACTACAAAGTACATTTTCGTTACCGGAGGTGTTATCTCCGGTCTAGGCAAGGGCATTGCCTGCGCCTCTATCGGATACCTTCTGAAGTCACGCGGTTTTAAGGTAACTATTCAGAAATTCGATCCGTACATTAATATCGATCCTGGAACGATGAGCCCCTTCCAGCACGGCGAAGTTTTCGTCCTGGAAGATGGTTCCGAAACTGATCTCGATCTGGGGCATTACGAGCGCTTCATTGATGAAAATATGAACACGCGCAACAGCAATACCTCAGGAAGAATTTACTATGAAGTAATTAATCGTGAACGGCGAGGTGACTATCTGGGAGCGACGGTTCAAGTCATTCCGCATATCACGGATGAAATCAAACGTCGCATAACGGCTGTTAATGTTAATTCTGCTTATGATGTGGTTATTTGTGAAATCGGCGGCACGGTCGGCGATATTGAGAGTCAACCGTTTCTGGAAGCAATTCGTCAATTTCGTTTCGAATCAGGGCGGGGCAATTGCATCAATGTTCACCTGACTCTCGTGCCATACATTGATACCAGTGGAGAAATTAAAACCAAACCGACTCAGCATAGTGTTATGCGTCTGCGCGAGATTGGTATTCAGCCTGATATTCTGCTATGTCGCTCGAAGTTCCATCTCGATGAAAGCATTCATAAAAAGATAGCCCTATTCTGTAATGTTATGCCGGAAGTGGTCATTGATGCCATTGATGCCGAAACAATTTATGAGATTCCACTGATTTTTGATCAACAAAGGCTGGGTGATCAAATTACCGACCTATTGAATTTGCC
>DAOTJS010000059.1:0-4466 GCA_035448825.1 Fidelibacterota bacterium
GCCTTCGAATATCGTGGCGACCTCCTGCCCAAGCAGATTATAGACTTTGAGAGTTAAATAACTGGATATTGGCAGTTGGTAATTGATGGTTGTAGTCGGATTGAAAGGATTGGGATAATTCTGGCTGAGTGAATACTCTCTCGGGATAGCCTCTTTTTTAACACCCGTCAAATTTAATGATACTTCATTGCTGTATTCCGATCCCACTGAACTTTTATAGGCTTGAACTCTATAAATATAGATTTGACCCGCTTCGATAGTTGTATCAACATATTGCCCCACATTTTTCCCGAGTGAATCAAGGACGCTGAAAGAACTTGCCTCGCCTTGTTTCCGTTCGATTACATAGCCATCTTCAACTTTCGAGTTATCCTTCCATTTAAGTGTAACTTTATTATTTTCAAAACCTTGTATAACAAGATCCGATGGCGGCAAAATTACCGTAAAAATGGAAGGTTCGCTCCAAGGACTAGAACCCGCTATATTCTCTGCCTGGACTCGCCAGTAAAGTTTTTGACCTTCATAGAAGCCCGATAATGTGATTACTGTATCAGATGTGGTTGCGGCTGGAACTGCCAGGGGACTGAAGGTGGCTAACCTTGATACCTGAATGCGGTATTGAGCCGCATATTTATCTTTCCTCCACTTGAATGTCATATAGTCCGCTCGACCTGGGTCGGTTAAGTTAGCGGAGACTAATTGGGGCGCTGAAGGTAAGGGAATGTATGAGATGAAATTCCAATAATCACTCCAGGGTCCCAAAGAATCCTCAGCATTTTTAGCCTGAACCCGCCAATAGTATCTTTGACCGCCTGCCAAATCAGTAACCGTTAGAGTTGTGTCCGTCGTTGATTCGCTTACAAAAGTAGTTCTGAAGGTTGGGTCCGTGGATAATTGGAAAAAATAGGTTTCAGCTTCTTCCAGCTTGTTCCATTTAAAGGTAACACTCGTCGTATCCACACCCGTTTGCAAATTGGCGGGATAAATCAAAGTCGTCTTTCCAAAGAAGGAAGTCCCGTTACCGAGGGTCGGTACCGTCCAGGTAATCCAGGGTTCAAGGTTAGTGGTGTAGGGACTTGTAGCTACATTAGTATTGGCATCATCCTGTCCGAGGAGAAATTTATCTATAAATGCTAATACATCCGGTAGCTGGCTATTAGGAATCGCACAGTGGGAATGACCAGCAACAATGGAATAACCAAACCGATCAGGAATTCCTAAGGCTTCCCATACTTTTTTTGCAGCGACACTTCCGACATAGCCGGATTCGTCTGCCAGCCACACATAATCAGGGTTTCCAGTCACTAATAAGGCGCGTGGTGCCACCATAGCCATTAACTCATGGTGGTCATGAGGTAAACGCGATACATTGCTAAAAGCGAATTGGAACATACTTTCTTTGAACCAATTATGATCCGTAGCGCCCAGTGTTTCTACTCCTGCTAAAGTCTCTGAAAAACGCCAGGTAGTGTAACCACCTCCGCCGGATTCGATAGAGATGGTAAGCGCAATCCGCTCATCAAATGCCCCTGAGAAAAGCGCCATTTTACCGGCATAAGAACAACCGGTTACCGCTAGGTGTCTGAGGTCTATGGGAAGCACATCCTGAACCAGTTCCAAACCATCTATTAGACGGCTCACTCCCCAAGCCCAGGCGCTGTATTGCCCGGTGTTATCGGCATTGAGATGAGGATAGAGTTGATAATAAGGATCGGAATTGCTTTGTGCACCATATTTAGTGACTTGATCATGGCTATATTGTATTAGCGCAATGTTGCGCTCAAGTAATATATTAGATGGGATACTACCGCTGGGACTATTCATACCAATTACAGCCGGAAAAGGACCTTCACCAGATGGTAAGAAGATTCTGGAGATAAGTTTAAGTGTTTTTCCGTTCACAGTTACATTAACCCTGAGGGTGTCGTTTGAATAGCTAGCTGTGATATTATCGGGACGAACTGGTTTTTCACCAATTTCATAATGTTCAATCTCAGCTTTGATTTCTGCCCTTCGATATCGCCAATCGGAATAATTGGCCATTCGGCCTCTCCCATCGGACCACTCAAATGGATCAGGTAGAGAAACAACAATCGGCAATTCTTCGAACGAAGGCAAATAGGGTATTGGGCAGTCCGCCCCAGTGTGTTCAACCTCATACGCCAACGGCATTTCCTGTGCTAAAACATTAACCCAAAGAAATGACACTAATAACAACGTTAATGAGATCCATTTTCTCACTTTTGATGCTCCTTTCTAAGTAAAAAATTAATTAATTAAACGACTCGAAATATCAATTATCACTCTCATTTTTGTAAAATTACATTTACAGATTAAATTTACAAATAACCCATTAATCCGATACAAATGTCGTTATACTTGAAGGTTCCAGCGTAACCGTAATCCTATTGTTAATTACCGGAATTTTATCGGCTTGTTGGCAGTTCTTCGTACTGGTAGTCGTAAATGGCGTAAATGACGCCACGTTTCCGTTCGGAATCGTGAAAGTTTGCTGAAGAGTCGAAGACGAACTGATATTCAGCACCACTAACACCATTTTGGACGAGGCACTATCTTTATAAGCCGTCGCCAATACCGATTTCTGAGGCATAGAATTACATTTGATCCGATGATATCCCGGACGAATAAAGCGCGAATATTGCGACATCACATAGCCTTTTTTGGTAACCTCACCTTTGCGACCGCCTCCGCTACTTTCTTTTTCACCATCGCTAATGGGTCCATAATATCGAACAATATGCTACCAGACATAAGCGCTGAATCCAGCCTCCATACAACTATGCATTTCTTTAGCCACGTCAAATGCCCAGGTCCAATCATTGGAGTGACTTTTTTCTCCGGTTAAATGCTCGGTCATCCAAATTTCCTTGCCTTTTTGTTCTGCCAGCGGATAAGCCCCTAAACCACCGCCGTAAATATGCCCGCCGACAATGTCCAGGTTGGCGCACGCCGCTGAGTCATTCAATATCGGATCAGACATCTCTCTCCTGAACTGGTAGGATTCCGGCGCAATGACTCTGGTTTTAATAGTTCCAGCATTTTCCGCCATAAATTTCCGCATCTGTTCCGGACTCCAGTCACAAGATTCGTAAGATACATCAACATCCGGTTCGTTCTGAACAGAGACCGCGTATAAATCAACACCATTATCAGCCATATAATCAATAAAAGAATTTAAATGATCGACATAATCCTGATAATGAGATTCCAGAAGGTAACCGTCAATAGTGCTGTTATTACTTTTCATTCTAGATGGTGGTGACCAGGGTGAAGCAAAAACCAAAACTCCCCGGTCATAAGCTTTTTTCGCGGTCGCAACTTGCGTTTGAAAAGACGCGGTGGTTTCTTCTGAAGGCAGTCTCAATCTTAACATCGAGAAACCAATTTGCCCGTCGCCTGTGCCAAAAGCCTTTTCGATTTCAGCATCGGTCATATCCGGCCGCCAGGGTAAAATATTAGCCGCCCCAAAACCTCGAATATACTGCTTCAGACTATCCGGATAAACAGTAGCAATTGGGACAATGGACACAGTAAAATTGATAGTCGTGTCATTTGCGAGATACACATTTTCAACCTGTTTTGGTATAATTACAGGAAAGGTGCTGTCACAATTATCAAGTTTTACCGTAAAATTCTGACCCGATAGATTCACACTTTTTGCCAGTTCAAATTTCGGCACCTGAATTGATTGGAACATTGTGGTCACGGATTGGTGTAATCCACTTCCATCGAAAATCAGTTTGCGAACTCTGGATTCGCCGCCGGCTTCCAGCCGGTAAAAATATAATCCCGTCGCTACTTTCTGACCATGATTATTACAACCGTCCCATAGAACCTGGTAACTCCCTACTGGCTGAACTCCAGCCTCAATTTTACGTACTTCTCGCCCAAGTAGATCATAGATAGTCAAAAAAACTCTGGAATCTTGCTTCAGAGAATAAGGAATCGCGGTCGTAGCTGAAAACGGATTGGGATAATTCTGTCCCAGATCAAATTTGGTAGGTATTCTATAAGGTGGGGTTATCGCGCTATTTATCACTTCCAGCTGATAATAGCCCGTAGAATCGGTCAAAGTCGAGAATCGGCAGGAAGGATCAAAAGCATTTTCAAAGGTTACTACTGCATTTTGAACTGGCATAGTCGAACTGGTTACATTACCGTTGATTCGCAATACTTGAGGATATAACTGTGAAAATAACATTATCGAATTCAGAACCAAAGCCCCTAAAACCAGACCTGGACTCTTTTTATTACGGCTTTTTAAAAACATTTTAAACTCCATTGAAATTCCAATTAAATTATTAAAAATCATCGGTGCGGAAAGGTGAGGCTGGTAAACCGCCTTTATTATACAAATTGGCTCCCGCGGGATTATCAGCCCAGGCATATCTCACCGCGACCGGATTAGGTATTTTATCGCCCCAAATCTCCAATTCGGTATCGCG
>DAOTJS010000060.1:0-4438 GCA_035448825.1 Fidelibacterota bacterium
TCGTCCTTTCCCAAGACGATTTAATTTTTCAAGGGTTTGCAAAGCCGCTGAACGGCTTTCGGCAACTAGTAATCGGGCGATATCCTTGATTACGGCTTCAACGGCTAAATAATATTGATGATCAACGGATAATAAATCGGATAAAGCGCCACGAATTCCCGGAAATTCATCAGGATGATCGAGCACGAATTGTAAGGCTGGCGCAAATCCTTCTTTAGAGTGGATAATTGAGCGGTAAAATTGGATCTGATTGTTCAATTTATCGAACGCCGATTCACAATGACGCAATTCATCCCGAATGTGATTTTCCTGTTCTGTTAAAGACTGGTGATGAGATAACTCGTTTTGGAGAGATTTTTCCAGCTCGTCGCGTTGAACGGTCAGCACATCTATTTTTTCACGAAGTTCCTTAAGCGCGATTGCCAAACGAGCCTGGCTGTCAGTTTGAGTAGCAATTTGTTCGATAACTTTTTGTAATTCTTTTTCGCGCTGATTGATATTTTCTTTAAGATTATTTAGATGGGCAGTTTGCTCGGCTTGTTGCCGGAAGGCATTAAAGCGCTCGTCCTGAAGTGCCTGCAAATCCGCACTTAATTTTTTATAATGGTTTTCGATTTCCTGCTGGGCTTCGACTGCCGCCTTGTAAACCTGACGCTTTTCTTCAAGGGTTTGGGCGTTGGTAGCCAAATCCTGTTCGATTATTTTCTGGCGGGTTTCCGCTGATTCGATACTTTTCTGTAAAGCATTAATCGTGGCGGTTAGGCGAGCGCTGTTTTGGGTATTGTTACGAAGTTGCTCTTTGAGAAGTAGTCCGGTGGCTTCCAATTTGGCTTTATTAGCCCGCAAAGTCTCGAGTTCATTACGCTTGTTCTGTAATTCGATTTCGAGTGTATTTAGAATTTTTTGTTGTTCGCGTTCTTGTGATTCTTTGGCATTCAGTTCGGTGCTAATTTTTTCCAGTAAATTTTGTTTAGCGTTAATATCGGTTAAAATCGGCGCCTGTTTTGCGCGTAAGTCGAAGATGCGGCGACTGGCTAAGATTACCTCGGCTTCGATTAATTTCTGGGTGGTTTCCTGATATTTATCATAGCGCGCAATTTGCCTTTTTAAATTTTTAACATTTTGATCAACTTCATTGATAATATCATTCAACCGGAGCAAGTCGTCGCGAGTTGATTCGAGTTTACGCAAGGCGGCTTTACGCTGGACGCGGTATTTATTGACACCGGCGGCTTCCTCGAAGAGACGCTTGCGCTCTTCCGGCGTTTCACTAAGAATATTCTCGATCATTTTGAGTTCGATTATTGAATAGGCATTCGCCCCCATACCGGTATCAATAAATAGATCGGTAATGTCTTTCAGACGACAAAGATTGCGATTGATAAAATATTCACTTTCACCGTTCCGGTATAATCGCCGCGTAATTTCGACATCGGAATATGCGATCGGTACTCGTCCACTAACATTATTAATTGTCAAACTTACTTCAGCTAAATTCAGCGGTCGGCGGGTAGCGGTTCCATTGAAAATTACATCCGTGACGCGTTCGGCGCGCAAAATGCTGGCTTTCTGTTCACCAATAACCCAGCGGATTGCATCCACGATATTGGTTTTACCACAACCGTTCGGTCCAACGATTGAAGTAATCCCTCGTCCGAATTGGATTTCGGATTTTTTGAGAAATGATTTAAAACCGTAAAGCGTGAGTTTAGAAATGTACAATTATGCTTTTCCTTAACCCGGAGGCCAGTGAAATGGACGTCCGCCCAGTAAATGTAAGTGGATATGGAAAACTTCCTGACCACTATCACGTCCGCAGTTAAATATCAGACGGAATCCGCTTTCTTTGAGCCCTTCCTTTTCCGCCAGAATATTTGCGACCGTGACCATTCGTCCGACTAACTTTTCATCGGATTCCTGCAAGTCAGTTATCCTGGGAATATGGCGGCGCGGAATTATCAATATGTGGGTGGGAGCTTTGGGATGAATGTCTCGAAAAGCTACTATTTCATCCGATTCATATAAAAACTCCGTGCCGAGTTTCCCGGCGGCAATTTTACAGAAAATGCAATCAGTTTCCATTATAAGCCTCATTTTTTAACGTCAGCGTCCGGATTCCGGCGAGAGCCGTTACGACTGCTAACTCGGTGCGCAGACGATACGGAAAAATATTTACTTTATTGAAACCAAACCGCTGAGCTTCTTCTATTTCGTTTTCTTCGAATCCACCTTCCGGACCAATCATTAACGCTACTTGCTCAACCGTTTGTAATTGCTGAATACGATTCAAGTCGGCCGAAGCGTGTTGTTCGGCAATCAGCTTGAGAGGGGTTTCTTCCGTCAGATTAAACCATTTATCCAACGTCAAACAATCCGAAATTATGGGTAAAAAAGCCAGTCCGGATTGTTTCAAAGCCGATAGTGCTAATTTCTCCAGCCGATCGTGGTTGATCTTATTTTTTATCGAATGAGTGATATAAAGTGGCATAATCTCAGCGACGCCCAGCGCCGTAGCGGCAACAACCACATCATCCATTAAATTATTTTTCAATAAGCCAACTCCGAGAATGATTTCCGGCTTCAACCGCGATTGAGGTGGATACTCTTCCATTATGCGACATTCAGCTTTATTATTGCTAATCTTTTCGATTCGTGCTGACCAGCGACGACCGTTGCCTGCGAAGACGTCAATAGAATCGCCCCTAATTTTGCGGAGGACGCGACAACAATGTCGGTATTCATCACCCTCGAGGTCGAATGTTCCTTCCTGAATTTTCTCCATTGAAATATAGAACTGATAAGCGTGCATTATAACTTTTTACCAAAACTAATTTTGATCACCAATCCACTGAAATCCTTTTGACCGGAGTATCTGTTTTCTAAAGGGTTACCGTCCTCGTCATAATAGACCTGCGGTGGATCTATTTTTTGAGCGAACTTAAGATAATCGTAACCGGCGAAGATCGAAACGAGCGTTTTAGGCCCGGAAAGGAAATCAATGCCACCTCCGATCTGGATACCCGGTGCCCAGGCTGTGGTCATTTTCTTAATCCTATCACTAAAATCGGGAATATTCGGCGGATCGAGTGCCATAACCGCTCCACCCAGACATTCAAGATAAGGACGGAAATCATTAGCAATTTTGTCCGCAAATAATATTCTTTTATATCCGCCTAATAAATGCAGAAATGATAAACGGCGCTTGCTGGCACTTTCGTAGTAATAATATTGATCATAATAGTAATCATAGTAATAGAGCGGATAATCGTCACCGGTGGCAACCGTAAACATGACCTGGGCGGCTAAGCGATTGGCATTTTTAAGCGAATATTCAAAATAACCACCGATTCCCGAACCTTCGTTGGTCTGGAATATCGTGAGACCAGAATAGCGGGCTTTAGCTTCGGTAAAGTTAATTTTTTTGGCGGCAGAGAGCGGTATAGTCAATACTAATCCAAGCAGGATTAATCCCACTTTATATTTGCTTATTGTGTTCATAATGACTCCATCATTTGTCCTTCAATAAACAACTAAGAATTTACACTTTGAGATAAGAAAGCCCAAGAGATTGTTTTTGACCCGATGCCAATAGGCGAAAATTGAGAAATTCCAGTATGAACCGGTTTAATTAATATCAAGGGGCTTGGTTGAAAAAATACAAACAGCTATAACAGAAAAATATTGTTCCTCTGACATAATTTGACCATTTCTTCAGGCCAGATACTGCATTGTATTTCCCCGATATGAGCTTTCCGTAAATAAAACATACATAACCGAGATTGCCCGATGCCACCGCCGATCGACAAAGGTAATTCGCCTTTTAATAGACGCTGATGAAAATAAAGATTCTGACGTTCTTCAACCTGGCGAATTTTCAGCTGGCGGAGAAGAGCTTCTCTATCAACCCGGATTCCCATCGAAGACAATTCAAAAGCGCAATCCAAAACTCGGTTGTATACGATAATATCGCCGTTTAGCCCATGATAACCATTGACAGTCGGGGTTGACCAATCATCGTAATCCGGTGCACGTCCGTCATGAGGCTCGCCATTCTGTAACTGTCCGCCGATACCAATCAGAAAAATGACACCGAATTTTTTACAGGCTTCCTTTTCACGAGCGCGGGGTGGCAAATTCGGATATTGATTTAGTAAATCTTCAGAATGGATAAAGGTTATCTTTTCCGGCAATTCAGGTGAGATATTCCATTCATGACAAACGAATTTTTCGGTACGTAGAATCACGTCGTAGATGGTACTGACAGTTTTTTTAAGAAAATCCAAGTTGCGCTGTTCCGGAGTGATGGCTTTTTCCCAATCCCATTGATCGACATAAATTGAATGCAAATTGTCTAAAATGTCATCGGGACGAATAGCATTCATGTCGGTATAAAGCCCTTTCCCGGGTTGAATGCCCAGGTCGGTCAGCATCATCCGCT
>DAOTJS010000061.1:0-4433 GCA_035448825.1 Fidelibacterota bacterium
ATCAAAAAGAATGGCTTTAATTGAATTAATTTTCATAATGGGAATTTAATCAGAATGCCGGTATTTCGACAAACCTTCCGTAGTATCAAAATTGGTCTCAATTTTAGAAAATCAAACCTCTCCGAGGTGGGGAAATATTTTGAGCGAATAATTACTACAAAACTTCAAGCTCTACGGGCTAATTGAGAATGAATCATAGGTATTTCAGCGCTAACCGCATAGTGATCAAGGTATTGTAGAGAAATAGAATCACAAATGTTTCAATACGATTTTGATAAAGCTCCTTATTTGAAATTTTACTTTTAGTTTTTGAAATAAATCCTTACTTTAAAAAGGATTTATGCGCATTTATTTTTACCATACTAAGACATTTGGTTGGAGTAAATTTTAATCAATATAGCAAGTGAACCAGGGCATTTCACATATAGGGATAATTCAATATAAAATTATTAACCAATTGTAGGAGGATGTATGAAACAAACGTTAATTGTTATTATGACAATTGCGATTTTTCTGTTGGCTTTTCTTGGTTGTAGCGATGAAGATAACGATTCAGTAACAGGAGCCAATACTGACGCTCTTCCCGCGTACCTACCAAAAGGTACTATCCACGGTTTGGTCAGAGATATGTGTACGAATGTGCCGATAAAAGGGGCAGTTCTTTCATTATCGTATAATGGTGAGGTAACAACGGTTAAATCCAATAGCGCCGGGCAGTTTTCCTTTGATAATGTCCCTGCTGGGCAATTCACCGTTATAAACGGTGCCTCCATGGCAACGGGCACATATACTATCACCGCATCATTAGTTGATTACAATAAATCAATAAGTGATTCGACCAAACGCTACAGAGATTATTACTACCATACCGTTACGATTACTTTTACTTCCTTGGTTCCGGGTGATTCTCTGGGAGTAAGTGGTTTGGTCGGTAGTGTGGTTTTAGACATATCGCAGTTAAATACAACAATCGTAGGGCAAGTTGTTGATGACAAAATGCAATCGGTAGAATCAGCGTACGTTATTTTACAGGATCTTTCAATTACTCCAGGGGTAATAATAAAGCAAACCCAAACCGATGCAAACGGTTACTATCGGTTTAATAATGTTGATAATGGAATAAATGTTTCCATTATGGCGCGTAGTTCGGATGGGAAGTTTGAAGGTAGTTTGCCAGGTGGATTATCGCTACTATGTAACCTGACTTATGATTCTTTGCGCTCACGCGTGGATGCCGAGAAAATTCAACTCGCTTGGGTAAATGATGTAGCCCCTTATGTTATTAATATTACACCTCAAAATAATTCCGATGTTTCTCCTTCTGAGTTAGCGGTTATTTACACTTTCTCAGTTCCAATTAAACAAACGCCCTATACACGAACGGATCTTGGTCTCGGTCATAAAACAATTCTTGATGATATTACGGTTTCGTTTTCCGGACTCAAGAAGACAGCCGGACTGTTAAATACTGAAATTTCTTGGAATAATGAGATGACCCAGCTTATCATCCAACCGAAAAACGTTGTTGGTTCGGCTAAATACGATGTTGATGTTACTTCTGCTTTACCAAACTTGGAAGATGAAGCTGGTTTAAATATCGTAGATAATCCAGAAATCATCGGTGATTTTGAGACGTTGTATTTTACGACTGCCGGTCAATCTACAATTCCAGCCGCGCCGACTCTCACTCGTCGCATAGTTCCCGGAGTGTATGAATACTTGGATTATAACGGCGGCACTGTGAATTTGGAATGGAATTCGGATCTATCAGCGCGAAGTTATAATTTATATCGCCAAATCGGGGATGGTTCGTTTGAGTTGATTGATTCTGATATTTTTTCACTTATAGTCAGTGATGCGACGGGTATGCTTGTAACTCCTGCGGTAAACGATCCACTCTCGGCGATTACGGTCAAATATCAGGTTTGTGCGGTAAGCAAAGATTTAGTAGAAGGGCCTCCGAGTAATACCATTACGATTAGTGATGATATTAGCCCGCAACTAATTGGAACATCGGTGATCAATCTTGCTTCTCAAAGATATCAATTCAATTTTCGTTTTTCAGAACCGCTGGTAATCAGCTCTGCCGAAGATCTAAATAATTATACAATTCAGGATCCTGACACAGTAGTATTCACCAAGGAACGAGCCGCCTATATGGGTTATAATTCTACTAATAATGATTATGAAGTATTATTAACGGTTTCAATTTCCAACGGTGAGGTTTTGCCTCGTGGATTCTCAGTAATACTTGGTAACGAGATAGTAGATCTTGCCGGAAGAAGTATTAATAGCTCTGCCAATACGTATGTTTATTCACCTCCACCAACCCCAGTTTTGTTTTCACCTCCTGATAACTCGACTAATATTTCATCCTCTCAGGTATTGACGTGGAAAATATCGAATGGTGCATTATCTTATCGTCTTCAAATTTCGAATGATATCAATTTTACCTCATTAATACTCGATAATGATAAGATTTCATCAACCTCTTTTAGCTTAGATTCGGTATCAGGGTTAGTAAGCGGTGCTAAATACTACTGGCGGGTACAAGCGTCAAACTCAGTCGGAAATAGTGCATTTTCTAACACTTGGAGTTTTACCTTACAGTAAATTCACTATTTAATAAAATATAAAAGGGCGGATTGAATTAAACCGCCCTTTTTGTGTAAATAATAGAGAGACAAGTCTTACAAAAAGGTTTAACCTTATCTTGAATTGCCTTTATATAGCCAGAGACGATTGCTAATTCTTAATGAACAACCCCGATGCTTGCGTCGTGTTTGTTCATTCGTCTATTTAGGTTTTGTGGGCCCCCGGGGATTTGAACCCCGAACCGACGGATTATGAGTCCGGTGCTCTAACCGTTGAGCTAGGGGCCCTCGTTTATTAAAAAGCGCTGGAAATTATCCCAAATTCACTTTTTATCCAAGAAAAAATGCGCATAGTACCAGTGCGTCAATTCAATAAATTCCGCCACGCACAGTGTTTCTGCGCGCCGGGATAAGTCAATTGGGCAGGTAGAAATATCAAGCGATGCCGGTAAATCAAGAGAATTTCGTAGAATTTTTCGTCTGCGGTTAAAGGCTTTTCGGACTAGTTCATTGAACTGGCGGCAAAATTCCGGGCTATAATTATTCTCAATTGGGACGAGCTTTACCACGCTGGAAGTTACTCTTGGAATCGGGCGGAAGACCTGTGGTGAAACGTTGAATTCAATTTTCGGTCGGCAGTAGAAGTTAGCCATAACGGACAGAATCCCGTATTCTTTAGTTGCCGGTTGGGCGCAAAGCCGGAGGGCAATTTCTTTTTGAATTAACAAGACAATCCGGTCGAGATGGTCAGTCATTTCGAAAAGTCGAAAAAGCAACGGGCTGGTGATATTATAAGGTATATTGCCGACGATTTTTATTTTTTGATTGCGGTTGAGAAGGTTGCTAAAGTTGAACTGCACGGCGTCGGCATAATAGAGGTGAAAATTTTCAAATTGCGCTAATTCTTGTTTTAAATAATTGGCTAATTCCGGATCGAGTTCGATAGCGTGGATTTCAGCGTTTGATTCCAGCAGAAGCCTGGTCAATGCGCCTTTGCCCGGGCCTATTTCGACGATAAGATCATCTTTCTGAGGTTCGATGACGCGGACAATTTTGCGCAGAATATTGGGATCAATCAAAAAATTTTGCCCAAGTCTTTTCTTAGGATAGTGTTCCATCACGGTAAATTGAAGAATTTCACCGCGTTTCGGGTAGTGGCGGTCGCAATTTCTGCCAGCGTTATGTTTTTCAATTCGGCGATTTTCCCGGCAATCAGAGGAATATTAGCCGGTTCGTTGATTTCACCGCGTTTGCCTGCTGGCGCCAGAAACGGCGCATCGGTTTCCAGCATTAGTTTGTCGAGAGGAGCTGCCTGCACGGCGGCTTCGGTTTTTTTATTGCCGTAAGTGGCATTGCCGGTGAAGGAAATGTAAAATCCGAGGTCGGTCATTTCCCGGGCAAAGTCGGCATTTCCAGAGAAACAATGTAAAACGCCGCGATAGTAACCTATTTCCATTAAAATCCGTTTCAAATCGGCATGAGCCTGGCGATCGTGCAGAACCAACGGCAGACCCAATTCGCGAGCAATAAGAACCTGAGTACGAAAAACCTCTTGCTGAGTGGCTTTCGGAGAGTATTCGCGATAATAATCGAGTCCGATTTCACCGACGGCTACGACCTTTTTTTGACGGAGTAAGTTTCTCAAGGTATGTTGCCAGTCAACCGGTAAATCGGCTGAATCTTGCGGATGAATACCGACTGCGGCAAAAACGCCATCGTATTTTATTGCCGATTCGATGACAATTTTAGAAGAAGTTAGGTCGGTAGCAATGTTGACAATGCGAGTGACTCCGGCATCGCGAGCGCGCTTAATAATTTCAGCGAGTTTAACAATCAGAT
>DAOTJS010000062.1:0-4238 GCA_035448825.1 Fidelibacterota bacterium
TAAAATAATTATTGGCATAAAGATAAAGCCCATTCTGAACCAGATAGATAGTATTGCCCTTGACCGAATTAAATGACATCGTTTGCATGGTATAAATACCTGAACCCGTGCAATTGTAAACCAAGTTTGAATCAAGTGCCAAAATCGCAAACTGGCCTACCTGATTAGCATAAATGCCATGGCTGGTTATGTTAAATATGAGATTATTAGCTATCTGCCCAACATATACCCGATCAAGGTAAATCCCGTGACAATTGTTGTTTACATTGCTAACCTCATTATTACAGATGGTATTTATTTTAGGAACATCCTGGGAAGTGGCATCGGAAATATACATCCCGTGCGAACCGGTATTGCTAATTTTGTTATAATCGAGATTTTGGACGCCGCATTGATAGAGATAAAGTCCACTACCGCTGGTTACATTACTAATCTGATTGTGCGAAACCGAAAGCGCCTTTTCTGTGGGTTGGTAAATATAAATAGCATGGCTGGAACTATTGCGAATGATATTATTATTGATATTACCATTTTTGAGATACGCACGGTTCAGTTCAATGCCCTTACCGCAATCGGAGATGTAGTTATTATTGATATTAATGACAAAGTCGGTATGCGCAGTGCTTGCTTGTACCGAGATTCCAGCGCTGTTACCACTTAGAATAGAATCAGATTCAATAGTCAGGACTCCATGCAGATCCCAGCTGGAGACATAAATACCATGATTGGTGGCATTTCTCGTATCACAGTCCCTGATTACTATATTAGTGGTGTTATAGAGGTCTATGGCTTTATTGCTGACATAACCGAAGGTAATACCCTGAAATACCAAGTTATCTTTGTCGTTTACCTTACAGGCAATATCATAGGAAGTTCCCGATGGAGACTGGTAAACTACACTAAGAGTAACTTCTCCAGTCGTCCCATTAGCCGTTGTAGCTCTAATCCTAACTGAGGTCAGCGCTTCGGCTTGCTGAGTAGTAAGTTTATAGATTAATGTATCAGAGCCACCTCTATAAACAGATCCACTCGAAAGATTGTATCTAATGCAGTAGAATGGATTACTGGTTGGATTATTAATGGTGTACCTGTTATTTTTGGGACTGGTCCAGGTCGAGCCGTTGGCTGGGTATAGCGCGGTGACTCCTGAAGGTAAACTGATCGCTGTATTGTTTAGATTGGATCTATTGTTATTGCGGATTCCGACCTTGATTGTGCTGGTTCCATCGCCGTTATTGATGATGTTTGCCAGGGTGAAGGTGAAATTATTTTGAGAAGCAGACTGGGGCACGAATACCGGGTCACCGGCGGTCAAGCCTCCGATGGTTACCCGCCCCGCCGGATCCTGAGTTTTTAATCCGCGGTAATCACCATAATAAACAATATAAGCAGTTGACGAGCCGGAACGCGAGGGTATTAACTGCTCGTTGTAAATTCCCGTTCCGATGAAGACCGTATCGCCGGGTTGCAAATTATAATTAGCGGCTTTAGTGACTGTTTTCCAGGCGGTTGCCGGAGTCAAACCGTTATTGCTGTCATTGCCGCTTTTCCGGACATAATAGTTCGTAGCCAAAACCGAAAGCGGTAGAAATGCCAGTATCGTTCCAATAAGGATAATTTTTTTATTAAGGGAAATCAACATGAATTTCCTCCGCCAATTAAAATCTTTTTAAGAACATAAATTATTGAAGTAGTGTTTGTGACCATTGTCATAAAAATCAAATGCTTAAAATACCTACCCGACAGTCCATTATGAGTTCTTTCTTACCATTTCAATAAAAAGCCACCTGAATTATACCACAAAACAAATTTCAATCAAAGCCCAAACTCATCGCTGAATTTTTGTATAAGAGCATCGCTGACCTTTTTGATAGCTTTGGCTCCGGCGTTTTCTGGTGAATTCCCGGCGTTTTTATCCTCAACCAGATAATTGCCGACAAACGCCTGTTGGGAAATGTTATAAACTTTCAAAACGCCGCGGGCGTGCGCGAAGTAAAATCCGTCCTGAACCCGATTAGGTTGATCCGAAGCAACGCTCGCCAGCAGAATCAAATCAGCCCCGCTATTGGTGGCGGCTTGCTGAATTTCTGTCGGGCTAATTTGCTCGATTTGCGAGCTAGTTAGCTTACCAAAAGGATTCGTTTCGAGAATATGAAAGCCGGACTCGGTCAATTTCTGGAGAAGCAGATTACCCAGAATCGGAGTATTAACTGGTTGGCTAAGATTGGTTTCAAAGACAGTTACGATTACCTTGTTGTCCGGTAAAAGGTTAAAGCGGGTACTGGTTTGCGCCATCTGATAGCCTTCGGGAAAAGTAACCTGAGCCTCGAATTCGACTTTACCCGCAGTACGGATTTCTCTGACCGAACAAAAGGCACAACCGCTGGCATCGGTTTGACTGTAGGGATTAAATGCGGCTTTGCCCGCCAGCAATTTAAACTCGACTGGCAGTCCGGAAATCGGGTAGCGCTTGCCACTTTCCTGCCAAAATACGCTCACCTGCAACGGTTCAGGTAATCCGGCGCCCCATTTGGTAGTTTGTTTATCACCCAGACCTTCAATGCGGATCCCGTTTTGCAAGAGATTAATCCAGTCCAACATTTGTCCGTTTAAGGTTTTTATTTTTATCAGATCAGTCGGCGCTATTCCGGTAATCTCGGTCAGCGGTTGTAAATGTTGAGTAGCCGCCTTTATCTGATCAATTGCCAGGAAAATACGACCTTGCCGGGCTAAGGTGATTGCTGAACTCAGTTGGATTTCGCCCAGATGAACGGTTTCCTCCACTAATTGCTTCATAAAAGCGCGGTGAGCATTTTCGTCGAAGTAAACCGCCATGTAGGTCTGATATAGAATTTTCTTTTGACGACCTTTGCCCTCCTGCCACTGTTCCGTATAGACCTTCTCCGGCTTAACGTTTATAATATTTTTGGCTACGACTTTGATGCGTGAATCGGTAAAAGCGTCCACTGATTCCACTGTACCGTCGGTTTCGATGATGCGATCAATAAATTCACTTTCAATGACGCCGCCGAGGGATTCGATTATTTGACGTTTAGCGTTGTTCAAAGCATCGGCGCGGCTGTCAGCTTCTTCTGCCCAACGACGCGAAATGCCGATGTAATACCCAGGCGCCGGGTGGTCAATCCAGCTGGGACGCTTTCCCCCGGTTAATCGCGTTTGAGCCCAAAGCGGAATTAGCCAACCTACCGCCAGTAGAAAGACTGCCCAGGTTAATTTGTTTCTTCTACTCGACATCTCGATTTCCTCTTGTTAACTTTATTAATTAAATCTACCAATAATGATTTATAATTTCAAACCGAACTTATCTGGCACGGAAGCTGGCAGTTTTAACTTTGCCGATAAAGTATTATATTAATGGCGCAGAGCAATGAGTGAAATAAATACCAAACATGATTAAAAACAATTACAAGGGGAAATTCTAATGAAAAAATGCAAACCTATCCAGCTGGCGATGGTATTGTTACTTTTTCTAAGTCAAATATTTGCTCAATTTGTGGACGTCAAAGTCGAAATATCGGTGGATCGTATGCCGGAATTGGAACGCTCGGATCTGAAAGTCCTCGAAATGGCAATCCCTGCCTATTACGAAAACTACGAATGGATCGAAAACACTTATGGCATTCAAATTCCACTAAAAATCAATATCTATCCCCAAAGTGTCAATACGACCGGTTCCGAAAGGATTTTCACTGCCCAGTTGTTCATTGTCAATGAATCAGGCGATATGCGTTTTTTTGAGAAAAATTTCAGGTTTGTCTATAATACTAATGATCCGATAGTCCATTCCGAAATGATTCAAACCCTGACCGGTGCGCTGGACTTTTATGCTTGGATGATGATTGCCAGCGAAATGGATACCTACGAACCGCTGGGCGGCAATGCCTATTATGAGAAAGCGCGGGACGTAGCAACCCGCGGGCAAATGTCCGAACGACCCGCCGGTTGGAAAGACCGCCTGCAAGAATTGGACGAGATTCTCCGCCTGCGAAATTACCGATTAATGAAATATCATTTCTGGGCGGCAATGGACTATGCCGATCAAGGAAATAGAGAGGCGGTTGCCCCCGAAATTGACAAAGCCTTGGAAGCCATCGAGGCGATATTTGCCGAAAATGCCCGCGAACGATATTCGCATATTTTTCTCGATGCCCATGCCCGCGATATAATGACGATCATCAAGGAATTTGGAACTATCGAACAAGCTCACAAACTGATGG
>DAOTJS010000063.1:0-4185 GCA_035448825.1 Fidelibacterota bacterium
TTTAAGCAAGGTGCAAAGGAAATTATAGAATGGTATGATGCCGATCCATCCCGAAAAATTATCGATGCTAATATCAATCTATTAATTGATGAAATAATAAGCCGGTTCGAATAAATAAGTTAGATTATTTATTCTGACTTATGCATTAGCGGTTACGATTCTATCGCCAGAATCGTAATTACTTGGATTAGATCCGTCCGCCCTGGATTGAAAAGCTTGATTTTTATTAATTGATTAATTAAAATTGTTTCATTATTTCACAAACTGAATGTGGCAGATGTATATTTTCAATAATATAAATTATGAGGGAAGTTGTGAAAAAGATACTGATTGGCTTTTTGCTCGTAACAATACTGATTGATTCCGGGATGGCGTCGACTGGATTAAGCCAGTGCGGGGCGTCCTGGTTATTGAATCCGGTTTCACCGACATTGAACGGTATGGGACAAATTGGAGTATGTCTTCCATCTGATGACATTTATGCCGGATATTTCAATCCGGCGAACGGGATATACGGCTACCGCGGATTATCATTTTCATTTTCGAAATATAAAACCGATTGGTTGCCGAATCTGGTTTCCGATATGTTTTTGAATCATTCTGTTATTGGGATTAACCTGTTGCCAGAGAGGTTACCATTACAGGTTACGTTCAGTCGTTATAAGACAACCTTTGATTTAGGTAAATATATATATATGGATGAATATGGCAATGAAATTTACCGACATCATCCAATTCTTACTGCAGATGCTTATTCGGTAGCGCCCCGGTATCGCGCATCGCTTCTTAAAATACCGATTGATTTATCTGTGGGATTAACCCGGAAAAAAGTAATCCAGGAATATGGTCTTGGTGATTCCAGCAAATCGCAGAATGTTTTCTATGATGCCGGAGTATTATTATCTTTACCTTTCAAATTGAACTCAAGCAACGGTATCGGACTAAACATAACGCCCGCTTTCGGTTATAGCATATCAAACATTGGGAAATACATATATTTCCGTTCAGTTGAATTTGCCGACCCATCGCCACGCTATGCGCGGGTAGGGGTCTCTCTATCGATGAATCTTACCTTGGATAATGACTGGAATCTGGTCGGATATCGGCAGGGAAGAATGGCCGGAGATGCTTTATTTATTCCCCAAACCGATGATGATTCACCATTCCGGTATCAGAGCGGCATCGGAGATATTAATTTTATAAAGAATGTACTGGATTACCAGGGCTCTGAGGAAGTAGATGTCTCATGGGGACAAGAAATAATGTTCATTGATTTCTTCGCCTATAGATGGGGAAGATTTTTAGAACTTAGTTCTTATTCGAATGAACATGAACGGAGTATGGGATATAGTTTTTATAGTAGCGGACTTTTACGTTTGATCGGACAATTCTATAGAAATAAAGTAATCGACCTGCTTTCGGATCATTTGGCGATCAGTTATAATTATGCAAAGCTTATTAATGATAACGACTGGAACGAAAAAATGGAAACGGAATACCGGTCGTGGTCAATCGTTTTAAAGAATATTGAACAGCTATTTAAGCCTGATAAAATAAAGACTAAAGCAATTATCAGACGGGACAATCCTTTTACTGCCGTTGCCGGTATTAATATTTCAGATATCCGCTTCGCGGAAAAAGAATGGCAGGAAAAAGTTGTTAAGAGGAAGTCTGGATACAAGATCGGCTTCGAAGCGAGGTACAGATGGTTTGTCAGCGGTATAGCAATCGACCAGCGTGGCGCGAACTATTTATTTGAAGCGACTATTGATCCGGATATCCATGTATTTGATTTTAATATAATTGATAGTTATAATTATACGTCTTTTTACGGTCTGTTATCTGTTCCTGTGATTAAAAGAGTAAGAGTTTTTGGCGGCTTGGAGGTTGGCGATTGTATCAGTCGAAAGGCAACCTTAAAAATTGAATCTGGCGAATTATCAGATGAAGAGATCGAAGAAACAAAAGATATTCCACCAACCAATTTAAATTGGGATTATGGATTGAAAGCCGGACTGGATTTAATGATATTTAGATCATTTGGATTACGGGCGGCTTACTATCATGGTTTCAATTATATTTTTGATAAAACTGATGTTATTGATTTTCTGCCGAACCGTAAACATCGCAATATTGAGTTTAGCCTGATTTATAAACTGTAAGCCAAAACACAGTCAAATAAATCCGGAGCACTAAGGTGATTGCTTATTTAAGCGCGAAAGACGCGAAAACACACGAAAATGCTCCTTTAGACAGGATTGGATATTTTCTGTTTATTGCATGACTGTATGGTTGCATAAATGATCCGTCAAAAGCGGGATTTCACTTCGCTCAGCAATCGAGTGAGCATTGAATGACGATCGTCTGACAACTGAATGACAATTGTATGGCAAATTAATGACTATGAATGACGCCGCGTCAGCGGATAGTGACTAACTGGATGACATAAATAAAACAGGGGCGCATTTTGACGCCCCCGTTTTGACAACCCGTCAAAGATTTATTATTTCACGAACAGCATCTTTTGAACCTGGGTTTTGCTATCAACCTTTAGGCGGGTGAAATACATACCAGCTGGTGCGGACAGTCCCTGGCGGTTGCGTCCGTCCCAGGCAACTGTATGTTGACCGGCGCTGAAATCGGCATGAGCCAATTCGGCAACTAATTCACCTTTCAGGTTATATACTGCGAGCTGTACACGATTAGCATTATTCAAATAAAATGGAATTACTGTGCGGCTGTTGAACGGATTGGGGTAATTCGCAAGCAGTTTGAAATCTACTAGGGTGGAAGCGTTGCGATTATCAGCGATGGCATTCGGAGAATTATAAAAAGCGTACGATCCGGGACAGACACCAACCTCAATAGTCGTGATTTCGTTACCGAGCGTATCGAGAATCACCACCTGATCTGGTGCAGAATAATCACTCAGTCCGATGAAAATATTTTTTCCGTCGAAAGCCATTGAATAGATACCAGCATAATTGCCAATGATTTTATTTGTATCAATCGTAAGCGAATCAGCCAACGGTGCCACACCGCCGTTATAACTGCGATATATTTTATCGTTTATTAGAGCAAGGTCGTCACAAAAATTGAACGATAGCCCCTGATCCCGCTTGGTCACTTGATTTGTTTCGAGATTAATGCAGGAAGTTCCCGTATAGGTATTCCAGGCATCGTCATAGTAATTACTGAGGACATAGAGCTTATTTTCGTATAACAAAAGCTGATTCGGACCGGTGATGACAGTGAAGGTATCCACAGGTGTAAATTCGCCGGAGAGCAATCCCAGAGCAAGCACTTTATCAGCCGGTGACCAGTCGGTATTCATCGCAATTGAGGTATATAATTTTCCATCATCTGCAATGATGTTATCCGGTAAGCCATCGATAGAAATCGTATCGTCAATTTGCCAGGTGTTTAAATCCAGCGACAGTATGCCCGGTAAATACCAGCAGGTGATGTAAGCGTGATCGTTCATAAAGGCAATATCACGTGGTCCGGCTGAAGGCAAATCGATTGTCTGCTCGTAAGTCGCACCATTCGATAAACTCATAACTTCCAGTGAGTTGGAATTATTCATGACGATGAAGAGTTTTTCCTGGTAAACTTTTAGGTTTTGGCCGACGTCGCCGAGTGGATTATCGGTAAAGTCCCAATGGACAGGACCAATCAGCTCGCTCGTGCCGGTTAATTGCCAGAGTGAGGCATTAGTCGTATTAAAATTTCCTTCGCATAGAATGTAAGTGAAGTTCTGCGCCAGTGAGATTTGGAAAATCGTTATAATGGCTAACAAGGTCAGTTTCTGTTTCATTTTTTAGTCCTCTCTTTTTTATTTTGGGTTATATTCGATTGTTCCGGTGAAAGCCCGTCCGGGCTCCGGGTAGCCTTGCATACTTTCGAATGATTCGTTGGTGATATTGTCGCATCCGGCGACGATGGTAAAACGACCGATTGTCGTATCAATTTTATAAGCTAAATTGGCATTCAGAACGAGATATTCAGCGAGGGTGATGTCTTCTGGCCAGTTGTACATCGCTATTCTGGCGCCGACGTATTCGATTGTGCTATGGAAAACAATATGTTTGAAATTGAAATTTAGACCGGCGGCGTAAGATTCCTTCGGTGTATAACGCAAAGGTTTTTGGTAATTATCGCCTTTGGTCAAATTGCAAGAGTGGG
>DAOTJS010000064.1:0-3939 GCA_035448825.1 Fidelibacterota bacterium
AGGTTGAGGAGATTGACTCCATTTTGAATGCCATTGATTGTACGGTCAATAAAGGTATCCGCGATCGGGCTTTGATCGAAACTCTCTATTCTACCGGAGTAAGAGTTTCGGAGCTGATTGGACTCAAGATGGGCGATGTATTTTTTCACCAGGGTGTTATGCGCGTTTTCGGTAAGGGAGCCAAAGAACGCGTTGTGCCATTTGGAAACCGCGCGGCTCACGATATTAAGAATTATATTACGGCGGTACGGTCGTTGCTAATTAGATACGGTAAAAGCCGCGATTATCTTTTTCTAAGTATGCGCGGGGCTCCGCTCACCCGAATGGCGGTCTGGAATATTATTCAGGAATATGTACGTCTGGCTGATATTCGCAAACCGGTAAGCCCCCACGTTTTCCGCCATTCATTTGCGACTCATTTATTGGAAGGAGGCGCTAATTTGCGAGCAGTGCAGGAAATGCTGGGACACGCCGACATTGCTACGACGCAGATTTACACCCATCTCGACCGCGAATTTTTAATCGAACAACACCGCACTTTTCACCCGAGGTATTAATGAACTTTCAAGTAATAATTCTGCTTATTCCGCCGATTCTACTGGCTCTTACCTTTCATGAGTATATGCATGGCTGGACGGCTTACAAAATGGGCGATCCAACGGCTAAAATGGCTGGACGTCTGACAATGAATCCAATTGCACATCTCGATCCGATCGGAACATTGATGCTTTTTCTGGTGCATTTCGGCTGGGCACGTCCGGTACCAGTTGATCCACGCTATTTTCGCAATCCCAAACGTGATATGCTGATAGTCGCCGCCGCCGGACCGTTAGCTAATATGTTTATAGCTTTGCTGAGCGGTTTATTGGCAAGACTTTTTCAGGGCGGATATTTTAGTTTCCTGCCGCTAAGTGTGCTACAGCCGCTTTATGTGATGGTAATTCTCAGCTTGCAAATCAACCTGGCGCTGGCGATTTTCAACTTACTGCCGATTCCTCCGCTGGATGGTTCCAAAATCCTGATGGGACTGGTTCCACCGCGTTATGAAGCCCAGATTAACTGGTTAGAGCGATACGGCAGTTTTATTTTAATGGCTGTTATAATTGTCGGGATGGTTACGAATTTCTCTATTCTGGGAGCTTTCATTAATCCATTCGTAAACTTTTTCTCGCAATTATTTGGAGGTATCTAATAATGTACACGAGACCCACAAAAAAATTTGACATATCTGGCAGACTTGAGGAACAGCGTGACGGGAAATTTCATTTTAACCGCCAAAGTAGAGTTCCTCGGAAATCACCGCGCTCTCTGTTATCAACTCTGATATGGATGATCATTATACTATTGGTGTTGATGTTTTTAAAAAGGCTATTATTATAGAATTACTCGAAAAAACTTTCTATATCGTTGTAGTGGCAGGGTAATTGATGACCGAAATAATAGAATGCGTCCCCAATTTCAGTGAAGGTCGTGATCACGATGTAATCAGGGCAATCGCAGTGGCAATCGAAAAGGTGAAAGACGTAAAACTACTGGATGTCAATTCCGGTGCTAGTGTCAATCGCACCGTGATAACCTTTGTGGGCAATCGCGAAAGCGTCATTAATGGGGCTTTTGCTGGAATTGCCAGAGCCGCCGAGCTGATTGATATGCGTCATCATCGCGGCACTCATCCGCGACTCGGAGCTACCGATGTTTGCCCGCTCGTTCCAATTTCCGGAATAAGCGTGGAAGAATGTATCGCTCTCTCGCATCAATTGGCAAAATGCGTCGCTGAGGAACTATACATCCCAGTTTATCTTTATGAAAAATCTGCTCAAAAACCAGAACGCATTGATCTGGCAAATATCCGCGCCGGAGAATACGAGGGTCTCAAACAAAAACTCAGCGATCCGAACTGGCGACCTGATTACGGGCAACCGATTTTCAATCCCAAGTCCGGGGCGACGGTTATTGGCGTTCGTAATTTCCTGATTGCCTTCAATGTTAACATTGATACCCGCGACCGCCAACAGGCGAACGACATCGCTCTAACAATTCGTGAAAAAGGTCGTATCAAACGCGATCAAAATGGAAATAAAATGTATAATTCCCAAGGTGAACCAATTTACGAAACCGGTTTATTGAAAAATGTCAAGGCGGTTGGCTGGTACATTGACGAATATAAAATGGCGCAGGTTTCGACTAACTTGACGAATTACAAAGTTACTCCGCCGCATGTCGTTTTCGAAGAAATCCGGCGACTCGCTAATGCCAGAGGTCTGCGTGTCGCGGGTTCGGAACTGGTCGGACTGATTCCAAAGGAGGCGCTTCTGATGGCTGGGCGTTATTATCTGAAAAAACAAGGCCATCCGGAAGACGCTCCAGAAAGCGAGCTCATCCAGATGGCAGTGCAATCGCTCGGTTTGAATGCCATCGCACCTTTCGATCCCGCCAAAAAGATTATCGAATATCGTTTGGCGGAGTTTGAAAAACAGCTCAACGGTTAAAATATCTGCAAGCTACCGATGAATCCTTGACTTAAGCGACCATTGATCCGCCAAGATTTCCTTTAGGTGTGAACTAAAGAAAAAATGGCAAATGGTTCATGATATTGCGGGAAATAGACCGCCCGGCAGGGGCATGGTGTTTTAGATGAGATTCGATTCATCCTTCGACGAGCTCATCCTTCGACAAGCTCAGGATGACAGGTAGAATGTCACTCTGAGCTTGTCGAAGAGTGACAAAGTCGCTGACTCTAAGTCTTGTGAGGGACTCATCCTTCGACGAGCTCAGGATGACAAAGAGCGACGAGCTCATCCTTCGACGAGCTCAGGATGACAAAGAGCGACGAGCTCAGGATGACAGGGCGGACCTTGACATTCCGTAAATTCCGATTAATCATAAATAGGTGTCCAGCACAGAAAAATTAAAAGAATTGGTTAAATTACTGAAACAATAATGAATGGATTTCAGAATTAATGTCGAAAATAAAAATATTATCGGAAAATCTGACAAATAAAATTGCCGCTGGAGAAGTCGTCCAGCGTCCGGCTTCGATTGTCAAAGAATTAGTCGAAAACAGCATAGACGCCGGCGCCGACGAAATTATCGTCGTGATTCGCAACGGTGGTAAAACATTATGCGAGGTGGTTGATAACGGAGAGGGTATGAGTCGCGATGATCTTCTTCTGGCTTTCGAACGATATGCTACCAGCAAAATTGCCACCGTCGAAGACCTGACCAATATCCACACCCTCGGTTTCCGCGGCGAGGCTCTGGCAAGCATTGCGGCGGTAGCAATCGTTAACGCCATCTCTACTCTGCGGGGCGCAAATGAAGGTTATGAATTACGCATCGAAGGCGGCACGTTCCGCGACATCAGACCCACCAGTCCCAAACCGGGCACGACAATTTCCGTCCGTAATTTGTTTTACAATATTCCCGCCCGTCGCAAATTTCTGAAAAGTGCCGAGGTTGAGTTTCGTCATATCGTCGATGTTATGCAAGAATTTGCTCTCATCCATCACGATCTGCGTTTTATTTTTATCCACAATGATAGAGAAATTTACAACTTGTCGCCAAGCAGTCTGGCAGAACGCATCGCTAGTCTCTTTGCCCCAGAATATAGTCAAAATCTTCTGCCGGTTGAGTCAGTTGCTGATGAACTTAAAGTCTCCGGTTATATCGGCAATCTGAATCTGGTGCGCGCCCGGCGTGGTGAACAATTTCTATACATCAATCGTCGCTTTGTGAATGATCGCTTGATGAATCATGCGATAATCAGCGGCTATGGCGGATTGCTGGCGCGGAGCGAATTCCCATTCTATTGCCTGAACCTAGAACTGCCGCCGGAACAAATTGACGTCAATGTCCACCCGACTAAAATGGAAGTAAAATTTCGTGAGCAAGATCGCGTTTATCAGTTTTTAAAGCAAGCCACTGCGAACAGCCTGAAGT
>DAOTJS010000065.1:0-3875 GCA_035448825.1 Fidelibacterota bacterium
AAAAACAAGCTCCAGATAGCGCCAGCGCGATCCCCTCAATAGAAAGTTCAAATGACTCCGAATCGTTGAATGGAGTGACTAAATCAGCCAAAAATATTCATAGTGATTCGGCAAAAACGACGATATTTTTGTTGTTTATTTTTTCTAAATACTCCATATTTGATTAAAGAAATATGGTAACGATGAGTCAGAGACGGAAATCAATAACAAACTTAATTCTGATCTTCCTTCTAATTGGAATTCTTTTTTATTTACATTTTCGCAACC
This sequence comes from Fidelibacterota bacterium, assembly GCA_035448825.1. Lineage (GTDB taxonomy): Bacteria > Fidelibacterota > UBA2242 > UBA2242 > UBA2242 > JAGNGI01. Next base: position 268 of record DAOTJS010000065.1, read on the forward strand.
TTAGGGCTAAAATTACTAAATCTAAAAACAATGTTCCAATAGAAAGGGTCGAGCAATGAAGCTAAAAAATGAACGATCAGTTTTAGTGATTATTGATGTACAAACGAAGCTCTTATCGGTTATGTACAATTATCCACTCTTACTTGAAAACCTTAAAAAACTAATCCGCGGTTCACAAATTCTGGATGTGCCGATTATTTACACGGAACAATATCCGACTGGGTTGGGTGCAACTCATCCTGAAATTGCCTCGTTATTATCAAATACTCCACCGATTATAAAAATGGCATTCAGTTGTTGCAGTGAAGACAATTTTATGAATGAAATTCACAAAATTAACCGCGATCAGATCATCGTTTGTGGAATTGAATCCCATATTTGCGTTTACCAGACCTGCCGGGATTTGATTGATAAAAAGTATGAAGTGCATTTGGTAACCGATTGCATCGCGAGCCGCAAGCCCGAAAATACGCAACTGACGGTAAGTAAATTGCTGGCTTACGGGGTTCACCCAACGAGTGTCGAAATGGCGCTCTTTGAAATGCTGAAAGATGCATCGAATGACCCCTTTAAGAAAATTGCTAAAATAATTAAATAAAGGTTATTCCCAATTGAACATTGAACAGATTCAAACCGAAATCCGTAAACAGAACGTTGACGGGTGGCTTTTTTATGATTTTCATAACCGTGACAAAATGGCTTACCATATTCTGGGCTTAAATCCGAATATGTTCGTCACCCGGCGCTGGTATTATTTCATTCCGGCAGAAGGCATTCCCATAAAACTTGTTTCGGCCGTCGAAGCGACTAAAATAGATACTCTCCCCGGTGAAAAAATTATCTATCGCAGTTGGGAACAGCAACATAATAGTCTCCGCACTATGCTCAAAAACAGTCGGCGAATCGCGATGCAATATTCGCCGAATAATAACATACCCTACATTTCGGTTGTTGACGGTGGAACGATTGAATTAATTCGCTCTTTTGGGGTGGAAATTGTTTCTTCAGCTAATCTCGTACAAATTTTTGAGGCTGTTATTGATGAAGAAGGCTATCGGTCGCACCTGCGAGCTGGTCAGAAAGTTCAGCAGATAAAAAATGAAGCCTTTGCCTTAATCAGTTCACGAATAAAAGAGCAAAAATCTGTCACCGAATTTGAAGTTCAGCAATTTATCGTTAAACGTTTCGGCGAAGAAGGTTTGACGGACGACAACGAGCATCCGATTGTGGGAGTCAATGAACATCCTGCCGACCCGCATTTTGAGCCGAAGGCGGAGAATGCTTACACCATAAAACAGGGCGATAAGGTATTGATCGACCTCTGGGCGCGCGAACAATCCGAACGGGCAATTTATTATGATATTACCTGGTGTGGGTTTGTCGGCCAAAATCCGCCTGCTAAATACGTCGAAATTTTTAATATCGTGGTGCGCGCTCGCAATGCGGCTCGCGATTTTATCCGTCGCAAAATGGCTGACAACCAGCCTTGTTACGGTTATCAAGTTGACGACGCCTGTCGGAATGTAGTCAAGGAAGCCGGATATGGCGATTATTTTGTTCATCGCACCGGACATTCGATCGGACATTATGTGCATGGCAATGGCGTCAATATTGACAATTTAGAAACAAAGGACGAGCGCGAACTGGTGCCCGGTATCTGCTTCTCGATTGAACCGGGAATTTACCTGCCGGGTGAAATGGCAGTGCGGTCAGAGATTAATGTTTTCATCACCAAAGACCGGGAAGTGGTCGTCGCTGGTGACGAACAAGAAAAATTGTTATTGTTATAAATGACAATGAAGTCTTTAACACACAATGGAGGTTAAAAATGAAGAAGACGTTTGTTGTTTTTTGTGTGGTGGCGATTTTGATTTTAGCGAGTCTGGCTACTGCCGGCACGCCGACAACCCAGAAAGGTTCGGCGGCTATGTGGTTTAATTTTAACGGATTGAGCGATATGAGTTACCAGAATTCCGCGATCGGGCTAAATTACTTATTTAAGGACAAGACTGGTGCCGGGATAGCCTTGAATTTTTCCCATGATAGTGAGGATGATGGAATAGAAGAGAAAGAAAAAACTACAGCGCTGGGTATGGATCTATACTTAATCCATTACCCATTCCAGAAAGGTCCCGTGGCGTTGTATCTTGCTCCGGGTGTCGGATTTAATTTTACCACCTATAAAGATAAAGATATTAGCGAATTTCATGTTAATTCGACTGATATATGGTTAGGTGGCTCAGTGGGTGTCGAATGGTGGATTTTCGATCAGGTCAGCTTATCAGCCAGTAATTGGGTAGGCCTGGAAATTGACTTATTTAATAATAAAATAAATGATGACAAGGGTACCGACGTCCATCTGGGAATTCTCGGCAGTTCGACGGCGAGCATCGTGCTTGCTTTCTATTTTAAATAACTGGGCAGTCGCTAAAAATTTAGATTCAGGAAAGGTTAATGGTTTCATTAACCTTTCTTATTTTATAATGTGAGCCAATTCATCGAGAATATTAAATGCTTCCTGTACGGATTTGCTTCGTACCAATTTTTCCCGGATTTCGGAGACGTGTCCAAAGCCGCGTAAATACCAGCGGTAGAATTTTTTCATCTCTTTATGAGCTACGACTTCTCCGCGATATTGGATCTCCGTCTCTAAATGTCGGCGACAGAGTTTGACTCGTTCGGCGGGCGAATCATCGGAAATTAGCGGCTTATCTTCCAGTAAATCTGAGATTTGGCGGAAAATCCAGGGATTTTCGAGCGCCCCACGCCCGATCATAATAGCGTCACAATTGGTTTCAGTGAACATTCGTAAAGCGGCGGTGGGCGTAAAGACATCGCCGTTACCGATGATCGGTAAATTGACCTTTTTCTTCATTTCTGTAATTAGTGACCAATCGGCTGGATGGCGAAAACCATCAACAGCAGTGCGTGGATGAATTGTTATAGCTTTAATCCCGGTCTGTTCCAATCGCTGGGCAATTTCAACAGCGATAATGGATTGGCGATCCCATCCGCTCCGCATTTTTATCGTAACCGGAACTGATACTGCTTCGACAACCGCACGGACAATTTTTTCCAGTAAAGGAGGATTTTTCAACAAGGCGGAACCGGCGTTTTTCTTAATAACCTTGCGGACCGAGCAACCAGCATTGATGTCAATAAGGTCAGGATGAAATTCATTCTCTATCAAATTGGCGGCTTCCGCCATAACCACGGGATTATTTCCGAATATTTGCATACTAATCGGTCGCTCGAAGTCGGAAAAACGAAGATAGTCATAAGTTTTTTCTGAACTGCGTACCAGACCGTCACTACTGACGAATTCGGTACAGACCAGACCGGCTCCATTCGCTTTACAAATCTGGCGAAAAGCTTGGTCGGTATAGCCAGCCATCGGCGCTAAAATCAGCGGCGGCTTGATGCAAACCTTGCCAATCATCAAAGCGGTGACGTTTTTAGATGAATTCATAATTTCCCGCTTAATCTTTTTGGCTCTTTAACATCTCATCCAAACCGTCGTCAACCGCTAAAAAATTTGTTTTCAAAAATGAATGGGCTAGCGAAATATCTAAACTTAAATCGCGTGGTCGCGGCGCTGTTAATTGATG
>DAOTJS010000066.1:0-3737 GCA_035448825.1 Fidelibacterota bacterium
TATAGCTGACCTGCTGTTTCGACCCGACGGCAAAAATATTCCACTCGGTCAAGCCCACCGGTTTCATTTTTACTTCATTTATTCGGGCGGTCTCTTGCATAAAAGTCATCATCTCTTGCGTTACTGGTATGGCGGAATTTAGAATTGTACCAGCTGAAGAATTTTCGTTCCATGGTGTGTAATAGGAATGAATGACAAAGAAATCGGCCGCGTCTCCGGCTTGCTTAAAAAAGCCGGAATTCCAGGTCTTTTCCGTCGGTGTATGCCAGTCGTGCGCCGATTCGAGCAAACCGGCTCCCAACTTGATTTCCGCGCCAATCGAACGAGCGGCGGCACGCATCGAATCAGCAAAAACTTTGAAATGCTGTCCGTATAATTCGCCGGTAATAATTTCCGGCTGACCGTCTTTATTATCGGCTGTATTTATTTTATATCCAGCCTGCCAATTGCCGAAATTCTCGTTGCCGATTTCCCAGTACTTCGTTCGACCATTATCATAGCGCACCCAGTCAGCCGCATATTTTGCCGCAGTAGCGACCGGATTTTCACCCTTGCCATATCTGGCATAACTGTAATTCACACAAATTAGCCCGCTACAATTGGTCATTTCCAGCATCTTATAGTAATTATCAACCGAAAGCGTAATTGCGGTATCGTTCCGCCCGAACCAGAACTCTTCGCGATATGGTTTTTCGACACCGCCATAAAGCGGATCGGGCACGTCCTCCGGCAACTGGCTCGGTCGATTATTCCAGAAAAATAAATTGCTCAAATTTCCGCCCGGATAGCGCAGGATTTGCGGCGCAAGTTGCTTTAAGTAACCAATCAAGGTGGGTTCATTGACCATCTGAGTCATATAAACATTGGCATTATGACCGTAGATATATTGCGGAACCTTGGTCAACGTATCACCAATCTCAATTTCAACCGTCACGGTCGGACGGGACAACGTTAACGTGACTTCCCTGAAAGTCGGTATAGTGGCTTTCTTCGGCTGAAAATCATATAGAAAAAAGCCCTGCGGAGGTTCTGCTCCGACTAAAATCCGGATTCCAAATCCTAAAATAATTATACTACGCCAGATTCTTCGCAACTCGATTTCCCCCTATAAAGTTATCGGTTTTGTGTAACTCTTTAACCAATCAATTCAAGTTCTATAGAATTTCTCGCTACTACTCATGATAATCTTTTAAGTTATTTCTTCTATAGCATTTCTTTTTCATATCTAACTAATTGCATCCTTTGCCAAATCCGAAATCATAACCAGTGCCGACAACTGCTTCACAATAGGGGCAGAGAACTTCCTCCTGAGGATCAGTACCAAGACTATGGTGTGCGGTACATTCACTATATCCTTCACCATTCCACGACCACTCTTCGGTCATTATCGCCGTAAACCAAATACGATCTAAATATTCACCACAATTGGGACAAATTCTAATAGATTTTTTATTATTCATTTAGTTAATACCTCTATATTTAATTACTTGCTTTGGAAGCTTAATATATTTTTCTCTGACAATTCTGCAAGCTGTAAAAAAGGGCAAATGTCTTTTTATCTTTCCTGCCAGTTTCTTATCTTCGAAAAATTCTATCAGGTGATTTGGCATTTTTTATAACTCCTTCTGTTTATGGGCTAATTTTGGATACTGTTTCCAGTATAGAAAAAGCCCTACCGAAGGTAGAATTTTGGCGAGTGCCGCAAGACACAAACCTTTTATATTGACTAATACCGCGGGTACTCTTCACTAATAATACTCTTTCATTAGGCTCTTTTTATCTCGGCAGTCACATATTTGGGTTGGCACTTTGGCAAATCTAAATGGCATTCTCCAAATAAATTACAGTATCGCTTGCAAATTGAAACGAGTATTAGCATTACCGGAACTTCAATCAAAACACCGACTACGGTTGCTAACGCCGCACCAGAAGACAATCCAAAAAGCATAGTGGCGGTCGCAATTGCCACTTCAAAATGATTCGAAGCACCAATCATTGCGGCCGGAGCGGCATCATGATAGGAAAGTTTTAACCATCGTGCTAAAACGAAGTATCCCAAACTAAAAATAAATATGGTTTGGATAAAAAGGGGAACAGCAATCCAGAATATCGTCAGAGGATTTTCCATTATAATTTCTCCCTTGAAAGAGAATAAAAGAACCAATGTAATAAGAAGTGCCAACATACTTATTGGTGTGAGACGATGCACAAACTTCGTATTAAACCATTCTAAACCTCTGGACTTGACAATCAACTTCCGCGAAAAGTACCCTGCGACCAATGGCAAGGCTACATAAATCATAACCGAAAACAATATTGTCTGCCAGGGTATGGGCATTGCATTGACACCAAGTAAAAATCTCCCAAGAGGGGCATAAAGTACGAGCATTGATAAAGAGTTTATAGCAACCATAACCAAAGTAAGTCCATCATTGCCTTTTGCCAGATAACTCCACATCAATACCATGGCGGTACAGGGGGCAATTCCCAAAAGAATTGCACCGGAGATATAACTTCTCCATAACTCAACTTCTTGCCCGGTCTTAATAATCTCGGTTCCAGGTAAGAATCCCTTAAACAGATGTCCTAGAAAAAATGAAGCAATCAGATACATAGTAAATGGCTTGATTGCCCAATTGATGAACAATGTTAACGCCACAGGCTTAGGCGTTTTTGCCGCTCTAACTACCTCTGCAAAATCTATCTTTACCATAATTGGATACATCATAAAAAATAGGCAGATAGCAATGGGAATGGAGACGTTATATATTGAAAGAGAATCCAATTTGACCGCAATCCCGGGTGCTATTTTCCCTAATAGGATACCTGCGCCGATGCAAAGTAAAACCCAGAGAGTTAAGTACTTTTCAAAAACAGAAAGTTTTCTTTCATTAGCCATTTTTATTTACCTTCTTTTTGGTGGCATTTTATTTTCCATTCGAATCAATTCTACAAACAAAATGATTCCAATATCAAAAATTTTGCAGACAACTCGAATTATTTAGAGCGGACTCATTTGAGTAAAAGCATCTTTCTGGTATCAGTGAAATGTTCGCTGGACAGCTGATAAAAATATAAGCCGCTGGATAATTTCGAGGCGTCAAATGACACTTCATAATAACCAGGCTTTTGTAACTCTTGCCATACGAGAGTCGCCACCTCACAACTGTTCAAATCAAAGACTTTGATGGTAACTTTTCCGGTGCGAGGCAAATGGTAGGAAATTTTGGTCTGTGAATTGAAGGGATTGGGATAATTTTGGTTAAGCACAAATTCACGAGCGGTTTTCGGCTTTTCTTCATCTTTAATACCTACCGGAAACACCGTCAAATTAACGCCGTCCATAATGGCTTTCACCAGATTCGGATAAGCCTGGGTGCCGTCAGCCCGATTAAAAATACCCGAGCCATGATTGCCTGTAAACCCATTATCCCAGTAAAAGGGGATCAGACCGTGATTGACCATCGAGTAAGTAACGTAGTTAATATAATAGCGCCGATATTCGGCATGCTGGGCATTGAGTTCGGCACTGCCGAGATTCAACCTTGACGTCGCGCAATATTCACCCAAAATTACCGCATAGCCTTTGTCAATAAAATTGGTTTTCATTTTATTGAACTGTCCGTCCGCCCAGGATTCGTTAGCCCAAGTCTCAGTTCGCGAGGCATCCGTAGCATACTTTCCCCATTGAATAATTTTGTCATCTTCGTTTAAAGTAAAATTGTAGGGATCATAAT
>DAOTJS010000067.1:0-3706 GCA_035448825.1 Fidelibacterota bacterium
TTTCGGTGATTAGCGGAGTTGCAATACGATATTTTTCGATAATGGCTTTGGCGCCTTCGTAATCGCCTTTGGCTTCGATTAAAAGCAATTCCGCCGCAAGGTCTTTAATTGCGGTTTCGAGTTTAGCGGGGGCGATAGTCAGCTTGCCTTCCGCATCGGTCAAGAATGCACCTTTATCAATAAAGTAATTGAATTGGATTGCTACACACCCGCCATGGGCTTCATTGATGCCGAACCGTATTGAACGAAACATTCCGCCGAGATAAGTTGCCAGAGCCGTGTATTTTGAGTCTTGAGCGAAAACGCCTTTATCAATTAAGTACAAGTAGGAAAAAATGCCCAGCACATCGGCTTTGCATTCCTCAATAGTGGAGTAACATTCTTTTAATTCATTGCGCACGGTGGTTTCACTGCCGTCGGGATTTTTCAGGATTCCCGGTCCGAGACCATGGCAGACTTCGTGCATAAGCACGTGCGTAAAATAGGCGTCGAATGAGACGTTTTTAAGTGGTTCGGACGCTAAAATTTCATTGACAATCGGAATCCAGCATTTTTCGTATTTGGCTTCGGCTACATTTTTCAACATTACTTTCTTGGAGCCTTTGGCGGAACGCACCCGCTCGTCGTTTGGCAAATTAAAAGCCGTTGTTTGAACTCCGGCTTTGGTGTCACCAGCTGAAAAAATTTCCTGTACGACTTTAATCGGTGAAACTTTACCGCGACTGTAATTGCGATATTCTTTGGCGAGTGGCAGATTGGCTTCGATTTCATCGAGATATTTGGTTACCTTGGCTAATTTTTCACTTTCGGCGTGGTCAACCATACAAATGAAGGCTTCGTAAGCGGCTTTGTAATTGAAGAGGTTATCCTCGTACACTTCATAAGGTCCGATGACGATTTCCAGGTCGCCGGTCAGATCCATCCAATCCATATCGCTCTGGAAATAATCGTCGGTTTTAAGATCATTTGCCCGTTGGTTGAGATACTTTTTTAAAGTCGGGTCTTGCGTGATTTCAGCGGCTTCCGTCAGTAAATTAGAAATTGCATTGATATATGGTTCGTATTCTTGATGATAAGGAATGGCGACCAGTTGACCTTTTTGGCGCTTGATGATGGTAAATTCACTTTCAAAAGCCTTTTTTTGTTCAGGATGTTCGGCGATGAATTTCTCGAATTCTTCCCTGGTCATATCTTCCGGATAAAAACCGGCGCCGAGCGGTTTTTCCTTTTTGCCGATAAACGGTTTATTGTGATCGATTCGGTTCCAAGGCCCAAACATAATCGTGAATAGTTCGAGATAAGGCAAATCGTTCTCATCGGTCGAAGTCTGTAATTTGGCCAGGATTTCCGGGTTTTCGGGATTGACCTGGATGAGAAACAACTGGTCAATGATGTGTCCGGCTTCGACCAGGCGCACCAGAACTTGCCGATCGGCAACCGAGAGTGACGATAGGTCACATTTCAGTTCCACAGGCGCAAGTTTATTAAGTTCAGCTTTTACATAAGCCAGATCGGCTTTGCTATTATCCACTTTATCACCACACGTTACATTGCTTAAAGTCATAAAAATTCCCAGCCAGATCAGGTTGATAATTGCCCATATTGGGATTGATTTCTTAATAGATTGAAACATTTTTCCTCCATTTTGTATTATTTCATGTTCAATAAAATAAATTACAGCGATTTTTCCACCCAAACCTGGACGAGATTCACCAAAGTTGCAACGGTCTTTTCCATATCTTGCACGGAAATCCATTCCTGTTTGCTATGAAAATTATGACCGCCGGTAAAAATATTGGGAGTCGGAAGTCCCATAAAACAGAGCTTGGCGCCGTCAGTGCCACCTCGGATAATCTGAGTTTTGGGCTGAATTCCGGCACGTCGGGTAGCTTCCAGAGCATATTCGATGACTTTGGGATTCTCGGCTAGTTTTACGTACATATTTTTATAAGAATCTTTGATTTCCAGTTCGATGCGTGCCCGTGGAAATTGGGCGGCGACTTGATCGCGAATTTCGTTCAAACGGACGGTTTTGGCGCGAATGCCATCGGCATCGAAGTCGCGTAATAAAACGCGTAGGGTGACTTTTTCAACGCCGCCTTCGATGACATAAGGATGGAGGTAGCCTCCGCGTTTTTCAGTAGTTGCTGGACTCGGCTCACGATCAATTAATCTAACAATTTCAGCCGCAATCGGAATGGCATTGACCATTTTACCTTTAGCGTAACCGGGATGAACATTAATGCCGTGAACCGTGAAAGTTCCGGCGCTTGCGTTGAAGGTTTCAATTTCAATTTCTCCGACCGTTTCACCGTCAACGGTATAAGCAAAGTCAGCACCGAATTTTTTGATATCGAAATGGTCAGTACCGGCACCCACTTCTTCATCCGGAGTGAAAGCGATCCGCAAAGTGCCGTGTTTGATGTCTGGATGCTTTTGCAAGTAAGACAAAAAAGACATGATTTCGGCAATCCCGGCTTTATCATCGGCGCCCAATAGAGTTGTACCATCGGAAGTGACAATGTCCTCGCCGATTTTTTCAGCTAAGATAGGGTTCTCGGATTGACGAATGATGACGTTAGGGTCACCTGGTAATTTAATATCCCCACCTCGATAATTTTGATGAATAATCGGCTTAACGTCCTTGCCGCTGACTTCCGGGGAAGTATCGAGATGAGCGAGTAGCCCAATGACGGGAACTCTGGCGGCTTCAGTAGGCGCTAAATTGGAAGGCAAAGTTGCCATAACGATTCCGAATTCATCAATAGCGGCATCTTTTAACCCGAGGTCAATCAATTCTTTCACTAAAATTTTAGCTAAATCGAGTTGTTTTGCCGTACTCGGGTAACGGTCGGTGACATCTTCCTGGGATTGGGTGTCGATTTTCACGTAACGAAAAAAGCGTTCGAGTATCTCTTTATCCATGAATTATTCCTTTCTGTCTCCTAATTTCACTGGCTATAAAATAGTAATTATTGATAACAATTTGTATATTAAAAAGTGCTTTTGGAAAGAAATTCTGTTGATGAGAAAAAAATGTGTTTTATCAATACTTCACTTTCATTATATAGAAATAAAAACTCCTACCTCCATAATGAAACCACCGATCAGGAGCCTGTGATTCCCTTAAAAAGGAATTTATAATATGAACCATAATCGTAATCATAACCAAAATACCGACAATAACATCGGACTGGCTTTTGGTTTAAATCTCGGATTTGCGATTTTTGAATTGTTTGGCGGACTGTGGGTGAATAGTATCGCGGTAATTTCCGACGCGTTGCATGATTTTGGCGATAGCCTATCACTGGGCGTTGCCTGGTACTTCAAGCGCCTTTCGCTCCGCCAGAAGGATAATCGTTTCACTTACGGTTATCAACGTTATGCTCTTCTAGGAGCGATTATTACTATGATAGTTCTGGTGGTCGGCTCGGTGATAATTTTATGGGAGGCTTTTCCACGCCTTTTGCATCCCACCATACCTAATTCGACTGGTATGTTCGTTTTTGCCATAGTTGGAATAGTTGTCAATGGATTTGCTGTTCTACGTCTAAAAGGCTATTCGTCGTTGACTGAGAAAGCGATTACCTGGCACTTGATGGAAGATGTGTTGGGTTGGATTGCGGTTTTAATCGTGAGTGTCATATTGAAATTTACCGATTGGTATTTTCTGGATCCGCTCATTTCGATTCTCATTACAATTTTT
>DAOTJS010000068.1:0-3594 GCA_035448825.1 Fidelibacterota bacterium
GGCCTGTCCTTGATATTATTTTTCTGGGGATACCGTATCTGCTCTATTTTGTCGTAGCGACTTTTGTCGTATACACCGCGGTAGTCTTTGTTGTGTCGCTGGTTCTGGCTCCAGCTATCGTCGGTACGGCTGAAGAAGACACGATGGAGACCGTTTTTCAAAGTTACTCCACACTTTGGGCACAGCCCTGGCGATTAGTTTTGTATGAAGGGATTGTCGGAGGACTAACGGTAGTGGCTACTTTTATTTACGGCTGGGCTTTAATCCTTGGCTATCGATTTTTTAACTTCGTATTTAGCGCTAGCTGGCTAATGGATGGTAAAATGTCCCGCATAATCGAACAGGCTTCCTCTTACCTATTCGGCATCAATTCTCCATTAACTCCCTGGATTAGCCAATTTTTTAATGTTTATACTCCGGCTTCGCTAGGTATAGTAAAACCGCTTTATCTTGGAACAACCGAAATTATAACCGTGGTATTGATAACGATCGCCTTGTTTATAATTGCCGGAACGGTAGTTGCTTATGCCCTTTCTAACCTCAGTGTTGGGCAAGCCCTTATTTACATTATACTCCGTAAGAAAAAAGATGACGAGGATCTCATAGAACGGAAAGATGAAGACGAGTTAAAAGAGGAAGAAAAATCCGAGGAGCCTGCAAGTGAGGAAACGAAAGCCCCGGAATCTGAAACTCCTTCTTCAGATGAAAAGACAGAATAGCAAAGTCTTTTCGTTGGTTTTGATAACAAGGGCGTCAGAATCCTGACGCCCTTGTTCATCTATTTTGAAGTTAAATAGTAGAACTTTTTCTTCTCAAAGGTGACGTCAGAACTATCATCCTGACCTCATCGCTAATGATTTGTAACATACTGATAATAATAAACAAACATTTTTAATATACACTACAACAAGACTTTATAATACTCAAAGTTATTCATTCAACCCCCTGCGGGGTTGGTGTTGTGTTTAGCTTTTGGGGGGCTCAGGATATAATCCTGAGTTAAGCAGGTTCAACTCCTGATGGAGTTGGGGTTATTCAAGTTATTCGAGATTTAGTGGAGTTTTTGATTTATCTAATATAATCCCAACCAGTTGGGATTGAAAGACAACAAATATTATTCACCTTTTAATTCAATTAAAATTTCCAGCTCAAAATCATCTACCAGCCGACAGGCAGGAAAGAGTATAAATCGCCAAATATTAATCTCGAAGCCATCGGAATCTTCTCACCTATCATCACCGATTATTACCTGAACATCATCGCCAAAAGTTGACACCATGTCCTGAGGTCAAAACGGAATATTATTCGCTTAGTGATAATATGAAATAGAAAATGCCTGAGTTTAGATTCAATGACTTTGTTTGACTGATATTGTTCCGCTTTTCACTTGCTATCCTTTAGAGCACTCAATCTTAAATTTCATGTTTAGCTAATCAAACAATCAGCCGTCATATCTTTCGGAATTTCCAGACCAAGTAACTTTAGAGCAGTAGGCGCAATGTCCGCCAATTTACCGCCAGACTTGAGTGATTTTCCGGCTAAATCGCGGGCAACGTAAATCAATTCAACCGGAAAGAGAGTATGGCTGGTCTTAACCATACCGGTTTCGTAGTCTATCATCTGTTCGGAGTTACCGTGATCAGCGGTAATTAAAATATGCGCATCTAGATCTAAGAGACGTCGGACAATTTTACCGACATTGTCATCAACAATCTCAATGGCTTTTTTAGCCGCCTCGAAAACTCCAGTATGTCCGACCATATCACCATTGGCATAATTAACAACAATCAAAGCATATGGATTGTTTTCCAAGCGTCGCAGTAATTCGTCGGTTACGTTGTAAGCTTCCATTTCGGGGTGGCTGGCAAAAGTTGCTGGATCGAAGCGGCCTTTGATTTCCACCTGGTCTTCCAATGGGTAGGGTGTCGTGGACTTCCCGTTAAAAAAGCTGGTAACGTGCCTAAATTTCTGGGTTTCGGCAATACGTAATTGGCGTAAACCGGCGTTGGAAATCACCTCTCCCAGGAGATTCTTCATTCCGCCACCGGAACTCATTGACCCGAGCAGGTACTCGGTAAATTCATCATAATATTGAGTAAAACCGACATAAGTGACTTTTGGCTTGGCTTTTAATTTACCGGGATAATCCGGATCAACGAATGCTCGCGTAAGCTGAATGGCGCGATCTTGCCGATAATTAGTGTGCAGTACAACATCACCATCTCGCATTCCGGTATAACCGCCGATAACATACGGTGGAATGTATTCATCAAACATTTCGACATTATCGGGTGTCTTGTCATTGGCATAGGATTCCCTGATAGCGGCTTCGGCAGTCGGAGCCGGTCGCCCTTCCGCAAGAACGATGCAGTGATAGGCAGTGTCGGTTAAATTCCAATTTTTGGAACGGTCCATACCGTAGTAACGTCCCATAATCGTACCAATTTTCGCATGCCCGACTTCTGCTAAAACGCGATTAAGCTTGGCAATATATTCCAGCGAACTGCGCGGCGGTGTATCACGACCATCAAGAAAAGGGTGCACGATAATTTCGCCCTCAGGAAATTCCTGCCGCGCCCGACGCATAATCTTGAAAAGATGTTCCTGGTGAGCGTGAACGCCTTCATCCTGAAGAAGCCCAAAAAGATGAAAGGCCGAATTATTGGCTTTCCAGTTGGCTACCAGATTTTTCCATTTGGGCGATTCGAAGAGCGACCCATCGGAAAGTCCGTCGTCAATGCGTTTAAGTTCCTGAATTACAATCCGCCCAGCCCCCATATTCAGGTGACCGACTTCGCTACTCCCCTGATAACCCTCGGGCAACCCGACTGCTTCGCCCGAACATTTTAGCAGTGTCCAGGGATACTTTTTTTTATAAGAATCAATATTGGGCGTTTTAGCCGCCAGGACGGCGTTGCCTTTGGGGTTTTCATTGTAACCCCAACCATCACGAATAATAATTGCTACCGGTCGCATTTTTACCTCTGATTTCTTAACCACAAAGTCTCTAAAGCACAAAGGGTTATTTTTAATTGGTTGTTCAAAATAAAATTTTATCCATTTCGGTTATGATATTGGACTCGGCGCGAGCCACATTCAGATTTCTTACTTTTTCTATCCATTCTTCCTTCGTTTCATCGCTTACGATATCGCTACCCATGATAATTTCCATACCCCAATTAGAGATAAGTCTTGCCATTTCCGCTATAAAAATTCGCAGAACGGAACGGAGTTGAATAGCATCCGGTGTCGAATCACGTAAACGTTCGGCGGTTTTGCGTACCAAAGCCGCGGCAACTTCCGACCAAGTGATAACATCCGAAAGCAAGAATTGAATGTGTTGCTGGCGAGTTAATTTCTGATTATGGGCGAACATGATCAGGTCATTCAGAAGCTCCAACGCGTGAGCCACAATTTTGGCAGACTCCAGGTTCGATTGTTCTCCAATAATTCGCATCTCTTGAACCATTTTTTGATAAAATTCGCCCTTGGATTTAATGGTTGTTCGCCAGCGATACAAGTAGATAATATTTTGCTGAATTTCACTGGTACCTTCATAAATCATAGTGATGCGCACGTCGCGTTTGATTTTCT
>DAOTJS010000069.1:0-3558 GCA_035448825.1 Fidelibacterota bacterium
AGCCAATTTATATCTGAGTATTAAAACGGCTGATTGTGCGGCTGTTTTATTGTATGATCCGCACCACCAGGTCATTGCGGCGGTGCATGCCGGTTGGCGGGGCACAGCCGAGGGGATAATCGCCAACACCATTAATACTATGCAAGCTCAGTTCCAAACTAATCCGGGCGAATTAATAGCCGCCATCGGTCCGGCTTTGCATGTCTGTTGTTATAAAGTGAAAAATAATGTCGCCAAAAAGTTTAGCGATAATGAAATAATCCAGCGAGAGGGAAATCTTTTTCTTGATTTAATTTTGGCAATTACCAATCGCTTGAACGCGGCTGGTGTTCAACTCGATAGGATTGCCGATAGTGGTTACTGTACCGCTTGTCAACCCGATAAATTTTTTTCCTACCGGCGGGATGAGGGCGTTACTGGACGGATGCTGGCTGTAATTGGCATTAATCAGCGTAATAAATGCTAAGTGATAGATTCGGATGTTTAATTTAATAGTAGCCGTAATTATTGGAGTTTGCATTTTTTTCGGATTACGCAATGGCTTGATAAAATCGGCTTTTAAGCTTATTGGCTTAGTATTGGCGGCGCTCTCTGCTTCACGATATTATTATTTTGGTGGGAAAATAATTGCCGACCTTTTTAATCTATCCGAAGGTGTGCAGGCGGTGATTGGGTTTGTTATCGTATTCATCGTGGTGTTTTTACTTTTTGAATTGCTGGCTTCAATGTTGAGAAGCCTTTTACGAGCTTTGAAATTGATATGGGTTGACCGAATTGGCGGAATGCTGTTTGGATTCCTGGAAGGTGCCATTATTATGATCGGAATAGTCTGGGTATTAAATGTCTATCCAGAACTCGGATTCGTGGACCATCTGCGTCAATCTTCAGCCAATTTTAACTTTTTTGAACGCAGTGGCGAGAAAGTTATCAAAATTTGCGGACTGAATTCGGAGATGGATCATCTCCGTAAAAGTATGCGTAAAATCGTTTTCTTGCCGGAAACCCCGGAGACAAATCCAGAAAACACGAATATTTCTCCAAGTGAAAATAATCCCTGAATTAATGACAATACCTGAATCTATGAAGGAAACCAACGATAAACTCGGTTTTGCTAAAATCATCGAGTTGATTCAGGAAATGGCTCTCTCTACTGCCGGTAAATCTCTGGCTAATACTATTATGCCACTAAAGGATATTGAGATGATTCGATGCCGGCAAAGTCGCATTAATGCGCTCCAAGCCATTCTATCCGCTGGTGATTCGCTACCTTTGAATGCTTTTTCCGATTTCCGCGCCGAACTTGACCGATGTCGTGTCATCGGAACATTTTTATCTCTTGAAACTCTGATTCAAATTGATCAACTACTGGAATTGGTGGAGCGCCAACGTCGTTTTTTTCGCTCTCAGCGTCCGAAACTATTGAGTTTGGAAGAACTTTTTGAAGGTTTGGATTCTCTGCCCCAAGTACGTAAAACTATCGCGGCTATCATCGCGCCGGATGGCTCGCTTCGCGATAGCGCCAGTCCGCAGCTTAATCGAATTCGCCATGAAATTCGCACTCACCAGCGTCGCCTCAATCATGAGATTGAGCGTTTGATGAACTACGCGCGGGATCAGCAATGGCTTCATGAAGATCAGGCTACTATCCGCGACGGACGTTTGGTTTTGCCTCTGCGAGTTGAATCGAAACGAAAAATTAACGGAGTAATTCACGGCCAATCAGCCACCGGTGCCACCGTTTATGTTGAACCGCTCGAGATCGTAGAAATTAATAATGCTCTTAAAGAGCTGGAACTGGCTGAGAAGGAAGAAATTGAGCGTATTCTACGCCAAACAACCGATAAAATCCGGCCGGACTTTTCGCCTATCCAAGAGAACATTCAGATTCTGGCTGAACTCGACTTGTATAATGCCTGCGCGCGTTTTGGGCACAAATTCAAGTGTACACCGCCGATTATTGCCGAGAATAATAATTTTGTTTTGCATCAAGCGCGGCATCCTCTTTTAGCGCTCCATAAGGAAGTGGTTCCGCTGGATTTTGAATTGGCGAATGATTTCCGGGCCGTTGTCATCTCTGGCCCAAATGCCGGCGGCAAAACCGTCGCGATGAAAACCGTTGGTCTCCTATCACAAATGGCAATGAGTGGACTACCAATCCCAGCCGAAGAAGAAAGCCGCCTTCCGCTCATTACTCAGTTTTTGGCTGATATTGGCGACCAACAATCGCTCGAAAATGACCTTTCGACTTTTTCCTCGCATATTAACAATATGAAATATTTTCTTGAAACGGCTGATGATAGAACTTTAGTCCTGATTGATGAACTCGGCACCGGTACCGAACCGACTGAAGGCGCGGCTCTCGGGCAAGCGATTTTAACCGAATTGATTGCCGCCGGCTCGCTGATAATTGTTACGACCCATCACAACGCCTTGAAAGAATTCGCCCAAAAACAACCCGGCGCCATTAACGCCGCTATGGAGTTTGATATGGTAACATTGGCGCCGACTTATCGTCTGCAAATAGGTTTGCCGGGTAGCAGTTATGCCTTTGAAATTTCCAATCGGCTTGGTCTGCCAGCGAAAGTGGTTGATAATGCGCGCCGAATCGTCGGCGAAGAATCGGTGCGTTTGACTAATCTTTTACGCGAAGTTGAACAATTGCGTTCAGAAGTCGAAAAGGATAAAAAGATCATCTCCCAAAATAAAAAAACGCTCGATAAATTAGTAACCGAATACAATAATAAACTCAATACCTTGCGTGAAAAAGCCGAACGGGCTGATACCGAACTGGCACGCCAATTAGAAGAACTTGTAAATGAATCGCGTCGCCGGATCGAAAATGCAGTCAAAGAGATTCGCGAACAAGCTGCCACGCCCGAAACTATTCATCAAGCGCAAAGTACTATTACCGAAATCCAGACGAATGTTCGCAAAATCAAGGAGCGTTCAAAGCGCACCGCTCCGGCACCGCAGGCGGAATTACAAATCGGTAACGCGGTGCGGATCGACGGTATCAGCGAGCCGGGCGAGATAATCAAAATCGGTTCGCAGAATAGCCGTTTTGGAGTCGCCGTCGGCGGTAAAATTCTCTGGGTTAGTCGGACAGTCCTGCATCCTTTCAATAAAAGCACTGCTTCGCGCAAGCAAGCCGCAATAGTTTCCGTAGAAAGTGAACCACTTTTCTCCCCGCGTCTGGATTTGCGGGGAATGCGCTACGACGAAGCCGAAAGTGCGCTCCAGAAATTTCTTGATCGCGCCTTGCTGGCTGGATTGAACCAGGTAGAAATTATTCATGGCAAAGGCACCGGCGCTCTTCAGAAATTGACTCAAGAAGTATTAAGAACTACGCCCGGCGTTCGCAGCTTTCATTATGAAAACTTCGATAGCGGCGGCACGGGTGTAACGATTGTCGAATTCTGAAGAAAAAAGTTAATCGAGGAATAAAAAGAACTAACAAGGACTTTGTGGCACGAGGAATATTTTAAACTCTCATTTGTGCCGGCTTTTTACTCTTTTTCTAAAACATCTTTCTGTCTGAAATAGATTTGAAAGCTTAAA
>DAOTJS010000070.1:0-3421 GCA_035448825.1 Fidelibacterota bacterium
TGACGCCCAAACCGACGTTAGCAGTACGATTACCTTTGGGAAATACCCAGGCGTAACCTCCCGGCGCCCACCTGCTGGAAAAATAAAAATCTATTTGATTCTCAGCTACATCCAGATTGCCAAGTAAAACCTGGGCACAGGATTCAATATCTTTTAAAACGGTCTGAGTGCGGATTCCGGCAAAGCGGGCAATTCGCGATTCCACCCCATCAGCCGCTATGATTATCTTAGATTTCACGATATAATCGCGGTCGAGGTGGCGCACAAACACTTCCCAGTTCTGCTCCCCATCTGATACAATTTTATAAACATTAGCCTTAGTGAATATTTCAACTCCTTGAGTAGCGGCGATTTCGGCTAATCCATTATCGAATAAACGGCGGTTAAGAATTACGCCATCATTAGGTAAATTTAACCAGACCTTTTGGTCGGATGGAGAAATTAAGCGGGCTTTGGTAATGGTAGTCGCTACCCAGCGCGGATCAATTTTTACGAATCGTTCGAGATCCGGAATCGAGGTGGCTTCGGCACATCGAACCGGAATACCAATTTCCCGATCTCTTTCAAAAAGAGCAACTGTATTAGTAGCCGTTTTAGCGAAACGAGCCGCCGTACTACCGGCAGGGCCGCCACCGACGACAATCACATCATATTCTTTTCGCATAATTTTTCCTATTCAACCAGCCTTAGCGCTTTAAATGGGCATACTCTCACACAAATCTGACAAGCATTACATTGGGAATCATCAACTATCAGGCGCGATTCAGTCAATGTGATACAATCCTTCGGACATACCGAAATACACGTCCCACATAAATCGCAACAGTCTGGGTTAACTTCTATCATACTGATTCCTCAACTTGAAATGTCGGATAATTCAGATTAAATCGAGATAAATAATAAAATCGGCAAAGATAATAGTTTATCAATAGTACAATAAAAAATAGGGGGAACTCGACGCATAAAACCAAAGCCAGGAACAAAATTGGATAGCGTATAGATCGCAAGACCCAGGCTTCAGTCGGCTTAAAAAGCATAATAATAAAAAGTGGTGATGAAAGCAAACAGGATAAACTGATGACCGGATCATTAAAATACATCCCGAGTGCGAAGCTCAAAACCAGACAAATGAATGCCAACCAAATCGTAACTCTATTTTCATAATGAACCGAGATGGTCTTCTTCCCTGTTTTGAGATCGCCTTCTTTATCCGGAATAGTAGTCAAAACCGCTACCGCCGTCCATGCTAATAAATAGGGTATCGCATAAATAGTGTCTTTCAATTGCCATTTACCGGCGATGATCCAGCCACAAATAAAAAGACACAAGCCACTGATAAAATTGACCAGCATGCCCAACATCGGCTTGTCTTTCCATTCAAATGGCTTATAATTATACAAATAACCCCAGAAAAATACACAAATTCCCAACGCAATAAAGAACTGCCAGTTTATTATCAAGGCTAATACCAATGAAACACCGATGGTTATTAGTGCAATTTTCAAGGCTAAATCAGCTTTGATATGTTCTTCTGAAATTAAAAAAAGTTTACGGTTTTCTTTATCGCTTTCGATATCGTGCAGTTGATTTAAGATAAAAGTCGCTCCCGTCGCCATTGTAACAACTATAAAACCTAATACCAGTTTCCAGTTGACTGCTAATGACCACCAGGCTGGTTGCTTCTCGCTGAAAATAAAATAGCCGCTGTAACCGGCAAGTGTGATAATCCAGACCGCAAAGAATAAGGTCGGTCGGAAAATAAACAGGTAATCAAGCCAGGCAATTGATTTACTTGGAACTTTTAACATGGGCTCTCCTTCTCTTGGTTGATTTTTTCACAGTACTGACCAGTAAAACAAGCTGTACAAAAATTTTCAGCCGGTAAGCTCATCGCATTTAACAAACCTTCCGGGCTTATATATTCAAGGCTGTCAACCTCTAAATAGTCCTTTATTTCTGCAATGGATTTCTGATTGGCGATTAATTCTTCGTGCGACGGAAAATCCATACCATAATAACAAGGAAATTTGACTGGCGGAGAACCAATGCGGATATGAATCTCTTTAGCTCCGGCGGACCGCAACATTCGCGCTAATTTACGTAAAGTCGTACCGCGCACAATCGAGTCATCAACGACGACAATTTTACGATCTTTTAATACTCCCCCGACCGGGTTGAATTTAATTTTAGCTGTAAAATCACGCATAGTCTGGGTGGGATGGATAAAAGTCCGTCCGATATAATGATTCCGAATCAAGGCGATTTCGAACCGAGCCGTTGAACGCTGAGAATAACCGAGCGCAATAGTATTACTCGAGTCTGGTACCGAAATCACGATCTCAGCTTCCGGGGCGGGCTTTTCCATAGCTAAAATTTTACCCAATTTGCGCCTGGTTTTATCAACATATTCGCCAAATATCTGGCTATCCGGACGTGAAAAATACACATACTCAAAAATACAATGCTTCGGCTCAGGTGGAGCGATTTGATAAGATTTAACATTAGTACCGTCCAATACTATCATTTCGCCCGGTTTGACATCTCGCTCATAAGTAGCACCGATTAAATCCAAAGCACAAGTCTCGGAAGCAAAAATGTATGAACCATCGAGAGTTCCAATACATAACGGCCGGAATCCGCGATGATCACGAGCCACTATCATTTTGTCGTCAAACAAAATTAAAACCGAGAAAGCACCCTTTATCCGACGGAAAACCTGTAAAAATTTCTCAACTAACGAATCACCGCCCGAATGAGCAAATAAATGTATTATATATTCGGTGTCTGAGGTCGTTTGAAACAAAGCCCCATGACTCTCCAAATCTCGGCCGATTTCATCCAGGTTAATCAGGTTGCCATTGTGAACGATACTAATCTGACTGCCTTTGTACTTGAATGCTAATGGTTGAATGTTTTCGTTACCATTGCTTCCATAGGTTGAATATCGGACATGTCCAATAGCCGTCTTCCCCGATAAATGCATAAGTTGCTCACGATTAACAAAAACATCGGCGACCAGTCCTTTGCCTTTCTGAAGATGACTGACTTTACCGTCGAACGAAGCGATACCGGCTCCCTCCTGACCGCGATGCTGTAAAGCATACAGTCCGAGGTAAGTTAGAGTAGCGGCTTCTTCATGATTATAAATTCCTACAATTCCACACATTTTTCATCCATTAATTAGTTTTATGTGATTTGAGTATATCCAACCACGCTGATTGCGTTTGGCTTCGATGCGATAAATGCCTTCTGGTATATCAATCGCCAGCTTTGTAGTCGTTTCCGTGTGGTAAATTTTACCATTGCGATAAACCTTACATTCCGCCTTTTGCGGTAAAAAAACATACAAGGTGCCACCGGTAGCCATTCCGGTGTCACCCATCTGCAGTTCCGTCTGGTCAGTCTGAACATAAAAACGAAA
>DAOTJS010000071.1:0-3349 GCA_035448825.1 Fidelibacterota bacterium
AGAATCTGGTATATGCGAATCGAATTATAGTTGAGAATATATTTGGCGAGGCGCCACTTCTGTTGTATTATCCATTAGGTGGTTATCGTTCGATTCGCGGCGCTTATAAAAACCGCAATGTTGGCTCAGCCAAATTTATTATGAATATGGAATTGCGCTACCGTTTTTATGAATTTCAGTTCGCTGGCCAGGATTTTTACCTAGCGGCTAATGCTTTTTTCGATTTCGGGCGGGTCTGGCATGAAAATGATTTAAAAGGTGGTTTTACCAATTTGCATACTGGGAAAGGTGGCGGAGTTCATATCGGTTGGAATGAGAATTTTATTGTCTATGCTGAAATGGCTTTTAATGAGGAGTCCGGCAGTCAGCTGTATATTGATATAGGATTTTTATTCTGAAAGAGGCGAAGGCAGAAAATGGTCATTGGTCATTGGTAAAAAGGTTAAGGTTGAGAAAATTACGACGCAAAATTAGCAATTGAATCGCAATGAATAGAAATAAATTAAAATATAATAATGAGTAACAGTGTCATTAATTAAAGACAAGCAAGTTTTTGCCTGGGCGATGTATGATTGGGCTAATTCGGCTTTTGCCACGACGGTAATGGCTGGGTTCTTCCCGGTGTTTTTCAAAGGTTATTGGAGTGCCGGTACAGATGTGAATGTCAGTACCGCGATGTTAGGATACGCTAACTCGATTGGTTCGCTAATTGTAGCTCTATTGTCGCCAATTCTGGGAGCAATTGCCGATCGGAGTTCATCGAAGAAACGCTTTTTGATATTTTTTGCTTATCTGGGTGTTCTGACGACGACCTGTCTTTTTATGGTTGACTATGGGCAATGGTTGTGGGCGGTTATTTTCTATGTGGCTGGGTCGCTGGGTTTTGCCGGTGCGAATACCTTTTACGATAGTTTATTGCCGGAGGTTGCCCCGCCTCATAAAATTGATTATGTGTCTGCCAAAGGCTATGCGCTGGGTTATCTGGGAGGTGGATTATTATTTCTCATTAATGTTTTGTGGTATCTTAGTCCGGCGACTTTTGGATTTCCGGTTGAGCAACAGGCAAATGTCTATCAAGCTCTCACTCAAAATGCTACGGTTATCCAGATCGAACCAGGTAAGGATTTTTCGATTCCCAAGAAGCATTCCATCGGTAAAGCGGTTGTCACCAGTGAAATTAAATTACCCATCACGATAGTTGATTATCATTCTGATGATTCAGTCTGGATCAGTGTGCCTGTTCCACCTGAAGTTGATCAGGACTTGATAGTGTCTGCGATTAGTTTCGGTCAATTTAAATCGGGTGAGATCGTCGCTAAAAATCATAGTAAGAATGAATATTTGATTGGCAATCTGAACCAAAAATTGAGTCCGGGAGATTCCGCTGGAATTATCATTAGAAATCCGATTACTTATCAATCATTTCGCGATCAGCGGATTGAGGGAGTGGAGGGACTTTCCAATCACTGTGGGCGGATTACGATTACAACCGATTATCTTACTCCAGCCCAAGAGAATCTTCCGATTCGGGTGAGTTTTTTATCGGTGGGGCTCTGGTGGGGAATTTTCACTATTCCGCTGATTCTATATGTCAAAGAAAAACGCCGGGAGCCGAAACCGAATAGACGTTCTACGTATATCCGTCAGGGATTCAAGCAATTGAGCCAAACCTTCCAGCAAGTGCGCCATCTCAAAGTTGTAATGATTTTTTTAGTAGCCTACTGGTTATATATTGACGGCGTTGATACGATTATCCGAATGGCGGTAGATTATGGATTGTCAATTGGATTTCCGTCGAGTTCATTAATTGTGGCTTTGTTGATTGTTCAGTTTGTTGGTTTTCCGGCGGCGCTGGCGTTTGGTAAATTAGCTGAAAAATGGAATCCCAAGAAAGTAATTTTTGCGACAATTGCCGTCTATCTGGGAGTAACGGCTTATAGCGTTTTAATGAAAGATGTGAAAGAGTTTTATATTCTGGCAATTGTAATCGGATGTGTTCAGGGTGGTATTCAGGCTCTTAGTCGTTCGTTTTATTTACGGTTAATACCCAAAGAACAGAGTGCCGAATTCTATGGTTTTTTCAATATGATTGGTAAGTTCTCGGTAATTTTTGGGCCGTTTCTAATCGCGACTGTGGGTCTATTGGCTCGCCGCGCCGGATTTTCGGCTGATTTGGCTTCGCGGATTGGAATTGGTTCGATTGGAATATTATTTCTGGTTGGGGCAATTTTACTCTGTTTCGTCAATGAAGAAAAAGGCCGAGCAGAAGCGGAGAAATTGCGGATACTGAATAAATGATTTTTCAGCAGTTTAAAATAATTGGTGTCCCGGATATCAAAGAATGTCAAGAGGCATTTCCTCGATAAATTCACTGTGACATAAACCGATTAACTTACTTTTAAATTAATTACGTTATTAATAAAATTGGACGCCATGTCCTGATACTATATAAAAAGCTTTCAAAAAACTCTTGATTTTACCCCCCCCCATCATATAGATTATAATAGAAGCAAGAAGAGTCTTCGATGAACTCAGAAGAGCGGAAAACCGTATGATTTTTTTATTTCTAACACAGAAGAGAAGGATTTTATAAAAGGAATGGAGTTGTCTCGAGATTCAGATTTCCAAACAAACAATATTCCGGTCAATCGGAACAAATCAAATAATGGCAACTTTAGGGGCAGTGGTAGGATTCCTTTTAAGGTTTATAAGTCTGAAAATTATGCCGGCTTACTGGCCTACTGTCGCTTGCAAATCTATTTTCTCAAATAACACTAAAACATATGAAATATTAAACAAATAATTAGGAGGAGGTTATCATGTTTAAAAAACTCACACTTTGTTTGACACTTTTCATTTCTTCGTCTCTCTTAGCGCAGATAACAATTAACACTTCAGGTCATGCGACATTTGGCGGTAATGCTACTATTAATGGATATGCCGCAATAGGCACTTCCCCTTCCTCATCCTATCGACTTCGTATCAATAATTATAGTGGGGCCGGTCTCCTTACAGGTTTATATGTCCAAAGTAATGGAGCGGCAGGAGCGATTTATAATTATGGAATACAAGGTCGTGCTAGTTCTCCGGGATATACCAATTATGGAATCTATGGATATGCTACAGGTGGTGGTTATAACTGGGCGGGGTATTTTGCCGGAAATGTCTATACTACTGGAACTTATCAGTCTTCAGATGAAAGACTAAAAAAGAACATAAGCCCATTAATTGGAGCAGATATGCTTTCAAAGATCGGGCAATTAAGGCCGGTTCGCTTTCAGTTTTTAACTGAGAATGAACTACAAGGGAAAAGACTACCGGCTTTGAATACCAAAGAGGGATATCATAT
>DAOTJS010000072.1:0-3320 GCA_035448825.1 Fidelibacterota bacterium
ACGATAGTGAGAAATTCGCTGAAATATTATCGCGCAATATTTCTGAATATGTACCCCAGAAAAACCGCGGCGTCAAGCAAGCCAATTTTTACGTCCTGGTCGGCGCTTCAATGCCCAATTTACTATGTGAACTTGGTTATAATGATAATCGCAACGATGCCAAAAAATTGAACGATCCGGCTCATCGCCAGAAAATCGCTTTAGCCCTTTATAAAAGCGTTATTGAATTCAAGGAATATTGTGACAAATCAGTGGCTCAAAGTAAGTAACAAGCGGAATCTGCCCATTGGGGTTTTCGATTCGGGTCTGGGCGGGTTGACCGTAGTCAAACAACTTTTTCGCCAATTACCGCAGGAACAAATATATTACTTCGGCGACACTGCCCGAGTGCCCTACGGTAATAAAAGCGTCGAAACCGTCCAAAAATTTGCGATCCAAATCGCCAGATTCTTAGCCGAACGAAGCGTGAAAATGATCGTAGTAGCCTGTAATACAGCCTCCAGTGTCGCGCTGGAATTACTGCAAGATCAATTCGACTTGCCGATTATTGGGGTAATCGAACCAGGAGCGCGGTCAGCCCTGGCAATATCGCCCGCCAAAAAGATTGGCGTCATCGGTACTACCGGAACCATTAATTCCGGAAAATACGTTGAAGTGTTAACCGCTCTCGATAAATCTGTGCAGGTCTTTTCCCAGGCTTGTCCCCTGTTTGTTCCGCTTGTCGAAGAGGGATGGGGTGAATCTCCTGTAACGGAAATAGTTGCACGGGAATATTTGCAGAATCTCGTTCCAAAAATTGATACTCTTATTTTAGGCTGTACCCATTACCCAATTATTAAAAACGTAATTCAGCGGATAATTGATAGCAATATCCAGATTATAGATACCGCTATAGAAACGGCTAATCAAGTACGCTTGATTCTGAATCAGCAGGGGCTATTAAACGATTTGGAAAGAACACCGGAACATCGTTTTTATGTGAGCGATTTACCGCAGAAGTTCGAAGAAATCGCGATGCGATTTCTGGGCGAGCCAATCGCCAATGTCGAACGAATCAACCTCGCAGATTGTTGCTAATGTCATCCTCAGATGCCGCCGATCTACGGCCTATTTTAAGTTACTTATATTCTTTGAATGGTCGCGGTATCAAACCAGGCTTAGAGCGTATCCAAAAATTACTCGATGCGATCGGTAATCCCCAGAACGCTTATAAGGTGATACACGTTGCCGGGACTAACGGAAAGGGTTCGACTTGTGCAATCATGGCTAATATTTTGCAGACCGCTGGTTATCGAGTCGGACTATATACTTCGCCACACCTTTTGAATTTCAACGAACGAATTCGAATTAATGGCCAGAAAATCCCCGATGCCGAGATTGCTCTATTCACCGAACGTTGGCGCAAGCTAATTGACGAACTAAATTGCAGTTTTTTTGAAGCCACAACGGCTATGGCGTTGGACTATTTTAAAAAAAATAAGGTTGATTATGCCGTTCTTGAAACCGGTATGGGCGGACGTTTTGACGCCACCAATGTTACGCTCCCGGAAGTGACCGTCATTACTCCCATCGGGCGTGATCATCAGGAATTTCTTGGTCGCCGACTTGCCCAAATTGCCTATGAAAAAGCCGGAATAGTCAAAAGCGGGATTCCTTGTATAGTCGCACGTCAAACACCACGCGTCCTCAATTTTTTAAGTAAAGAAATCAATTGCCGCGGTGGTGATTTTTACTATGCTCCTGAACAATGTCAAATCACGAATATCCAGCGTTTTCCCGAACGACAGGTATTAAGTTTAATTGTAAATAATCTTAAAATTGACACGGTTAAGTTTCCGCTAATTGGTGATCATCAGCTAATAAATTTACAGGCGGCTGTCAGTGCCCTAAAACGAGTGAAGAGTCTGGAAATTTCACCAAAAGTTTTGCGCGATGGAATCAGCGGGGTAGTTTGGCCGGGACGCCTGCAAATACTGTCCCACAAGCCATTAATCTATTTCGACGTTGGCCATAATCAGCATGGTATTCGCCAGGTAGTAAAGGCGCTAAAACAAATATTTCCAACTCAACCGGTCCATTTAGTACTGGCACTGGGTAGCGTAAAGAAATACGATCGCATCGGTAAAATTATCCAGCCACTCGGTGGAGATATTTATTTAACGGAAATTCCTGACCATCCTTCAGTTTCAGCCGAAATATTAGCCGACGTAATTCGTAAACAAATTCCATCCAGGCTGATTTATGTAGATAATAAACTCGAACGATTATTAAATTTTTTTGAATCTCAGATAAAACCTGATGAAATATTATTGATAGCCGGAAGCCATTACCTTGCTCCACAGGTTTTGCCTTTTTATGGGGTGTCCTTGACTTGAGATGGTTGTCATTGGCAATTGGTCATTGGTCATTGGTAAAGAGGCTGAGTAAAGAGACTGAGACTGAGGAAAGAGGTTGAGAATGAGAATGGTCATTGGTCATTGGTCATTAGTCATTAGTAAAGAGGCTGAGTAAAAAGACTGAGAAAAGAGAATGAGAATTAGAGCGGAGAGCGTTAAACCTAACCATCCAGTTTATTACTACGGCCTTAAGAACGTCTCGGACTGGGAAGCGAAGTCCCAGCAGAAAAAATGGAATTTTCAGCGCTGTAATAGAACTTTCGTAAATATCCATTATCCTTTTCCTCTATCACTAATGTTATATGAACTTGATAACTTTTGCGCCTTAAATTCCATGCGCTGGGACTGAACGAACCCCCGTGAGATGTTCTTTAGCCGTTGCCTTTTTTGGTTCTTTTTTCGGCATAGGAAAAAAGAACAGGAAGGTTGGTCATTGGTTATTGGTTATTGGTGAAGTGGTATTAAGTTAAGCCTCGTTGCTATGATTTTGCCTCAGTTTTAATCTTAACCTCGACCTTAGTCTCAGCCTCAACTTATCTTACCAACGAAAATTGCCTATTTTAAAAAACGATTTTATTATCTAATTTTGGCGCACTTTAATTATGAATATCAGTGATGTAAACTTAAAATTCAGAAATACAAGTATGGTGCGAAAAATATCGATCTTAGTTTTAGTAGTTATTATCAGTGCTGCTAGTTTGGCGGACAGTCTATTCTCGAACGTGCTCAATATTTCAGCCGACTCAACCGGTAATGTCTTACTCGTTGATAAGTCACACCAAAAAATGTTCGTTGTAAGAAGTAACGCGCCCGGCGCTCTGGAAATTGTAAAAGAGTACCGAATTACAACCGGAAGGCGGAGGGGTGATAAGGAGCGTTCAGGCGATCTAAAGACACCGGAAGGTATTTATTATATCATTGGTC
>DAOTJS010000073.1:0-3248 GCA_035448825.1 Fidelibacterota bacterium
ATATGATCGCACTGGTAAAGCCGGAGATTGATGCTGAAAAAATAACTGATTCCGAAAGATATACAATTGGGATTTTTGATAGCCGCGGTAATTGTCGGTCTGTCGGGAAAAAAGAGGAAAACTGCTGGTATTTCACTATTGTCGGCAATGAGGACGGAGAATCGCTTAATTTTAAGATTTGGGATGCGGAGAAAGAATGTGCCTTAACCGCTGACCAAAAAATTCAATTCGTTTCCGATGCTTTAGTTGGCGCACCCAGTGAGCCGTTAGTTGTCAAATTTAGTGGCTCTGAAGCGACAGACGTTTCTCTAACCCTGCCTACGAAATTAGCACTCGAGCAAAATTACCCGAATCCCTTTAATCCGGTTACCGCAATTAGCTACACGATACCCGAGCCGGGTATTGTCAATTTGAAAATATATGACTTAAAAGGTAATCTGGTAAAAACCCTCGTTGATAAATTCCAGGATTCTGGTAATTATACCGTGGAATGGAATGCCGGAGATTTAAGTTCAGGAATATACTTCTACAAAATCCAGTACGGTGGTCAGTCCCTAATAAAGAGATGTTTATTAATTAAATAGGATCTAAGAATCTTTACAATAAGGAAGTAGGGATTTGTGATTATTGGATTAATTCTGTCCTTGAATGTTTAATAAATCCTAAAAATACCGTTTACACGGATTTAGGAGGACAAGAATATGTTAAGTAAAAATAAATTGCAGTTTGCGCAAGCTTTTAGCTATGTTCAGATGAGGAGCAGACTCGCCGTTTTCCTATTAATGCTAATGCTCCCACTGATCATTTTTGCCAATCCGCCGACCTGGCAACCGATTACTGGCACGCAATATTCTATGATTGCGATGGTGAATATTAGGCTTTATGACCATGTTTTTGAAGGCGGTGGAAATAACATTGCCGGGGCATTTGGTTCCGGCGGCGAATCTGACTGTAGAGGAATAGGTTCCTGGATACCGCCTAATCCTCCCGCGCATAATGGTTTTTGGTATTTCACAATTGTCGGTGATAGAAATGGGGAAGAGATAACTTTTAAAATATATGATGAAAGAACCGATGCGGTTTATAGATGTCATCCGACCTTGACATTTATTGATAATTCAACAGTTGGTGATCCGGACTTATTCGAGCTCTCGGTTCAAGAAAGTGCCATCTCAGGGAAAATCAAGTTACTGACAACTACACCACCGGCAGGTGATATCGTAAATGTTGAAATATCGGCGGGCGACGTTGGGGTTCATCCCGATGCTGAGGGCAATTATCATCTAGCTATTTCTCCCGGGATATATGAAGTTACCTCCAGCCTGGACGGCTATACCACGGTTACATTAAAGGATATTGTTGTTGAGCAAAACCAGGTTACCGAAAAAATTGATATGACGCTGATTGATTGGGCGCCAATTAGCGGCAATCATTACAATATGGTGGTTGTAGCGAAAGCAAAAATCAACGGCAAAATTATCGGTGGCGGGAATAATAATCAAATAGCGGCTTTTGGTTCGGGAGGTGATGAAGATTGTCGAGGGATAGGGAGTTGGATCGAGCCTTCACCTCCCTACGATGGCTATTGGTATTTTACTATTCGGGGGAATGAAATAGGCGAAGAGATTGGTTTTAAAATTTACTTGGAAGAACTCAATGCAATCGAAACAATTATCCAGACTATTTCTTTCGAGGATAATGCGACCATCGGCACTCCTAATGAACCGCTCGAATTGAGAAATTTCGCCAAGCAAGAATTTTCTCTACAAAAAGATTGGAATTGGGTATCATTTAATATTCATCCTGATAATTCTCAGATAGATTCAGTTTTTTCCAGTTTAACCAGTAGCATTTTTCAAATAAAGAGTCAAAATAAATCCGCGACCTTTTATCGAGCGCAGAATAAATGGATGGGTGATTTGACCCAAATTGATGACGGGAAAACCTATCTTATCAAGATGGATCAGGCAGTTGAAAAATTTTCGGTAGTAGGTACACCTATAAATGTATCCACTCCAATCGAACTAATCGAAGGATGGAATTGGATTGCCTATTATCCACAAAATTCTATGGCAGTAAATTCGGCTTTGCAGAGTATTATGCCCAATGCTTTTCAAGTAAAAAGCCAAACTCAATCGGCGACGTACTTCGATCCACCCAGTACTTGGGTAGGCGACCTCAGTCTGATGGAGCCAAATCAAGGGTATAAATTAAAAGTAAATAGTCCTTCCACTTTAATTTATCCGGAAAATCTGATCGCTAAATCTCTGAGTAAGCGAATGGATACTGCCGATTCACCCAATTGGCAGCAGATTCCAGGCACTGAATATAATATAGTTCTTATGGCAAGAGTGAAGCTGAACGATGAGAAATTTGATAGTAGTAACGGTAACTTAGTCGGGGCATTCGGTCCCGGCGGTGAAGAAGATTGCAGATGTGTAGCCACCTGGCAAAAGCCCGTGGAAGATAGTGATGGATTTTGGTATTTTACCATAGTGGGTGATGAGCATAACGAAGAAATTAGTTTTAAGTTGTACGATGGTAAAAATGATAGGATTGTTAATTGCAATCAGACAATAAAATTTGTAGTAGATAGCACCATAGGCATGCCTCCTGAATTTTTCATCATTACAGCCAATACGAGTGATATACTAAACCCAGGAATCCAAACTAAATTTAAGTTAGCTCAAAATTATCCTAATCCATTCAATTCTACTACCCAGATAAAATTTTCGCTGGAAAAAGAAAGTAATGTGAGCCTTACTGTTTATAATTTGACTGGCCAAAAAGTGAGGACGCTAGTTGATGATAAACTGAATTTGGGTGAGTATTGGATTGCCTGGGATGGACGAGATGATTGGGGAATGCCAGTTTCATCCGGTATTTATTTATACAGAATGAAAGCCGATAATTATTCTGAACTAAGGAAGATGATTTTAAGCAAGTAGAGTCTGCTTAAAAAGTCAGAACATAAGCAAGCCGTGTGGTAGAAGTGCTAATGAACGAATGTGTTTCTTTTAGATGGGTTAAACCCCTGCGGGGTTTGGGTGGTATTCGGCCATTTTAGACTCAGGATTATAATCCTGAGTTAAGCAGGTTCAACTCCTGGCGGAGTTGTTGGTTATGTCACTATTTCATTTTCCTATCTGGCAGTCTCGACTGGTCGGGACGGAAAGTTAATAGACTTTAGATGGGGTTAAACCCCTGCGGGGTTTGGGTGGTATTCGGCCATTTTAGACTCAGGATTA
>DAOTJS010000074.1:0-3184 GCA_035448825.1 Fidelibacterota bacterium
TTGATTTCGACCGGACTTATAGTCCGAGGTGGTATTTCTGTCTCGACACTGACTTCTAATTCAATTCTTCGATTTACTTTTAAAAATGTTTGGCGTTAAGGCTGGCGCTAATTAGTTTAGCGGGTGATTAATTATCCCGAATGAATATGAAATATTTCAAATTGATACTTATCTGTTTTATCTGGAGCACTACTTGGGCGGTAATCAAGATTGGTCTCGATCGAACCCCCCTTATGGTCGGACTGGCGTTGCGTTTCAGCGTGGCGACAATCGCGCTGGGTATTATTATTTTTCTGAAACGCCGTAAGATTGCCTTTGACCGTGTATCGGTACAGAATTACTTGGTAGTTGGTCTTTTGACTATGGCGCTTAGTTTTTACTGCACTTATTGGGCGGAAAAATTTATCCCGAGCGGGTTGACTTCAATCTTATGGACAGCTATGCCGATTGTTGTGGGGATATTTGCTCATTTTATGTTACCAGATGAACGTTTGCGCTTAGCCCAGGTGATGGCGATTTTAATAGCGATGGCTGGTGTGATAGTTATCCTTTCCGATCGCCAGCTGGTTTTTGGTCGAGAATTATTATGGGGTAGTGTGGTTGCCTTATTTGGGGTAGTCGTATCTTCCTGGCCGAATGTTTTACTCAAGACGCGTCCTCAACCTTATGATAGTTTGACGATGACTGCTATGGCAATGTTGATTGCCGCACTTGTGAATTTTATAGGAGCAACGGTCGGCGGTGAATGGCAGAAAATGGTCTGGGACTTCAAAAATATCGGGGCGATCGTTTATCTTGGTCTGTTCGGTTCCGCGCTCGCATTTTATATTTACTTTGATCTTTTGAAGCAAATTAATGTGATCAAGCTGACTTTTATTAATTTCATTTCGCCGATATTTGCGACCTTGATCGGAGCATTGTGGTTGAATGAAATCGTTACCTGGCGTGAAATTGGTGGGATGCTCATTATTTTCTTCGGACTATTTTTGTACGACAAGGATAAATACTTAGCCATATTGAAAATAAAAAACGGAAGGAGTACCCATGCCCGTTAAAGTCAAAAATGTCTTTGTATGCAATGAGTGCGGTTCAGTTCAGCCTAAATGGCTGGGCAAATGTCCGGAATGTGGCGCCTGGAATTCGATGGTTGCCGAACAAATTCAGAAAAAACCGAGGAGCTCCGCTATCGAGATAGCTCGGCGTAATTTGGTGCCTCTTAATCAGGCAAGCGCCACCTCGAATCAGCGGTTGGTTACCGGCATAACCGAGTTTGATCGCGTGTTGGGCGGCGGATTCGTCAGTGGTTCGGTAGTATTAATCGGCGGTGAGCCCGGCATTGGCAAATCAACTCTAATTATGCAAGTCATCGCCCGACTGCCGGGGGACCGTTTACTCTATTTCTCTGGCGAAGAGTCCGAAGAGCAATTGGCTTTGCGCGCTCGGCGACTGGAAATTAATGATGACCGTATTATGGTAGCCTGTGAGAATAATCTGGAAAATATTTTAGATCAAATAGAGAACCTGAAGCCGACCGCGGTGGTAATTGATTCGATTCAAACCGTTTACTCCGATCAGTTTGAAAATGTCCCGGGCAGTGTAACTCAGGTGCGCGAGTGCGCCGGGCGACTTCTGCGTCTTTCCAAGGAGTTAAATATAACCACTGTTTTTGTCGGTCATATTACCAAAGATGGTATGATTGCCGGGCCGAAGGTTTTGGAGCATCTGGTAGATACGGTTTTATATCTGGAAGGCAATAAAAATAATTTTTATCGTACCTTGCGGGCGGTCAAAAATCGCTTTGGTTCGACCAATGAAGTCGGAATATTCGAAATGAAAGAGCGTGGGCTAATAGCCGTTGACGACCCAGCCGGTTTCTTTTTAACGGAGCGTCGTGAATACGTTGCTGGCTCGGCGGTCACGGTCAGTATGGAAGGAACGCGTCCTTTTCTAATAGAGGCTCAGGCATTAGTGACGCAATCGTCTTACGGCACACCGCAGCGTTCGGCAAACGGGATTGATTACCGACGCTTTGTGATGTTGGTAGCTGTTCTAGAGAAACGCGCCGGTTTGCCTTTGCGCACTCAGGATGTTTTCATAAATCTGGCGGGTGGTTTTAAAATTGATGAGACGGGAATTGACCTGGGTGTGACGGTGGCGGTAGCGTCGAGCTTTAAAGATGTCCCACTCGAACCGAAAGCCGCTTTCATCGGCGAAGTTGGATTAGTTGGTGAAGTCCGTAGTGTTCCATTTTTAGAAAATAGGGTACGCGAGGCGCTCAAGTTTGGTTTTACCACGGTCTATATACCCAAGTCGGGGATAAAAATTTTAGAAAAAAGCCTGCAATCCAAAGTAACCGGCATCGAATCGCTAAATCAACTATTCGGATTTATTTTCTAAGTTCGGAAGATTGATATGTCAAATCACGGCCGAAAGGAATCTAAAGAGAAAAATAAACTGCCGTTTGATATTATTGCCCAAGATACCGGTACCAAAGCCCGGGCAGGGATATTTGTTACTGATCACGGGACGGTTGAAACGCCGGTTTTTATGCCGGTTGGAACAAGCGGAGTAGTCAAGACTCTGACGCCGGCTGAGCTTCAGGAGTGCCGCGTTCAAATTATACTAGGCAATACTTATCACCTTTACTTGCGACCGGGACTCGATGTAATTCAGGCGGCTGGCGGTCTGCATCGCTTCAATGCCTGGCCGGGGCCAATATTGACTGACAGCGGCGGTTATCAGGTGTTCAGCCTGGCTCATCTCGGTAAATTGACTGAGGACGAGATTGTATTCCGCTCCCATATTGACGGTTCGGAGCACCTTCTATCTCCAGCAATTTCCATGGAGATTCAACGAACGCTCGGCGCTGACATTGTGATGGCATTCGACGAGTGCACACCCTATCCCTGCGACCGAGAATATGCCAGACAAGCTCTGGAGCGTACCCATCGCTGGGAACGACTCTCGCGGGAGCATTTTCTGAAATTAAAACCGCTCTATGGTCATCGTCAATATCAGTTTGGAATCGTTCAGGGCTCGGTATATCCCGATTTGCGGGCGGAGAGCGTAAAGGCCTTGACCGAAGTGGATTTCGACGGTTATGCAGTTGGTGGGTTGGCGGTCGGTGAACCTAAAGAACAGATGTTTGAAATATTATCTTTGGTTGCACCGCAATTGCCGGAAA
>DAOTJS010000075.1:0-3165 GCA_035448825.1 Fidelibacterota bacterium
AAGACGGAATCGGGCGGTCGCGGCTTTATTAGCCGGATTTAATATAACCAGCACAGTTTCGTCCTCACAAGCCCGGGCGTAAATAAAAGGGTATTCTCCTTTTTTGGCATAAACCGGTACAAATTCGGCATAGGCGCGTAAGGCTTTCGAATTCTTGCGTAATTGGATGAGGTTTTTTACTCGATTTAACAATGAATTAGGATCATCCTGTTGATCGGCTACATTGGGTGCATCAGCGGCAAGATCAACCGGCAGGTATAATTTTTCTGGATTAGCGGTAGAAAAGCCCAAATTTTTACCTTGAGACCATTGCATTGGAGTCCGTGCCCCAGCTCGCGGTGGATAGGCGCCCTCGACATTCGGTAAATCATAAAGCTGGCGCATTCCAATTTCATTGCCATAATAGATAAATGGAATCCCAGGCATCGTCAGTGAAAAAGCAAAAATGATCTCCAGATCATCGTCAGAACGTTCGATATTTAACCGCGAAAGGTCGTGATTTCCCAGTGGCAGATTAATGTAGCCCTTGCCAACTGTCTGGCGATATTGCTCTAAATAACTTGCCAAAAATTGAGTAATATCACCCTTGCCTTCTCGATCAAAAAAACTATGCCCTTCGGAATGGCCATTCATAATTCGCCAACTCTCTTTCTGCAGTAGATCGTTGTAACCCGGAAACCAGTGAAAAAAATCGGCGTGGAAACCACCTCCATCCAGAGCCGCCACCGGATATGACCACTCTGCTACCATAAAGGCTTGAGGATATTCTTCGTCTATGATCTTTCTGATTTTCTGCCAGAAAATTTTTGTGCCTTCGTCACGATTGGCATATTCAGGATCACTTTCGACGATATTGGCATTCTTGACCAATGCCCCCGCCATATCGGCTCGAAAACCGTCCGCACCCATATCCATCCAGAAACGCAAAACCTTCTGCAATTCCTCCTGAAGTGCCAGCACATCCGGATGGTCAATCGGTAACATCCAATCGCTCTCCGGTTTGGCAAACCCGAAGTTCAAAGCCGGCTGACTCCAGTAAAAATTGCGCATAAATTGGCCATTCCGTCGGCTATAGCCCTTAATAAAGGCATCGCGATAGGCTTCCGGCGGATCAATCCAGGTATTATTCGTCCAGACGTACCAATTCGAATATTTATTGGGTTCCTGACGAGCAGATTCTTGAAACCAGGGGTGCTCGATGCTGGTGTAGCTGATGACATAATCGAAAAGGACCTTTAGCCCGTGTTTTTCGGCTTCCAAAAATAAACGTTGGGCATCCTGATTGGTACCGTAACGCGGCGCCACTTGGTAATAATCGGCAATATCATACCCGGCGTCATTAAAAGGTGATGCGAAAAAAGGATTAATCCAGAATCCGTCAACGCCGAGACTCTGCACATAGTCCAGTTTTTCAATAATCCCATTCAAATCACCAATGCCGTCGCCGTTGGAATCGTAAAATGTCTGCGGATAAATTTGATAAAACACGGCATTATGCAACCATTCAGGACCGGGCGGCATAATTGTTTGCTTGGTTATTTCTGCCGAATCAATAGAAATATCCACTGCGGACTTATCTTCACTACATCCTACGATTAGCATTAAGGTCAAAATAAGTGTCACCATCCGACGATGCATAAATTCCTCCGATCATTTCAGGAGTTGATCAAACTCCCCGCACTTTCACCTGCTCTTTTACCATCAATTAAAAAGAAATCTGCCAATAATATTCCTCTTGAAAAACAGTTCAATATTAGGATTTATCCGATTATCAATCAAATTTTATTACAAAGCCACCGTATTTTTCCAGTTTAATAGATAGAAGGCTTTGAGGAGAAACATGAATTTCTTTCGTCATAAAAGAACGCCCATCGGACGCATCAGTAATTAATTGACCTGTGTGGTCTTCATCTAAAAAGTGACAATTTAATTTCAGCTGTCTTGCGACATCGGCGCCATTGATTCCAGCCAAATACCAGGTTTGCCCTGACTTTCTTGCCAGCACTACAAATTTGCCCGGAAAACCGTCAATAAAACAAGTCTCATCCCAGCTAACCGGAACCTCCTGCATAAAATTTTTGACATAATCCGGGACACGCGCCATACCAGCCGGAATTTCCGCAAAATGCTGAATTCCCGACCAGAATATAACTGCAGTAGCCAATTCAAAGCCATTCGTGGTTATTCGTCGAATATTTGGTATTTCCGAAAAACAAACTGGGGTAAAATCCATCGGATCGAAAACATTGCGCGTAAATGGCAAAAGGCAAGCGTGGGTCGGCTCTAGATCGGCATCAGCCTGATCGAAAGTTATAAACTCAAAACCGCGCACCGCCTCCATCGTCAGTAGGTTGGGATACGTTCTCTGCCAACCGCGTGGTAAGGTAGCGCCATGACAATTCACCACCAGACCGAATTGCGCCGCATCTTCAAAAATGTCCTGATAGTAGGTCATCATTGATTGCCCATCACCACCGAAGAAATCCACTTTAATCCCGCGAATTCCCATCTTTTTGAGGCGTGCGAATTCTCTAAGGCGATCGCTATGAGTCAGCAATTTACTTTTCGGGCTGTAAGTTGTGCTATTCCAGTCACCGGAAGAATTATACCAGAGCAGAATTCCAACGCCTTTGGCTTGAGCGTAAGCCGCCAGTTCCGCGACTTTATCATAACCGATTTTCCAGTCCCAATCGGCATCTATCAAACAATATTCCCAATTCATTTCAGCGGCATAATCAATGAATCTTTTTTGCACTTCAAAAACTGTGGAATCATCTTTAAGAAGCACCCAGCTCCACGACGAGCGACCCGGTTTGACATAGTCAATTTCTTTCAATCGAGCCGGTTCGGCCAGGTCCGTTCCGAGAGTTGATTCGACAATATTTTTCAACCCTTTGCCGATCGTAATAATCCGCCAGGGGGTGCTCCATGGTAGAGGTGAAGTCGGTAACCAAATCCCACCCGGAAAAGTTTCCAAATCCGATGGAAAATCAATATAAAAAATATGACTCGTCGAATCCTGTTGCAACCGGCATCCGCAGTAATTGCGATCGGGCGCCGTCTCACTGATCAGCATCCAGAAATCGCCATCCTCGAAGAGCGCTGGAAAGACCCAGCCGGGTTCGTTAAATGGCAATTCCTCAATTGCGACATTTTGCTGATAAA
>DAOTJS010000076.1:0-3157 GCA_035448825.1 Fidelibacterota bacterium
TTGATATCGACAATTTCCCATGGAGGCTTTAATCCAAGTATTTCTGAATATAGTGTGCTTTATCTTCCATATAATAAATTACTCACCTTTTTTTTAACTTTTCCACACATTTCCCAGAAGAACCATTTTTTTTGACAGTTTTTTCTTCATTCAAATCTCTCTATCTATCATTTGCCGATTTTTCCTCGATAATTAACGATATACTTGGCAATTTCTGCCAGCGGCGCGATCCAGATGTCTTTCTCATTTTGCTTTA
Organism: Fidelibacterota bacterium; assembly: GCA_035448825.1. GTDB lineage: Bacteria > Fidelibacterota > UBA2242 > UBA2242 > UBA2242 > JAGNGI01. Next base: position 257 of record DAOTJS010000076.1, read on the forward strand.
GAAAATTAACTAGTTGATTGTGAGCCTCCAGAGATACATTAATATTATGTTCGCCGCCCACACCGTGAAACAAGAATACGATTAAAGCCTTATTTTTTAAAGCAGTCTTAGCTAGGTCAATCAACTCGACTCCCGACTCTCCATTGATCATAAAACAACCGATATTGTATAAATCAATGTCATCAATTGTTTCGAAACGGGTTTCGGTACTACGGGCACCGACGAAGTTTTCTTTAATTACATCAATGTATGAAACACCACCGACCTGCGTATCGCCACATGGGTAAGCAAATGTCCTTTTCGATTTCCCATCAATAATTTGCAACAGAACATTAGCTATTTTTATTTCATCCGTTATACGCGAAAGCGTGTAAGTGCTGAGGTCATAATCTGGATTGACCCAATTCCGACCGGGCATTTTTCCATCACAGGGATGAAATAAAGTATGATTACCGAGTTCATGTCCGTTATCAGCGGCTAATTTCCAATCGTTTGCCCGCTCTTGAACTGTTTGGAAATTTCCCGACAAATAAAAAGTGCCTTTAAGTCCCAGAGAATTCAACACCGGTATCACCGAATCCAAATGCACGTTTAGAGCATCGTCATAAGTCAGGCAAACCGCACATTTTTTATTATTCCACCAATTCTTCTCATTTTTCTGCGCCATTCCGTTCTCCCTGAAAATTGAAACGATTCCGAACAAAATGATAAATCCTATTTTTATATCATAAAATTTTAAGCATTTCATAAATCACTCCCTATAATTATTCGAACTGATCATTTGACTATTTCAATAAAATCAATTTTTTAGTACTAGAAAAATCTCCAGCCTGAATTTTATAGAAATAGGTACCGCTAGGAAGATAACTGCCGTCAAATTCAACCGTATATTCACCCGGAGTTTTACTCTCATTTACCAAGGTGGTTACCTCCTGCCCGAATAAGTTATATATTTTCAAGGTCACGAAAGACTTTTGAGGAATTGAAAAAGCAATGGTAGTTTTCGGATTAAAGGGATTAGGGTAATTCTGCTTTAAATAAGGAATAGTTGGCACATTTTTTAATCGAATGGCATTGTCTACGCTTTTCACCAGGATAATATCGCCTTCGTCCGGAATAATGTCGAACATTAGATACCTGGCTGTACCGATCTCAACAATTTGGGAATTGATCTTTTCGCCATTTTGAAAAATTTCAACCGCTGACCAACCTTCCGGTAAGACGCGGCGAATAGTTAACGGAACATTATAAATTTCATTATCCAGAGTATCGGCAACTTGGAAAGTAATACTACTATCGGTAACAACCGATTCGGTAATTGATACATTATTGCGTTCCTGGATATAGCGCGCCACGTTGGCAAAGGAGGATACCCAGAATTTATCCGGATAGGCACTTAGAGAATCAACCGCACCAGTCAGATTTTCCGTTGTCACTGGCGACCAACCGCCATCGTTATCAATGCCATGAATTAGAAAAACGACCCAGCCCTTGGAGTTCGCCGCGCTTTTGGCTTTATTAAAGAAATCGTTAGCGGTTTTTACTGAACCTTCTGTACCGCATACGATAGAACTGATATTCATAAAATTACTCGGAGTTTTCGGCTCAATTTGGCCGGAGCAACCTCGGGCGGCGATGTAGTATTGCTTACAAATTGAAGTTTTGCCGGCATTACAGTAGGGATAAGCTATTGTGATGCATCGCTGTCCGCTGATGCGAGAGTTAATTTCATTCTGCGAATTTTGTAATTCTGTGATTTGCTCCGCCTCCGATAAACCGCTCAAATCAGGGTGAGTTACGGTGTGACTGCCGACTTCATGGCCGTTAGCCGCGGCGGATTGTAGTTTTGACCAAATTCCACCCGACCAGTTTATTACCGGATATAAGGTGAGTTTGAATCCATGCTGGTCAAAGAGTGGAATAGCCACGGTAAACTGGTTGGCGCAACCATCATCAAAGGTAAAAGTGACCGCCGCGGAACGAAATCCCTGCCAGACTCCGACTTCATAACTCGGGTTTATTTCCCCGGCGTGGACGGTGTTTATTAAAATTAATACTGTGATGATACCAATTTGTTTGAACTTCAACATAAATTACTCCTGTATTAAATAAGGCTAAATTTCAAATTTTTGAACCGAGAAATAATATTTATTTTCATATCCTTAACTCAAATTTTATTTGACCTACTTATCTTAGAAATTCTCATAATGTTTTATGGTAAGGGCACTAAGTTTTCATATTTAATAGACCATTGACCATCTTGCGGAAATCCTGGAGCATAAATATCCGGAGCACCGTCCCAACCGGCCGCCATCATCGCCACGGCCGTCAATAAACTTCCGTTTCCAGGCAAATAAACCGGTAAGGATTCATTTTGATAATTGTGACCATTCACAAGGTAAGTATTTTTGGGTACATCCATCAGTAAAGCCTCGATAGCCAAATCCGCTCTGCCTACCCGAGCCGCCGTCATTGCTATCAAGGGAAAATCCCAGCCCCAAGTCGTTTCCCAATCCCAGGATTGCATAACCTTTTCAAGCGTTTTTTCCATAACCTTTTGATCAACAGTCTTATCGGCTAACATTCCATAGGAAGCCAATAAGGTTGGGTGATCTTTCCTATGACTACTGTTCTCAAAAGTATTCATAGCATTTTCGGCGTTTTGATAGAAGCCGTTATTTTGGGGAAGCGGCGCTAAAAATTCGAGAATAGTATCCCATTTTTTCTCTCTTTCCAATCCTAACCGTTCTCTCCAATATTGGGCGGTTTCCAATCCAAAACGCCAATATGACAGCTCAAAACCAGGATTAAGTGTGATATCCGGTGGATAGATTTCCTGAGCGGGGATTAACGGTGCCCCGAGAATATAGCGGCCGTTTTTTGCGTCCCATTGGACGAAAG
>DAOTJS010000077.1:0-3136 GCA_035448825.1 Fidelibacterota bacterium
AATATCCATTTTATGATATACCTTTTCATCTCCACCATAATCCAGATCTTTCCAGATTTTTGAATATTGTTGACCAAAACAATTAATGCAGATAATTAGAGAAAAAATAAAAATTAAGAATTGTTTCATAGCTTATCTCTTAAAGTTAAAGAATTACATTTCCTACAAAATTTACTTCTTGACGTTTTCGTTCCGACTTTGATTTATAAAATTTGGGGGCGACCATTTTTTAATGCTTTTCTATTCAATTGTAAACACCTCTTTCAAACGGGTATCTTTTGATGAACTTCCAACTTGAAGTTCCCACCTTCCTTTGGCTGTCTTCAGATTGTTTATTCCCGTGTCATAGAATGAAAATTCAGAGGCTGGAATTTTGAAGGTGAGAACTTTGCTCTCGCCGGGATTAAGCTTAATTCTTTGAAATCGTTTCAATTGATTGATCGGTACTGTCATCGTTGCATCCATATAATGGGCATAAACCTGGACAACTTCATCGCCTTTCATTTTACCAGTGTTCTTAATCGTTGTCTGAATTTCCACCACGCCATCGCTCTTTATTGCCTCGGAGTTTACCTTTAGATTGCTGTATTCAAATTGTGTGTAGGAAAGGCCGTGCCCAAATGGGAAAAGGACAGGCTGATTCAAATACATATACGTGCGCGGATGATTGATAAGATCATAATCGGACATCGGTGGCAGTTGCTGAGTTGACGCATAGAAAGTTTCAGGAAGTTTACCGCCTGGATTTACATCGCCAAAAAGAACATCTGCAATTGCTTTGCCGCCGTACTCTCCTCCATACCATGCTTCAACGATTGCTTTTGCTTTGTTTTCACAACCAGCAAGAGCAAGAGGCCCACCATTAACAAGGACGATGACAACATTTGGATTGACCGATGCAACTTCGTTGATTAAATCCCTTTGAACCTGAGGCAATTCGATTTCTTTGCGGTCGAGTTCTTCCTGAGAAAGTCCCGGCGAAATTCCGAGCATAAGAATTACGACATCATTTTTTGCCGCAACCTTTTTCGCTGAACTAAAATCTACTTGGTTCAGATCCCAGGTCAGCCGTGCCGTTGCGCCAAGAGCATTATCATAATATTCTACTACTACTTCATATTCCTGTCCCGGTATTAGTTTGACTTCTGCTCCAATAGGTTTTTCGCCATGGTCATTCCAATCGTCAATTAATAATTTCCCATTCAGGTAAAGTCGCGAACCATCGTCACAGCTTGTTCCAAGATGATAAATCGTATCCGGCGGAATGATTTTACCGGTCCACCGCACGGAGAACTGATCTTTGGGAAGACCCGGGGCAGGCGAGTTAGTGCCAAAACTAAAATCAATCGTCGAATCTATTCTGGTTATAACCGGTTTACCGGACAGTTCCATATTATCAAAATACTCACCCTTCATTCCGGTTTTATTGGTTCCTTCGACTTTAGTGAAATATTGTGGTTCAATAACGCTTAGCAATCCACCACCGATGTCGCATCCCTTAGCATATTCAACTTTAATGCCCTGCTCGGCAGCTTTATCTTTTATACCTTCGAGCGGACTTACTCGAATATTAGGAAAGCCACTGTAAATACCAAGCTGGGCTTCTGCCGCATTAGGACCGATAACGGCTATCGATTTTATTTGCTTTTTATCTAATGGTAATATGCCATCGTTCTTGAGGAGCACAATGGCTTTCTGTGCAGCTTCAAGTGCCAACTCGCGATGCTCTTGGCAATCGAGTCTCTCTATTGGAATTGAACTATACGGTACACTTTCCGGCGGATCGAATTCACCTAACCTGAATCGCGCCGAGAGAACTCTCGTTAAAGCGCTATCAAGGTCCTTTTCTTCCAATAATCCGAGATCGAGAGCTCCATACAGGTATTCACGATATTCCTGTCCACAGCTCATATCGCAACCGGCGCGGATACTTCTTGCAACGGCTTCGGCGCCTGTTTCGAAGAAATGATGCCCAAATAACATGTCATTAACAGCGCCGCAATCAGTTACTACATAACCTTCAAAACCCCACGTGCGTCTTAATAGGTCGGTCAGTAAAAACATATTTGCATTGCACGGCACGTGATTCAATTCATTATAAGCTCCCATAATAGAATAAGCTTTGCCTTCTACCACAGCTTGATGGAATGCCGGTAGATAATATTCAAACATACTGCGCATATCAACATCGGAAGAACCGGTATGGCGGCGTTCTTCTTCATTATTTGCCATAAAATGTTTGGGCGTCGAAACCGTTTTCAAATAGTAAGGATCGTTCCCTTGCATACCTTGAACGAACGCCACACCCATCCGAGAGAGAAGGTATGGATCTTCACTGTAGGATTCTTCGTTGCGACCCCAGCGTGGATCGCGGGCAATATTAATCGTAGGACTCCAGTACGTTAGACCTTTCCCCTCGACAACATTAAAAACTCGCGCTTCGTCGGAAATCGCAGTAGCGACGCGATGGACAAGTTCGGGATCCCAGGTAGCTCCCAGTGCAACGGCTTGGGGAAAAGAAGTTGCGCCGCTGATGAGAACTCCATGTAGAGCTTCATTCCAATAATTGTATCGTGGGACTCCCAATCGCGGAATTGGATCCGATTGATTGGTAAGTTGCCTAATCTTTTCATCAACTGTCATTAAGCCGATAAGGTCGGAAAGTCTTTCCTCATAAGAATTTGGTCGGAAGACATTTACAATCACGGAACTGCTTGGCGATTCTTTACCTTTTACTTTCGCCGATAGAACTAATAAATAATAACCGGGTCGAGGGAATGTAACTTCTGTAACGGGATTGGATGCATTTTTGAAAGTGACCTGAGAATTCTGAGGGCAAGTCCATTCCACTTTTACTTTGCTGGGAGACACACTTCCTTCGAGTTGGGCTGTATGAGTTACTTCCCAGTTAATAATTTGAGGTTTACCGGCATTTACTGTGATATTCTGGGAGTACAAAATAGTACTGCTCATTAAACACAATAATAATGCTGTACATAGTGACTTTCTGATTAATTTTTCCATGCTTACGCTCCTATTAATTGGTTATATTTTTTAATTAATAATCTCAAATGACTACCTAAAACTATTTTAATATCACAAATTTTTTGGTGGATGAAAATTCATTCGCGGTAAG
>DAOTJS010000078.1:0-2991 GCA_035448825.1 Fidelibacterota bacterium
AAAATCAAGAGGTTATCAGGATGATCCTCCCATTTTTTATTATAATTCCATTATTGACAGCTTTTATTATTACCTTAATTGCCGGAGAGCGAGACAATTGGGCGGTAATTCTCTCGATTCTCGCCGTGGTTTCGCTGGTGATTCTTTCGGTATATTGTTTCGTCTCGTTGAATGGGCGCACTCTGGTTTATGAAATGGGTCGGTGGCAAGCGCCAATAGGCATTATACTGGCGGTTGATGCTCTTTCAGCCTTTATGCTGATGATTGTCAGTATTATTGCGCTAACGGCGATTATGTTTTCGGTGCAGTATATTAGAAATTTATCGCCGTCCTGGAAGTATTACGCTTTATTTATGTTGCTGACGGGTGGAATGAACGGCGTTATAGCGACTGGCGATTTATTCAATCTGTTTGTTTTTGTCGAAATCACGCTTTTCGCGGCTTACGGGCTGGTGGCTTATGGTAACCGCGCGGAGGAATTTGAGGCGTCCTTCAAATATGCTATTATGGGTTCAATTTCATCAACCTTAGTGCTAGTAGGTATTGGGATAATTTATTCGGCAACCTCAACCTTGACGATGGCTTTGATCGCTGAGCGTTTGCCGCAAAATCCAACCGTGATGTATTGGAGCGGTGGACTATTTGTGGCGGCTTTCGGGCTGAAAGCCGCTATTATGCCGTTTCACGCCTGGTTGCCGGATGCACATTCTTCCGCACCGGCGCCGATCTCGGCGATGCTTTCCGGGGTATTGATAAAAGCCCTGGGTGTGTATGTGCTTATCAGGCTTTTTTTCAATGTCTTTGGCGAGATGCCAGTGTTCAGCGAAGTTTTTCTAGTTCTGGGTACCGTTTCGATGGTTATAGGGGTTTTCTTGGCTCTGGGGCAGTGGGATGTTAAACGTCTGCTTGCCTATCATAGCATTAGCCAGATCGGGTACATTATTATCGGTGTGGGGTTAGGAACGACTTTAGGTCTATTAGGTGCTGTTTTTCATCTTTTGAATCACGCCATATTCAAGGCTTTGTTGTTTTTGAATGCCGGTTCGCTGGAAATGGCATTGGGTACGCGTGATTTGCGTCAGATGGGCAAAGTCTCCAAAGCTTTGCCGGTGACGTCGTTTACTTCGATGGTGGCTTCGCTTTCGATTTCAGGAATACCACCGTTCAATGGTTTCTTTAGCAAATTGATAATTTTCATCGCCGCCATTCAGATCGGCCGCCCGGTGGTGGCGTTTTTAGCTGGACTCGGCAGTTTGCTGACGTTAGCTTCATTTATGAAAGTTCAACGTTATGGTTTTCATGGCGAGAAAACAGTTACTGCCGATCAAGCTAAAGTAGGATGGGGTATGCGAGCGGCTATGATTGTGCTGGCGATACTTTGTCTGGCAACCAGTGCTCTGATAATCCCGGGAATTAGAGAAGTAACCCTCGATCCAGTGGTAGAAGTGATTATGAATAAAACCGGCTACATAACGCGGGTGTTAGGGAGGTGAAAATGACCATCAAAAATCGCAGTCGCGTTATTGTGTTTGTGCTTTCATTTTTGGTCTGGTTGGCATTGACAGATATAAAAGACATACAGGAAGTAGTCGCAGGCTTAATAGTGGCATTTCTGGTTAGTTTAATCGCTGGGACATTTCTGGTTACAACGGAAAAGAGCCGGCATCCGGTTCGACGCTTTTTTATGGGAATTGTCTATTTATTCAAATTTTTATGGGAAATGATTAAAGCCAATATTCACGTGGCATTGATTGTTATCAACCCCACTTTGCCAATTAAGCCTGGCATTATCAAAATCAAGAGTAATTTAACCAAAGATTCGGCCTTAACTGTATTAACGAATTCCATCACATTGACACCGGGTACTCTGACGGTGGACATTAATCCAGAAACTCGTGAAATTTACATTCATTGTATCGAGGTTGAATCAACCGCTATTGATGAAAATACTCGTTCCATCGGCGGGCGTTTTGAAAAGCTTATCAGGGAGGTTTTCGAATGAGAATTCTGCGATGGGTGATTGGATTGGTTCTAATCGGCGCCTTTATGTATGCTAATTTTTTCATTTATACGGCTTCGATTTATGTCAAGTTGATAAATGTCATTCTTTTCAGCGCTTTGTTTGTGATTTACCGAGTTATTGTTGGTCCGACAGCCGCCGATCGGATTGTAGCAGTAGATATTCTGGGCATATTGATTATTGGCATGCTGGCATTACTGGGCTTGAATTACGATCAATCTTTTTTTATGGATATTGGATTGATCTGGGCACTTTTAAGCTTTATTGCCTCGCTGGCGTTTGCCAAAGTATTAGAAGGGAGGTCGCTCGATGATTAGGACATTAATCGGTATGGCGTTTATCCTGATTGGGGTAACTTTTGATTTTCTGGGAGTATTAGGGCTGGTGCGTTTGCCAGATGTTTACAATCGTTTGCAAGCGGCTACCAAATGCGTGACGTTCGGCTCGGCTGGTTTACTATTTGGAGTTTTCATTCTCCAGGGCTTCAATAGTTTTGGTTTTAAAGTGTTATTGGGAATTGCGTTTATTTTTCTGACTTCGCCGGTTGCGGCTCATGTCATTGCGCGGGCGGCGCATCGCAGTGGTATTAAACTTACTAAAGAATCCGTCGTGGATCAGTATCAAGAAGACCGTGAATTAAAGGAATAGGGAGACCGCAATGTATTTGCCGAAATTAAGGGAATTAAGCGAAGCCTTACGGTCGCTTTTTTCATTACCGTTTACTACTAAGTTTCCGGCTAAACCGCATCAACCAGCGGATGGTTTCCGCGGATTCCCGGAATATTATAAAGAATATTGCGTCGGTTGCGGCACCTGCGCTCAGGTTTGTCCGACGGGTGCTATTTCCATTACTGACGATATTGTCGCTCGCAAGCGCATTCTACGGGTTGATTATACGGCCTGTGCTCAGTGCGGCCAGTGCGAGGAAAAATGTATCACAGGTAAGGGCATTCAACTTTCGAAAAATTACT
>DAOTJS010000079.1:0-2888 GCA_035448825.1 Fidelibacterota bacterium
AGGTTGAACTTTATCTTTTGATGCGAAAAAAAGGAATTGCGCCGCTACTTTTGCCAGGTGTTTTAGCCGGAGTTATTTGGCAATTTGCTAGTTTTTATCTTACGGGCGCACTGTTGCTTTATTTACTGATAGGATTGGTAGTTTTGCTCTTACTAGCTAGTTTAAAACGCCAGATTAAAGGCGTAACGGTTGATCTGGCAAGTACATTGTTCGGTTTTGTTTATTTACCGGTATTGACTTCGACCATAATTTTAATGCGCAATATTCCCGGTAACGGGCGTTCGATTGTTTTTCTTCTATTTGGTACAATTTGGGTTTGCGATTCACTGGCTTTTGTTTTCGGAAAGTGGCTGGGACGTCGCAAGATCGCACCTAAAATTAGTCCTAATAAAACCTATGCCGGTTGCATTGGCGGACTATTTGGTGCTGTGCTGACCGTACTCATTTTTTATTTTTTAGGTTGGGCGCCGGATTTTATGAGCATAATGCAATTAATTATTTTTGGCTTACTGGCGGGAGTATTTGGACAGGCTGGTGATTTTGTTGAATCGGCTTTTAAGCGGGACGCCGAAGTCAAAGATTCATCCAATTTATTGCTCGGTCATGGCGGGGTGCTGGATCGCTTCGACTCATTTTTTATCGCCGCGCCGGTTATTTATCTTTACATTATTACAGTATTGTAGGGAATCTAATTGTTTTCACATACGGAGATAATTTGACGGAGATGAAAATGTCGGTAAACAACGACAATGATGATTTAATTAAATATTTACAAACCCTAAGTGGGGAAATTAATCCACAGAAAGGTCCGGTAGCTATTATCTTAGCCGCCGGTCATGGCAAAAGAATCAAATCCGAACGTTCCAAAATGCTCCATGAAATCTGGGGCGTGCCGACTGTGGTGCGCGTCGCCAATGCCGCCAGTAAGGGCTTGGCTTCTAACAATCAGATAATTGTTGTGGGTATAAAAGCCCGTGAAGTGGCTGAATCAGCCGGGAAAAAAGCGAATCGCATTTTTGTCTATCAGACCGAACAAAAAGGTACCGGTCATGCCGTAAAAGAAGCTCTTTCAGCCATTAGCCAGAATGGCCACATACAAGACATTTATATCTTCCCGGGTGATATGGGATTGATTACACCAGCCGTGGTCAGCGAACTTAAACGCCGGTTTGAACAGTCCGGATGTGGTTTAGCTTTGCTGACGGGAAATTATAAAGGTGAGCCGGGTGCCAATACTTATGGTCGCATAATCCGCGTCCCGGCTCGAACTGCTGACGGTGAACCCTCAGGAGAAGATGAAGGACGCATTATTGAAATTAAAGAGCATCGAGACATTCTGGCGATTCCCGAAGGCGGATTTTATATAGCCGTATATAATGGTAAAAAGTATCAATTTAAACGTTCGGAATTACTGGGAATCACGGAATATAATACCGGCGTTTATGCGATGAAATTCGATCTCGCTCAGCGATTTATCAATCAACTCACTCCGGATAATGTCCAAGGGGAGTTATATTTAACCGATATAATTGGTCTTTTCAATGCTAATAAAATTGAAGTGGAAGCCTATCCGGTTGACGACGAAAGTGCAGTAATCGGTTTTAATGTCAAGAGTGTTTTACAGGAAATGGAAAATATCGCCCGCCGAAAGGTGTGGAAACTTCTGCGGGATATAATTTATATCGAGGATGAAAATGATTTTTTCATTGCCGATGAGGTGGTTATTCGGATTTTGGAAATGGATAAAATCAATCCGCCGCTCGACATTGAGATCGGCAAAGGTGTGCATATTTCGAGTGGTGTGCACCTCGAACGTGGCGTAAAAATTCGGGCGGGCTCTTTACTTAATGGTAACATCCATCTGGGCGTTGGCACGGTCATTCAGGAAAATGTTTCTCTTAGCACCTATCCCAATCAACAAATGACTATTGGGAAAAATTGTGTCATTATGCGCGGTGATTTGATAAAAGGTAACATTACAATCGGTGATAATACGAGCATCGAATCGAGCGTCATTATTACCGGCAGTAGCGAATATCCAACTATCATCGGGAAAAATGTTGTCATCAAAGGGACTACTTATATATTTGGGTCAATTATCGAAGACGACCTGTTTATTGAGCATTCGGTATTGAAATGTAAACGGGTGGAGCGCACAATCCGCAAAGATGGAACGATTCAGCCTGTTCGCTGGGTTATGCCCCAGCCGCAAGGTCTGGATATCGTCCGCGATTTATAACATTGACGTAGCCGGAAGGCTGGCCAGAAGAATTCATTTAGGACAGTACGATTGAATCGTTATACAAAGCCGTTGGTCTGCGGATGGCGAACTTTGGTTTTGCGATGTAAACCTCTTTGAATTTTCCAGTTCGTTCAAGTTCTCGGACTAGACGGAGATATTACGGCATCTGGTCTGAGAATCTGCTGGAACATAAAATAAAATCTTCTGAAGGTTTTAAAACCGTCTGCCAAACTGACTGACGACTTTTCTGGCACGCAATTGGTAAAATATTCGAACGCTTTTTAAAATCTGATATTGATAGTTTGAAATTGAGCGTCTGCATAATAGTCGAGAGACGAAACGTAATGAGTAAATTCGATTTCCGAAGATACTCTAATGACTGTTTTATGACGATCGTATGACCACTGAATGACTATAAATGACGTTAATTAATTAAAGGGGGTCTTATGCCCAAGAAAAAACCGATGAAACCCAAACTTATGAGTTTAAAGCGAGACTGTCAGATAATGTGTGTAAACCTTCGAAATAGGGATTAAGTTAATGCAAGAAAAAAGGAGGAAATACACATGGAAATAGACAAGCATGCCTTTTAGCAGATGATAAAGGCCAATGACATCAAGACGACGGAGGATTTGCAGGCTTTACT
>DAOTJS010000080.1:0-2883 GCA_035448825.1 Fidelibacterota bacterium
AAAGGCCAAACAATTAGCCGTCCGGACACCGAAAAAATCACAGCCACCAACGGTAACCAACCAGAAACATTCCAAAGAAATCCAAATTGACCATTCTCGTTGTATTCTTTGTGAATTGTGTATCGCCCAGTGCCCGGAGAAGGCTATTTATCTAAATGAAAACAATCAAATAACTATTGACCGAGCTAAATGCAATCTGTGTCGTATCTGCACTAAAGTTTGTTCAGTTGGCTGTCTGGAATAAAGTAAAGCAAGAGATGAACCAAACAGCGACCTTCCGATATAAAAATACAATTGCCCGCATCACGGGCGAGCCTGAATTGGTTAAAATTGCTGAAGATGAAATTATCCATTGTTATACAGAAATTGAAAACTATATCTCCAACGATCCAATTTTTAAAGCGACGTTGAAGCCCTATAAAGTCCCGAACGAAGCCAGTAAAATTATACGGGAAATGGCGACTGCCGGAGCTATTTGCGGAGTCGGTCCGATGGCGGCAGTAGCCGGGGCAATTGCTAAATATGCAGTTCTGGCGATGCAAAAAGCCGGTGCTACCTTTGCTATCGTTGATAACGGCGGTGATATCGCAATTCTAAATGACCGGCCAGTAGTGGTTGGGATCTACAGTGGACCGGCTGTAATTCACGATATAGGCTTGCGAATTCCGGTGCATTCTACGCTAACTAGCGTCTGTACTTCATCCGGGGTGATCGGACATGCGCTAAGCTTCGGGAAGTCGCACGCCAGCGTCATTCTCGCTGACGATCCGGTGTTAGCGGACGCCGCCGCGACTGCTTTAGGAAATCGCATCCGTGAAAAAGATAAATTTGAAATTGAAAATGCGATGAATGAGGTACTGAAATTCGGTGTAGCCGGATGTATCGTAATTATTGAAGATTATGTTGGATTTGCGGGAGAAATCCCAGAAATTTGCCGCGTTGAAATGAGTGAAAGTATGATTGCCAAATGAAGGAATTTGAATCGGTATGAAAGTATTGAAATTCGGTGGTGCCAGTTTGAAAGATAAAAACGCCTATGCGGAAACAATCCGTATTTTAGCGGAGGATAAAGAACCGAAGGCAGTCGTTCTATCAGCAATTTATGGCATGACCGATTGGTTGGAAACTACAATCCGTGAGGCTCGCGCCAACGAGCAATCCATCGAAAATACCACAACTAAGATCAGAGCCTGGCATGCTAAAATATTAACCGACTTAGTTACCGATCCGACTATGATATCGGACTGTATGAATGAATTAGAAGAGCGGATTCAGAAACTCGAACGCCTGCTTTATGGTCTGGCTTATACCGAAGAAATGACCCCTCAGCTTTACGCTCTGATTATGAGCTTTGGTGAACGGCTATCGGTAATTTTGTCGGCGACGATTTTTAAGGCTCATGGCATTCCGGCTCAGTATTTAGAGTCTGATAAAATTGGAATTGTCACCGACGATTCCTTTACCAGTGCTACCGCATTGTTGCCAATAGTTCGTAAAAATTTGCCATCGCATGTCTATCCATTGCTTGAAAAAGGCATTACGCCGCTAATTACCGGATTCTTTGGGGTTAATAAAAACGGCAAAGTTACCCTCTTTGGCCGAAATAGTTCCGACTATAGCGCGGCGGTCATTGCCCAAGGTTTGAAAGCCGACCGTTTAGAAATCTGGAAAGATGTGGATGGATTTATGACCGCCGATCCAAAGATTGTGCCGACGGCGACCTTAATTGATAAATTATCCTACTACGAAGCGGCTGAGCTTTCCTACTTCGGTGCTAAAATATTACATCCGCGCACAGTCGAGCCGTTGATTCACGACTCGATTCCATTAGTAATTCGTAATATTTATCATCCGGAGATTGAAGGCACCGAAATTTGTGCTAAAGAAATTCTCAATACGGCAATTATTAAAAGTGTTACTTATAATAAAAACATTTCGGTTTTACGGATAAAAGGCGCTGGTGTTGGTTATAAACCGGGCGTTATTTCCGAAATCGGCAGTCGCTTAGCCGCCTGTGGAGTTAATATTTACTCGATTATTACCTCGCAGACCTGTATTAATTTGCTGATTGACCGCAAAGATTCTAAAGTCGGCTATAAAGCTCTCCAAGTTTTGAAAGACGGATTGATTGATTCGATCGAGCATTGCGATGATGAAGTCGTCGTAGCGGCAGTTGGCGCGGGATTGAAACAGACACCCGGTTTAGCCGCGAAAATTTTCAGTGCTATTGCTGGCCAAAATATTAACATCGAAATGATTTCATTGGGCGCTTCGGATGTAGCGACCTATTTTATCGTCAAAGAGCCTTGTTTAGTGCCGGCAGTCAATGCTTTGCATACAGCTTTTTTTACCAATTCTATTAATTAAAGGGAAAAAATTGAAATCGAACAGTCAGTTAAAGTCCAAAATCCCGGTTGGTATTCTGGGTGCCACCGGTAGCGTCGGACAAAAATTCATCGAACTATTATCAGAACACCCCTGGTTTGAAATTGCCGCTTTAGCGGCTTCAGATCGCTCGGCTGGCAAAACTTATCGCGATGCCGCGCATTGGTTTATGGCTAAGCCTTTACCAGACAACGTTGCGAAGATGATAGTAAAAAATTGTGAGCCAAATCTACCCTGCCGCATTGTTTTTTCCGGGCTGGATGCTTCCGTGGCAGGAGAAATTGAAACTGATTTTGCTAAGGCCGGGTATATTGTAATTTCCAATTCACGCAATCATCGCTATGACCCCGATGTGCCGATTCTGGTACCGGAAGTCAATTCCGATCACTTGGCAATTATCGCTACTCAGAAATATGGACGAGGTGCGATTATCACCAATCCGAATTGCGCCGCGACCGGTCTGGTTGTAGCTCTCAAACCTTTACTCGATCAATTTGG
>DAOTJS010000081.1:0-2817 GCA_035448825.1 Fidelibacterota bacterium
ATAATAGGAGCCGAGTCTTGACCATATTCTGGCTGGTAATCTATAATGCTATTGTTATGCCCATTGCCTATTCTGGATTGATGATTCTATCACATTTTAATTCCAAAATTAAAGAAGGACTGAAAGGACGTCAGACTCTCTGGCTAAACTTACAGAAATTTCGGGAAGAATTTCCTAAACGTACAGTCTATTTAGTCCACTCAGCGTCTTTAGGTGAATTTGAGCAAGCCAAACCAGTGATTCGTGGTATAAAAACCCTGCGCCCGGATATTTTACTGGTAGCCAGTTTCACTTCGCCCAGTGGATTCAAAAATGCCGAACGAATGCCAGAAGTTGATTTATTTACTTACCTTCCAATTGATACTTTCTTACAAACCCGCCGCTTTTTACAGAAATTACGACCGACTAAAATTATTTTTGTGACTTACGAATTGTGGCCTAATCTCATTTTCCATGCTAACCGATATAAAATAAAAACTTATCTGATTTCAGCACGAATTCGTCCAGATAGTTCCAAACTAAAGCCGATCATTCGGCATTTTTTCGCTGACCTCTACCGTTCGCTGGATTATATTTATGCCATTTCAGAAGAACATAAACAATCGGTGCTGAAGCTAATCGGCTCAGTCAAGATTACCGTATTGAACCTCGGTGACACTCGCTATGATCAAGTTATCGAGCGCTCCAAATTACTCGCTAATAAAATGGTTCCGCGAGTTTTTAACGATGGATTTGTTTTCATTGGTGGTAGTATTTGGCCTCAGGATGCCCGTCCGCTTCTACCAGCTCTCTACCAATGTCTAAAAAATTTTCCTGATTTTAAAATTATCCTAACGCCGCATGAACCCAATGACTATGCTTTGGAAATGCTGGAGGATGAATTTCAGACGCATAATATTGAGACAGTCCGTTATTCACAATTGAAGGGCATGCCTGCCAATGTACGGGTTGTGCTTATTGATCGTATCGGTATCCTGGCTGAACTTTATCACCAGGCGAATCTGGCTTTCGTTGGTGGTAGTTTCCGAGGTTCAATTCACAATGTCATGGAACCGGCAGTCGCTGGTTTGCCGGTGCTCTTTGGACCATCGTATCATAATTCCCAGGAAGCCGAATTATTGGTGCAGTCCGGTGGCGGACTGGTCTGCCTTGATGAACCGGGTATTTATTCAACCATCAAACATCTAATAACTAAACCGGACGATTACCAGAAAGCCGCCCAATCTGCCCGCCAGGTGATTCTAAAAAATATGGGCGCTTCATCCCGAACCGTCCAAGAAATCCTGGAGTCGGAATGATACTTCGACTTGACGGAATAGATTTTTCCTATCACGGCAACCAACCTGTATTCAAAAATCTCAACCTGACAATTCCCTTAAATTGCTGGACAGTTCTGACTGGTGACTGTGGCACTGGTAAAACTACCCTGGCTAAATTAATCGCCGGTTTACTCAAGCCGGATAAAGGCTCAATCCGATTTGAAAATGATAATGGTCTCAATAATTCATTAGAAGTCGGCTATATTTTCCAAAACCCGGATGACCAGTTTGTCCACTTCAATATTGAACGAGAAGTTGCCTTTAATTTAGAGAACCGCGGTGCCAGTCCCGCTATCGTCCGGAAGGCCGTGCAACTTGCTTTGGAGAGTGTCAATCTATGGCCGCGCCGTGAGAATTCACCGCATGAACTATCCGGTGGTGAAAAGCAGAAACTGACAATCGCTGATTGGTTAGTAAGCAAACCGCAAGTTCTGATTTTTGATGAAACCACCGCTTTTCTCGACTTGCCGACTCGTTTTGAACTTTATGAAAATATTCGCCAGTTAATCGTCGCTGGACTCAGCGTCATCTGGATTTCTCAAGAAGATTATGAAATCGCTTTCGCCGATTACATAATTGAGCTATTGCCTGGCTATTTACTCCGGACGAGTTCGAATAAATAATCCTATTTTTACAATTAAATGAATTACCTAATCTGCCAGAACCTCGAATTCCAATATCCAAAAAATCCGAACTTCCGTTTATCTATTCCCGAATTGACTTGCCCTCTGAATTATCCCCTTGGTGTTTACGGTCTGACCGGTTCTGGTAAAAGCACTTTCGGTAAAATCCTGAGCGGATTATTAATTCCCACGAAGGGATTTTTTCAGATCGAAACATCCGAACCATTTTCATCAGATAAAAAAATCAAACCGCGTATTCTTTATCTACCGCAATTTCCCGAGTTAATTTTTCTCGGAATGAGTATCGGCAATGCCTGGCAGAAAATTCTTAAGAACTGGAATGACCCGGCCGATTTGACGATTAAATTCGCCGATAACCTCCGAAAATTAGGACTGGATTATAGTCTCATTCGCGAACGCTATGGCTACGAATTGAGTAGCGGTGAACTGCGATTGGCTACTATTGCTCTGGGAATAACGCTTGCACCTCAATTGACCATTTTCGATGAACCAACGATTGCTCTTAGCCCATCTGGCCGGATGAAATTTGAAAACATTCTCAAAGAGTATGATCCGCAAAAAGAATTTATGATTATTTCCCACGACTACCGTCTCCTTCGTAAATTATGCCGCAATGTATTAATTTTTAATCAGGGTTCTGTAATTTTTGAAGGCGAATGGAAGACACTATATCAAAATCATTCTATAATTCACGAAGTCGGGTTGAATTTATTGGAAAAATTATACCAGAGGGACATCTACAATGAGCAAAAATCCAATTAAACACACTCTTCAGGTCAAACGTAACATTACCTCCAAGTACGACGCCATCCCTGCCCGTAAAACCGTAACTATCTCCAATATCATTTCTTTAG
>DAOTJS010000082.1:0-2816 GCA_035448825.1 Fidelibacterota bacterium
CTTCGGCGATACATTGATTGACTTCAACCCGAAATTTATCCGGCAGACTACGTCCTCGAGCATACCGAATCTGTTCATTGAAAGATTTTTGCTGAGGAAATTGTTCCAAAAAATTAACATAATCAGAATCATTCAATACTGAACGTCGAACTGGCAGATAGCCAGATTTTTCAGCAAAAGTTCGTTGAACTTCCGGCTTGAGAAACCAATTGATAAAACGCCAAGCCGCTTCCGGATTGACACATTGCTTAAATACCACCAAACTTTCTCCAGCTAAATAACTGGCTCGTCCCGCTGAACCGGCAGGTAGCGGCGCCACACCCCAGTCGAATTTGACATAGTCCCGATAGCGCGGGAGGTTCCAAGGACCATCCATAATCATCGCTACCGTCTGACTTATAAAACCCATATCGTGTGCCATAGAAAAGCGCTCGAATTTTTGCTGATGATAAAGTTTACTCCAAAAGGCAAGCGCCGCAACGCCTGCCTCGCTGGCAAATGTTGGTTGATTATTACTAAAAATCTCGCCACCCGCTTGCCAAACAAAAGGCGCCCACTGCATCGTCATCCAGATATTGAGCGGACCAGAAGCCGGAAAAACAGGAACATAAAATCCGTAGCGCTCCGGCTGTCCATCACTATTAGAATCGCTACACAGTTGCATTGTAAAACTGTCCAGTTCCGCCCATGTCGCGGGGGGATGATCGGGATTTAAACCGATCTGTCGAAACCAATCGCGATTGTACAAAAGGGCTAACGTCGTTGCTTCCATAGGCAGAGCAAATAAAGTATCCCGAAAGGTTATCGGCGGTAATAGCTGAGGAAATATATCGGGAAGACACTGGTTGTAAAATAATGAATCGTCACCAGCGAGTTCATTTATCGAGAAAATTGCTCGACTATTAACCAAATTATCCAGAAAATCGGAATGTATCCAGGCAATATCAGGTGCCGTTTGGCTTTGAATCGCCGTAATAAGTTTTTGCACCAGCGCATCTCCGGTCGGAACATACTGGGCTTGAATTTTGACACCTGGATTTTCTTCTTCAAAATCAGCAATCATTGCCTCCAATATCGGTAAAGTAGTAGCCACGAAGCTATGCCAAAAGGTCAATGTAATGCTATTGGCATCTTTCGGTTTCGGCTTGGAACAATTATTAGCCATAACAATCAAAAAAACAAAACCGACGATAGACAATCTTTTAATTTTTCTATTTTTCACGATACAAATGCCCCGGACGTTTTTTGCCTTTCATACTGCCTTCAAACCAGACAGCCAGAATGGGTTCTTGGACAATTGGAAAGTCGTGATGTTCACCGGCTGGGGTAATTACGCAATCCCCAGCTTGAACATTATAACTTTTGCCTTCCGATACTGCGATGCCCTTGCCTTTGACAATGAACCAGTATTCATCACAATCGTGGAAATGATTATCAAATACGGTGTTTCGTTCATACTCGACCGGATCGCCGTCGTTACGCGGATGCTCACTTTTTCCCAACCGGAAGACCCCACAACTCCCCCGATCGTTACTCCAATTGCCACTAATTTGAAACAATTCTACCAGCGGTTTGGGTTCAATCCACACCTCACCAAAAAATTGATCCAAAACATCCCCTGAAAATATCGTCCTTTTTTCGGCTCCTTCGCTAATTTCAGCCACACCATCCAAAACGAACAGCAATGTTTCGGAAAACTCTGATGGGAGCTGTAGTTTTTGCCTTTTAGACAAACCGATTATTTTACAGCTTTTGACTTCCGACCAATCCGGAAACGGTTCATTTTTATAGGATATTACAGGCATTAGGACTTTTTGGGTATTTAGTTAACATCGGAACATCCGGGTTTATATCCGGCCCGAAAAATTTATAGATAATTAAATCGCGGTCACCGGTATTGACGACTTCGATCGGGTAAATAGCCCGCTGATGGCAAATCAACAGTTCATCTTTTTCAAAATTAAGACCCTCTATTTCGACATTTCCGTAAGTTCCCTGACCCCGCCAAGCCAAAATATTATACACTCCTTTCTCAACTGAAACGTGTTTTCCCCCCGGACGGATAATCAGCTTCTTACCGCTGAATTTATTAGTATTATAAAAAATCCAGGACTGTTCACTTCCAGATTGCTGGTCAGAATCAATGAGTATTGGTGGTGTATGCCGGTTTTCATAAAAGTAAGGGTCGCCATTTAATTCCCAATCAATCATTCCCAGAATAGCTTTTTCCGCCAAATTTTTCCGTTCTTTTTCTGAAACATCCTTAAATAGTAATTCTTTATCAATAATAATATCGCCACCTACTTTAGCCTGCATCATTGCGAACACATCGGAATCTTCCTGTAATTCAATAGTCAAGGCCGAGCCAGGTGCGTGTAGAATTCCCGCCGGAACATGAAATCCATCGCCTGCCTTTAAACGGTAGGCACGGGAATGGAGAAGAATGCTATCATCTTTCCACTCCTGCATAGAAGGTAAAAGTAATTCATAGCGCTTTTCCAGACTAATATAAGGATGAACACCAAAATAGGTTTCCGGCTCAGGTCCCAGCGGTACCTCTTCGGGGAAATAATAGGCTTCTTCCTTACTATTGCGACCGACTTTGCGAGCATCTTTTGCCATCTGGTGTAAATGATAAGGCAAGCGATAAGCATAGTCGAAAATTTTCGGCAAGCGCCCCAGCCCGGTATGAGCCTTAGCATAATCAGCTCCCATAATCAATGCCGGGGCTATCTCAACTGCCGCTTTTAGAGTAATTTCCTGACCATCTTCAAGATCCAAACAGCATAATCCTTCATTGGGTACCTTAATACGAT
>DAOTJS010000083.1:0-2770 GCA_035448825.1 Fidelibacterota bacterium
TCGTTACCACCTAATCCGATGCCGATCACGTCGTTACGATACATCGTAATTTCATTTAGTCTCTTCATAGCTGTTTGATGACCTAGATTACGCACCAGATCAGCAATTAGACCAATATTAATCGGTGATTCTTGTTCAGCACGTCTAACGCCGGATATTACCGCTTCGGTAACGAGATTAAATGGCAATTCCGGTTTGACAAAATCCCACGGCGAGAAAAACACCTCAGCATAAACAATATTCTTGCTGGATAAATCGACTACTGTGGAATAAGCCAGGTCTTCAATATCATCCGGGGATTGGTAAAACTGATTTTTCCAATACCAGGTTTCAATAAAATGGTTTAGGTCAGTGAATACAAATTTTCGTTTTAAATCTTCGATATTCTTAATCTCAGGATCTCCGCCATATTTATTAATCAAATTATATAGTGATTCCAGTGGGAAAGCGCCTTCTAGATGCAAATGTAGTTCGACTTTTGGCATAGCGGAAATAATTTGCTTAGCATCCATAATTTACCCGAGCAGAATTGTACTTCCCTGGCAGAAAATTCCAGATATCGTAGCGGTCAGAAAACAGGCAAGTGTGGCCGCTATCAATGCTCGAAAACCAACTTGCGATAAATCTTTTAACCTTTCTGGAGCTAAGGCCCCAATACCACCCACGAAAATCGCTAAAGAAGCCACATGAGCAAATCCTGTTAAAGCATAAATAGAAACAATGATTGTCTTAGGTGAAATTGCTACGCCGGAGCTCATTAATTCACTCAGGCTTTGAATAGCAGTCACTTCTGTAACTATTGTCCGAGAGCCTATAATTTTAGCGATTGGAAAGGCTTCGGAGAACGGCACACCCATCGCTATCGTAAATGGATAGGTAAGATACCCCATCAAGCCTTTTAATGTCCAATCTATATGAGTTCCCATTAAACTATTCAAAGGGTGACCGACAAAAACTAAAATTTTATCGACTAGAGCCACAATTCCCAAGAATGCCAGCAAAAGGGATACGATTCCGACGATTAATTTGACGCCGACATTGGCTCCGTTTATTATGGCTTCAAAGGCGTTATTTTCCTTTTCATAGGATGGCGTTATGGTAGTGCCAAGCGTTTCAGGCTGGCCGGTTTCAGGGCAAATTAATTTCGACATGACAATCGCGGCTGGTGCCGAAAGAATTGATGCCGAAATGAGATGTCCCGCAATTGTCGGAAATTTATCTTTTAGGATCATAATATAGACGGCATACATACTGGATGATACAGTAGCTAATCCGGCTGTCAGGATCGTGCATAATTCAGAACGAGTCATCTTTTTAACCAGTGGTCGAATCGTGGTTGCTGATTCGATACCCACGAAAATACTCGAAGCAGTATATAGCGATTCCGCACCGCTGATACGCATTAGCTTGGTAAATACTATTGAAAATAGCTTGATGATAAATTGCATAATACCAAAATAATACAATAGTCCAACCAATGCGGCAAAAAACACGATCGTCGGAAAGGCTTGAAAAGCCATGATGAATCCCAGGGAAGTCTGACCCGATTCATCAACCATACCCGGCCCGAGCGCTAACCGGCCAAAGACGAATTTAGTTCCGGCCATAGCACAATCGAGTACTTTCAGAACGACATCGTTCAAAAATAAAAATACCTTTGTTCCAACGGGAAATACGAAAACAAATAATGCAAAAAATGCTTGCAAAGCAAGTCCCCAACCGATAGCGTGCCAGTTGATAGTGCGCTTATTATCAGAAATGAGCCAGGCAAAAAACAATAAAAATAAAATTCCGCCAAATCCAATTAATGCATTGAGCATTATTGCTCCTTTTTTTACTTTTTAGGTCGCATATCAATGTCAATCGCACATCCATCAACATTCAATCGCTCCCGGACCACCATCTCATCAATTTCGACTGGAACATAATAAAATCCCGGAGTAAGGTTATTTCCGAGAACATAATGTAAACAGGAAAGTTGGAGGGCAAAAGACAGATCAAGTATTTCAATTGGGTGTCCCAATCCGCCCGCGATGTTGATTATACCACCCTGAGCAAGGAGATAAATACGATTGCCATTGGGTAATACATATTCTTCAACTTCATCTCGAACTGTTGTGACACTCTGGGCTATTTTCTGAAGACCAGGAACGTCAATCTCGTAATCAAAATGTCCCGCATTCGCCAGGAAAGCTCCGTCCGGCATTAATTGCACATGTTCCGGGCGAAGGACTTTATTTTCACCAGTTGCAGTAATAAAAAAATGACCTAGTGGGGCAGCTTCCATAATTGGCATTACTCGAAAACCATCCATTTTGGCTTCCAACCCTTTCCAGGGATCAATCTCGGTAACGATTACGTTGGCACCTAATCCAGCCGCTCGAATCGCTAAACCACGTCCAACCCACCCATAACCAATAATTACAACGGTTTTCCCAGCAATTGTAATATTCGTTAGAGCAGTTATCGCAGTCCAGGTGGATTGACCAGTTCCATAGCGATTATCGAATAAATACTTGGAACGGGCTTCGTTGATAGCTACTGCTGGATAGCGTAGACGATTTGTAGCTGCCAATTCCTTGAGTCGCTTAACGCCGGAGGTCGTTTCTTCACAAATACCTTTGAGATTTGATGCATACTCGGGATGGCTATGAAAAAACTCACAAATATCTCCACCATCATCAACGACGGCATTGGGATTGGCGGAGACGATGTCGCGGATAAATTGACGATATTCTTCCTGATTGGCCCCATGTTTCGCAAAGACATG
>DAOTJS010000084.1:0-2756 GCA_035448825.1 Fidelibacterota bacterium
TGGAAGCCTACAAAGGCAAAACGATGACCGAAATCGAAATCGAAGAAGGATTGCGTAAATAGCATCCGTTTAAAATACTTTATTCTACTATACCTCGACCGCTACACGAAGAATTTGAAGAATTCATCACAACAGTAAATTCTCGCTAAACTTCATCAGGCATTGGAGATTACCATAATCGCCAAAAAGTTCTTGGGTTTCTTAATTACCTCAGTTATAATAAATAATATAATCTATTTATCGCTAAAAAATACCAATTATTTATGGTCATATTATATTATTTATCAAGCATATATAGTGTTTCGTCTTGAGCATTATTCGGGCACCTTTATTTTCAATTTGTACCCTACTTGAAAATAAAAGCTAGGGCTACTTCTGGTTATCATTATCCCGTATGGTTCTTCCCTTAATTTCAAGTAATCCATTGAACACCGTATTAATAAATTATCCTTAAGGTATTTTTCCAATTCCAGACTAAACACATAACCGGCAATTATTCGCCCTTGCTCTTTAAGTGTAGCTCTTGCGCCGCTACTCTGTTTCGAATCATATAACCCTCTAAAAAAAGGAGAGATACCTGCTCCGATATTAATATAAGTGTCATCGGAAACTTTCAGCTTACCCTTCAATCCAATAATCACCTGAGTTTTCTTTATTAAATATTCTCCATCTTTATCAACCCATTTTTCTTCCTCAATAGATTCGATATTTAAGTTAGAATCTAAATGAATAGTCGTAGAGACCATATAGGGATGTCCCATTTTCCGGGCGTAGTTATAATTACAATAAACGTGCAGAAAATCAAGCGACGGTATTTCAAAACCGACAGAAATTGTCGGGATAAACGGATTATTATGAGTTATTGAAATATTTTTAGTTGTGGAATATTCTGCGCCTAATTTGCCGATTAAAATGATTGGAGATTGTTTTTCGGCATTGAGAATATTTACTGACAATGCCAATATTATCAATATCTTTAATGTCTTAGTTTCCAATTTACCTCCCAGTTGTTTCAATTGATTACCAGACAAATTAGCAATAGGCATGCTTTTGCAATCCATAATTTTTCCGACGTCTAATTCTTTTCTGGGAATATCGCTTCCGCTACTTTCGCATTGAACTATTTTTTAAGATTAAAATGCAATTTTGCTCCCTGTCCAGTTTTATCTTCCACCGCATAGATTGACACATCTATGGCTCCCAACGGTCGAATGAGCAAACCTTTAGTAGTACCGTCGAGTAAACGTTGCATTACCGGTTTTGAAATCGTAATGAAGCTTTTACCGTCGGGAGTTTGGGATAAATCCGCATCATAAATCATTTGAGTATTGAAAACTGCGGGATACGGTTTCCCCTGCATAAAATTATGGTAAGTGACATTCTCCTGATTCCAGTTCGGGTCGCCGCCTAAAATCTCGATCACACGAATTTTGCCAAATTCCATCCCGAAATCATCACCGTAAACTGCGCTATAATTGCCGCCCTGCGCTACCGAGAAAGTAGTAATTTCCAGCAAACCGGCTTGAGCGACTTTCCCCCCTTTATATTTTCCGAAATCCCACCTTAAAATCGCCCATTGATTGCCGTTCACGGTTAATACCCGCGCATTACCTTCCGCCGTTACTTCCTGCCAGTCATTAAAATTGACGTCGGGAAAATCAAGATTCAGCACGCAATCGTGAGCCACCGGTAGATGAAGCGCAAAAGTATTGACATCCGGAATCGGCGGATGATAAGGTATCGCTTCGCCTTTATCGGCACCGGCTTGCTTGACATTAACTACATCGGCGCGGTAATAATCAATATCAACGAAATATTTTTCCCAACCGAAATCAGTAGCCGAAAGCTGGACATAAAGAGTATCACCGGGCACAACGTCTAGATGTTTGGTCGTGTAACTAACTACGTGCCAGCCGGTGGTATCGGGAATATCGAATTCCATTAGATGTTCATGGAAATTCGTCGTGCGCTGAGTATTTATCATAAAATTAATGCGATGCGGCGCCGTACTTAGCCGCACTTTCGCTTCGACCCGCAGTTCGTAGTCCGGCTCCTTCAATTTTCCTAAATCGAGAAAAGGCGTAACGTCACGTTTGATGGTAGCCCACCATACATTATGTTTGTCGCGGGTAGCATCAACTATAAGACGCACGTAACCATCCATTGGCACTAAATCCATACTAATATCGCCATCGCCGGTCAAACAAAACCAGCCCTTGACTTTTTTCTGATCGAAATCGTCCAAAAACTGGGCGCGACAAATTACGGAAACCATAATTATCAGGCAGGATATTTGGGCTGTCTTACGAAAAATTGGTAGTTTCATTATTCTCCTTTACTTCTATTATGAAGTCATTAGCTAAAACATAATTTACATAGTCACTTTTAATAACCTGAATGTTTAATTTTTTACATCGGTATTTTTGTCGGTCTCTAATCTTAGACGAGGCAATTTATCTGGATAGTTTTGCTGGATAAAATCTATCAACTTTTCTCGCACTAGGCACCGCAATTCCCAAGTTTTGGATGAATTCTCCGCACTTACCAATGCCCGTATTTCCATCGTCTTTTCCGTCGCATTAGTGACTTGGATTTTTGCCACACGTTTGTCCCAAAGTGGAGAAGCATCTACAATCGTACGGTCAATCTTCTTCCGAATCAATTATGATTAACGCTCAGCCACGCCGGGTGACTAAGTGATTTAGGTTTCCCCCATTAGCTGGAATCGAAAAGCCTGTTTTATAAGTGTTTTTTCT
>DAOTJS010000085.1:0-2735 GCA_035448825.1 Fidelibacterota bacterium
CCGCGAATATTTCAGCCATAATCCCAATCGAGTCTTGGTTTATCTGTTCAATGATCAAAAAAGCTGGGAAACCATACCGACTTATATTGAAAAATTGGCTTCGGTTTTTTCTTCTGATTTGAAAATTGAGTCTCTGGCCGATTGTATTTGGGAAATTAAAGATCAGATTGATTCGCGTGAAATAAGCGAATACAAGGGGGAAATGTGTTTAGAAAAAACTGAAGATTGTAGCGAGACTCAGTTCGATTATTATCTAAGACATAGCGTGTTGATTGGTTTAAGTAATCATCGTCTTGAAAATCTGATTCAATATATTGTTGAACCCTGGTCATTAATTATGAAATATTTACAGCCGAAAAGTAGGCCGAAGTCAACCGACCATATTTGGGAGGAATTTCTTAAAAACCAGACATTTACCTATCTCGTAGATACTAATCCCAATAAATTTATCCAGTCACTCAGTACCACTCAAACTGGACTGATGAATCGGATCAAAGAGCAGGTAAAGGATTTAATTACGGCAGTTGTTAATAATATTCATATTGATGATTATAATCCTAATAATATTTACTTTACGGTATTTAATCCTTTACCATATAACCGATCTGAAATTGTTGAATTTGTTGGGGAGATGCCATCCTTGATTAATCGGGATACAATCGTTGCCAAAGAGGTGGGGGGACGCGAAATTCCGTTTCGAGTTATCTATAAGGAAACTGAAACACTATTTAAGTACGACAAGGCAGATAAAGCGAAATATCGTTGTTTAGTAGAATTGCGCGACCTGCCCGGAATGGGTTGGAAAACTTTTGAAATTGATCTGAACGGAAGGCCGAAATCCTATCCAGCTGTGCCGATCAGCGCCGAGCGCAATTCGTTGGAGAATGATTTCTTACGAGTTGAAATTAATCAGAATGGAACGCTGGAAATATTTGCCAAAGAAACCGGTGAATTTTTCTCGGAAGTTGCCTATTTTCAAGATGAAATTGATCTGGGACGATTCAGTGTTGAGGATAAAACTGCGACTCATATTCCCCTTACTACAAAAAAGCTCCATCCTCAAATCAAATTGCTTTATAATTCTCCTAAAGCCGCCGCCTATAAAATCGAATATTTTTGGGAAATTCCAGAAATGTTCAATTGGAAAAATTCGCGTCGCAGTCCCAGGCATGAGACAATCAAAATTAGTGAAGTAGTAACTTTAAGTAGCCTTTCGCGAATGATTGATTTAAAAATAGAAATTAATGATCATGCCTATGACCATATGATAAAAATTTGTTTTCCCATTGAGTTTGTACCGGAGAATTCTTATACTGACGGCTTTTTTTCGGTTGAGATGCGTCCGTTTAACAGCCCACAAAATCTTCATTGCCAAGCGCTGAGCATGGGCAATTTTGTTGGAGTTTCCAATGAATCGGGAGGATTTGCCATATTTAGTGACGGCATCAACGAATACCAACTATTAAAAGGCAAGCATAACGTCTTGACATTAACCTTGGTCCGTGATTTTCCAATTGTTCGATCAAAAAAAACCGGCGGCACTATTTTATCACGCAACGAAAAGACAGAGGTTCATTTATCTATTTATCCGCGATTATCCGATTGGACGTCCAGCGATATTTTAACTGAGGCTATAATTTTCAATAACCCGATAATTATACGACAGATGGATCAAACAAATGGATACTTACCGGCGAAAATGCAGTTTTTAAAGGTTACCCCGGATACATTGTTTTATTCGGCTCTCAAACCCACTGAGGATGAGAAAGATGTAGTCCTCAGATTGTACAATCCAACCCGCAACATAATTGTTGGCGAAATAGCAACTTATTTTCCAATCAAAGCCGCCCGTTACCTTACGGTCGAAGAACATATTATTGCCCCGTTGGAAATATCAGATCCTTATCGTTTAAAAGTAAAAGTTTTTCCGCAGAAAATAATGACCTTAAAAATTATTTTTGATCGATTACCTATTAATTTGTCAGGTTCTTAATTTTATCTTTTTACTAACGGCTATTTGTCAGAATTATGATAAAAATTTATAATAATTAACGTCAGGTAGTATTAATTTAGCACGTGTTCGCTAATCAAGATAAATCAAGTATCCAGAAATCAGAAGAATTCGTCTCTGATCTACGCCGAAATCATATCACTGTTCAAAAAGAAGTGCCGTTAGCCAAATTTACCACCTTCGGAATCGGTGGCAACGCTCATTTCCTGGTGATTGTCGAAAATACAGAAAAACTCGAAGCGGTCATCAAATTTGCCACTGCCTATCAGGTACCATTTCGGATTATTGGTTGCGGCAGTAATTTACTGATTTCGGATGACGGATATGACGGTTTGATAATTATCAACCGGTCTAAGTCCTGGCAAATTACTGATGACGATCCGGCAAATCTTAAATTTAGCAGAATCATTCCGAGGTATGATCCATTGACAGCGTCTCAAGAAAAAGAAATTCAAGCGGAAAATTTACCACAAAAAATCGTCCGAGTTGACTCCGGATTTTATAATAATACCCTAATCCAAGCAATGTTCGAGCAAGGCTTAACCGGCTTGGAGTGGTTTAGCGGAATACCGTCCAGCGTGGGTGGCGCTGTTTATATGAACATGCATGGAGCGCACACCTATTTCGGCGATCTGGTTTATCGCGCAAAATTGATGGATGGAACCTCTACAAAAATAGTGGACAACGCTTATTTTCAGTTCGATTATGATTTTAGTGTTTTGCA
>DAOTJS010000086.1:0-2731 GCA_035448825.1 Fidelibacterota bacterium
GCTACCGGTGGTATGAATCTCAGAAAATCGAACCGCTTTATCCCTTTGGACACGGTCTGTCGTTTACATCGTTTTCTTACAGCGATTTGCAAGTAATACCCGATAAATTTTCCGAAGTTGATACCGTTTCAGTTACCTTTTCGGTTAAAAATGGGGGTAAGTGCCCAGGCGCCGAAATTGTCCAACTATATGTTAGTGATCTTGAATCATCTTTACCTCGCCCGCCGAAGGAATTGAAAGGTTTTCAGAAAATAGTGTTAGAGCCGGGTGAAATTAAAGCGGTAACCTTGAAATTAAGCCAAAAGGATTTTGCCTTCTGGAGTCCTGCAATTAAAAATTGGACGACTGAAAAGGGAAAATTTGTTATATTGATAGGTTCATCGTCACAAGATATTAGACTTTCCAAAGAGATCGAACTATTATAAATTCTAAAAGTATAAACGTTTCGATTATTGGGATATTACGTGTAAGGATATTTTAGGAGATTAGTTTTGAAATTCGGTCATTTTAACGATCAAGACAGGGAATATATTATCACGACGCCGGAAACCCCTTATCCCTGGATCAATTATCTCGGCAGTCAGGATTTTTTTTCCATCATTTCGCATACCGGCGGTGGCTATAGTTTTCATCGCGACGCTCGCCTCCGGCGCATAACGCGCTACCGTTATAATAATTCCACTTTGGATGACAACGGTAAATTCTTTTACATCAACGATAATGGCGATGTTTGGAATCCCGGCTGGAAACCGGTTAAGAAAGCGCTCGATTTTTATGAATGTCGCCACGGATTAGGTTATACCCGCATTTCCGGTCAGCGCAATGATATTTTAGCTGAGGTTCTGGCTTTTGTGCCTATGAATTTCGACGGTGAGGTTCAGCAAGTTACCTTGAAAAATACCGGTACTTCCGTCAAGGAAATCAAACTTTTTTCCTATGTAGAATTTTGCTTGTGGAATGCCTGGGAAGATATGACTAATTTTCAGCGCACCTTCTCGATCGGTAGAGCGGAAGCGATCGGTAGCACAATTTTGCATTTTACCGATTATAAAGATCGTCGCAATCATTTTGCATTTTATTCGGTCAACGCCCCGATTGATGGTTTTGACTGTGACAAAGAATCCTTTATGGGATTGCATAATGGGCCACACGAGCCGGTAGCCGTGTTCGAGGGCAAAACTCGCAATTCGGTGGCTTTTGGCTGGTCGCCGGTAGCCGTCCATCAAATTGAGGTTAAGCTCAATCCTGGCGAATCGAAAAGTTTCAATTTTATCCTCGGATATGTAGAATACCCCGAAACTGAAAAGTTTACTGCCGACGGCAAAATCAATTTGACCAAAGTGCGTCAGATGCAATCTCGCTTCGAATCGCCGGAAAGTGTGACAAAGGCTATGAACGATTTACGCGAATTCTGGGATGGTTTATTATCGGTTTTTCAAGTCCAAACCGGCGAGGAAAAGATTGACCGGATTGTCAATATCTGGAATCAATATCAATGTATGGTTACGTTCAATATGTCGCGTAGCGCATCTTATTTTGAGTCCGGAATTGGACGAGGAATGGGATTTCGTGATTCCAGTCAGGACTTGCTCGGCTTCGTTCATCAGATTCCGGAGCGAGCGCGGGAACGTTTGCTCGATATTGCGGCAACTCAGTTACCGGACGGTGGTGCTTATCATCAATATCAGCCACTAAGCAAGCGAGGCAATTATGAAGTGGGCGACAATTTTAATGACGACCCGCTCTGGCTAATCTGTGGAGTTGTGGCTTATTTGAGAGAAACCGGCGATTTTGCGATATTGGACGAATCGGTACCATTCGATAATGATCCGAATAATCAAGCCAGCCTGTTCGAACATCTCAAGCGTTCTTTTTATCATGTGGTAAATAATCTTGGACCTCATAAACTTCCGCTAATCGGGCGCGCCGACTGGAACGATTGCCTTAATCTGAATATTTTTAACACTGATCCGGATCAGTCTTTTCAAACCGGTCCATTAAAAACCGACGGTAAAACTGCTGAATCTATTATGATTGCCGGGGCATTTGTTCTATATGGTCAGGAGTTCGTTGAACTTTGTGAATTTCTGGGAAAAATGGATGAAGCCACTGAAGCCCGCCAGCATATTGATGAAATGAAAAAAAGCATTGACCGATTCGGCTGGGATGGTGAATGGTTTTTGCGCGCTTATGATGCTTTTGGAAGGAAAGTCGGCAGTCAGGAAAATGAGGAAGGCAAAATTTTCATCGAATCGCAGGGATTCTGTTGTATGGCAGAGATCGGCAAGGAAGACGGCCGGATGCAAAAAGCGCTCGATTCCGTGAAAAAATACCTCGATTGTGAATTTGGAATTGTTTTGCAAAATCCGGCTTACACGAAATATTACATCGAATTAGGTGAGATTTCGACTTACATTCCTGGTTATAAGGAAAACGCTGGAATATTTTGCCATAACAATCCCTGGATAATGATTGCTGAAACTAAATTAGGTCACGGTGAGCAAGCATTTGAATATTGGCGCAAAATCTGTCCATCGTTTCTCGAGGAGATCAGCGATTTACATCGTACTGAGCCGTATGTCTATGCTCAGATGATCGCCGGTAAGGATGCCTATAAACCGGGCGAAGCTAAGAATTCCTGGCTAACCGGCACGGCGGCATGGAATTTTCTGGCGATCTCGCAATATATTCTGGGAATTCGACCACAGTTTGACGGTTTGCTGATTGATCC
>DAOTJS010000087.1:0-2700 GCA_035448825.1 Fidelibacterota bacterium
CTATCTTGCCAAAAAAGCGCCCAAAGTTAGGTAAAATTATTTAATTTTTCACGTGGAATTTTACCGATTTATTAAATATTCATTATAAGCAATGAGAAAGAGCGGTAAAGTTCCAAGAAGGGGCTTACTGATGTTCATTGTTAAAATTATATTTGTTAATGTTTTCTATTTAGTTAAAAATATTTACATTCATTCCGTGAATGAATTAATTGCCATAATAGATGACGAACCGGACATTCTACAGCTGGTAGTTTTGCAACTCAAGAAAAATGGTTTCCGAACCGCGGGATTAGCCAATGCCAGTGGATTTTATAGCTTTCTAAATGAAAAATCGCCTGACTTGGTCATTCTCGACCTAATGTTGCCGGACATTGATGGGGTGGAAATCTGTAGACAACTGAGAAGCAATCCTCAAACGGCTAAAATTCCGATTATTATGTTGACTGCTCGCAGTGAAGAATTCGACAAAGTTCTCGGATTGGAAATCGGTGCCGATGATTATATCACTAAGCCTTTTTCGACGCGCGAATTAGTTGCGCGAGTGAAAGCCGTTTTACGGCGCTCGCAACCGACCTCCGATGAAAATATTTTGAAAATCACCGACGGTTTAACAATTGATCTGGAGAAATATATCGTTCAGGCTGACGGCAAGCCGATTGCACTAACCGCCACTGAGTTTAATCTCCTGAAAATATTGGCGCAAAGACCGGGGCACGTATTTTCACGGGAGCACCTGCTTGATCAACTTTGGGGTGAAGATAAAATTGTCGTCAACCGCACTATTGACGTTCATATCAAAAACTTACGGGAAAAGCTGGGCGAATACGGTAGCCTGATCCGCAATTTAAGAGGAGTCGGTTACAAACTCGAAATATGAAAAAATCTTTTTTTTACCGAATATTTTCCGGCTACCTTATTCTGATTGTAGCGCTGACGGTCTTAATTGTAGCGCTGTCATATAATTCACTCCGCAGACATTTCGTTGAAGCCCAGATCGCTGACCTGCAGGATTTGAATGCCAGTCTGTCGGTTTTATTACTATCGGCAAAAAATCAAAGCCGTGAGGATTTGGATCAGCTGACCAAGTCGCTTGGGAATGAAATCCGGGCTCGCATCACAATTATTGATACCACCGGTAATGTCATTGCCGATTCTGAGTCTGATCCGCGCCTGATGAAAAACCATCGCCAGCGGCCGGAAATCAAGCAAGCTTTGAGGGGTAATGTGGCTCATGCTCAACGTTTTAGCACGACGGTTGAAGAAAATATGCTGTATGTCGCTTCACCGCTGGTTCGAGACGGACAGACCGTAGCAGTCGTGCGTACGAGCATTTATTTGAGCCATTTGAACGATATTTTCAGGCAAATTCTCAATCGAATTACCAAAATTGCTTTACTTATAATTATAATCGCGCTGAGCGCTGCTTTTCTGCTGGCGCGTTATTATTCCAAACCAGTCAATCAATTGGTCACAGCCGCTCGTCAAATTGGGCAGGGCAAACTCGAAACCCGTGTTAATATTCAGACCAGTGATGAATTTGCCGAACTGGCTGATAGTTTTAATGCGATGGCGATTGAGATTAATCGCCTGCTGGCGGATGTTGCCCGACAACGTGATGAATTGCAAACAATCGTTGCGGCGGTGCCTTCTGGTTTACTTGTACTGACTGCCGATGGGCGGGTGGCATTTTATAATCGTGAATTTCAAAAAATTACTGAACGGGAGGAACTACAGGACAGGTTCTACTGGGAAATTTTACGTCAGCCACAGTTTACCGAGTTTATCAAAGATATACAGGCAAGTCGGGCTAATCGCACACAGGAAATAGTTATAAATAATAAAACCTATTTGTGCAGTGCTGAGGCGGAGACGTCCAGCGCTGAAATTGTTCTGATATTTTCTGATATTTCAGAACTGAAAGCCGTTCAACAAATGAAGCGTGACTTCGTGGTCAATGTCTCGCACGAATTGCGCACGCCATTGACAGCCATCAAAGGCTTTGTCGAGACACTTCAAGAAGAAACATCTGGCAACGAGCGTCACTACCTTACAATTATTGCGCGGCATACCGATCGCTTGATCAATATTGTCAATGACTTGCTGACACTGGCGGAAATTGAAGAAAAAAATCAGCTGGAATATGAGACTGTTAGTTTATCGAATTTGATTAACGATACTGTTAAAATTTTTGAAGAACGCCTGCAAGCGAAAAATCTAAAGATAGTAGTCGAAATCGCAGATGGCTTGACAACGATTAAAGTTGATCCATTCAAATTTCAGCAGGTTTTAATTAATCTTCTGGATAATGCCATAAAATACACCGAGCAGGGACAAATCACTATTCGGGTGCAAAAGAAGGCAGACCAGGTCCAAATTGCCATCCAGGATACCGGTTGTGGTATTCCGTCAGAACATCTGCCGCGGCTTTTCGAGCGGTTTTACGTGGTGGATAAAGCCCGCTCGCGGCAGATGGGCGGAACCGGATTGGGGTTAGCAATTGCCAGACATATTGTTTTACTTCATAATGGTACGATTGAAGTCGAGAGCCAACCGGGTATCGGTACGACCTTTTTCATTAGTATACCAGCGTAGATAATCTTTCACAAAACCACAAGGACACGAAGAATCTATTCTTGTCATCCTGAGCTTGTCTATTCTTGTCATCCTGAGCTTGTCTATTCTTGTCATCCTGAGCTTGTC
>DAOTJS010000088.1:0-2687 GCA_035448825.1 Fidelibacterota bacterium
TCGGGATTATCGTCCAGCGGTTTGTCTGCCATAGTCGAATCGCCGATCAGGTGAACCCTAGGCTTATTAGGCGCGGCATAGATAATGATTGTTAAAGCGGCGACAGTGAGTAAAATTGAGTATCTGCTCAACTTGAAGTTTATTTTCATCTTCATAATGTTCATTTCGGTTCGTCTTTGCCCATTGAGGTTACGCGAAAGAAGTCAAAATCGGCATAGCCACGGGAATTTTTCCCAGGTTTAGTCGTAGCAAAAATAGCAATTTGAGAGCCGACCCATTTGCCTTTGACGGCTTGGAATTTTCGGCCGAGCGGTAAATATTTTTCGCCATCAGTACTATAGCTAAATGTGCAAACCGCACCTTCGCCGACGTTAGCTTTTAGGAATACTTCCGGCTTATTGAGGCCAACGGTTTCGCTAATTATTTCCGATTTGCCTTTCTCGATTTCGGCACATTCGGCGTAAGTCAGCTGGTATTGCGCACCGCGGTGAATCACTTTGAGTGCGGCGTAGTCGTTGCCGATGATAATCAGCCCCGCCTGATCGTCGTTACTATCAGGATGGAAAGATAACTTCGTGGTAACCGTGAACGCTTCCGCGGGGAATTTTTGAGTTAGAATATTGGGTAAATCGCCAAGATTATGGCAAACAGGCGCCGGATTCACGGTAAATAATCGCAGATAACCGGATCGAGCCGAGAGTGTAAACCATTCCGATTTAAAATTCGCTCGCCACTGCCATTGAAGTCCGAGACTATTGCTCTCGAATTCATCGCTGGTCTGTATCTTGATTGTGGAGATCGAGTCGTCCACGCCCGGTCGGCGGAAGCATTGGACCGGTTCACCAATCCCATTGCCGTCCAGATCAATACCGATCATCGGCCAATCATCCAGCCATTCAACAGGCTGAAGATGTATGATGCGGCCGTAAGCCCCTTTATCCTGAAAGTGAATGAACCAGGATTCGCCCTCTTGCGTTTCGACCCATGCTCCCTGATGCGGTCCGTTGATGGCTGTAGTGCCCTGCTCGAGAACGATTTTGTCTTCGTATGGACCCAAGATATTTTTTGAACGCAAGACAGTCTGCCAGCCGTTCGTTACGCCACCGGCTGGCGCAAAAATATAGTAATATCCATTACGCTTATAAAGTTTAGGACCTTCGATCGTTGGGTGAGTGGAATGTCCGTCGAAAACGGTCACGCCTTCGTCCAGAATCTGGCGACCGTCGGAGCTCAATTTATGCAAAGTCAAGATACTGTTAAATCCTACCCGACTTTTTGCCCAGGCATGGATTAAATAAGCCTGACCATCATCGTCCCAAAAAGGACAAGGATCAATCCAACCACAAGCTTGTTTGACCAGAACCGGCGGCTCCCACGGACCAGCTGGATTTTGTGACTTAACCATAAAAATGCCTAGATCGGGGTCACCGTAATAGACCCAATACTCGCCGTTATGGTAACGCAAAGCCGGCGCCCAGATGCCCCTTCCAGGCTGAGGCAAATCATAGATTGAATCAGGCAAATGCGGGACAGCATATCCAATGATTTGCCAATTTACCAGATTACGAGAATGCAGAACGGGAACACCTGGCGCCTGGGAAAACGAGGACGAAATCAAATAAAAGTCGTCACCTACCCGAATAACGTCCGGATCGGAATAGTCAGCCTGAATTATCGGATTGGAATAGGTCAAATCGGGCGACTCGGCGGTGAGGGGATTAATTGCCAGAATCGTCAATAATCCGAAGCCTATCAGAAAAATTCTCTGGTGGAAACAACTTCTCTGATGACGTGAACTCATCATTTTTTTAATTATCACAAGGCTATTCCTATTGAAAAACGATTAACGCCATCAAATAAATCGAAGTCAGAATAGGAATAATCAAACTGGACGGTACTGCCGATTATGTTTACATTGATTCCCATTCCAAGCGACCAAGAAGCCAGGTCTTGATTGGTTTGGTACCCGGCGCGGATCGCAAATTGATCGAATAGCAAATATTCCAGTCCATAATTAATCCGTTCGGAATAGTTATTCGGATGCTGAAAATCAACCGCTAAATTGAGAGAATTATTTTGCGAGAATGGGGGCGCTATGACATCCAGCAAATCCATCGCGACTCCCATCGTAAAAAGCAAAGGTAATTGTTCGTCTATTTCTTCCCTTTTGATATTAGATGAGAAATTGCGAATGGACATAGCGAACCGAAAGCTCTTAAAATCCGTCAGGTATTTTACCCCGGCATCGAACGCCAGTTTAACCGCATTGTTATCTTTCAAACCGTCAGCCATTTGACTTTGACCTAAATTTTGACCGACGAGACGTACAGTGCCGCCGATTAAAAACTGGGTGCTGATTGCGCGACCATAAGTTAGACCAAACGCATAGGAGCCGACATTATCGACATTGCCCAAATCAATATAACCGGCAGGATAGAGGTCTTTGTCCGCCGCCGACAAGAGGCTGGTACCATAAATTGTCCCGTAATCCACCGAAACCATACTCAATCCCAGCGTTCCATACTGACGTAAATTCCAGATGAAGCTACCAGCCAGGTAATTGATGTCTGCAATCCAGCGTGTATTGTAAGTTTGCAGCTCGAACCGATGGGTAGATTGAGCAATACCGGCTGGATTGAAAAAAATGCTTTCCGCGCCGGTTCCGAAAGCGCAATAGGCTTCGCCCA
>DAOTJS010000089.1:0-2677 GCA_035448825.1 Fidelibacterota bacterium
TGTTGCGAATAACGATATACGGTTTATATCGGTTATGCGGCAGAGCTTGTTTAACGATTTCAATTATTTTTTGGCCGGGTTGAACAGTAATCGTTCGCTTTTCCCCGAGATTCACTTCTATCATTTCCATAGATTGGAAATTATCAATAAAATATCGAAAAATAAAGTTTGGTTTTTGACGATAGATTAATAATTTCAGATTAGTGGTAAATGACTGTTCAATACTTGCCAAAAATAACATGGGGGAATCAAAATGAATACTTCGGAAACTGAAAATTTGCTGGCTATGCCGACATTTCGACACAGACGTCTTCAAAACTGGATTATCATCGGCTTGTTGTACTCCTTTTTCTATATGTCCCGTTATAATTTTTCAGCGATTGCACCGACTCTCCAAGCTTTTTTCGGCTGGACTAAAAGCAATTTAGGGGTTTTCGAAACACTTATGCCCTTGGTTTATGGTTTGGCGGTCGTCATCAATGGCCCGCTCGCCGATAAAATCGGTGGCCGCAAGGCTTTCCTGATTGGCGCCCTGGGCGTTGTAATTATGAACGGGCTGTTTGGTTTTTTCCACATTTTGGTCCAAACTCCAGCCGTCTGGGCTGATCAAGAAATTGTCTCCGAAGCCGTTTTAAAATTTGGATTCTCCAAATCGGCGCTTCTCTGGACCCTAGCTATTATCTGGGCAATTAATGGCTATTTTCAATCTTTCGGCGCATTATCAATCGTAAAAATCAATGCCCAGTGGTTCCATATTAGAGAGCGGGGCACATTCTCTGCATTCTTCGGCGTGCTGATCCGATTTGGTCTGATACTGGCTTTTTCCGGGACACCATTGATCGTAAAATTTCTGCCATGGTATTGGGCTTTTTGGATTCCGGCATTAGTAGTAGCACTACTTTTCGTCCTGACCATTTTCTTTGTACGAGACACTCCCGCCGAAGCCGGCTTTCCGGAACTCGATACGGGCGATGGTGATGTCAATCTTGAGGAAAAAGTCAAGTTCAAAGAAGTGCTTACCAAAGTGTTCGGCAGTAAGGTTATGTGGACTATTGCCATTGGTTCAATGATGATAGGTTTTGTACGGCGCGGCGTGGTAGATGCCTGGTGGCCAATTTATTTCAAAGAAATGCAGGGTGTTACCGGAGTAGATTTCGCCTTTCAACTAACCGCCTGGGGTATTGCTATTCTGGGAATAATCGGCGGTTTTGCCTTCGGAATTTCCTCCGATCGGGTCTTTGGCGGCCGGCGTGCGCCCGTGATCGTAATTGGTTTCTGCGGTATGATTGTAATTCTCACCCTATTCTTTTTAGCTGACGTATGGCAATGGGGACCGATTGCCGCGGCTATTTTGTTAGCTTGCTTGTCATTTTTCGTTAACGGTTCCCACGGTATGATTGCCGGAGCGGCTACGATGGACTTTGGTGGTCGCAAAGCCGCCGCGACCGCCGTCGGATTAATTGACGGTATGCAGTATATCGCGGGAGCATTCGTCGGCGCGCTGGTCGGCTGGGTTACTACCAATTGGGGCTGGCAAGCCTGGAAAATCTGGCCAATTCCCTTTGCCATTCTGGGCGCACTGGTAATGTCTTCTATCTGGCATACTACTCCCACTGGAAAATCAACCCATTAATAATCAAGGAGCATTTTTATGGATAATATTTTTGACATTATCATTCTTAATGGCCGACCAGCATCCGGCAAGTCCGAGGTCATTGATTATCTCAAAAAAACTCCGGTGGAAATACGCCGGCGCCGTTTTCATATTGGCGAGTTGGATGAAATTGATGATTTTCCGATGCTCTGGACTTGGTTCGAAGAAGACGCCATTCTGGAAAAAATATTGAATAAACCGCGACTGCATTCCGATAAAGATGGTTATTTTTTCTGGGAATATCTCTGGCATTTACTCATTGAGCGTATCTCAATGGAATACAGTAAACGTCTGCGCGACAAACCCAATTTTCATAATAACTACACGGCTCTTATTGAATTTTCACGCGGTAGTGAACACGGCGGTTATCAAGCGGCTTATCCGCATTTATCTGATGAAATTTTAAAACGGGCGGCTATTTTCTACATTGATGTATCGTTCGAAGAATCACTGCGTAAAAATCGCCAGCGTTTTAATCCCGCTAAGCCGGATAGCATTTTGGAACATGGACTGCCGGATGCGAAGTTAACCCGTCTCTATAAAGATTGCGACTGGGAAGAATTCCGCGGTGATGACCCGGAATTTATTAAAATTAAAGGGCATAAAGTGCCTTATGTCGTTTTACATAACGAACCGGATATCACAACGGCCCGCGACGAAAATCTCGGTCGAGTATTAGAAGAGCTATTAAATAAACTCTGGATTCTACGACAGAAATAAGCCTTTTTAAAGTCACTAAAATTTGAACTATGAGAGAATCCCTTTCGGTATCTTAAAACGATCTATGAGTATTACCCTTGCGTTGGCCGACAATTATTATTTTGTCCTTCATTGTATAAGAACACGTCAATCTTGGTGACTATTTTAGCTAAAAAGTGCATTTTAATTAAGTAAATATCTTTGGACACAATATTATTGACTATAAAAAGTAGTTTTCGATTTTTAATAAATTTGATAATAGTGGATTTATGAAAGCTCTCGTCACTGGCGCAACCGGATTTATTGGTCAGCATCTTATCCGAC
>DAOTJS010000090.1:0-2624 GCA_035448825.1 Fidelibacterota bacterium
TGGACTGGTCCCTGGGAAAAACGTAACCTTCCTAAGATGGCTGCCGCTCTACCGAACTGGGTTTCTTCCGACCATCTTACAATTTTAGGTATCGTCGCGGCTTTAGTAATTTCGCTTGGATATGTGCTAACCAGATATTCGAATTGGTGGTTAATGTTGGCAAACTTTGGCTTTGTTTTACATTGGTGGGCAGACAGCCTCGATGGAACATTGGCGCGGGTGCGCCATAAAGAGCGGGAACAATACGGGTATTTCGTTGATCATATGTGCGACGCTTTTTCGACGACGATTATTCTAGTTGCGTTTGGACTTTCACCGCTGATGCGTTTAGACATTAGTCTGTTTCTCACGATCGGTTATTTATTGCTAAATATTTATGCTCATGTAGGCGCTTATACCGAAGGTATTTTTCGCTTATCATATGCCAAGGTCGGTCCGACCGAGATACGAATTCTGGTGGTAATAGTAAATACAATTCTAATTTTCTGGAATCCTACCGTGCTGGTGTTAAATAATCAGCCGTGGAAGATAGTTGATGTTATTGGTGCGATTCTCGCTGGGGTTTTTGTTATAGTTTTTGTAATTGTTGGCATAAAAGACGCAATTAGATTAGACCGCCTCGATCGTGCTAAATGGGAAAAATAATCAAGCAACTAGTGTAATTAATCTATTATTTTTGGTAGGGGAAAGATGACCAATTAACCTTTTACTCCCTTACTATAATTTCAGTATAACGACTGTTGGGGTTAAGATTACTAAACAAAAAGATTACTGAAGCGGGCTTCCGAGCGTTTTTTCCAATTACCCTGATGATAAGCATAACTGACCAGAAGTGGCATTGTCACCGTAGCCTCGCCGAAAACCATTTGTTCGTACTTAGTGTCGACTTTGCCCCATGAACTGGCTTCTTTGAGGGTTGATCCAGATAGCCCACCATCGCGTTCGTCAGCCACGGTTAATTGAACAGCGTACTTATGCATTGGTTTTTCGATTCCAAGCACGTCTGTGGCTACAACAACGTCCTGAGTAAAATTTTTGGGAACACCACCGCCAATCATTAGAATGCCGGTTTCTTCAGCGGCGATTTTGATTTTAGTCAGTTCGAGGAAATCACGAGCGGAATCAATCGTTACCATATTGCCTTTGCGATTCCATTGGTGGTGAATTAGCCCGAAACCAGCCGAACAATCCGAAAAAGCCGGTACAAAAATTGGAACGCCTTTCTGATAGGCTGAATAAATGACGGATTTTTCGGTTTTGATACCAACTTTATCGAGATACTTTCCCATTTCCTCGATAAACTCGCGCGAAGAAAAAGGCTGCGGCGGCAGAGAGTTAGCGATTTCGGCGATGGTCAGATCGCAGACGCGCAGTTCATCTTCATCAATATAAGTGTCATATATGCGGTCAATCGCCAGATCGCGCAATTCGTTATCATTACTAAAAGGGGTTCCAATATAATGTTTATAACCAAGCGCTTCAAAAAAATCCTGATCAACGATCAAAGCCCCAGTTGAGACGATAGCATCTACCATATTATTTTCGACCATATCAGCTACGACGTTTTTCAATCCGGCACTGAATAGTGACCCGGCTAGAGTAAGGATGACTTTACATTTTTCGTCTTTCAGCATTCGGTCATAAATATCGGCGGCGACAGCTAAATTGCGCGCCTGAAAAGCCATTTTACTATAAGCTTTCAGAATCGGTCGCGCGTCGAATGATTTGATATCAATATGTTCAACCACCTTTTTAAGATAGTCGCTTTTTTTCATGGCATTGACTCCTTTGCGTAAATCATACTTAAGGTTCGATAGATGAGTTTAGCCGCCAGAAAATCCGGGGCTTTGTCATACGGATTGGGTAAAAGCTCGTTCACGTCCATACCGACGATGTGCTTTTTTTGAATGACATTTGAAATAATGTTAATAACATCATACCAACCCAGACCACCTGGTTCAGGAGTACCGGTGGAGGGGAAAACCGCCGGATCGAAAACATCCAGATCGATGGTCAGATAAACATTGTTGGTTAAATTGGCGGTGATTTTAGCGAAAATTTCCGGCGAATTGCAGAATTCATGCGCAAAAATCACCCGCGCTTTATCTAATCGTTCTAATTCGCTAATATCCATACTACGAATGCCGACCTGTACGATCGGGCAGATTTCTTGAATACGTGCCATTACGCAAGCGTGATTGTATTTACTGCGCTCATATTCGTTCCGCAAATCGGAGTGGGCATCCAGCTGCAAGACTGACAAGTTAGAGAAGTGCTTGGCGTGAGCCTGTACCAGCCCGATCGAAATCGTGTGTTCGCCGCCAATACCGACTACAAATTTTCCATCGGCGAGAAGCTGCCTGGTTTTTTCGTTGACTTTTTGGACTAAATCCTCCGGCTTTTTGGGGCATTTGAGGAAGGGTAGCGTAGTGATGCCTTGCCGATAAATCTCCGAATCGGTCTCAATATCGTAAAGTTCCATATTAGCCGAGGCGGTCAATAATGCTTCAGGACCTTTAGCGGCCCCTTTTTGCCAAGTGGCTGTTCCGTCGTAAGGAATTGGTAGGATGGCTATCCGGGATTGCTCGTATCGGCAGTAATCCGGCTCGAGCGCACCAAATGCT
>DAOTJS010000091.1:0-2588 GCA_035448825.1 Fidelibacterota bacterium
CAATGACGCCCATAATTCCAGAAGTGGATTTCAGCGGTTGCATCAAGCAGTCAGCCGATAAAGTCACCCCAATATTTTCCGATGGCTTAAGTATTTCGAAAATAACCTTCTGATCAGTAAGAGGCCAGTCCCGAAAACCGGGACTGACGCGGCGCAAGGTCCGGCCAGAAGATAACCAGGAGGACGATTTTTCGAGATGCTGTTGTAAATCACTGGTGGCGGTTTCAACCAGGGCGGCGGCTAGCCCGTTTAATAGAAATGCCTGATAGGCATCGCCATCCGTGTGATTTAAATCGGCAATCCGCTGATCAATCGCCGAACCAATAGTTACCACAAATATAAAGATCGATTTAGGTTTTACTGGGTCGGATTTATTCGCAAAACGGTGGAGGCTTTTGCCGTGGAACTCATACGTACCATCAGCAAGCGCCAAGCCGGTTTCGGTTGGGAGGCAGTCAACCTGTCG
Organism: Fidelibacterota bacterium; assembly: GCA_035448825.1. Taxonomy (GTDB): domain Bacteria; phylum Fidelibacterota; class UBA2242; order UBA2242; family UBA2242; genus JAGNGI01. The sequence continues at coordinate 467 of DAOTJS010000091.1, forward strand.
AACGACAGCGGCCGGCTGAATCAATGCCCTATTTTCTTTCAAAAGATTAGCAAGTTCAGTGCGCATACGAAAGGCGACACTGGTATTTTTTAAAATGTTATATTTCAGGGCGGCGGTCAATTCCCGCAAGAAATGCTGAAAGAGTACTAATTGACTATGGCGTTCATCCGGTAAGATTAATTGTTTATTACTTTGACGAGTTTGGCAAATTTGGGCTAAGGAAGGAGTGTCACCGTTATTTTTTTCAATAGAAAACCTGATTGCTCCCGGGTATCGGGCAATTTCATACATAAGTGCGATTAAATCGTCCGGTTTGACCAGGAAAGAACAAGGTTTGGAAATCGTTATTTTACTGAAATCTAACGGCATTGTTTATAAGGTTAAGGTAATCCAAAAATTCGGATAGGCTGCGTAAGTGCAGGTGTGGATTATAATCGCGCGCAATATCATTTCTGACTACTATGCCTTTGGAATTTGCTTCGTCAGGGACAGAATATTTTGATTTTCTGCATTATTTCTTCCAGTTTCTCCTGATCGCGGAAAATGTCAAGCTGATCCGTTTCGACAATCAAAATATTACTACGCTTCTGCTCCTCTTTTATCCAACGTTCATAAGAGAGATTCAAGGTATAGATATATTCGGGGGAAATGTCACGCTCGAAGCCGCGCGAACGCTTTTTGATACGCGTCAGAAGGGTGTCAACGCTGGCGCGCAAATAGACGATCAAGTCAGGTTTTTTCAGGTAGGAAGTCATTATTTCGAAGAGAGCCCGATAATTGTCCCAATCGCGCTGACTCATATTGCCCATTTCATAAAGATTACGGGCGAAGATTTCCACATCCTCGTAGATTGTGCGATCCTGAACCGTGGTGATGTTGCTTTCGGTCATTTGTTTATGACTGCGGAAGCGATGGGAGAGAAAATAAATCTGGAGATTAAAGCTCCAGCGCTTCATATCTTGATAAAAGTCTTCTAAATAAGGATTGTCAATAACGGATTCGTAAAAAGCGCGCCAACCAAAACGCCTTGCGATCAGGTCAGTCATAGTGGTTTTGCCAACGCCAATGTTACCGGCAATTCCGATGAAATAGGGATGTTCACTCACCGAGCAATTCTCCTTCTATATAATCTTCGGAAACGTGGATTAATTTAACTTTTTCGATTTTGTTCAGCAGGTTTTCTCGTGTGTGGATGCGAACTTTTAGGTAATTGTCCGTCAAGCCCTGCCAGAGTCCGGGTGCTATTTTTTCTTCAAATAGAACGGAGACAGTTTTTGCGAGCATTGATTGCCTAAAAGCAGCCCGTTTTCGGTTACTTAATTGGCGCAGAATTTCCGAGCGCCGTTTCTTTTCGGAATCGGGAATACGGTCGGTAAATTTGCTAGCCGGGGTTCCGGGACGGGGCGAATAGCGGAAAACGTGCAGGTAGCTAATGTCGAGATTTTCGAGAAATTGGCGCATCTGGTCAAATTCTAAATCGGTTTCACCGGGGAAACCGACCATTACATCGGCGCCGATGCAGATCCCTGGTATTTGTTGTTTAATCCGGCTGATAAGTGTGGCATAATCGGCGCTGAGGTAACGACGATTCATTTTGGCTAAAATTGGATCGGAACCATGTTGCAAAGGAATATGTAGATGGCGACATAGGCGCGGTTCTTCGGAAATCAGTTTAATTAATTCCGAAGTGATTAAGTCCGGCTCAATGGAACTCAGCCGGATGCGCGGCAAACCGGTCGCGGCGAGAAGGCGCCGGATTAAAAATGACAGATCACCGCTCGGTGATTCATAGCGACCAAGATTGATACCGGTCAGGACAATTTCCCGAACACACTGATTTTCAAGAAGACGAGCTGTGGCAATGCAATCCTCCGGGTCGCGACTGCGAGGATTGCCACGCAAGTATGGAATTATGCAATAAGCGCAATAATAATCACACCCCTCCTGAACTTTTAAATTAGCTCGAATGCGTTTATCATTCGGTAAGTGCGATTCGATTCGGAAAGTTTTTGGAGATTCCGGTTTGGTAACTCGTACAATTTTTTCGCCGCACTCGATCGTTGCCATGAAATCGAATATTTCGTACTTCTCATTATTGCCAAGCACTAGAAAGACGCCGGGG
>DAOTJS010000092.1:0-2585 GCA_035448825.1 Fidelibacterota bacterium
CATATCTTTTCTTAACCATAGCAATATCCACATTGCCGGTCGGCGGTTCTTCCATTGGTTCCATCGAAGTAACGTCCGTTTCTTCTGCCACTATTTGCACCAACGGCCAGGAACGACCACAAATATGCAAGTGGCAAGGCATGTTTGCCGCTTTACAAATGCTGGAAGCCTGCTGAATAAAAGGTAATTCATATTTCCGGAAAATATCGGGAGAACTTACGCTAAGACTGGCACTGGAGCCACCGAGCATAATCACATCCGGTTTGGCTTCAATCATAGCTCGCAGATAGGCTAAGGCCCAGTTCATCCAGAATTCATGAACTTTTTGCATATAATCAGCTTCCATTAGCAAGTCGGAAAATACGTTCTCAAACCCACCATCCCGATTGCTAAACCACCAATCCTGGAAAACCGGTATCATCCCTAAATAGACGCCCAAATCACCAATCACCTGCTTATCACGAAATTCCTTTTCCCATTGCCAATCGCCCTTTCCCATTACCAGTTGAAATTTCTCAAAATCTTCTTGCAAGTTTTTAATCGGTTTGACACTTCGCCAAGGAGCTTCATCAGCAAAAAATATTTCTTCTTCGGTTACATCACCTTTAGCCGTATGCCAGGTACGTCGGACTAGTTTTCCAGCTGGTACATCTACCGTTTCCGATTCAAAATCCAGCGAACTTGATACTTTAGTCTCTTTCAAGCCGCCATACATATAAAATCCATCCATATCAAAATATTTTACAGCTTTTACGTAAACCTCACCGTGCGTGGCTGAAGTCCAACCATAATGTTCACGGCCGTCTAAATGGATTTCATAAAAGGGGCGTCCGTCCAGTCGGTCCGGCACCATCACCGATATATCCGGACTAACTGGAACGTGATCCGCGATTCCACCTTTTAAAGCAATTAATAAACGTTCTTTGGATGTCATTCTTCTTTTCCTATCTTTTTTGTATTTTGGGGTAAACGATTCCAGCTACTTAGTAACTCTTTCAACCGATAAAACGATTGTTTGGGCTCACAGCTCTCGGTCACAAGCCCACCATTCACAATAAACGGGCGAAAATTGGAAAAATCATACCAGTTGATGGCTTTAATATTGAGCCTACTGTAATAAAGAGTATAAACTTGCTCCAACCAATCAGCCTGTAATTCTTCGTCCCAGGCGCGGTGCCAATCATATGGTCTATTAGAGATGCCCATACTGCGGTCCACAACGGTTTCAAAAGTCGGACCTGAGGTTGTACCAATTTCAGTGATATATATCGGTTTCCCAAATTTCTCAAATCTTTCCAACATCCGCATTATATCCGATAGATCACGACTACCGAAGTAAATTTGAATCCCTAGCGTATCAAATTCCACGCCTGCATCCAGTAAATCGGTGATGAATTGATGAGGAGTACGTAATGGCCGGGTTGCTTCCATCCGCGCCATTCTACCTCTGGCAACGTACTCACCCCAAGGGGCACAATTATTGATCAGGCGATCTACTTTAGGATTAACCTCATGGGTTTTATCACATACTTGTCGCACGATTTCGGTGATTTGATCGGGAGTATGATTAAAGATATTTGCCCAGTCGTGATATTCATTTATAACTTCCCAGTGCAAAACCTGATCGCCATAATGTCCGACAACATCACTGATATGTTTATCTATATAACTTCTCAATTGATCATAATTTTTATTTTTAAGCCATTCCGGAGTTACAGTAGGATGAAACCAAAAGAGTGGACGGCCTTCTATAGTAATATTTTTCTCGGTTAGCCAGCGAACAATGTTATCCTTGATACCCCAGTTATAAACTCCTTCCCTCGGTTCAAATAATTCATACCAGGTGTCCCAGATATAATGAGTTACTGTAGCAAAATTGAATAATTCGACAAAACGCTTGGTGAATTCTTCATTTTTCGCCCAAACATACTGGCGGGATTCACAGCCAAAGTAAACTTCATCATGGCGATTATTTTTAGAAATCATTTGGCGGGCATGTTCCAATTCGATATTCTCTCCCGTCCATAAAGCATAGTAAAGAGCTTTATCCGCTAAAGAGGCACACTTTTCACTTTCGGCGGTATGTTTAGCGGAATCTTCCAGATATTCCTCTGCTAAACCAGACAAACGAATCACTTCCGGTGAAAATTTAGTACCCTGAGTTTGATAGCGTCGCATAACTTGGCGATTTCGCGCTATTCGGCTTCTGGCAAATTCGTGATTCAAGATAAGTTCATTTCGTCCCGTCATTTCCTTTAAAGAATAAAATTCTCCGTCATTATCGGCACTTAAAAAACAGTTTCCAAAGCCTTCGATAAACCACTGGCAATTCACACTGAAGCGTCGGGTTCCTAAATCCTCAGGTACGACAATCCCATCTCTGTTTACCACGATACCAGATTGAAAAGGGTCGCCATTGGTATCAGCCGCATAGACAAAATTTAGCGGTGGCATCCACGGATGAGGAAAAGGTTTAAATAGCAATGGCTTAGTAGTTTTGGCAAAAATATTCGATTTTTCCAGAAAAGATGGGAACATCGCGGCTCCAACTATACCCATTGTACTTTTCCGAATGAACTCGCGTC
>DAOTJS010000093.1:0-2498 GCA_035448825.1 Fidelibacterota bacterium
AAGAGCAGATTGATTCGCGTGAAATAAGTGAATACAAGGGGGAAATGTGTTTAGAAAAAACTGAAGATTGTACCGAGACTCAGTTCGATTATTATCTAAGACATAGCGTGTTGATTGGTTTAAGTAATCATCGTCTTGAGAACCTAATTCAATATTTTGTTGAACCGTGGTCATTAATTATGAAATATTTACAGCTGAAAATTAGGCCGAAGGCAACCAACCATATTTGGGAGGAATTCCTAAAAAACCAGACATTTACTTATCTCGTAGATACTAATCCCAATAAATTTATCCAGTCACTTAGTACCACTCAAACTGGACTGATGAATCGGCTCGAAGAGCAGGTAAAGGATTTAATTACGGCAGTTGTTAATAATATTCATATTGATGATTATAATCCTAATAATATTTACTTTACGGTATTTAATCCTTTACCATATAACCGATCTGAAATTGTTGAATTTGTTGGGGAGATGCCATCCTTGATTAATCGGGATACAATCGTTGCCAAAGAGGTGGGGGGACGCGAAATTCCGTTTCGAGTTATCTATAAGGAAACTGAAACACTATTTAAGTACGACAAGGCAGATAAAGCGAAATATCGTTGTTTAGTAGAATTGCGCGACCTGCCCGGAATGGGTTGGAAAACTTTTGAAATTGATCTGAACGGAAGGCCGAAATCCTATCCAGCTGTGCCGATCAGCGCCGAGCGCAATTCGTTGGAGAATGATTTCTTACGAGTTGAAATTAATCAGAATGGAACGCTGGAAATATTTGCCAAAGAAACCGGTGAATTTTTCTCGGAAGTTGCCTATTTTCAAGATGAAATTGATCTGGGACGATTCAGTGTTGAGGATAAAACTGCGACTCATATTCCCCTTACTACAAAAAAGCTCCATCCTCAAATCAAATTGCTTTATAATTCTCCTAAAGCCGCCGCCTATAAAATCGAATATTTTTGGGAAATTCCAGAAATGTTCAATTGGAAAAATTCGCGTCGCAGTCCCAGGCATGAGACAATCAAAATTAGTGAAATAGTAACTTTAAGTAGCCTCTCCCGAATGATTGATTTAAAAATAGAAATTAATGATCATGCCTATGATCATATGATAAAAATTTGCTTCCCCGTCGAATTTGTACCGGAGAATACTTATACTGATGGCTTTTTTTCGGTTGAGACGCGCCCGCTTAACGGCCTGCAATATCTTCATTGCCAAGCATTGAGTATGGGCAATTTTGTCGGAGTTTCCAATGAATCGGGAGGATTTGCCATATTTAGCGACGGCATCAACGAATACCAACTATTAAAAGGCAAGCATAACGTCTTGACATTAACCTTGGTCCGTGATTTTCCAATTGTTCGATCAAAAAAAACCGGCGGCACTATTTTATCACGCAACGAAAAGACAGAGGTTCATTTATCTATTTATCCGCGATTATCCGATTGGACGTCCAGCGATATTTTAACTGAGGCTATAATTTTCAATAACCCGATAATTATACGACAGATGGATCAAACAAATGGATACTTACCGGCGAAAATGCAGTTTTTAAAGGTTACCCCGGATACATTGTTTTATTCGGCTCTCAAACCCACTGAGGATGAGAAAGATGTAGTCCTCAGATTGTACAATCCAACCCGCAACATAATTGTTGGCGAAATAGCAACTTATTTTCCAATCAAAGCCGCCCGTTACCTTACGGTCGAAGAACATATTATTGCCCCGTTGGAAATATCAGATCCTTATCGTTTAAAAGTAAAAGTTTTTCCGCAGAAAATAATGACCTTAAAAATTATTTTTGATCGATTACCTATTAATTTGTCAGGTTCTTAATTTTATCTTTTTACTAACGGCTATTTGTCAGAATTATGATAAAAATTTATAATAATTAACGTCAGGTAGTATTAATTTAGCACGTGTTCGCTAATCAAGATAAATCAAGTATCCAGAAATTAGAAGAATTCGTCTCTGAACTAAGCCGAAATCATGTCTCTGCTCAAAAAGAGGTGCCGTTAGCCAAATTTACCACTTTCGGAATCGGTGGCAATGCACGTTTACTGGTGACTGTCGAAAATACAGAAATACTCGAAGCGGTTATCCAATTAGCCACTGCCTATCAGGTACCATTTCGGATTATTGGTTGCGGCAGTAATTTACTGATTTCGGATGACGGATATGACGGTTTGATAATTATCAACCGGTCTAAGTCCTGGCAAATTATTGATGATTGTCCAGCAAACCTTAAATTTAGCCGAATCATTCCGAGATATGATCCATTGACAGCGTCTCAAGAAGAAGAAATTCAAGCGGAAAATTTACCACAGAAAATCGTCCAAGTTGACTCCGGATTTTATAATAATACCCTAATTCAGGAAATGTTCGAGCAAGGCTTAACCGGCTTGGAATGGTTTAGCGGAATACCGTCCAGTGTGGGTGGCGCAGTTTATATGAATATGCATGGAGCGCACACCTATTTCGGCGATCTGGTTTATCGCG
>DAOTJS010000094.1:0-2469 GCA_035448825.1 Fidelibacterota bacterium
ATTCGTGGAATTTGAGGGGACGATTGTCCAGAGCCGACGGGAGGCGAAAGCCATACTCGACCAGCACTTCCTTCCGGGATCGGTCGCCGTTATACATAGCGCGCAATTGAGGTAAAGTGACGTGCGATTCGTCAATTATTAGTAAAAAATCCCTCGGGAAAAAGTCCAGCAGAGTATAAGGTTGCTGACCGGGCTTACGACCGGAGAAATGCCGCGAATAATTTTCGATACCACTGCAGTAACCGACTTCCTGAATCATTTCGAGGTCGAAGCGAGTACGCTGTCCCAAACGCTGGGCTTCTAATAATTTACCGGCAGAACGTAATTCTTCGAGGCGCGCCTCCAGCTCTTCTTCGATGGAAACAATGGCACGCTGAATCGTTTCTTCGGAAGAAATAAAATGCTTAGCCGGAAAGATTACGACCATTTCTTGCTCGTTTGTGACTTCGCCGGTCAACGGATCGCAGATGTAAATATGCTCGATCTCATCGCCAAAAAGTTCGATGCGGTAGGCGTAATCCTCATAAGCCGGACGAATCTCGACGATGTCGCCCCGCGCCCGAAATTTGCCGCGCTCCAACACTAAATCGTTACGAGCATAATAAATATCTACCAGTCGGCCGAAAAGCTGACGGATGCCAATCCGGTCGCCTTTTTTAAGAGTAACAATGAAGCGAGTGTATTCTTCCGGCGAGCCGATACCGTAAATGCAGGAAACGCTGGCGACCACAATAACGTCGCGGCGACTAATTAACGAGCTGGTAGCTTTGAGGCGCAGTTTATCAATTTCATCGTTGATCGAGGAGTCTTTTTCGATGTAAGTATCCGTAACCGGCAGGTAAGCCTCCGGTTGATAATAATCATAGAACGAAATGAAATACTCGACCGCATTTTCGGGGAAAAACGCCTTAAACTCTCCATATAATTGTGCGGCAAGTGTTTTATTGTGGGAAATAACCAAAGTTGGCTTTTGCACGTTCTGAATGACCTGTGCCATGGTAAAAGTCTTACCACTTCCGGTTACCCCGAGCAGAGTCTGGAACTTGTCGCCTCGTAATATCCCGTCGGTCAGTTCCCGTATCGCCTGCGGTTGATCGCCGGTCGGCTTAAAATTGGTCAATAGTTTAAATTCGTTCATAGCATTTTAATTTAAAATAAGAAGGAACCAGAGACAATTAATTTTCACCAGAAATACGTCTTTAATTTAAACTAAAACGTAGTAAAATATGTTAATGCTAATTACTTCTAACAATCGAAAGTGAAATTTAGTTATTCAGTTTGGTTTGTTGATTTCTTCCCAAAAGTTCATCATAATCTGATCGTACACCTACTTAATGATCGCTTCGGTATCCAAACACGTGGCGGCTGTCTCTGCGCTGGAACTTACGGTCATGTTTTACTACATATTGGCGACCAACGATCCAAAGCAATTATGAGTCAGATTGATCAGGGCAACTTGAGTCTGAAGCCCGGCTGGGTGCGCATTTCGTTACATCCGACTATGACTGAGGCCGAAGTGCGTTATATCGCATCTGCGGTACGGGAAATTATGAAAAATTATGTTGAGTGGGGAAAAGATTACCACCTTAACCCTGAGACCGGCGACTTCGATTATCTCAAACAACCGAAAGCCAGTATCAAATTGAGAGAAACTTTCAAAGCCGCTTTAAGAATATTTTTACCGGTTGTAATTTTAAACGCTTATATTTGTTTTAGTTTTGGTAATCAGATTGCAATATCATTGTGAAATTATCTCAAAAGCACCGAAATAAAATTTATCCGCAGAATTAGCCCCGAAGAAAGGAGTCGTTTATGGATAAAAAGGTCAAATTTTACGCTCTCAGCACCTGCATTTATTGCCAGAATACCAAAGCCTTCCTCAAGAGTCTGGGAATCGAGTACGATAGCATTGATGTAGATTTGTTAGACAAGGAACAAAAACTGGCAGTCATTAGGGAGATTCATAAATTAACACCGACAGTTGCTTTTCCAGTAATTGTCATCGGAGACAACGTTATTGTCGGCTATCGTCCGGAAGAAATCAAAAAGGCGCTCGGATTATGAACACAGAACAGTTATTTGAATCGCTTCGCAAACTTCAGGAGCCGAAAGGCTATTTTTTCAATAAAGATCGTCAGCACGTTGACCGATTGCTGAATTCTTTATTGATCAACAAAGAACGTTATGGCTATATGGCTTGTCCATGTCGTCTGGCGGTCGGTGATCGCGAATCGGATCGTGATATCATTTGCCCATGCGTTTACCGCGAGCCGGATGTAAAGGAATACGGGCGTTGTTACTGCGGTTTGTATGTTTCTGCTGATTGGAATGCCGGTAAAATTCCTGACAAGTATGTGCCGGAGCGCCGACCGCTCGAAAAGATTCTGGGTCTTTAATTAGTTGCTTACTGATAAATGGACCTGAATTTTCTGGAACGTTTTCCGCTACTTTATGATTGGCTTAAAGCAC
>DAOTJS010000095.1:0-2364 GCA_035448825.1 Fidelibacterota bacterium
GATATTATTAAAATTGAAACGGTTCAATAATTGTAATATTGGTTGTTTTGATAAATGAAAAATATAAATGGAGGACATAATGAATCAAATTTCGCGAAAAGAGATTCGTTTTAAGCATCATAAATCGTCCACTTCATTGACAACTCATTTCGTAAAACGAGTAACGTTAATTCTCTTCTCCTTGTTGATATTATGCCCTAATATTTTAGAAGCTGTTACCAGTGATATGGATTCCTATGTCTCGGTGGAAGCGATTGATGGTGGTTTTCCTCTGTCAGTAGATGGTAACACTGCTCCGCTATATGCCAGTTCACAGGATTATCCGGGAGTGATGCGGATTCTGAAGCTATTCCAATCGGATTTAAAAATGGTAACTGGCACCGAGCCGGTGATTGCCATTGATACGATTCCCAAGTCTAAGGAAATCGTCATCGTGGGCACCATAGGTAAAAGTCCCATAATTGATGCTTTGGTTCAAAGTAATCAATTGGATGTCAGTGATATCGCTGGCAAGTGGGAAACTTTTCTAATTCAGAAAATAGAAAAACCGTATCCGGATGTTGAGCAAGCGTTGGTTATAATCGGGAGCGATAAGCGTGGTACAATTTTTGGCATGTTCGATCTTTCTGAGAAAATCGGGGTCTCGCCCTGGTATTGGTGGGCAGATGTTCCGGTGAAGAAAAAGGACAGTATTTACATCGAACCGGGGCGTCATACTCTCGGTGAACCCAAAGTAAAATATCGGGGGTTTTTTATTAATGACGAAGCGCCGGCTCTAAGTAATTGGGCTTACGAAAAATTCGGTGGTTTCAATCACAAATTCTATGTCAATGTTTTTGAACTTCTGCTAAGACTAAAAGCCAACCATCTCTGGCCGGGTATGTGGGGCAAATACTTTGGCTCTGACCCGGAGAATCCCAGATTAGCCGATGAATATGGTATCGTAATGGGCTCGTCGCACTGTGAACCTCTGCTTTATAATAATGATCCCGGCGCCGGTTTATGGAATTCACAAACTATGGGCCCCTGGCGTTATGATATTAATCGTGAAAATATTTATAAAGTTTTAGACGAAACCGTTGCCGCCCGTGGCCAGTATGAGAACATTTATACGGTAGGTTTGCGGGGAATTCACGATACCCAGATGGAAGGTGGAGTGGATGTTCAGGAGCAAATTACCTTGCTCGAGCAAGTATTCAAAGACCAGCGCGAAATTCTTACAAAACATATAAATAAAGAAATCACCGAAATTCCGCAGGTTTTTATTCCTTATAAAGAAGTGCAGGATTATTACGATGCTGGTTTGCAGGTTCCCGACGATGTGACTATAATGTGGAGTGACGATAACTGGGGCAATATCCGTCGCCTGCCTCGATTAGACGACAAACCACACGCCGGCGGATATGGAATTTATTATCATTTTGATTATGTCGGCGATCCGCGCAATTACAAATGGTTGAATACCGTTCAAATTTCACGAGTTTGGGAACAAATGCACCTGGCTTATCGATATGGTGTTGACCGAATCTGGGTGGTCAATGTTGGTGACATTAAGCCGATGGAATTTCCGATTCACTTTTTTATGGATTTTGCCTGGAATCCGGAAGCCTGGCCGGCGGAGCGCTTGCCCGAATATACTCGCCTCTGGGCGGAGGAGCAGTTCGGCGCTCAATATGCTGAGGACATTGCTCATATATTGACTCAGTCCACCCGATTCAATGCACGGCGCAAACCAGAATTACTCTCACCTGAAACTTATAGTTTAGTTAACTATCGGGAAGCTGAAACCGTTGTGGCTGAGTATAATGACCTGGCAAAAAAAGCACAGGAAATTTACGAAGCTTTGCCGACTGAATTTCACGATGCTTTCTATCAATTAGTTTTGCATCCTACCGAAGCCTGTGCCAATCTCAATGAGCTTTATGTGACCGTGGCGCAGAACCGACTTTATGCTCAGCAGAAGCGCGCCCTGACCAATGAATTAGCTCAAAGAGCCCGTGATCTATTTAAGAAGGATGCCGAAATAACCGATCGTTATCATAATATCGCCAACGGGAAGTGGAATCATATGATGGATCAGACTCATATAGGCTACACTTATTGGCAACAGCCCGATGAAAACATAATGCCAGAGGTAATCGAGATCAATGTACCGGAACCAGCCGAAATGGGCGTTGCCATTGAAGGTTCAACCGAATGTTGGCCGCCTGCGACAAGCGAGGCGATTTTACCAGAATTCGATCCCCACAATCAATCCTGCCATTATATCGAGATTTTTAATCGGGGTAAAAAGCCTTTTAAATACGAAGTTAAATCCGGCAATCCCTGCGTTCTAATTAGCCAGAAAAAAGGAGAAATTACTAC
>DAOTJS010000096.1:0-2351 GCA_035448825.1 Fidelibacterota bacterium
GAGAAAAAGGTAGAATTAGAGATAAACGGTCAACCTTACACTGTCATCATCAATGCAATTTCTGCTTACCACGCTTCCGTAACCGTCAATGATCGCACTTACGAAGTTGGCTTAAAAGATCTGGGCTTCGATCAAGTTGCTGACATTAAACCTAAATTAATTAATGTTCCTGAATCAGCCGTACCAACCGCTAAACCGGCAAGTAAGACTCCGCCTACTCAACTGCATCGGCCTAAGTCGGTGATCGACAGCTCCGCGGTGGTAGCACCCTTGCCGGGTCTGATTCAAAATATATTAGTTAAAGTCGGGGATACCGTCCACGCCGGCCAGCACGTCCTGACGATGGAAGCCATGAAAATGGAAAACGAAATCCAGACTAACCGTGACGGGATTATCAAAGACATTAAAGTCCGAATCGGCGATTCGGTCAACGAAGGCGATACCCTCATAATTCTCAATTCAGGGGAGTGATAGATGGATAATTTCCTGAAAATTTTACAAACGACTGGCTTTGCTAATATTCAGATCGGCAATATTATTATGATCTTTATCGGACTGATTGCCATTTACTTTGCGATAACGAAAAAGTACGAACCGCTCCTGCTTTTGCCGATTGGGTTCGGTATAATTGTGGGCAATATTCCTTCCATACCATCTATTGCAATTGGGGTCTTCGATACAGTTGAGAATGGCGCGGCGAGTAACAGCGTTTTCAGTATGATTTATTATTTAGTGACTTCGGGAATATTTCCACCGCTGATTTTTCTGGGCATCGGAGCATTAACCGATTTTTCATCATTAATTTCTAATCCGAAATCACTTCTATTGGGAGCCGCCGCTCAGTTAGGTATTTTCGTTACTTTTATCGGCGCGTTGATTCTCGGTTTTTCTGCGCCGGAAGCCGCCTCGATCGGCATCATTGGAGGAGCAGATGGACCAACTTCGATCTTTCTCGCCTCCCAACTCGCGCCCCATTTACTGGGACCAATCGCAATCGCCGGTTATTCGTATATCGCACTCGTTCCATTAATTCAGCCACCGGTTATGAAACTATTGATAACCGAAAAAGAAGCCCGCATTCGGATGAAGCCATCCCGCAGAGTTTCTCGGAAGGAAAAAATCCTCTTCCCGATTATCGTCACAATTTTATCAGCGCTGATCGTACCGGGGTCTATCCCGTTAGTGGGTATGTTGATGCTGGGCAATTTATTGAAAGAGAGCGGCGTCACCGATCGTCTGGCAAAAACAGCCGGAACGGCGATCCTAGATACCTGCACTATTCTCTTATCCTTTACGGTCGGGGCTAGTACTCAAGCCACGCGCTATGTTGATGGCGTCAACGTTGGATTTTTGACGTCTCGCTCACTTAGTATTTTCTTTCTTGGCTTCTTTTCTTTTGTGATCGCTACGGCTGGCGGGTTATTATTTGCCAAATTGATGAATTTGTTTCTGAAGGAAAAAATCAACCCATTGATCGGAGCGGCTGGCGTTTCGGCAGTTCCCGATTCAGCGCGGGTTGTGCATATGTTTGCTCAGCGTTATGATAAAGACAATCACCTGCTGTTTCACGCTATGGGTCCGAATGTCGCTGGCGTAATCGGTTCCGCTATCGCCGCCGGGGTTTTTCTGTCAATATTTTAGTAAGCTATTGTTTTGATTCACTTGGAAATGGAAAATTGTTAAGTTTGAAATAAGAGATTAAAAAAGGAGTCAAGATGAATCAAAATCGTAATCAGCACACAGCCAGCAAGAAGGTCGAGATTTTACGAAAGCACCTGGAGAACCATCCCGAACATTCGGGACATCAGTGAGATAGCCCGTCGCTATGGAATAAATCCCAACTTAATCCATAAGTGGAAGAAGCAGTTATTTGAAGGTAAAATGGAACAACGACTGGAAGAACGGCAAAAAAAGTTAGATCAAGCCGCCGACCCGCCTGCTCCCGACATAGGAGGGCGGGCAGGAAATCGTAAAAATTTATCCTTATTTGAAAGGTGCGAAAATACAACTTCCTTATGAACCAAGACATTGGGAGTTACCGTATCGTGAGGTCGTATCGCTGAGTCTTGACAATCGAATAATTAATCGTTAAAATATAGCGTTTATGGAAATATACGGGTTAAGGGAGGAAAGTGTTTGTTTATAGAGAAAGTTTTAAGTTTCTTGATCAAGAAACCTTCCGGAGAAAGTTTCTGCAATGAGAAACAAGTTTCTTAATAGAGAAACCTGTTTGGAAGTGTGAAGTGATGGTTAAATATATGTTAGGAGATAAAAAATATTAACCAATAAAAGGAGACAATATGCGTGATTTAACATTTTTTTTCTTAGGATTACTTTTAATTATTTTTATG
>DAOTJS010000097.1:0-2312 GCA_035448825.1 Fidelibacterota bacterium
GTATTTTTATCCATACGGCGGAATTATAGACAGAAAAATTGAAATAATCAATGGCAAGAATGAATTAATTGCCCAAATCTGAAGAGTCAATCACTTACTGTTTCTATCGTACGATGATAATCCATTTGATACTGAACTCATCCTTTCGAGTATTAAGAACAAATTAATCAAGATTGATTTCGTCGAGCGCCTAAATGACTTGATTGTGTCGAGAGTTTTTCGTTATAATTTTATCAATTGAGAACTTATGTGTGTTCTCTTAATGCAATTTCACTAACTGCAATGCCACATATCGCGTATTCTTCACGATTAGAAATTTTTCTTAGAAAAGTTTTACGATTGACGATTTTCTGTTTGATAAAGTTTAATTGGAACCCGGCTGACTTCGCATCAATCCTGAGACAAAACGTCGGTAAATGTGAAATAACCTGATTTCTGGCGAACCGCAAATTCGGCTGATAGCAATGCGCCTTCCGCAAATGCGCGCCGCGAGAGCGTGCGATGGGACAAGGTAATGATTTCTCCTAAACTGCCAAAGGCGATCGAATGGTCACCAAGAACGTTTCCCAAGCGGAAAGAGCTGGTTGGCACCTCTCTGCCGATAGTTGCGGCGAGCATTTTGGCGGTACCGCTGGGTTTATCCTTTTTAAAGCGGTGATGAGTTTCGGCAATTTCCACGTCCCAGTCTTTGAGCGGTTCTTTTAACAGGTTTACCATTTTCAACATTAGCTGGATGCCGAGAGAAAAATTGAAAGACTGCACTACCGGTACTTCTTGACCAAGAGCACGAATTGCCTCCAATTGTTCCGCGCTATAACCGGTAACTCCGGTGATTAACGCACATTGATATTTTCTGACGTTGTTTATTGTTTTTTCAATGCCGGATGGCAGTGAGAAGTCGAGAATTACCTCCGGCACCGATTCGACTTTTTCTGTCTTATCATCAATTAGGAGAACACACTCGTGGCCTTTTTCACGGAAAAGTTCATCGATTTCATGACCCATTCGACCGCTAAAGCCAATTATTCCGTATCTCATATTAGTCCTTTTGCTTGCATTAAGCTCGCTACCAATTGCGCATTTTTCTCCGATAACGGGATTAACGGTAATCGCAGAACATTTTGGCACAGATTCAAGCGCGATGCCGCATATTTAACCGGTATCGGGTTCACTTCGACAAACATGGCATTGATCAAATCCAGATAGCGATTTTGAATTTCACGCGCGCCAGCCAGATCATCAGCCGCCATCCGTACTGTCAACTGCTTCATTTCGGATGGAATGATATTGCCAACGACAGAAATGACACCTTCGGCTCCGAGCGCCATAAACGGCAGTGTAATGTCGTCATTTCCGGAGTAAACCAGCATACCTTCTGGGCGTCCTGCCATTAACTTCGTCAATTGACCAAAATCGGCGTTGGCTTCTTTAATGCCGATGATATTGGGACAAGCATTGAAAATCCGAAACATCGTGTCCGGCAGGAGATTGAAACCGGTGCGCGACGGAACATTATAGACGATGATCGGTAATTTGGTACGCTCGGCAATGTATCGGTAATATTGAAAAATTGATTCTTGAGTGCCTTTGTTATAATAAGGCGTAACGATCAATAATCCATCGCTTCCCAATTCTTCTGCCATACGATTATACTTCAAAACGGTATCGAGACAATTCGAGCCGGTCCCAACGATTACCGGAATGCGATGATTGGTTTCCGCGATAGCAATCTGGACAATCTTTTCGCGTTCGTGGCTCAGAATAGCCGGTGCTTCGCCAGTAGTTCCCAGCACTATTAGACAGTCCGCTCCGCCATTAATCTGATAATGAATTAATTTACGGAACGCATCGTAGTCAACCTCTCCATTTTCCATGAAAGGGGTAATCAGCGCTGTTCCTAATCCTTTAAACATAACTTCCTCACTTTTTAGATTTATAAAAACAAAAAGGGGGTCTACTACTTGGACCCCCTATGTATAAAAATACATTCATTCTATTAGGGGGTTACAAATCGGGTTTCTTAGCGATCTTGGCGATTTTAACATAGTTGTGCGAAAACGCCGATTTTGAATTAATTACAATGGATTGATAAATCATTTGATTCAAATTTTCTTTTAATTAATCACCACACAAATAAAAAATAAAATAGTTTTAACTAAGATGCAAGTAATTTTTAGATGTTTTTTTATTAACAATTTTTAAAAACCTAAAATACTTTCGTTTTACTTAATTTTCAACCACTCCGGTAAGGTATAGAGTAAAGCCGGTTCGGTAACGTGATAGATTTCCATACCGAGCCGTCGGGCAGGCTC
>DAOTJS010000098.1:0-2274 GCA_035448825.1 Fidelibacterota bacterium
CGCTTATGGTCGGCGATTCCGAAACTATGGACATCGAGCCTGCCCGACGGCTCGGGATGGAAATCTATCACGTTACCGAACCGGCGTTACTCTATGCTTTGCCGGAATGGTTGGAAATTGAGCACAATGATAAAAAAATTTAGGTTATTAAATATATTGGCAAAAAAATCTCTAAAAATTACTTGCATCTTAGTTAAATCTATTTTATTTTTTATTTGTGTTGTGATTAATTAAAAGAAAATTGAATTCAAATGATTTATCGAGGCATTATAATTAATTCAAAATCGGCGTTCTCACGCAACTATGTTAAAGTTGCCAAGATCGCTAAGAAACCCGATTTGTAACCCCCTAATAGAATGAATGTATTTTTATACATAGGGGGTCCAAGTAGTAGACCCCCTTTTTGTTTTTATAAATCTAAAAAGTGAGGAAGTTATGTTTAAAGGATTAGGAACAGCGCTGATTACCCCTTTCATGGAAAATGGAGAGGTTGACTACGATGCGTTCCGTAAATTAATTCATTATCAGATTAATGGCGGAGCGGACTGTCTAATAGTGCTGGGAACTACTGGCGAAGCACCGGCTATTCTGAGCCACGAACGCGAAAAGATTGTCCAGATTGCTATCGCGGAAACCAATCATCGCATTCCGGTAATCGTTGGGACCGGCTCGAATTGTCTCGATACCGTTTTGAAGTATAATCGTATGGCAGAAGAATTGGGAAGCGATGGATTATTGATCGTTACGCCTTATTATAACAAAGGCACTCAAGAATCAATTTTTCAATATTACCGATACATTGCCGAGCGTACCAAATTACCGATCATCGTCTATAATGTTCCGTCGCGCACCGGTTTCAATCTCCTGCCGGACACGATGTTTCGGATTTTCAATGCTTGTCCCAATATCATCGGCATTAAAGAAGCCAACGCCGATTTTGGTCAATTGACGAAGTTAATGGCAGGACGCCCAGAAGGTATGCTGGTTTACTCCGGAAATGACGACATTACACTGCCGTTTATGGCGCTCGGAGCCGAAGGTGTCATTTCTGTCGTTGGCAATATCATTCCATCCGAAATGAAGCAGTTGACAGTACGGATGGCGGCTGATGATCTGGCTGGCGCGCGTGAAATTCAAAATCGCTATCTGGATTTGATCAATGCCATGTTTGTCGAAGTGAACCCGATACCGGTTAAATATGCGGCATCGCGCCTGAATCTGTGCCAAAACGTTCTGCGACTACCGTTAATCCCGTTATCGGAGAAAAATGCGCAATTAGTAGCGAGCTTAATGCAAGCAAAAGGATTAATATGAAATACGGAATAATTGGCTTTAGCGGCCGAATGGGTCACGAAATAGATGAACTTTTCCGTGAAAAAGGCCATGAGTGTGTTCTCCTAATTGATGATAAGACAGAAAAAGTCGAATCGGTGCCAGAGGTAATTCTCGACTTCTCACTGCCATCCGGCATTGAAAAAACAATAACCAACGTCAGAAAATATCAATGTGCGTTGATCACCGGAGTTACCGGTTATAGCGCGGAACAATTGGAGGCAATTCGTGCTCTTGGTCAAGAAGTACCGGTAGTGCAGTCTTTCAATTTTTCTCTCGGCATCCAGCTAATGTTGAAAATGGTAAACCTGTTAAAAGAACCGCTCAAAGACTGGGACGTGGAAATTGCCGAAACTCATCACCGCTTTAAAAAGGATAAACCCAGCGGTACCGCCAAAATGCTCGCCGCAACTATCGGCAGAGAGGTGCCAACCAGCTCTTTCCGCTTGGGAAACGTTCTTGGTGACCATTCGATCGCCTTTGGCAGTTTAGGAGAAATCATTACCTTGTCCCATCGCACGCTCTCGCGGCGCGCATTTGCGGAAGGCGCATTGCTATCAGCCGAATTTGCCATTCGTCAGAAATCAGGTTATTTCACATTTACTGACGTTTTGTCTCAGGATTGATGCGAGATCGGCTGGGTTCCAATTAGACTTTATCAAACCGAAAATATTCAATTGCTAAACTATTTTCATAGTCGAAAATTATTTTCATGGCGAAGAATACGATATATGGAATTACAGTCAGTACAATCGTAATGAGAAAACGTACGTAAGTTTTCAATGGACTAAATCATAATGAACAACGCTCAATACAATTGGATCATCATTGTACAATGGAAAAAGTAAGTGATTGACTATTCAGATTTAGGCAATTAATTCATTCTCGCCATTGATTATTTCAATTTTTCTGTCTATAATTCCGCCGTATGGATAAAAATAC
>DAOTJS010000099.1:0-2251 GCA_035448825.1 Fidelibacterota bacterium
AATTAACGATGGATCATATCGTACCGATTGCCCGCGGCGGAAAAAGCATCAAAAGCAACGTCGTCCCTGCCTGCAAAGAATGCAATAATAAGAAGAAATACCTAACGCCAGTGGAAATATTGATGAACCGGAAAGATAAATCAACTCCCGAAAATTAATTAAGCGATATTCAACTTATGTTAAGCCAAGGCATTGGATTTTCGATTGAGACAAAGCTTTTCTAGCTTGGCTTAACCCAAGTTTTACTTTTATTTGAAAATCTGGATGGGGATGACTTTCTCGACGCGTTGGGAGAGCGGCACGCGCACCAGCCATTTCTGGAAATCGGTAAAACTCTGCTCTCCGGCAGACAGCACTACGAAATCCTTGCGCACGGTTTGAAACTTATCAATCTCAGCGATTCGGTTTTTACAAAACACTCCGAAAATGGCTTCAGCCGTTACCAATTTATTGGAATCAGCCTGGACTTTATAGGAAATGCCTCTTTTCTGTTCGGCGGCAGTCGGAATCCGCAGAGGGACACCGGCTTTAATGGCATTATCTGGTGATATTGGATTCGGGAACATTAGTAGAACCGAATTGTCCGCTAAAAAATTGAAAAGGTAGAGATAGCCGTCGGTAGAAGATTTAGCCGTGATGAACAGCGGATCGCCATCTTTCAGGACATTGCGATTGACGGATAATTCGAGCGACAATGACGGATCGCGTTCGCCGCGAGTCGGCTCGACCAGAGCCTTAAGCTTTAGGCGATAATGCAAAATATCATTGGCGAATTTCGGCTCAGATGAGATGACTTTCTCTTCTACAATGTAGCCCGCTTGAGTTGAAATTGCGAAAATGTTGATTGCTGTCTGCTCCTGCGCCTGGCGACCGGATTCGGCTCGCAAATCGGTCAGGACGGAGGAGGTCATTACTTCCTCAGGAACGGCTTTTTTGATGGCGCACTCGCGGGCAAAGGCCAGGGTTTTGTTTTTGGCTTCAGCCGGGGATGTATTACTATCAAAAACCAGAACCGTATCAATTAAAACGCGGATGGCTTTCGACGATTGACAGACGGCGGGAACAGTCATCAGGCTAAGTATAATTACGCCGATAATAATTTTATTTTGCTTCATTGCTTTACCCGAATTATAAATTACGGCTGAGTTGAAGTAGTATAATGTAGAAGTATCCGCTTTTCTCGATCTGGAGTTACGCCGGGGGTCTGTTGGCGATTATTCAGGCGGCGGGCTTCATAGGGGACTTTCTCGGCAAGATAGTATTGCATTTCTCCAACAGTTAGGATTTTGTCTCCGTTTTGATCAGCCTCGCCCTGCAAACCTTTTAAGAAATAATAGGTGTAGAGGCTATGTTTTTTTTCAGGAAACCAGGAACTAACTTCATCGCCCGATGAAGACGTAAATTCGACAATATGATCGGCAACGGCGTGTTCCTTCTCGATTTCAATCATTACCGGGCTGATATTTTTAATCAACGCTCCTTCATTGCTGGAGCCGGAGAAACAGGCGTCAATGACCACCATTGTGCCGGCAGTTTTAATTTTATTTAGTTCCGTGTAAAAGTCTTCAAGTGCAATGCCCCACCTACTTTGTAATAAATTTTTTAGAAATAGCAATAATTATCGCGCTATAAAAACTTCCATTAGTTAATTATAGCAGTTTTCTGCTAAAATAGCAATCTTTTTTTGAAAAATTCGAGTCGTGAAAAAATTGGTGACTATTTCTTTAATCTACTATGTAATTAACAGAGGATATTACGAATTATAAGTTTATCGCCACATAATAAATCGTTTGCCCGATCCCGCATTACGATTTTATTAATTTAATCCAATAATGCCCTGCCAGGCAGGAATTTCTCATCGGAGACTTCTGCGATGCCACTGGAGAATTAGTGAAGTATTTTTAATCTAAAACCTATTACCTGTGACCAAATATCTGTAGGTCTTCTCTTTTCTCAGCCTCTTTACTAATGACTAATGACCAATGACTAACTTTCCTGTTCTTTTTTCCTTTGCCGAAAAAAGAACCAAAAAAGGCAACGGCTAAAGAACATCTCACGGGGGTTCGCTCTGTCCCAGCGAATGTAATTTAAGGCGCAAAAGTTATCAAATTCATATAACATCAGTGACATAGGAAAAGGTAGTGGATAATTACGAAAGTGCTATTACAGCGCTGAAAATTCCATTTTTTCCGCTGAGACTTCGCTTCCCAGCCGGAGATGTTCTTGATGCCGTAAGTAATTTGAACGGTCA
>DAOTJS010000100.1:0-2215 GCA_035448825.1 Fidelibacterota bacterium
TACAAATGCTGGAAGCCTGCTGAATAAAAGGTAACTCATATTTCCGGAAAATATCCGGAGAACTTACGCTAAGACTAGCACTGGAGCCGCCCAACATAATCACATCCGGTTTAGCCGCGATCATCGCCCGCAGGTAGGCTAATGCCCAAGTCATCCAGTATTCATGAACTTTTTGCATATAGTCCGCTTCCATTAATAAATCGGAGAATACATTCTCAAAGCCACCATCCCGATTACTAAACCACCAATCCTGAAAAACCGGTATCATTCCCAAATAGACTCCCAGATCACCAATCACCTGTTTATCACGAAATTCCTTTTCCCATTGCCAATCACCTTTCCCCATTACCAACTGGAATTTCTCGAAATCCTCTTGCAAGTTTTTAATCGGTTTGACACTTCGCCAAGGGGATTCATCGGCAAAAAATATTTCTTCTTCGGTTACATCACCCTTGGCTGTATGCCAGGTGCGTTTAACGAGTTTGCCAGCGGGTATATCTATTGTTTCCGATTCAAAATTCAGTGAACTCGATACTTTCACCTCTTTCAAGCCGCCATACATATAAAAGCCATCCATATCGAAATATTTTACAGCTTTGACATAAACTTCACCGTGGGTGGCTGAAGTCCAGCCATAATGTTCACGACCATCCAAATGGATTTCATAAAATGGGCGCCCGTCTAGTCTGTCCGGCACCATCACCGATATATCCGGACTAACCGGAACGTGGTCTGCTACTCCACCTTTTAAAGCAATCAATAAACGTTCTTTCGATGTCATTATTTTCGTCCTATTTTTTAATATTATCAGGCAAACGATTCCAGCTCCTCAATAATTCCTTCAAGCGATAAAACGACTGCTTCGGTTCGCAACTTTCGGTCACCAGCCCGCCATTGACAATAAACGGGCGAAAATTGGAAAAATCATACCAGTTGATGGCTTTAATATTGAGCCTACTGTAATAAAGAGTATAAACTTGCTCCAACCAATCAGCCTGTAATTCTTCGTCCCAGGCGCGGTGCCAATCATATGGTCTATTAGAGATGCCCATACTGCGGTCCACAACGGTTTCAAAAGTCGGACCTGAGGTTGTACCAATTTCAGTGATATATATCGGTTTCCCAAATTTCTCAAACCTTTCCAGCATCCGCATTATGTCCGATAGATCGCGATTCCCGAAGTAGATTTGAATTCCCAGCGTATCAAATTCCACGCCTGCATCCAGCAAATCGGTGATGAATTGATAAGGGGTGCGCAAAGGCCGGGTTGCTTCCATCCGTGCCATTCTACCTCTGGCAACGTACTCACCCCAGGGGGCACAATTATTGATTAGGCGATCTACTTTAGGATTAATCTCATGGGTTTTATCACATACTTGTCGCACTATTTCGGTGATTTGATCGGGAGTATGATTGAAAATATTCGCCCAATCATGATATTCGTTTATGACTTCCCAATGCAAAACCTGATCGCCATAATGACCGACAACGTCGCTAATATGTTTATCTACATAACTTCTCAATTGATCATAATTTTTACTTTTCAACCATTCCGGAGTTACAGTAGGATGAAACCAAAAGAGTGGACGGCCTTCTATAGTAATATTTTTCTCGGTTAGCCAGCGAACAATGTTATCCTTGATACCCCAGTTATAAACTCCTTCCCTCGGTTCAAATAATTCATACCAGGTGTCCCAGATATAATGAGTTACTGTAGCAAAATTGAATAATTCGACAAAACGCTTGGTGAATTCTTCATTTTTCGCCCAAACATACTGGCGGGATTCACAGCCAAAGTAAACTTCATCATGGCGATTATTTTTAGAAATCATTTGGCGGGCATGTTCCAATTCGATATTCTCTCCCGTCCATAAAGCATAGTAAAGAGCTTTATCCGCTAAAGAGGCACACTTTTCACTTTCGGCGGTATGTTTAGCGGAATCTTCCAGATATTCCTCTGCTAAACCAGACAAACGAATCACTTCCGGTGAAAATTTAGTACCCTGAGTTTGATAGCGTCGCATAACTTGGCGATTTCGCGCTATTCGGCTTCTGGCAAATTCGTGATTCAAGATAAGTTCATTTCGTCCCGTCATTTCCTTTAAAGAATAAAATTCTCCGTCATTATCGGCACTTAAAAAACAGTTTCCGAAGCCTTCGATAAACCACTGGCAATTCACACTGAAGCGTCGGGTTCCCAAATCCTCCGGCACAA
>DAOTJS010000101.1:0-2120 GCA_035448825.1 Fidelibacterota bacterium
ATAATATTTGGATGAAATAATTTCTACAAAACTTAAAGCCCTACGGGCTAGTTGGGAATCTATGGTTATTAGATAAACAATCACCGCAGAGCCAAAACCAATTTAGCTCCGCCTGCGGCGGGTCGGAAATTGGTTTCGTTGCAAATTATGTCAGCGCACACCGCGGAGCAATTAAAGTATTGTAGAATATAAAAGTCAGAGAAGTTATTCCTCGGAGAGGATCAAGACTTTTTCGCCCTCAGCAAGGTTCAGGTTTTAATCTTGTCCTCGAGGGCGCGCTTTTTCTGGCGTAGGTTTGAGAGTTGAATCACCAGTGAAGTGCTGTCTTCACCTTTTTTCTCAGCGGCTTTGATTTTCTCCCGCACGGCGGCGATTTCAGCGTCAATATTCCGCGTCACTAAAACTGCGATACAATCACTGGTTAGTTTGCGGAGATCATCCATATTCTCTACATATTGGAGCGGATCAGCCTCCAGAATCAAACGTGATAAATAAAGGCGTTGCTCTTCATTCCATTCGGTATTGAAAAGTTCATCGGCTTCGGCAAGTTTTCCCGAGCTCAGGTCGCTCAGTAATTTTTCAGCGATTGGATGCATTACGGGGTGGCGGAAATCGGCGGCCGTGAGAAAATTTTTAATCATTGTTTGCAAATTTTGATGTCGGGTCAAAATCATTTTCAGGAGTTCGTATTCGGCTTTTTCATCAGCAGTGCGCAGACGCAAACTTTTCGGGCTTTCAGTGCTTCTCTCGCCCCGATTTTGATTGGTGCGTCGCCGGGCGATATAGCGAATCTGAGCCCGGATATGTTCTTCTTTGACATTAATCCGCTCCGCGACTTCGCCGACAACCAGATCCAGAATGACCGGATTCTTAATTTCGATCAGCTCTTCGGCAATGCGTTCTACGAACTGAGTCTTGGCGGCGGGAGAATTGAGTTCATCGCTATGGCTATCAATATAATAAGTCATAAAATCGTCAGCCGAATCATAAAGCTCGCGAAATTCTTCGGGTTTATGATCGCGCAGGTAAGAATCCGGGTCGTCGCTTTCCGGCAGACGAATAACGCGGACGTCCAATCCTTCGCGCATTAGCAAAAATCCGGCGCGTTCGGTGGCTTTTTGGCCGGCTTCATCGCCGTCGTAACAGAGTGTCACTTTTTTTGTAAACCGGTGAATCAGACGGGAGTGATGTAAAGTCAATGCAGTTCCAGAACCGGCTACGACGTTGGGGAAGCCACCGGTATAAACTCGTAAAAAATCGGTGTAGCCTTCAACGATAATCGCGTCACCGGCTTTCTGGATGGCGTCCTTGGAGAAATTTAACCCGTAAAAAATGCCGCTCTTGAAATAAATCGGCGTTTCCGGCGAATTCAAATACTTGGCTTCCTCATTCGGATCAAGCGCTCGCCCGCCAAAGGCAACGACTCGTCCGGCTAAGTTTATTATCGGGAACATAAGCCGGTTACGGAAGCGGTCGTAAATTTTGTTTCCTTCTCTGCGAACAAAAAGACCGGATTTTTCGAGAATCGCCGGCGTAAAACGGTTCAAATCAATCTGCCGGAAAAGACTCTCCCATTCATCCGGCGCATAGCCGAGCCGAAACTGTTCGATTGTTTCGCGATCGAAACCGCGTTTCTCGATATATTCCAATGCCGAACGACCACGTTCTGTCATTAATTGTTTCTGATAAAATTCTGCGGCAATCTCGTGTAATTCATAAATTAAGGCGACCTCGCCCTTCTGCGAATCTTCGATGCCTTCCCAATCAATGGTGATAGAATAGCGCTCGGCTAATCTTTTCAAAGCCTCGACGTAGTCAATTTTTTCGTATTCCATTATAAAAGTCACCGCGTTGCCGCCCTTACCGCAACCGAAACAGTGGAAAATTCCCAGGCTGGGATTGACACTGAATGACGGAGTTTTTTCTTCATGAAAAGGACACAGTCCGAAGTAATTGCGCCCCCGCTGTTTCAATTGCACAAAATCTGAAACGATCTCGAGTATATCCGTACGCGCTTTGATCTGCTCGATAGTATTGGAGGAAATTCTCGGCATAACGCTGTTAATTTAAGCTTTCAAATCTATTTCAGACAGAAAGATGTTTTAGAAAAAGAGTAAAAA
>DAOTJS010000102.1:0-2116 GCA_035448825.1 Fidelibacterota bacterium
TATTGCCGGAATACTTGCGGTTCATTAAAGGTGTAGTTGATACCGAAGACCTGCCATTAAATATTTCCCGTCAAGTGACGCAGGACAGCCCGGTAATGGCCAAAATCCGTAATGTATTGACTACTCGCATTCTAGCAATGTTGGAAGATTGGGCAAAGAATGACGTCAGCAAATATGAAAAATTTTATAAGAATTTCGGTCATATTTTTAAACTAGGCGTTACCACTGATTTTGCTAATAAAGATAAAATCATCAAACTTTTGCGTTTTGAGACTACCGCGAAAAATAAGGGAGAATTAACCTCGCTCGATGAATACATCGCACGTATGCCAAAAGACCAAAAGGAAATTTACTACCTGACTGGCGAGAACCGCGAGATTGCCGAACGCAATCCCAAACTGGAGTACTTCCGGAAACACAATCTTGAAGTTCTTTTGCTGGTTGACCCGATTGACATTTTCATCATACCGACGATTTACGAATATGAGAAAAAGAAATTTCAGTCAATCGAAAAAGCCGACCTGAAATTGGAAAAGAAAGCTCAACCAGCGGAAGGTGAAGCTCTTGAAGAGAATCTGCTGAAGTCACTGATAGCGGTTTTTAAGGAAACGCTGGGTGATAAAGTCGCAGATGTAACCGTTTCGAGTCGTTTAGTGGATTCACCGGCAACTCTGGTCGTTGGTAAAGAAGGACTCGAACCCCAGATCGAAAAATTTATGAAAATGATGAATCAGGAAATCGAGCCTCAGAAGAAAATTCTGGAAATCAATCCATCGCATCCCTTGATTAAAAATCTCTCCCGTTTGAACCTCGGCAATAGTCATGATCCGCTACTGCGTCAATCAATTCTACAGATTTACGAATCGGCTTTGTTATTAGACGGTAATTTGGAAAATCCGACTGAATTTGTTGCGCGTATGGTTGATATTTTAACTACTGCAACCAAATAATCATAATTGTAGGACAGGCATTCTTGCCTGTCCACAATAAATTGTAGGTCGAAATAATATTTCGACCATTGCGATTTAACAAATCGCCTTACAATTTTCTTAATGGTTATATAACGACAGCCTGGGAAGGCTGTCCTACGTATATACATAGTTGCTAAAAATAATTGCTAATGGCGCAAGATTTTTGTTGGCAACTTTATATTTCCTCTTTAGTTTAAACCTGATGTTCAGGCTTATGAGGAAAGAGAAAATCATTTGTTCGTAGATTACACCAAAGTATCTGTGCAATCCGGTAGCGGTGGTAAGGGCTGTGTGGCTTTTCGTCGTGAAAAGTTCGTTCCAAAAGGCGGTCCTAGCGGCGGTGACGGTGGCCGCGGTGGCGATATAATTGTTAAAGTTGATCACAATCTCAATACTCTTCAGGATATTAAATATCATAAAAGTTATAAAGCCCAAAATGGCGAACCCGGTCAAGGCGGTTTAAAAAGCGGCGCCGACGGTGCGCGGATTATAATTCGCGTGCCGAAAGGGACCTTGATACGTGATGAATTAACTAATGAGATTCTGGCTGATCTGGTCGAAGATAATCAGGAAGTAGTCATAGCCCGCGGTGGAAAAGGCGGACGAGGAAATGCCCATTTCGCCACGCCAACGAAACAAACTCCTCGTTATGCCGAGCCGGGTTTGCCGGGTGAGAAAAAAAGCCTGATTTTCGAACTAAAACTTTTCTCGGACGTGGGATTGATAGGTTTGCCAAATGCCGGTAAGTCAACTTTAATCTCGAAAATTACTGCCGCTCGTCCCAAAATCGCCGATTATCCCTTTACTACTCTGACTCCCAATCTTGGCATTGTCAAATTTGGTGAATATAAGAGTTTTTTGATAGCCGATATTCCTGGTTTAATCGAAGGCGCTCATCAGGGAAAAGGGCTGGGTTTTCGTTTCCTTAGACATCTTGAACGCACGAAGGTTCTGGCTTTTTTGATCGAAGCAACAGACCCAGAGCCCGAACTAACTTATCAAATGCTTAATACCGAATTGGTAAAATACTTATCCACTTTTGAAAACAAACCACGTTTTATCGTAATTACTAAAACTGATCTGGTACATAAACTTCCCACCCTAAAATTCGACAATTTGCCGATCGTTCCCATCTCTGCCGTTAC
>DAOTJS010000103.1:0-2082 GCA_035448825.1 Fidelibacterota bacterium
GAGGTGTATCGGGAAACAAAGCCGGAAAGTCGTTAGTGAAGACATAGGTCGAGGTGTAAAGTGGATTTACGGTTCCGCTAGCTCGGCGATTGCCGGGACATAAATAACATTCCGGATCGTATTCCGGCATTTCTTCGGAAACCACCGGTTCTTGACTGCCGTGCCACGGGCGTTCCGCACGATGCGGCGAAACTAAAATCCATTCGCCGGTGAGAGGATTGAAACGCCTATGCGGTATTTGGGAAAAGTCAAATGACATTTAACAATTAATTCTCAAGTTCTTAAGATAATTTACCAGAAAATAATGTAAAGCACTATGACCAGTCCGATAACCATCGCGCCGAGCCATTTTACAATCGGCGAAGATTGCATATTGAAGTCTTTGCGTTCCGGCATCGTCACCGGCTGATCCAACGGTTTTAACCAGGTAATAATCCCCATTATCACTACGATGATGATAAAAGTGATCGCCATGCGGTTTAGAAAGGCGATTGGGACAATTTGAACACTGGCAAAGACCGGTAGAGAACCGCAAAAGATCAGAAGAAGACCATAGATTATGGGATTAAGAATCAGCGCGGCCAAGCCGGCGGCTTTGGGTGCTCGCTTAAAAATTAGCCCAAAAGCGAAGGCGGCTAGAATTCCTGGCGAAATGAATCCCTGAAATTCCTGAAGGTAGGTGAAAATTCCTTTCAGGCTCGGATTATCAAGGATAGGTGCAATCAAACAACCGATAATTAAAAAAATGAAAGTGGAAATCCGTCCCACCAGGACGATCTTTTGCTGAGGGAGTTCCTTTTTAACGGCATGCTGGTAAATATCCATCGTGAAAATAGTTGATGCCGAATTCAGCATTGACGCCAGGGAACTGATTACAGCCCCTCCGATAGCGGCAAAAATAAAGCCCAGAAATCCGTTGGGAATCAAATTCCTGACAATTGTCGGAAACGCCGCATCGGTGCCGCCCGGGCCGGTCATTTGATCTTTAAATAACTGCCAAGCCATAATTCCGGGAAAAACGATGATGAATGGCGTAATTAACTTCAAAAAGGAGGCGAATATCACTCCCAGTTGCCCTTCACGGAGGTTTTTAGCGGCAAGAGTACGTTGCGTAATAAATTGATTGACGCTCCAGTAGTAGAAATTTGGCAACCATAGACCGATAACCAGAGCAGTCCAGGGAAGCACGGGATTGTCGCGCGGCAGAATCATATGCAATTTATCTTGATTAGCCTCTAAGAAACCACTAAGCCCTCCGACATGTCTCAGTCCAATTACCAGGGTCAGGAATCCGCCGAGAATTAGGCTCGAACCGAAGAAGAGGTCGGCCCAAGCGATTCCTTTCAATCCGCCCCAGATAGTATAAATAGCGGTGATTATGCCGATTAACCAAATTGCCCGGGTCAGAGTGACTTCGATCCCAAAAAATTTCATTCCGGAAAATAGGGTGGCAATAGTCAAACCTCCGGTATAAACAACCGAAGCCACCAGCACAAAAACATAAATTAAAATAGTGTAAACCGCCATTAAACGGCGTGCCAGCGGCGAGTAGCGGTATTCCAGAAATTCCGGAAAAGTGTAAATACCGGTTCGTAAAAAATTAGGCAAAAGAAATAATGCAACAATCACCATCGTGATAGCCGCCATCCATTCATAGGAGGCAATCGCCAGGCCTGCCGAACCAGCCGCCTGCCCAGCCATCCCGACAAATTGTTCGGTGGAAATATTAGCCGCAACCATTGAAAGGCCAATCAATGGCCAGGTCAATTGTCGGCCAGCTAGAAAGTAATCCTCGCCTGTTTTTCCCTTACGGCTTTTGTACATACTGAATATCACCACGAACAAGAAAAACAGTATAAATATTAAGCCGTCATACCAGCTAAAAATTACTTGTTTCATAATGACTTATCCCCCTTTTTATCAAATTTTAATTGTGGTTTTTCGAAGCCGTCACAAAACCCCCTTTGTCCAGCTGCCATCGGCTTTGCCTATTATTTTTGTGATAATTCAATAATCTTTTTTCCTGTCCCACTTTGCCGGTTCGGGCAAATTAACTTCATTGGTTACCGTTCTGTAGTTCTG
>DAOTJS010000104.1:0-2080 GCA_035448825.1 Fidelibacterota bacterium
TGATTAATCAGAGTTGACTTATCGAAAGATTGTTCAATTATTAAAGTATAAGGAAGAGAACTTGGTAATGGTTGAACTGAGGCGGCCGGATCAGTTTTTGACAAAATAGTTGATGAATAGACAATGCTGATAAGCGGTTCTGTTTGCTTGTCAGATTGGGTAGCCGGTGGTATAGAGGATTGAACTGTTGTGGGAGAATTATTAGTTAGTAGTCCACTTTCAGTCAAATTTTGGTCAACCTGCTGTTGAGAAATGGTCTCGATACCATATTGTTTTTGGAGTTGTTTTAATTCTGACGGAATAATGGGGGCAGTTTGGGCGGTGAGATTCGGTAGAGTGTCAGAGGATAAAATATGACTGGCTACTGAGGTATCGCTGGATGAAGTTGTCTGCGGGATGATAGTTTCGGTTATTTTGCTTTCTACCTGGGATTTTGCTTTTTTCCCCTGATATTTGGTAAATGCCCATAGACCACCGCCAATGATTAAACCGAGCGCAATAAGAGCTAGACCAGCCCTCAATTTATTTAATTGACTGAAAAACCCGTTGGTCATTCCTACGGCTGGTTTCAAGAAAAAAGATTCTAATGCAGTAATTACTTTGTTTTTCGGTTTGGCAGATTCTTCTTGATAGTGATATTCATATCCATATTTATAATCGGCATAATCGGCACTTACTTCGGCTTTCATACCATTAACGACTACGCCCAGAATATCAGTCTTAAGTAATTCCATCTGGTTTTTGGAACGTCGTAGAGTGCCGCGCGAAATTTTTCCCTGATAATAGACTAGCAACACGGTATCAACTTTTGTTCCAAGAATCGTTGAATCGGTGGCTGGAATAAGGGGCGAAGTATCGAATATTACCAGATCATAACGTCTTTTTAATTCAGCTATTAAATTGTCCATTAACTTAGAGGCAGCGATTTCCGCTGGATTGCGCTCTATTTTTCCACTGGTTAAAATATTCAGATACTCAATTCCGGCAATGTTATCAGTCCGAAGTATATCGCCTGCCATAGTTCCAACCATTAAATCCGACATAGTGCGAATTACATTGTCTATCGGTTCTTTCCGCAAAATTACATCGGTTAAGCCCGGTTCGCGATCAATTCCGAATAGTTTCGAGATACGTGGTTTGCGCAGATCGGCGTCAACCAAAAGGGTATTGATCCCGATTTGGGCCATAGAAATAGCCAGATTGGCGGCTATACTGGTTTTCCCTTCATTATAAATTGACGACGTAATCATCAAAGTTTTATAACCCTTATCCAATAAAGCAAAATGCACATTGGTACGCAAGCCGCGGAAGCTTTCGGCAATGCTCGACTTGGGACTATAATAGGAAACAAGCCTGGCTTGCATATCAAGGATTTCATCAGGAACTGGAGTTTCGGCTTTTTCAGCTAGTTGGGACTTTAAGCCTTGAAAATCAACGAAGGGAATAATTCCCATAATGTTGGTGTTAAGGGCTTCTTTAATATCGTCAACGGTATTGAAGGTCGTATCCAGTGTCTCGGCGACGAATGCCAATACGATGCCGAGAATTAAACCGATGATCATACCGATAGCTGTGGTTGGACCGACCGTAGTCTGATTGATAGGTGAAGTCGGCACAAAAGCCGGTCGAATGATAAAGACTTCCTTGACTTGTTCGGAATATCTAATTATGGCTTCCTGGTAGCGGATTTCGAGCTGCTGATAAATCTGGGTATTGACATCGCGTTCGCGCTCGAGGTTAGTCAATGTCAATTCAATTAATGGTAAAGACTTATATTCTTCGTTTAATCTTTTATATTTTTCTTCGGCGATAGTTTCGGCTCGGGCTAAGTTTTGACGAAACGCCTTTAATTCATTGATAAATCTGTTTTCAGTGTTTTTTAATTGCTGTTGAAGCTCGATAATGGCTGGATGTTGAGGGGTGTAATATTGGGAGTAATTGGTAATCTGGGAACGAATTTGATTAAGCTGAGTTTGTAAATCTTCCAGGAAGCGATTAGGCTGGCTGAGAAGCAGATTTAAGTTTGCGAGATAAATATATTCGCGGTTATTCCCAATTTCACGTAAAATGTTGTCGATTT
>DAOTJS010000105.1:0-2067 GCA_035448825.1 Fidelibacterota bacterium
GAATATGACAGAAGTGCCAGATTTTGGTATCTTCGCCAATCTCGACATTATCGTCAATGTAACTGGATTTGTGAACGAAATACTTCATACTCACGTTTTAATGGTAAAGAAGATAAAAACTGAATAGTATTAACCGGAAAATTCAATAATTTTTCGTGCTAATCTACTTCCTAATTTAATCCGCTATTCTTTTACTGAATTTTCAGATGCTTTCTCTATTTTGGACTTTACTAAACTTGTCGAATATTTCTATTTTAACTTTTAAAGGGCTTAATAGAACTTGAGAACTTTCTCCACCACATAAGCCTGCATATCTTCCATCAACTCCGGGTAGATTGGCAGAGCTAAGGAATGGGCGGCAGTATATTCGCTATGGGGAAAATCACCATTCTTATAACCAAGGTACTTAAAACATTCCTGCAAATGAAACGGTACGGGGTAATAGACTTCAGTGCCGATTTCATTATCAGCTAAATATTGACGCAGTTCGTCCCTTTTATCCGGCACCAAAATGACGTACTGATTATAAATGTGGTAGGATCTTTGATAAGCGACATAAGGCGCTTTTATCATAGAGTCGTTAAAAGCTTTATCATAATATTCGGCATGCTTTTGTCGGGCGAGATGCCAGCTCTTTAGGTGCGGTAATTTCACCAATAAAGCCGCGGCTTGAATCGTGTCCAACCTAAAATTGCCACCAATTAGTGAGTGGTAATATTTCTGATGGGAGCCATGATTACGTAATTTGGTTATTTTCTCAGCTAAGGCTGAATCATTGGTAATAACCATTCCGCCGTCGCCGATTCCACCCAGATTTTTAGTTGGAAAAAAGGAAAAGCAACCCATTTTACCCATCGAACCGGCTTTTTTAATGCCATTTTTCGAGGGATAACTGGCTCCAATAGCCTGGGCGGCGTCCTCGATCACCGGAATATCGTACTTGCCCGCAATTTCTAAAATCGGATCGAGATCGGCACACTGACCATAGAGGTGAACTGGAATAATGGCTTTAACCTTTTTAATTTGCCTTGAATTTTTGATAAACCAGTCGTGCAGATGTTCTGGGTCGAGATTGAATGTGCGAGGATCAATATCTATAAAAACCGGGCGGGCTCCCAAACGAGCGATAACTCCAGCCGTCGCAAAAAAAGAATATGGCGTCGTAATGACCAGATCGCCGGGTTTAACATCCAAAGCCATTAAAGCAACTAGCAAAGCGTCAGTTCCGGAACTAACGCCAACGGCAAATTGCACACCACAGTAATCGGCAATCTTCTTCTCGAAGTCAGCTACCGGTGGACCCATAATGTATTGCGTAGAATCCAATACCGCCGTAATGGCATTCAGCATTTCAGACCGTATGGTAGTTAATTGGGCTTTTAAATCGAGTAAAGGCACTTTCATAGTTACTTCCCAAACAGAGTAATTAATTTCAATGAGATATTAGTCTTTTATTTACTAGCGGTTAGAATTTGGCGCCGAACCTGAGTTACCGATCCTTTCCAAAGGCTCCGCCCCGTCAACTACATTCAGCGACGAGGCCAAGAAATAAATCCATCGAATTTCAGGATATTTTGAGCTAATTACTAAACTTCTGTCGTGACTTCTCTCACAAAAGCACGGATTTCGCTATATGCTTCCGGTGATTACCAACTTCCAAAATCAATAAATGGAAAGGATTTTATGTCAATTCCATGTCATTTTCAGTTAGCAATATTCCCTGTATTTCTCAATATCACTCAAACAAAGTAATTTCAAAAAAAATAGCATCAATTCCAATATAAAAAATTGAGTCCCCAACGAATTAATTGATATAGATCGTTAAAATTTGTTACATGCAATTAAATCTTCGGTAAAATTTTAAGAAATTTCCACCGATCTACTATCTGAAAATTTCACATACCGCCTTGTATCGTAGCCGCAAGTAGTTACGCCAGGTCGGCTTCAAATTCGGAGAAGAGTAGAAATCCCACATCACAGCGCGGGGCGGAAACATTTGCCGCCATAAATAAGCAAATTTTTGAGACAACCTCGGTAAATAAATCAGCGGCAGTAAGATTCGGGCTC
>DAOTJS010000106.1:0-1843 GCA_035448825.1 Fidelibacterota bacterium
TATAAGAGCGTATCCGAGCCGCCGTAGAAACGCGAACCGACGGAAGCCGGATTAACATAAATGCGATTGATATTGAATTCCTTACTGATCTGACGCTGGATCATATTTTCCGATTGATTTTTGAAAACGTTTTCCTGTCCAGCAATAAATAGCAGTTCATTATTCCAGGGACCAATGAGATTGTGTTTGGTATAATTTAGGCGCTTGTCAATTAGTGCTTCCAATTCTTCAATGGTTGAACATGGCCAGCGACCAATAGCGTAATCAGGCACATCATCGTCATCTATTAGAGCATACCAGAAATCGCTGGCACAGGCTCCGTAGCTATAAGATTGAAAAAAATAAGAAGGGATGGAGCGCTCTTCCTTTATATCAGCATCGCCGACCAGCAAAATATATTCCGGAACGGGATTCCAGTTATAACAAACATACTGCAGGAATTTTTTGATCGCAAAGGGACTGATAATTCCAGCATTAAACTCGTTATATATGTCTTCAATTCCAACAACCTGAGATGACAAGCCGATGCTGGCATAAAAATCAGTCAATTTGGAAAGATTATTGACCCATTCCTGACGGGTAATAACGACCACTTCAGCACCGGAAGGGATCGAACTTAGACCGATTATCGTATCCAATTTTACCGAAAGCGGAAATTTCAGCGCCTCCCCGCAAGCCGCCCAATAGAGGGTCGTATCATCTCGCACATAATCCTGAAGCATTACCCGGTAGGAGTTAGTGCTTTTGATGTATTCCGTCGTAAAATCGCGGAGTTTGCTCTTTCCTACTTTATAAATTGAAATATCCGAAGTGTTGAAATTGGAAAGTGTAAAAGTATAAAGTCCGTCAATCGAGCTTTCCGGTCGGGTAAAATCGAGTTCGTCCTCGTCGGCTTTGTATAGCCGGAAGTATTTTACCTTTAAATAATCCACGGCTACTTTGCTATATTTGTCGGTCGGATCAGCACCGGAAACTTGAACTCGCAGAACATTCTCGCCATGTTTCAGAAAATTATTATGCAAAACCTGGCTAGCACTGTTTTCGAGAGTATATGCCTTTTGACCATTCCAGGCACCGCTAGCAACTTTGATATTATTTATAGAATAATCGGCTTGATGATCGCCTGCATCGCCATAGGTAAGTCCCTGCATTCTTAATTGGGCATTGAAGTTATTAATTTGATTGGGATTGGGATAAGATAGATGGAAAACGTATTCCCTTTCTGTACCACCAGAAATCCCCGAATCGAAAAACCAGTGGTCACGAATATGGGTCGGCTGATCAACATCCACTTGTCCAAGGCACTCGAAAGCCGCATTGACTTCGATATGGGCAGTATATAAATAGTCAATTGGTACAACCGTCTCATCAATCGGAGAATTCACCTGAACCGATTCTTCGGCGTAACGCAGACCATAATTTTCACCCCAGGTCAACCAATAAACATTTTTATCGGTAAATGGATCGTATTCGTAATCAGCCACACTGTTGCGATTGCGCTGGCCAAAAAATTCGATATAGTCATTATTGTGGAAGATCCCGTCGGATTCGCCATAAACGTAAATTGGTACTTCATGTTGCTGATTAAATAGGCGGAAAGTACGCGGGTCAACTTTTTTCAAAGCAATGCCGCTGTCGCTTAGCGCCCGACAAGAAACGCGATAAATCCCATCCTCATCAACAATCAATTTAGCTAAAACTTTACCAGCCGGAAAAGTCACCGCCGGTTTCGCTAAAGTCGGCGACTGTTTAGCAATTTTTCTGATTGAACCGGGTGCAATATCGAGGGCTTTTAGAAGTGCTTGTTCGTCAGTTGCAACACTTTTTTGGAGCCGGGTCCCCG
>DAOTJS010000107.1:0-1823 GCA_035448825.1 Fidelibacterota bacterium
ACCACTTACCGAAAGCCGGTTACCTGACCATCAAGGTTTATGATGTGATGGGGCGAGAGGTGGCTACGGTATTCGATGGCGTTCAGCAGGCGGGAAATTATACCGCCATTTTGGATGGGAGCAATCTGACCAGTGGTATTTACTTTTATAAAATGGAGACCAACGGCTTTGTGGAAACAAAAAAACTGGTCCTTTTGAAGTAGGATTAAGAACATAAAAGGAGTTTTCAAATGAAATCATTTTATTCGAATCATAATAAAGTAAAATCGACAATTTTATTGACTATCATGGTTCTATCTTTCAGATTAGTTAATGCTCAATCTAGCACTATCCAAACAGATGTGCCGGCTTTGAAAGAGGTCTATGCCGGGGATTTTTACCTTGGCTGCCTACTATCCTATGCTCATATAGGTTTTGCCAATGATCCCTATGTGCCAGGGCAATCTGATGTTGTTGACCCAAATGGAGGCTATCTAATTAAATACCATATGAATTCGATGAGCCCAGGAAATTGGATGAAATCAGTAAATATTGTAGATATATCCGGAAGCGCCACAGCCTATAACAATGCTTCTACTCAGTTTGAAAAGGATTCTATAGATGTTCATCCAAGGGTGAAATTTAATGGCAATATTATTGCCCAGCTTAATTGGGCAAAACGTCAGGGATTTACTTTTCGCGGACACACTTTAGTTTGGCATAATCAACATCCTGGGACTGCTTTTTTCCGTACCGGATATAATAGTAATGGAGAACGCTTATCAAAAGAGAAAATGACTGAGCGCATGGACAATTATATTAAAGAGGTGATCAGAATAATTCATGACGGATGGCCCGGCTTGCTTTCGGCGATGGATGTGGTAAATGAAGCCGTTAAAGATGATGGCACTGATCGAACTGAGAGCGAATGGTACATTACTTTTGGTGATAGCAGTTATATAATGAAGGCTTTTGAATTCACTCGTAAATGGACTGAATATTACGATGAAACTCAGATGAAGCTTTACTATAATGATTATAATACTCATATTCCTGCAAAAGCTGATGGTATTGTGAGAATTTGCAAGCCGATTTATGAAGCCGGATATCTGGATGGGATCGGTATGCAAGATCACGACCAATACAATTCACCCACCGCTGAACAGTGGATTGCTTCCTATGAAAAATTTGAACCGATTTGCGATGAAATTTCAGTTACCGAGCTGGACGTCAAACCCAGCACCGATTCCGCAACCCGCTGGGCGACCCAAGCTAATCAATACGCCGCCTTAATTAAATGTTTTGTTGAACGCAGTTATTTTTCCGGGCGCGGTAAGATCATCAGCGTTTCCAAAGACGGCTTGAATGACAAATGGGCATTTGTAACCAATGCTTCTCTCTGGGATGCCCAAAATCAATGCAAACCAGCCTTCTATGAAGTCGTAAAAGTCGGGATAAATTACAACGCACTTGATTCACTCATCTCTATCACTGATACGCTGAGTGAAAATAAATACACCATTGAATCATGGGAACTACTAATGACTTCATTATCAAAAGCCCAATATGCTATGAATAGAAATTATTCCTATACAGTTTCTGCCGGAGATAGTTTAGAAAATGCTAAAAATAATCTTGATTTAGCGATTAGAAGTTTGGTGGTTAGTTCGAATAATGTTAACGAATATGAAATTCCGATTCCCGAGCAATTCATCCTCAGCCAGAATTATCCCAACCCTTTCAATCCAACTACAACCATCGGTTACCAACTGCCAATATCCGGTTATTCAACTCTCAAAGTCTATAATCTGCTTGGGCAGGAGGTCGCCACGATATTCGAAGGC
>DAOTJS010000108.1:0-1800 GCA_035448825.1 Fidelibacterota bacterium
ATCACCGCGCTTACCGCGCCGACTACCGAAGGTGCTCGAGGTTGAGGAGATTGACGCTATTTTGAATGCCATTGATTGTACGGTCAATAAAGGCATCCGCGATCGGGCTTTGATCGAAACTCTCTATTCTACCGGCGTAAGAGTTTCAGAGTTGATTGGACTCAAAATGGGCGACATATTTTTTCACCAGGGTGTTATGCGTGTTTTCGGTAAGGGAGCCAAAGAACGCGTCGTGCCCTTCGGAGCGCAGGCGGCTCACGATATTAAGAATTATATTACGGCGGTACGGTCGTTGCTGGTTAGATACAGTAAAAGCCGTGATTATCTTTTTCTAAGTATGCGCGGGGCTCCGCTCACCCGAATGGCAGTCTGGAATATTATTCAGGAATATGTACGTCTGGCCGATATTCGCAAACCGGTAAGCCCTCACGTTTTCCGCCATTCATTTGCGACTCATTTATTGGAAGGAGGTGCTAATCTGCGAGCAGTGCAGGAAATGCTGGGACACGCCGACATTGCTACGACGCAGATTTACACCCATCTCGACCGCGAATTTTTAATCGAACAACACCGCACTTTTCACCCGAGGTATTAATGAACTTTCAAGTAATAATTCTGCTTATTCCGCCGATTCTACTGGCTCTTACCTTTCATGAGTATATGCATGGCTGGACGGCTTACAAAATGGGCGATCCAACGGCTAAAATGGCTGGACGTCTGACAATGAATCCAATTGCACATCTCGATCCGATCGGAACATTGATGCTTTTTCTGGTGCATTTCGGCTGGGCACGTCCGGTACCAGTTGATCCACGCTATTTTCGCAATCCCAAACGTGATATGCTGATAGTCGCCGCCGCCGGACCGTTAGCTAATATGTTTATAGCTTTGCTGAGCGGTTTATTGGCAAGACTTTTTCAGGGCGGATATTTTAGTTTCCTGCCGCTAAGTGTGCTACAGCCGCTTTATGTGATGGTAATTCTCAGCTTGCAAATCAACCTGGCGCTGGCGATTTTCAACTTACTGCCGATTCCTCCGCTGGATGGTTCCAAAATCCTGATGGGACTGGTTCCACCGCGTTATGAAGCCCAGATTAACTGGTTAGAGCGATACGGCAGTTTTATTTTAATGGCTGTTATAATTGTCGGGATGGTTACGAATTTCTCTATTCTGGGAGCTTTCATTAATCCATTCGTGAACTTTTTCTCGCAATTATTTGGAGGTATCTAATAATGGACACGAGACCCACAAAAAAATTTGACATATCTGGCAGACTTGATGAACAGCGTGACGGGAAATTTCATTTTAACCGCAAAAGTAAAGTCCCTCGGAAATCACCGCGCTCTCTTTTATCAACTGTAATATGGATGTTTATTCTTCTGATGATTTTGATGTTTTTAAAAAGGCTTTTATAGAGTTTGTTAGAAAGCACAGTTATCTTCCATCTCGTTTAGCTACCAGAGTAATGTATGACCGAAATAATAGAATGCGTTCCAAATTTCAGCGAAGGCCGCAATCGTGATGTAATTAAGGCAATCGCGTCAGCAATCAAAAAGGTGAAAGACGTAAAACTACTGGATGTCAATTCCGGCGCTAGGGTCAATCGCACCGTGCTAACCTTTGT
Source organism: Fidelibacterota bacterium (assembly GCA_035448825.1). Taxonomy (GTDB): domain Bacteria; phylum Fidelibacterota; class UBA2242; order UBA2242; family UBA2242; genus JAGNGI01. The sequence continues at coordinate 1,625 of DAOTJS010000108.1, forward strand.
GGGCAATCGCGAAAGCGTCATAAATGGGGCTTTTGCCGGAATTGCCAAAGCCACCGAGCTAATTGATATGCGCCATCATCGCGGAACTCATCCACGACTCGGAGCGACTGACGTCTGCCCCCTCGTTCCAATTTCCGGAATAAGCGTGGAAGAATGTATCGCTCTCTCGCATCAAT
>DAOTJS010000109.1:0-1765 GCA_035448825.1 Fidelibacterota bacterium
TATAAAAATTCACCGTCGAATTGGAAGAATGCACCCAAGTTCCTACTTTGGTAATCTTCTGATCAGTAGAAATAACAAATTTTACCAGACCATAATCCTCATAATCAGGATGAGCAAGAGTGCTATCAATCCAACCAAACGATGTAACACATCCTAATTTGTCGTAGTAATGAACAGAAGCGTTTGGATTGTAATCCATACGATTCGGCCAGAAAGCTGGGCCCGTATTTACTTTGATATCGTTGTAGGAAATGTAGAAAAAACCATTTTCCCCGAAACCGGATCCCCAGCTATTTCTTATAATCCAGGCTCCTGTGCCACCAGCAGTCTCCTTACTGTCATCCCATCCTACCAGCAGGACTGCATGGTTGATACTACTATCCACATAACTATAATAGGTATGATTTTGTGAATTATAATAAGTATTATCCCAGAACATATCGGTATAGACGGCGCCATAAGTATATACAATCTGTTTAAGGATATTTATGTCATCCGGTAAAAATCGAGCGTCGGGAACATAGGCTTGAGAACTTAAACCCGAAACATAAATACTATCTTTTACATCGTAAGGGTCATCAACTTCGGAAATTGGGCCATTTCCGCGACTGAAATAGGCAGTTGCCATTTTGGCATTACCGCCTTCGCAGGAACCTAAAAGAAAGCCATGGCCATTTCTAAGGTTTTGTTCAGAAAGGTCATAATCCCCCAATTCTAAAGCTTTCCATCTTGATTCGATCGAACCATAAGTCGCAAATGTCCAGCAACAACCGCAATCTTTCTGATCTTTTACCGTTGTTAGTTTACCTTCCTCTCGCAAATCATACCTTTCCGGTAACGAAACTTGCTTCTGAAGATGTATCGGAATTTCTGTTTCAAAAGTCAATGGATGCGGAATATAGCCAAGGGCGTATCCTTCGGGCGTAAATTTCTTTACCTCACCCTTTTTTACCATTTCTATATAATTGATAAACTCCGAGTCAAGCGGAGCCATTTGAGGATTTCGCTCCTGCGCAAAAATCACGGAAAATATCACGCATAAAATCATAGGAACGTAAACCTTTTTCATTTAAGCTCCTTATCGGCTAATGTTTGACCACAACACTTAACTCAAATTTTTTAACCGGCGGCATATCCTTCTCAAATGGTCGGCGATATACTAACTGTAAAAATGTGTCGCCTTCTTTTATTGCCATAAAACGCATTATTGTCTTACCACCTGAACCCACAACGCCCGACGGTACTTTATCAGCCTGGTATTCGATGCTGATGTTTTTTAATACATTTGTATCGTTGGAAGCTACTTCCCAGCGATAGCCGGTCGTAGGATTGGCTTGCAGGACAATTTCCAGGCTATCACCTTCCTTCATTTCCAATGTACTGCCGGCATCATTTTCACTTACCTTTATTGTCACCGGCTTACATTGAAATGAAAAAGCGAACAGTGATAAAGTCAAAATAAATTTTATAGTAGTTTTAAACATTGACTCGTTATTTAAATATTTATAAAATCTAAACTCATTGTGAAAATCTAAAAATTACTTCACAATAACAAATGTTTTTCTTTTCAATAAATATAATATCTTCGACATCATCACTTTATTATTAATAATCTTTTCTCTCTCCCGTTGCTTTTATCTTAACCGCGACCTTAATCTTACCTAATCTCCCGCCAGCGCCCATCAGTTTTCGGAACGATAGGAGAGTGTGCTCTAATATAATCAATCATCGCTTGCCGCAGAAGAATGCCGGTGTAATTGGTGCG
>DAOTJS010000110.1:0-1637 GCA_035448825.1 Fidelibacterota bacterium
CGAATGCAAATTTAACCAAAGCATATTTATCACGCAAAAAGAAAAATTGACATTGGAACATTTGAATATATTGATGAAACCCATAAGATTTCATTTTGCGTATTTAATCCGATTATTAAATTCCCAACAAATACTAAAGGTGTAAAATTGAAAGCCTATCTTTTGCCTCAAATTTATGATCTAAACAAGAATGAAAATCCACTCATTTACGCTGATGTTGAACAACCACGTCCGACTTCCAATGATATCTTGATTAAAGTCAGTGTCTGCGGCATTTGTCATACTGAACTGGATGAAATCGAAGGTCGTACACCGCCCGCGTCCTTTCCGATGATACCGGGACATCAGGTAATCGGTCGGATAATAGAAAATGGTCCCGACGCCCGCCGCTTTGCTATCGGAACTCGCGTCGGCGTCGCCTGGATTTTTTCCGCCTGCGGAAAATGCTCTTACTGCCTCTCAGATCAGGAAAACCTCTGCCCGCAATTTCGCGCTACCGGACGGGACGCCAATGGTGGCTATGCGGAATATATGACGGTTGACGAAAATTTCGCTTATCCAATTCCTGAAATTTTCACCGACGCCGAAGCCGCCCCACTTCTCTGTGCCGGTGCGATTGGCTATCGTTCTTTACGTCTGACTAATTTATACAATGGTCAGAAATTAGGCTTAACCGGTTTCGGCGCCTCGGCCCACTTAGTCCTGAAAATGGTACGTCATCGTTTCCCCCAAACGCCGGTGTACGTCTTCGCCCGCAGTGAGAATGAACAGGCATTCGCGCGTGAACTCGGCGCCGTCTGGGCAGGCGACACGAATGAACCTGCACCAGAATTGCTGGATGCTATTATCGATACCACGCCGGTCTGGACTCCCATCGTCGCCGCCTTGAAAAATCTCATGCCAGGCGGTCGTCTGGTTATCAACGCTATCCGTAAAGAAAATAGCGATAAATCCATTCTGACAACGATTGATTATCCCGAACATCTCTGGCTGGAGAAGGAAATTAAATCCGTTGCCAATGTCACTCGGCGGGATGTAGCCGAATTTTTAGAATTAGCCGCGGAAATTCCGATCAAACCGGAAGTCGAAATTTATCCGTTTGAAAAGGCCAATCAAGCCCTGCTGGATTTGAAACAGCGTCATGTTCGCGGCGCCAAAGTTCTCCAAATTAGCTAATGAAAACTCCGTCCATAAAATCAAACATCCGTGTGAGTATCTCTTAATTAAAAATATCGACAGTTTATGGATTATTTAGAGCATTTTTCATAATATTCAAATTGCTGGCAATTTACACTTTCGAAAATCAATCGGTACAGCTAAAATCTTAATTCAACTTTAAATATTCAACCTCATAATTTTCGCAAAAATCACTATGAAAAATATGTATTATAAAGCCAAACAATGGCGATTAATACTGTATTCGTCGTCATAAACAACTTCCTTTTTCCAATATTCCACTAAAATACAAATTTTTACTACTTAACAACGTTTAATCCTACCAATTCAGAATATAGTTTATTAATTTAAGTCAGTGTTAAGCATTTTAACATTGTATCCCAAGTTCAACGCCAGAGAGGAGAGTTATCAATGAGTAACGCCAAGTTCACCTTACCCCAACCCGTTAATGAACCGCAATT
>DAOTJS010000111.1:0-1573 GCA_035448825.1 Fidelibacterota bacterium
AACTGCATGAAAAACTAAACGCCCACATTATGATTTCGGTCTGGCCAAAGTTTTATGTTGGGACGAAGAATTACCAACAATTTCTGGAGAAGGGCTGGTTATATATGCGCAATGTCGAAAAGAACCAGAGAGATTGGGTCGGACCCGGCTATGTTTCCACATTTTACGATCCTTACCGTTCAGAAGCCAGAGATTTATACTGGCAACAAATCAATGAAAAATTATTCAGTAAGGGTTTCGATGCCTGGTGGCTGGATGCCACTGAACCGGATATTCACTCCAATTTATCGCGCGAGGAGACTCTTCTGCGGATGCACCCGACCGCCATTGGCACTGCCGCTCGCTATTTGAATACTTATTCGTTGGTTCATTGTAAAGGAATTTATGAGAACCAGCGCCGAACTAATCCCGATCAACGGGTTTTTATTCTAACTCGTTCGGCTTTCGCCGGACAACAGCGGTTTGCCGCCGCGACCTGGAGCGGGGATGTTGCCGCCCGCTGGTATGATTTGAAAACTCAAATTCCAGCTGGTTTGAATTTTTGTCTATCCGGCATTCCATATTGGACAACGGATGTTGGTGGTTTTGCGGTCGAATCTCGCTTTGTCAACGCCACCGGCGAAAATCTGGAAGAATGGCGTGAACTGATGACCCGCTGGTTTCAGTTTGCCACCTTTTGTCCGCTTTTCCGGGTTCATGGAGAATATCCCTACCGTGAAATTTATCACGTTGCGCCAGAAGATCACCCCGCCTATCAGGCAATGTTAGCCTACGATCACTTGCGCTATCGCTTAATGCCCTATATTTATTCGCTGGCTGGTATGGTAACGCATAACGATTATACGATTATGCGAGCGCTCATAATGGATTTCAGTCAGGATACAAAAGTTCAAAATGTCGGCGATCAATTTATGTTCGGTCCGGCTTTGCTCATTAATCCGGTGACGGAATATAAAGCCCGCACACGCTCGGTCTATTTACCGGCTGGTACTGGTTGGTATGATTTGAAAACCGGGAAATATTTCACCGGCGGTCGGACGATTATAGCCGAGGCACCTTACAGTGATATACCGATATTTGTGAAAGAAGGTTCAATTATTCCGTATGGACCGGAAATTCAGTACTCAGCTGAAAAACCCGCTGATCCGATTATTTTATATGTCTATACTGGTCGTGACGCCGAGTTTGAACTTTACGAGGACGAAGGAGTTAATTATAATTATGAAAATGGGCAATTTGCCATTATTCCACTGATTTATTCTGAAAAAACTCAGAATTTAACAATTGGAAAGCGGCAGGGCGAATTTCCGGGAATGTTGAGAGAAAGAACATTTCAAATTATCCGAGTTAGCCCGGATAAAATGACCGGACTTGACTTTACTCTCGAACCGGATAAAATGGTAAAATATGATGGCAAGGAATTAACGATAAAAATCAAATAATATTTTTGGGGGTATTTATGAAAGGGATAGGATTCAAAGTTGTTTTGATGATTATTTTTGTATCACTACTCACCAATCAATGCTCTGATAGCCGCAAGATGGTCAGACAGATTGATAATTTTAGCCAAAGT
>DAOTJS010000112.1:0-1554 GCA_035448825.1 Fidelibacterota bacterium
TGAGCCGAAAATAACCTTTAATATGAAATTTTCCAACGCTAAAAATTTGCCAAAAGGTCATTCAATATCTAAATGGATTTTAGTTACAAGGGAAAATTAGTTTAAAACATAAAAGTTCTCAATGTTAGATTCCTGACAGCTTCCAGGATTGGTTGGTAGTTTACTGCTTTAGTGAAAATAATTTTATAATTCTGGTAATCAGAAACTATTAGTAATCAAACTAAATTATTGTAATAGCCACTAATTGGAAATTGTATGACTTTTAGTGATTATTCTTTCCCTTTTAAGCGCACAATCGTCGCACCCCAGCCGCCACCGGATTCATCGGCTAACTGAAATTTTTCAACGTAAGGCAATTTGCGTAGAATAGCCTGAACAGTCTCCCGCAATACGCCAATGCCTTTGCCGTGAATGATACGAACGTCGAGCAAGTCTTTAGCACGGCATGCCTCAAGATATTCGGGAACCAAGTCCTTGATTTCTTTAGGTGAAAAGGTATGTAGATCGAGAACGCCGTTGATCGGGATGGGATATGTTTTATTCTCTGTAATTTGAGCAAACGCCTCGCGTGCCCTTGAGATAAAATGCCGCACGAGTTTAGCGTCCTTCCATCCAGCAGGATTCTCCACCCCAGTATGAGTGTCTACTCCGGACGGTTTTACGGTTAAAATTGCCTCACGAACATTTATGGGATTTAAGCCACCAGCTAAAATAACCGGCTTAGGTGAATATTCGACGATTTTCCGGCTAATTTCCCAATCATGGGTCTGGCCGGTGGCGCCGGTCGCGCCCGTCTTAGGATCGTATGTATCTGTGATAAAAGCTTCAACCAGACTGGCGAATTGATCAATAGTATAGCGCAATTCATCCATATTTCCAGAACGCACGATTAAACTTTTTATGATGCTTAGATCGGGGTTTAAACGACGTAACTTTTTAACTTCACTTGGCAAGATAAAGCCATGCAGTTGCAAATATTTTATCTTGAGCAAACGGCTCAGGCTCGCGATTTCTTGCGCATTATCGAGATAAGTGATTAAGACACTTCTATCGCCGCAGGCGAGTTTGGCGATGATTTCGGCGGCTTCGACTTCGGTTAAATCCGGTTGGTGATAAGCCAGCCGCAAGGGGAAGCCGATGTAATCCACACCACTCTCAAGTAACAATCGAGCTTCTTCTATACTTCGGATACCGGCGATCTGGATGATGTTTTCCATAATTAAAAATTATCGTTCCATACCAACTAAAACAAGTTGCAAAAACCAATCTGCCGATTAGGACGGCACGCTAAATTATTTTTTATTGTTTTGTGGTAAAAGTCAGCTGTTCGGCGCTGAAATCGGCGATCTGGGCATATAGTGCACCGGTGAAAACCAATACATCGCCCAAATAGCTCGCGAGAAACATTTTATTTTTTAAAACCCGTAAGCCTTTCATTATCTCTTCTTTTCTTTAATACAAAGGTAAAGGTAATTTTACTTATAGTCAAGTTTAAGCCAGAAAAATTTACTGAAATTCTTGAATTGATTGATTAAATTACGCCCCGATTGAAGA